>CBDHYJ010000035.1:0-174603 GCA_965275905.1 Hyphomicrobiales bacterium | reverse complement strand
CAGAGTACTAGACCCGCCGGCGCGCGAAGACGTTCAATCCGATCCGCCGGCAGGCCTTTTTCGCCAAGTACGGCCTTGAGCGTGTCGGCCTTCCTGCGGCTGCCGACGAAGGCCACGAAATGCGCATCACTCTCGAGGGCGGCCCTGAGCGCTTCGCGGTCACGCGTGCCCTGGGTTGCCACAACAATAAAGTCGCGGTGCGATATTCCAATGTCGGTGAAGTCGTAACTTGCGACGTACAGATCGGCGCTTGAGGAAGCGTGAGCGTCGTTCACCGGCGCTGCATGAATCGTCCGGTAGCCCATGGCATTCAAAAGGGCCACAAGCGCAGCGGCGACCGGAGAGTTGCCGCAGATTATGCAGCGCGGTGCCGTCAGGGTCGGCTCGATGAAGAGCTCCACCGTGCCGCCGCTCGGGCAGGAACTCTTGTGCAGTTCGACACCGTCCGTATCAAGCTGTTCGACAACGTTTTCCTTCGGCTTCACCCGGATCAGCTTCGGTGCCCCTGCCGAAAGGGCTTCCCGCGCCGTCCGCTCCGCCGCGCCCTTGACGCACGCACCGCCGACATAACCGATCCACTCGCCGCCTTCCGTCAAAATGGCCTTGGCGCCGGCTTTCGCCGAGGTGGCATTCTCCGTACGCACGACGGTCACGAGGCAGAAGTCCTCATTCCTCGCTCGAAGTTCCGCGATGTGGTCAAGAATGTCCGTGGTCATTTCCGGTCCTACAGTCGCGACAGCATGGGCTCGACGGCCGCCAGTTCCTCAAGCGTGCTCGCCGGCGCGAAACAATCGAGGTGCGGCATGGCCGCAGTCATCGCCCTTGCGATGGGTTCATAGTCCCGCCAGCCGAGCAACGGGTTCAGCCAAACGATCCGCTTTGCCTTGCGGCGCAACCGGACCAGTTCGCGGGCGAGGTCGTCTGGTTCATCCGTATCATAGCCGTCACTCAGGATCACCACGACGGATCGGGAATTGAGCGTCCGGGCCGCATGATAGGAGTTGAACGTCCTGAGGCTGCCGGCGATCCTGGTGCCACCGCCAAACCCCTCTGTCATGAGGGAGAGCCGCATCATGGCCCGCATGGGGTCGCGCTCGCGCAAGGCATCCGAGACGTTCAGGAGGCGGGTGTGGAACACGAATGCATCGGCCTCCAGCCAGCGGTCGACAAGTCCGCGCGTGAACTGCAGGAAGAAGCGGCTGTACTGCTGCATCGAACCGGATACGTCGAGCAGGACGACGACCTTTGCCGGCCGCTCCGGCCTGCGCCGGTGCACCAGTTCGATCGGCTCGCCGCCATGGCCGAGGCTCTTGCGGATGATCCTGCGCAGGTCGAGCTGCTCACCGGTCCTGAACGAACGCCGTCGGCGGCTGCGCTGAATGCGCAATGCCCGCGCCATGCGCCAGGCCAGCATTTCGGCGTCGCGCATTTCCTGCTGATCCACCACATAGCGCAGATCCTTGCGCGCCAGATGATCGCGCCGGTCACCCACCAGGCGGTTCATCGCGCTGCCGCCGGCGCCTTCCGCGTCCCCCTCCTCCGCCTGAGCCTTGGCCGGCGTCTGTTCCAGCCGGTCGGCGTCCACGGTTGCGTCCCAGATGCGGGGCCGCGACGGCTTGGAAGAACCGGGCGTGTCGGACCTTGCCGCCCGTTGCCGGGCCCTGCCCCTTGCGAACCAGTAGGCCTCGAACAGGGCGTCGAAACGCTGCCATTGGTCGTGATCACCGCACAGACCTGTCTTCAGGGCGGTACGGGCGAGACCGGCATCGAGGACGTTCTCGATGGTCATGATCCTGAGCGCCAGTTCGGTCTCCCTCGGCCCCAGGGGAAAACCGTTCATGCGCAGATGATCGACGAAGCCGGCCACCTTGTGCGGGATCGATCCGGAGGCCGGCGGCGCAGAATTCGTGAGGTCGGGCGCCATATCACGCCGCCTGGCCGGCGATCCGCGCCGTTACTTCCCGCGTCACGGACTTGAGGTCCCGTTCCGTCTTCAGCAGGCAGATCAGGCTGGCCTGGACCTTTTCAAGATCTCCCGACAGGTCCCTGACATCGAGACCGGCGAGCGCGGCCGCCCAGTCCAGCGTCTCGGCAATACCCGGGGTCTTTTCGAGCTCCTCTTTTCTGAGGTCCTGCACGAACGCGACGATCTGCTGCGCCAGTGCCGCATCGACATCGGGCAGCCGCGCGCGGACGATGGCCACCTCCCGCTCGATGTCCGGGAACTCGACGTGGGAATAAAGACAGCGGCGGCGCAGCGCATCCGACAGATCCCGCGTGCTGTTCGACGTCAGGATCACGTGCGGCGTCGACTTCGCCGCGATCGTGCCGAGCTCGGGGATCGTCACCTGGAAGTCGGACAGCAGTTCAAGAAGGAACGCTTCGAACTCCGTGTCTGCCCGGTCGATCTCGTCGATCAGGAGCACCGGCGGGCGATCCTGCATAATGGCTTCGAGCAGCGGACGCGTCAGCAGGTATTCTTCGGAGAAGATGTGATCCTCGACCTCGGCGGCTTTCAGATCGGAATGCTCGTGGGCCTTGATGGCCAGAAGCTGGCGCTGGTAGTTCCACTCGTAGATCGCGGAACTCGCGTCCAGCCCCTCATAACACTGCAGCCGGATGAGGCGCGTGTTCTCGATCTGCGCCAGCGCTTTTGCCACCTCCGTCTTGCCGACGCCGGCCGCGCCTTCCAGCAGCAAGGGGCGCTGCAGCCGGACTGCCAGGTCCAGCGCGACCGCAATCGTGTCGTCGGCGATGTATCCGACGGCCTCAAGGCGGTCCTTCAATACCTGCAGATCGGTCATCTCTCACCCGGTGAAACAGGACGTACGAAGACCCGGCGCAGCCGGCGCGCCGGGCTCCGCCTGTCTGTTCCCTACTCCGTCAGCCCGAGGCTCTCGGCCGTCTTCCATACCCGCCAATGGTCATGCGGCATCTGGGTGTGTGTCAATCCGGCATGCGCGAAGGCATCGTTCACCGCATTGGAGAACGCGGAAACGCCACCGACATTCGGAGACTCGCCGACACCCTTGGCCCCGATCGGGTGATGGGGCGACGGTGTGACCGTATGATCGGTCTCCCAGACCGGCGTTTCGACCGCCGTCGGCAGGTAGAAGTCCATCAGGCTCGCGCCGGATACGTTGCCGACCTCGTCATAGGCGATCTCCTGGCCCATGGCGATGGCGAGCGCCTCGGTCAGGCCGCCGTGGACCTGGCCTTCGATGATCATCGGGTTGATGCGCGTACCGCAGTCGTCGAGGGCGTAGAACCGCCGGACGTCGGTGACGCCGGTGTCGACATCGACGTCGACCACGCAGACATAGGCGCCGAACGGATAGGTCATGTTGGGCGGGTCATAGTAGCTCACCGCCTCGAGACCCGGCTCGATGCCCGGGATCGCCTGGTTGTAGGCGGCGAAGGCGATCTCGGCCATGGTCTTGTGGCGCTCGGGCGCCCCCTTGACGACAAAGCGGTCGACATCCCATTCGAGGTCGTCGTCGTGCACCTCAAGAAGGTAGGCGGCGATCATCTGTGCCTTGGCACGGATTTTCCGACCCGCCATTGCCGTGGCTGCCCCGGCCACAGGTGTTGATCGCGATCCGTAGGTCCCCAGACCATAGGGCGCGGTGTCCGTATCGCCCTCCTCCACCGTGATGTTCTCGGCGGGCAGGCCGATCTCGCTGGCGAGGATCTGCGCGAAGGTGGTGGCGTGGCCCTGGCCCTGCGATATGGTTCCAAGCCGGGTGATCGCACTGCCGGTCGGGTGAATGCGGATCTCGCAAGAGTCAAACATGCCCAACCCCAGAATGTCGCAGTTCTTCACGGGGCCAGCACCGACGATTTCCGTGAAGAAGGCCACGCCGATCCCCATGAGATTACGGGTTTCGCCACGGGCAAAGGCCTCGCGGTTCGCCTTCTGCTCGGCACGCAATGCTTCATAGTCGACCGTCTGGAGCGCCTTCTCCATGGCGGTGTGATAGTCGCCGCTGTCGTATTCCCAGCCGAGCGCTGAGGTATAGGGAAACTGCTCGGCCTTGATGAAGTTCTTGATCCTCAGCTCGGCCGGATCCATGTCGAGCTTGCGGGCCAGCACGTCGATCATGCGCTCGATGAAGTAGGACGCCTCGGTCACCCGGAACGAGCAGCGGTAGGCGACGCCGCCCGGGGCCTTGTTGGTGTAGACCCCGTCGACTGAAAGATAGGCGACGGGAATGTCATACGAGCCCGTGCAGATGTTCATGAAACCTGCCGGGAACTTTGTCGGGTCCGCGCAGGCGTCAAACGCGCCGTGATCGGCAAGCACATGACAACGCAGTCCCGTGATCTTGCCGTCTCTGGTCGCCGCGATCTCGCCCGTCATGTGATAATCGCGGGCGAATGCGGTTGAAGACAGGTTCTCGATGCGGTCCTCGACCCACTTGATCGGCACGCCCGTAACGATCGATGCGACGATCGCGCAGATATATCCCGGATAGACGCCGACCTTGTTGCCGAAGCCGCCGCCAATGTCCGGCGAGATGATCCGGATGTTGTGCTCAGGAATTGTCGAGATCAGAGATGCCACCGTGCGCACGGCGTGCGGCGCCTGGAACGTCCCCCAGACGGTCAGCTTGCCGTTGATCTTGTCCATGGAAGCCACGCAGCCGCAGGTCTCCAGCGGACAGGGATGCACGCGCTGGTAGGTGATCTCCTCGGTCGCAACGACCTCTGCGCCCTCCAGCGCCCTCGCGGTGTCGTCCGGATCACCGGCTTCCCACGTGAAGATATGGTTCTTGTGCTTGCGTGGACCGTGTGCGCCTTCCATCTTGTCGGCGATATCCTCGCGCAGCACGGGAGCATCGTCGTCCATGGCCTTGCGCGGATCAACCAGAGCGGGAAGCTCCTCGTAATCGACTTCGACCAGGTCCACGGCATCGGCCGCAATGTACCGGTTTTCGGCAACGACAAAGGCCACCTCCTGGCCCTGGAACAGCACCTTGTCGCCGGCGAGCACCGCCTGGACGTCGCCCGCAAGCGTGGGCATGTAGTCCAGATTGAGCGGTTTGAGATCCTCGGCCGTGATCACGGCAGCGACACCCGGAAGCGCAAGGGCGGCTTCCGCGTTGATCGACTTGATCCGCGCATGGCCGTAGGGCGACCGGACGAAGTCGCCGAACAGCATGCCCGGCAGCTTGAGGTCGTCAACGTAGTTGCCCTTGCCTTGTGTGAACCGGGCGTCCTCGACGCGCTTGCGCGAAGACCCGAGGCCCTGAAGTTTTTCTGCCCGCTCTTCGGCGGTCGGCACCTGAACGTTCATTCTGCAGCCTCCTTGGCGGAATTGAGCTGATTGGCGGCCGCCTGAACCGCCTTGACGATGTTCTGGTAGCCGGTGCAGCGGCACAGGTTGCCGGAAATGCCGTAGCGGATTTCCTCTTCGGTCGGATCAGGGTTCTCCTGCAAGAGACGGTAGGCCCGGGTGATCATGCCGGGCGTACAGAAGCCGCACTGCAGGCCGTGGTGCTCGCGGAAAGCCTCCTGAAGCGCGTGCAGCGTGCCGTCGGGATTGGCGATGCCCTCGATCGTGGTGACATCGGCACCGTTTGCCTGGGCGACGAAGACCGTGCAGGACTTTACCGACTTGCCATTCAGGTCGACGGTACAGGCGCCGCAATGGCTGGTCTCGCAGCCGATATGCGGGCCGGTCAGTTCCAGATCCTCGCGGAGGAAGTGGATCAGCAGCGTGCGCGGTTCGGCGAGTCCCTCGACCTCGCGACCGTTCACGGTCATTTTCACATGCATCTTGCTCATGGGTGTTTCCTGAATTGGTTCTAATCTCTAGGACGACGCACGGTCGCGAGCGGTTCCGATGGCGCGGCGAACCATGACGCCGGCAACTCTGGTGCGGAAGTCTGCCGGTCCCCGTCCATCCGCCGCCGGCGCGGTGATGGCCATGGCGGCCGATGCGGCAGCGGCGATGGCGGCGTCGTCAAGCGCCGTTCCGACGAGAGCCTGTGCGGCCGCTTCAGCGTAGAGCGGCGTGTCTCCGACATTCGTGAGCGCAATCGAGGCTGCCGAACAGGAACCGCCGCTCATGGAGAGAATGACCGCTGCCGCGGCTGTCGCATAATCGCCGATCTTGCGTTTCTGCTTCTCGTAGGCGGCACCATGTCCGGAAGCCGGCGTCGGGATCTTCACGCCGGTCAGCAGCTCGTTCTCTTCAAGGACCGTGAAGAAGGCGGCCTCGTAGAAATCGCGTGCCGCAACCTCGCGTTCACCGGACGGCCCCCTGAGCACATACACCGCATCGAGCGCCTGCATCACGGCGGGCATGTCATTGCCGGGATCGCCGTTCGCGACGTTGCCGCCGAGCGTGCCGCAGTTGCGCACCTGCGGATCCGCGATCTGGAGAGCGGTTTCCCTCAGGATCGGGCATTTGTCGCCCAGAAGTGCCGACGCGATGACTTCGGTCTGGGTCGTGGTGGCGCCGATGGCCAGCATATCTCCATCTTCGCGGATGTAGCTGAGCTCGTTGACGTCCTGCAAATCGATCAGGTGTTCGGGCTGGGCCATCCGCAGCTTCATCATCGGGATCAGACTATGGCCGCCCGCAACCACACGGGCATCCTCGCCCAGGCTGTTCAACAGGCCTACGGTCTCATCGACCGATGACGGGCGATGATATTCAAATTGTCCGGGTATCATTGTTTCCTCCGCGAGCGCTTTTCGCGGACACTACGGCCCACTCAGCCGCTTTGCGGAGTAACAATGAACGGGGTCGGACCTTGCTGCACGAATTGCGTGCTCAGCGCATGAATTGCGGCTTCGGATCAATCCAGACCGAGAATCTGCTTGATCTGCGGCACGCGGGACCGGCTTACGGGAATCCTGCACTCATCGTCGGCGTCCATGACACAGAATGCCTTGTCTCCTGACTTGCTGAAGCCGGCGATGTGTTCGACGTTGACAAGATAGCTGCGGTGGGTCCGCAGGAACATGTCCGCATCGAGGTGATCCTCGACCCTCGAGATCGGCCAGGGACAGAAATACTCCTCGGTCTTGTTCTGTATGCGCGTATAGTGGCCGTCGGCCTTCACGGCAACCACGCTGTCGGCCTGAATAAACCGCGTCGTGTTGTTCTGCTGATAGGGCAGCCGGTTGTGGCGCATGGCCTGATCGCCTGTGGCACGCTCCGCATCCGCCTCTGCATCTTGCGCCGCCGCCGCGGCAGTACTCTGCACGCTCACTGCGTCCGGCTCGACCAGATGGGCTCCGTCTCCGTTGGCAAGGATCGGCTGCGGTTCCATGGAACCGGGTGTGTTTGCAGCGCCGCTCCTCTCCACGGGGATCGCTGTCAGCAGGAACAGCCCGCAGATGATGAAGGCCGACAGTGAAACCAGGAGCGCCAGATTGCCGGTCGATAGCACCGGGTCCTCGATCAGCACAACTTCCACCGCGAGGGAGAAGCGCGTGTAGATCATGGCGGTGTAGTGCATCGCCGAAACCGCCGTGCCGAAGCATGACGCGTGCCGATGCACAATGCTCCGGTTTGACCGTTCCCTTCTGATAGGCAAGCCGAGAAGCGCGCAAATGCAAAGACCCGATCGCGAGATCAGCGTCGACGAGCCGACAACCCCGAGCGGGGTGTAGAGGGGGCGATGCAGTTGCTGCCGATCGCCCGCCATCCCGATATAGTGCATTGCCAGGATGCACGGCGCCCACCAGCGCCCATGAGTACGCTCAGCGATGACCGGTCTTGGTCCGCGCCGTGAAATCGCAGAAGTGCAGGACGATCAGCCAGGGCGACGATCAGGAGTATGGCGATGAGGGCACGGAGGCCAAGCGTGATCGAGCGCACTCGTAGTAGAAGAGCGATCGGCAGGCGCAGGACCGCCAGCATGCGCGACGAAATGCATCGACCAGATGCCGCCGCCGAGTGCAATCGCCGCCTTGGCGATTTCCGGCTTGCGCCGGGCGGGGTCAAGCTGTCCAAGGCCGCTGGCGAGACGGAGTCCGGTAAACGACGCCATGATCGCGACCAGTACGGACGCGACAACGAACGCGGGATCGTAGCTCACCGGAAGCATCTAAAGCGGTTCCACCAACGCTTTTTCGTATCTTGCCGCCGCGCTCCGGACAGCAGGCTCCGGCGGCGAACCTGATATTACTCTCCACATGGCCGCGGTCAAATTCACACTTGGGTCCGAACCGCCGCCGCACGCATCAGCATAGAGCGTGCGAATCGCCTGGAAGCGACCGATTGCCGCCAAAACTCAGCTGACGCGTGAATCGGCGCAGGAATGCTCTATATTGGTAGGAGAAGATCCAGATCCGCTGAAGGACCGAAGCATGTCTCAAGCCGTAGCCGCAGAGTCACCCAAGGTGCAGCCCGCTGTAGAGGGCTTCTTTCACCCGGAGTCCAATACGGTCAGCTACATTGTGCGGGACCCGACGTCGAACGCCTGCGCGATCGTCGATTCCGTGCTCGACTTTTGCCATGCCTCGGGCCGGACGGGCACGCAGACCGCCGATGCGATGATCGAACGTGTCAGGGAGCAGAATCTCGACGTCGAATGGGTGCTTGAGACCCATGTACATGCCGACCATCTGTCCGCGGCGCCTTACGTGCGCGACGCGTTCGGGTCAAAGATCGGTATTGGTGAACACATCGTCGACGTTCAGGAGATTTTCGGAAAGGTGTTCAATGCCGGCACCGAGTTCCAGATGGACGGCAGCCAGTTCGACGTACTTCTGAAAGACGGAGACACATTCAAGATCGGCAATCTCCAGGCCGACGTCATTCACACGCCCGGGCATACGCCGGCCTGCATGACCTATCACATCGGCGACGCGGCATTTGTCGGAGATACCCTGTTCATGCCCGACTTCGGCACCGCGCGGGCCGACTTCCCCGGCGGCTGTGCCCGCGAACTCTTCAGATCGATCAGGAAAGTGCTGTCGCTGCCACCGGAGACACGGCTCTTCATGTGTCACGATTACAAGGCTCCGGGCCGCGACGAGTTCGCCTGGGAGACCACGGTTTCCGAGCAGCGCGAGAACAACGTGCATGTGCGCGACGGGGTCAGCGAGGACGAGTTCGTCGAAATGCGCACCACGCGCGACGCCAGCCTGTCCATGCCGAAGCTGATCATCCCGTCGGTCCAGGTCAACATGCGCGGCGGAGAATTCCCGCCGGCCGAGGACAACGGCACGAGATACCTGAAGATCCCGATCGACACCCTCTGACCGGCGTTTCTGCTTCCCGGAACCCGGCAAGGGCTGTCGGGGAAACGCGTTGTGCGTTCCCCGGCCATCGCGCCGGGGCTAATTGGCATTTGCTGCGGCCTGAAGCACCGATAAATGGGTCCCTGGTCGGAGCCAGGGAAACGGGTGCTCTGCATCTCACATCCTTTGTCCCCCGCAAGAGCGTGAGCGAGATCCGGCGCGGTCAGGCACCCGCGCTTGAGACAGGATGAATTCCGGATCACGTTGCGCTTGTCCGCCATGACAGTTCAGGGGCATGGTGCCAAATCTCCCCATGTCACCCCGCGCCTGACGCGGGGTCCAGCGTCACACACAGTCTTTCGGTTTCGGGCTGGATGCCGGATCTCGCTTGCGCTTGTCCGGCAGGACATGCGGTGAGAATGCCGGTGGATTGCGATGTCGGCCCCAATCAACGTCCTTTGCCGCACACAATATTGTGATCACAAAGGCTGTTTAATTGAACTGTGATTAATCCCACATTCCCGCCTTCCCCGGTGCAGTAACCGGTCCGTTGATCCGGGGACGAAACGGCGGCATGCCGCCGAAGGGAGAAAATGACATGGCCTCGTCCGGGACGGCATATTTCAGACAGCAACGGCTCGCCCGGACGGGCGGCCTTGAAGAACACTCCTTCCGCCTTGGGCTCTGGCGCGTCGATCCGGTATCGCGCGACGTGTTCAACGGTGCCCTGCGCCGCAGACTGTCGCCAAGGGCCATGCGCGCACTGCTCGTGCTGGCCGAAGCGGACGGCGCGGTCGTCAAGCGCGACGAACTGTTTCATGCCATATGGCCCGACGTCACGGTGTGCGAGGAGTCGCTCACCGCCGCCATCGCCGAGCTGCGGAGAACGCTTGACGACAAGGCTGGCCCTGCCCGTCTGATCGAGACCGTGCACAAGTCGGGCTACCGTCTGAAGCCGGGTGCCCTGCGGCGCGACGACATAGAAGTCCTGAGTCACGGCGCGCATGCCGGAGGGTTTTCACTCGACGCCTACATGTACTGCCTCGAGGCGCGGCGCACGGTGGCGCGCGGCAGCCTCCGCGCCTACGAACGCTCCGCAGAACTGACCCTGGCCGCCGTCGAGGCCGGTCCGGAATTTGCGATGGCGCATGCGGAATATGCGCTGGCGCTCGTGTTCGAGCATCTTTACGTGGAGCGCGCGGCAACGTCGGTCGAGACGGCCTGTCACCACGCCCACAGGGCGCTGGAGCTCGATCCGAACCTGAGCATCGGCCACACGGCCCTGGGCTTCATGTACGGCGCACTTGGACTTGCTGAAGATTCCCGTAACGCGTTTTCGAGGGCGATCGCGTGTGATCCGAATGACGGTATCGCGCATTATCTCTGCGCAGCGTCCCTGTTTGCCTGCGGAGATTATCTCGGCGCCACGACCATGGGTGAACGCGGCGGCGTTCTCATCCCCGAAGACTACCGCTCGCTTTACGTTGCAGCACGGGCCGCAGTCCGGATCGATCCGGAGCGCGCGGTGCGCAATGCTTCGCTGGCGCTCGACCGGGTCGATGAAAACCTGCGCCATGATCCCGGCCAGTCACGGGCTCAGATGATCCGTGCGGCCCTGCTCAACCAGGTCGGTCGAAAGGACGACGCTGCCGCCGCTCTCGCGCAGAATCCGGGAGAACATTCGCTGATGGACTTCTTCCGTTTCGTCGCTGCGTCGGAACTGGGCGAACTCGATGTCGCCGTCGAGGCTTTCGAGTCAGTCACAGATCAGGGCTGGTGGCATGCTGGCTGGGTTGCCTCGGAACCGGCCCTGCCACGCATCGCCAACGAGCGCCGCTTCCGCCGCCGCGCCCAGGCGCTGGGTCTGCGGTAGAATACGTCGGCACTACATACGCTTGTCATGCTCGTGCTCGACACGAGCATCTTGCGACCGGCCTCAGACCCTCGGATCAGGCCCGGAAAGACAGTTCAGGCGCATGGCGCCACATCTCCCCATGTCACCCGGCACCTGATGCGGGGTCCAGCGTCACACGCACTGCTTCGATTTCAAGCTGGATGCCGGGTCAAGCCCGGCATGACAGTTAACGGGCATGGCGCCACACCACCCCATGTCACCCCGCACTTGATGCGGGGTCCAGCGTCGCACGCGATCTCACGGTTCCGGGCCGGATGCCGGGTCACGCCCGGCAAGACCTATTGTTTTCCAACGATCTCCCATCAACCCGATCAGAGAACGCAAAGAGGACGGCGTTCGGCTGTCGTTCCCGCCGTCGCAATTGCTCCGGCGAGGATGACAGCTTTGCAGAGTTCGGGCCCCGTTACTGCGTCTGGCGTTCGCGCCAGCGCAGGAAGTCGGTCAGCAGCTCCTGGAGCTGCTGGTTGTTGACACCCGGTGCCTGCCGTTGCCGTTCGGGGACCGCCGATGCCGGCGCCGGCCGCTGCTGGACGCGCGCGGCCGCCTCCCGCGCCCTCGCCTGCTGGCTCAACGTATCCAGAAACTTCTCGAACTGACGGCGCAATGGTGCCGCCGCAGCCGACACCACCTGTTCATCCTCGCGTCGCTGGCGCGCGACGCGTGCCGACACCCAGTCGCGGGCGACCTGCAGGCGGCGCCACCCCGGCACGTCGGACAACAGCGCCACCTGCTGCCATTTCGGATGCCGGTAGGGCTGCTGGATGTCTCCGAGTTGCTCGAAAAAGGCCTCGACGAAGCGCGCCACCTTTTCGGCGCGCTCGTTGGGCTTGTCCCAGTTGTAGACCACGAGGACGGTTTCCACCGAGAGCGTGTCGACGCTCGCCCCCTCCCCTATGAGATTGGGATATTCGGCGCTGGTCAGCTTCGACGTCTTATAGATGTTGCCGAGACCACCGGCCGGCGGCAGCGGCAGAAGATGCAGATCGTCGGCCTGAGCGATCTGGCGGATCAGCGGCGAAGGCTTCGCGCTGACATGGACGGTGGCGGCGATCTCTCCGCTTGCAACTTTCCGCAGCGCCTGCGGCGGATCGAAGGATGCCGGTACCACCTGCACGCCGAATGCACGGAAGATCCGGTCGGCACGCTCGAACGTGCCGCTGCCCGGATCGCCGAAATTCACCCGCAGACCGGCCAGCTGCCGAATGTCGCGGACGCTGCGCCGGGTGACGATATGGATTTCCTCGTCAAAAAGCTTCGCGACATAACGGACCTTCCTTTCGATCTTTCCGTAAGTCGCCTGCACGCGCAGCAGATCGAGCACATCGAACCGCACCAGCGCCATGTCGATCCCGCGCAGATACAGGACATCGTTGACGTTCTGAACGCCGCCATCGCCAAGGATCGGCAGCACCCTCATACTGCCGGTCTTGTTGAGCGTCATCGCAACTTCATGGATCAGATGGGCGCTGTCGACGCCGGCGGTGAGGATCCGCACAGTGCCGGCGTTGATGTCCTGTCGAAGTCTCTCCGTGTCATCAGCTTGCGCCTGCTGGGCCCGGGCCGGGGTGCCGGGCCAAATGAATGCCGCAGAAAAGCCGAACAGAAGAGCGAGAATAGTCGGAAAAACACGGTTCACGGGGATTACGCTCCCTTCTCAACAAAAACTCACCACATTTCGGGTGTTGGATGCTCATTGTGCAGAACATTATGTTCTGTCTGTGGCACGATTCGGCTGAATCGCATTTATCCGGACCCGTGCCGAACATCGAAAAATGAAAGAGAAACCTAGAGTTTCGGGGGTATCTGAACCAGCCAGCGACAATGCGGCGCAAACGGCGCTGCAAGGCGGTCAGTCCCGCGGGGTGCCCGGCGAAATCCGGCGCGGAGATAGTCAGCGGAGTAATAGAGCGTGATGAAACGGCGATCATTCCTGAAAAAAGCAACAGCAACGGGGGTTGCCGGCGCGGCGGCCGCAGGCCTTGCGACACCGGCAATCTCGCAGGGCTTGCGGGAATGGCGCATGGTCACGACCTGGCCCAAGAACTTTCCGGGCCTCGGTACGGGCGCGGAACTGCTCGCGAAGTTCATCGAACGCGGCACCCAGGGCAAGCTCAAGGTCAAGGTGTTCGGCGGCGGCCAGTTGGTGAAGCCGTTCGAGTCCATGGACGCAGTGATCGGCGGCGACGTGGAGATGGGCCACGGCACACCCTACTACTGGCGCAACAAATTGCCGGCGCTGGCCTTCCTTTCCGCCTACCCCTACGGCATGACCGCGCAGGAACAGAACGGCTGGATCCAGTTCGGTGGCGGCCAGCAGCTCGCTGACGAAATGTACAGGGAAATGGGCTGCAAGTACTTCATCTCCGGTAATACCGGCGTCCAGATGGGCGGCTGGTTCAACAAGGAAATCAACAGCCTGGCCGATTATCGGGGTCTGAGGATGCGCATTCCCGGCCTCGGCGGCGAAGTGGTCAAGGAAGCCGGCGGCGAGGTTGTGAACCTGCCGGGCTCGGAGATCCTCGGCGCCATGGAACAGGGTTCGATCGACGCGACGGAATGGGTCGGGCCCTACAACGACCTGGCCTTCGGGATCTACAAGAAGGCGAAGTACTACTATTACCCGGGCTGGCACGAGCCGGGAACGACGCTCGACAATTTCATCAACATCCGGGAATGGGAAAAACTGCCCGCCGACATGAAGGCAGTCGTCGAAGCCGCCAACGTCGCGGTCAACCAGCTGGTGCTGAGCGAGTTCGTCGCGCGAAACAATGCATCGCTGACGACGCTCGTGAAGAAGCACGGTGTCATCCTGAAACAGTTCCCGGAGTCCGTGCTCGCCGGATTCTCGACGCTCGCCGACAAGGTGGTCAACGACCTGGCGTCGACCGACCCCCTGAGCCGGAGGGTTCTCGACAACGTTCTGAATTACCGCACCGAAGCCGTGGCATGGACCAGTCTGTCCGAGACCACGTTCACAGCGGCCCGGTTCCTGTATTCCTATAGCAACGGGTAACACCGTTTCCCGGACGCGGTGCGGCGAGAAACGGTGCGCCGCAAATCCGGGATTTCGGAAGCGCAGACCCCTGTTTTAAGCGATCCCGGACAGCCCTGACGGGCTTCCGGGAAACGTGATTTTCCTTCCTGTCAGGCTCGAGCGCCGACACGAGCATCTGCAATTTGCACGGCCCTCGGTTTGTGCCCGGGGACAACAGAACCGGAGATGCACGACGAATGGCATCGATGCTAGTCTCGGCACGATCATTCCGGATAGTGTCAGACAAGGAGACGCGTCGATGACCGATACGGAAGGCGTCCGCTCGTCATCGGATTCGAGTGCCGGCGCACTTGCCGGAACCACCAATCGGGACCACATCCTGCCGTACAAACCGCGCACGTTTGCCCCGCTGGATCTCTGGCGGATCGGGGATTTCACGGTCAAGCCCTACTGGATCTCCGCGGACGTCACCGCGGCCCGGCCGGATCCGGCATTGACCGATGCCGCGCGCGCAAGCGTCGGCTCAACCTCGGGCACCGTCGCGGATCTCGGCCACCACCACTCGCTCGGCTTCGCCGTCTTGCACCACGGAGAGGCCGGCATCTGGCTCCTGTTCTACTGGTGGGCATTCGATTCCGTCTTCTGCACGCTCAGGTGGCACGCGGAGGGTCAGCCGCCGTGGCGTTTCAGTCCCGTGGAGGAGCGGCGCATCAACGCCTGCGTCTGGGAAGGCATCGTCGTGGAACACGAGCGTCAGGCCTGGGTGCGCACCATGCTTGCCCCCGATCCCGATGCCGGAGCCTACCTTGCGGACAGGCTCGCGGCCGGACAGTACTGATGTCGCGCGAACTCGTCCGGATGATGACCCGCTACAAGGCCTGGGCCGACGATCTGACATATGCCGCGGCATCAGATGTCCCGGAGCGGGAATTGATCAAGAAGCGACCGACCACCTTCGGTTCGATCGCGCGCACGCTGCACCATGTCCAGATCGTCGACGAAATATTCCGCGCGCATCTGGAGGGAAGCGATCACGGATTTTCCAGGCGGACCGAAGACACGGCGCCCGCGCTCGACGCGCTCAGGGACAATGCCCGTGCCCTGAACGCGTGGTGGGTGGAGTTCGCGGAAGCCCAGACACCGGAAGACCTCGAAAGACCGGTCCGGTTCAAATTCGTATCGGGCACGGACGGGCGAATGACGCGAGGCGAGATCATTCTCCATGTGGTCCAGCACGCGACCTATCACCGGGGTTATGTGGACGACATGATGTACCAGATCCCGTTCGAACCACCGACGACCGACCTCAGTGCGTTTCTGTGTGAAGGCGGCTAATCGGGGAACGCAATCCTTCCTCCTTCGTCATCCTTGGCCGAACGGACGTGAGGCCGAGGATCCACTTATCCCGTCGATGTACTGCAGCAAATGCCATTGGATTCTCGGCCTCGCCTCACGGCTCGGCCAAGAATGACAACAAACACAGTGTCCATTGACGGGTTAAACGGGCAATTCCCGGACCGCCACGACGACCAGGATCAGTCCGGCCGCGAACTCGACGCCTCTGGAGATGCGGTTCACGCGATCGCCGTGGGCGTCAACCAGCCGCAGGAGGGTCCGCCGCGCGAACACCGCCAGGAGCGCCGTAATCCCGAGCGTCACCATCACGCCGCCCGCCATGGCCACCGACCACATCAGCCCGATTTCCACGATTCCCTTGCGCAGGGACGCGATCATCACGAACAGGGTGAGCGGACAGGGAATGAGCCCGGCGATGACGCCGAACCAGTTGCCCTCGTGCTTGACGCCGCGCGTCTGCCAGACCGCACGGACGCAGAGCCAGAGCCCGATGAGGATGATAATGCCGCGGCTGACGGCCTCGAGCGACGGTGCCCGGCCCGCGCCCACAAGCGTCTTGGTGACAAGCGCCATGCCGACAAGGGCAAGGATCACGGCCATGCCGACATGGGTGACCGACAGCAGACCCGCTATACCTAAGCTCTTCGTTGCGCCCTTGCCGGAGCCGAGCAGATAGGAGGCAAGCACCGTCTTGCTGTGCCCCGGTGTCAGCGCGTGCAGCGCCCCGAATGCGATGCCGAGCGGCAGGATGGCGGCCAGCATGAGCCAGTCGCCGCCGGCCGCCTTGTCCATGTGGGCGACGAGAACGTCCCGGACCCAGAGCTGCAGATCAAACAGGTATTGCAGCATTCACACTACGCCCCCTCTTCGGCCGCCGGCACCGCACGCGATCCGATGACCGCCGCGAGGACTGCCACGACGGCGATGATGCTCGCGGAATGGACAAAGACCCACGGGCCGGCCCACGTATAGAGCAGGCCGCCGCCGATCAGGCCGACGATGCTCGCGGCCGCGCCCGAGCTGCTGGCGAAACCCTGCACCGCGCCCTGGTAGTGCTTGCCCGCGCGCCTGGACAGCACGGCCATGAAGGTCGGCCACATCAGCCCGTTGCCGAGCGCGATCAGGGCGGCACCGGCATAGATCATGCCAAGCTCGTCCCAGAGCAGGAGCCCGAAGCCCAGGGCCAGGACGATACTGCCGCCGGTGAGCAGCAGGGCTTCCGGAACCGCCTTCGAGAGCCGCGCGAGCAGCGGTCCCTGGACAATCACCATCCATAGGCTAAGCACCGCGAAGTAGGTCCCCGTGTCGGTCACGGTCCAGTTCAGGCCGAGCGCGGCATGGGTCGGGAAAGCGATATAGAAGAAACTGAAACCCAGCATGACCAGGAAGTTGACGGCGAGCAGCACCGGCATGTGCGGCAGGCGGAGGATGTCGGCGGTCGAGATCTCATCGCGGCCGCGCAGGCGGTAGCATTCCTTGGTCTCCTGACCGAACACCTTGCAGGCATTGGGCATGCCCGGCTTGGCATCGAGAACATCCGGCCGGCTCTCCTTCAGCCCGAAGGCGATCAGGAGGCTGGCAACGACGGAGATCAGGAGTGCGGTCATCACGGGCAGGATCTCGCCGAACACGGTCGCCCCCAGGAGACCGGCAAGCGCCGGGCCGGCGACGAAGCCGACATTGGTCGAGATCGCCATACGGCCGAAATTCCGGGTCCGGTCGCTGTCGCTGGTGATGTCGGCAAGGTAGGCGTTGGCGACCGAGACGTTGCCGCCCGTGAGACCGTCGGCGGCGCGGGCCACGAACAGGACGATGAGCGGCAGGGTCACGGTGAACTGGCCGAGCAGCGCGGAGTCGATCTCGGCCAGCGCATGGACCGGCAGGACGAAGGCGGTCAGGAAGACAAGCCAGGAGGCGAGCGTGCCGAGCTGGCTCAGGAGCAGGACCCGGCGGCGGCCGATACGGTCCGACCAGCGGCCGAGGATCGGGGCGCCGATCAGCTGGAAGGCCGAATAGGTCGCGGCCAGCGCGCCGTAGACGATGGCATTGCCGCCCCACTTCGCGACCAGGAACACCATGAACGGCACCACAATGCTGAAACCGAGCGTGCCGACGAAGTTGACGGACAGGATCGGCAGGATCGAGGTCTGCGCCGGAGCGGGCGGGCTCAAGGTGTCGGTTGTCATGCGCCGGCCTCTCCGAACATTCATGGCGGCCCGCGAGGGCGGCCGCAGAACGTCAGTCTACCCTTCCTGCCGGAACTTGGCGCGGATGATCGTCACCCAAACGCAAAGGGTCCCCGGGCGGTTAGCCCGGGGACCGTCGCGGTCGGGGGTGTCTCATCCTGCCGGGGCTGGAGCCGCAGCCGGGACGGGCGCGGCGGAGGAGTCCGCTTCCGCCTCCCCCGTCGGCTTGCGGACCCGGAAGAAGATGGCATAGAGCACCGGCACGGCCACGAGGGTGAGCAACGTGCCGACAGACAACCCGGCCGCGATCACGACCGCCATCGCGAAGAACAGCGGTGACGGCGGGATCATCAGGGTGAACAGGCCGAGGATGGTCGTCGCCGTGGTCATCATCACCGGCTGCAACCGGCTGACCGAGGCCTCGACCACCGCCTCGAACGGATGCCTGCCGGCATCGATCTGGACCTGCGTCTCGTCGATCAGGACGATGGCGTTGTTGATGATGATGCCGGCGAGACTGAGAAAGCCCAGTGTCGCCATGAAGCCGAGGAACGAGCCGGTCGCCAGGAGGCCGACGGCCGCACCCAGGAACGACAGCGGGATCGACAGGAACACGATCGCCGGCTTGGCGAAGGAGTTGAACTGCCAGACGAGCAAGAGGATCATGGCGGCCAGACAGTGGGGCACGTACTCGAACAGCGCGTTCTGGCCCTTGGCGGCCGCATGGGGCTCGCCGCCGATCTCGATGACGTAACCCGGCGGCAGCTTTGCCTCAATCCTGTCGAGCGCCGGCTGTACCGCCTCAAGCAGGTCCTGCGCCTGCATCCAGGAGTGCTTGGCCTCGACCGTGACGGCGCGCTTGAGGTTGTAGCGCGCGATCTTGCTGTACTGGTTGACGGCGCGGAACTCGGCGACGTCGCTCAGCAGCACGCCGGTGCCCAGCGCCTGCGAATAGACCTCGATCGAGCGCAGCCGGTCCATGTCGGTCCGCTCCGCCTGCTTGGCGCGGATCACGATCGGGATGGTCTGGTCGGCTTCGCGGTAGACCGAGACAGCGTCGCCGCCGAAATAGGCGTTGAGGCTGTTGGCGATCTCGCGAGACGTGACCTGGGCGCGGCGTGCGCGCGCCTGGTCGATCTCGACGATCACGTTGGTGACCCGGTTGCCCCAGTTCTGGTAGAGGCCGATGGTGCCCGGGATATCGCGGAACGCCTGCTCGACCTCGCGGCCGAGTTCCGTGACCCGGTCGGGCTCGCGCCCGCGCAGGCGGACCTCGACCAGCCCCGGCTCGGTGTTACCCAAAAAGAACTTCTTCACGCGGGCATAGGCCTCGGGGTGATTGCCGGCGAAGTAGCGCCGGGTCTTGGCGATCATGCCCGAGACATCCTCGCCGGTCTCGACGGTCACCAGCGCGAAGCCGATATTGGAGGCGGAGTCCCGCGGCGCCAGCGAGGCGAAGAAGCGCGGACCGCCGTAACCGACATAGGCGACGGACTGGGTGACCTTGGGGTTCTCGTGCCTATCGCCCAGCCACTGGGTGAAGCGCGTCATGGTCTTCTGCGTCGCTTCGGTGGTGGCGCCTGACGGCAGGTCGATATAGACGAGATACTGGTTGCGGTCGGACTCGGGGAAGAACTGCTGCGGCACGGTCGCGAGCAGCGAGAAGCTCGCGGCGATCGTGCCGATCATGGCGGCCGCCACCAGGTACTTCATCCGCACCATCAGCTCGATGAACTTGCGGTAGGCGCGGATCAGAGGCTTGTCGAACTGGGCCTTCGCCTGTTCCGGCGTCTTCTTCGGCTCCGGCATGAACCAGATGCAGAGCAGCGGCGTGAAGCACATGGCGACACCCCAGGACACCATCAGCGACAAGAGGATTACCAGCGACATGGAACGCATGTACTCGCCCGAACTGTCCGACGCGAGCATGAGCGGCATGAAGGCCAGCACCGTCGTCAGCGACGACGACAGCAGCGGCATGGCCAACTGCCTGCCGGTGGCAAGGGCCGCGGCCTGACGTTTCACGCCTTCCGACATGCGGCGCGTGATGTCCTCGGCGATGACGATGCCGTTGTCGACCAGCAGGCCCAGCGCGATGATCATGGTCGCCAGGCTCACGCGCTGGAACTCGATGTCGAGCAGGCGCATGAAGACGAGCGTGATCAGCATGGTCAACGGCACCAGCGAGCCGACGATGAGCCCGGTGCGCCAGCCCAGGAACAGCATGATCATGACCAGCACGATGGCGATGGTCTCGTAGACGTTGTTGAGCACGCCGGAGACGGACTGCTCCACATAGGTCGCCTGGTAGGTGGCGAAGTCGATGGCGTAGCCGACCGGCAGCTCGCCCTCGATCTCGGCGACCTTCTGCTTCAGCAGCGGGCCGAACTCGAGCACGTTCGTGCCCTTCTTCTGCATCGACACCGCGATCATGATCGCCGGGCGGCCGTTATAGAGGGCCACTTCCTGCGGCGGCGACTCGTAGGCCCGCCTGATCTCCATGAGATCGCGCAGGTAGGTGACCTGCTCGCTGCCGGGCAGCTTCACCACCGTGTTGCCGATGTCCTCGACGCTGTCGAAGTTGCCCGTGGGCTGGATCACCACCTCGTAGCCGTCCACGTTCACCTTGCCGCCCGGCAGGATGATGTTCTGCGCCTGAAGGGTCTGGAGCAGCGTGTCGGGCGACAGGCCGTAGCGGGCGAGCCGCGCATTGGTCGTCTCGATGAAGATGCGTTCCTGCTGGACGCCGCTCATCACCACCCGGCGCGTGCCGGGGACCGTGTAGATCTCGTTGGTGACGTCGCGCGCGACCTTGCGCATCTGTTCAAACGAGAAGCCCTCGGCCGTGAGCGCAATGGTCGCCACCGAAACGTCGCCGAAGTCGGTGTCGACCAGCGGCCCGAACGTGCCCTGCGGCAGCTCGGTGCGGACCTGGGCCATCTTGTTGCGCAGGTCCTGCCAGATCGGCTTCATGTCGAAGAACTTGTCGTAGACGATGGCATGGACGATCGCGACGCCGGTCTTGGAGTCCGACTTGATGGTCTTGATCTCCGGGATCTGGCGGATCTTGCGCTCGAGCTTGCGCGTGATCAGGTTCTCCACGCGGCCCGGCTCCATGCCCGGGTAATAGGCCACGATGACCGCTTCGCGCACCGTGACGTTGGGGTCGGAGCGGCTCGGGAAGTTCATGAACAGCATCATGCCCGCGACCGCCAGGGTGATGACAATCAGCGCCGTGAAGCGGTGATTGCCGATGGCGAAACCGGTGAGGTTCATGACTGGTTCCCCCCGCCGTAGGGCGCTTCGCCCTGCATCAGCTCGACCTTCTGGCCTTCGCGCAGGAACGGCACGCCGGCGGTGGCGATGATGTCGCCGCCCTTGAGGTTGCCGGTGATCTCGACCCGGTTGTCGCGGATGTCGCGCACCTCGATCTTGCGCCGGGTGACGGAAGAGTTCCCGGCGTCATAGACGAAGACGTAATGCTCCTGCGCCTCGCCCGCGAGAATGGCGCTCAGGGGCGCCATGAAGGCGGCCTTCGCCCCGTGAGACGACGCGAAGGTGAAGGCGACTTCCGCCGACATTCCGGCATGGAGGCCCTCGACCGCGCCGGCCAGCCTGAGCTTCACGGGGAAGGAATTGGCTTCCTGGGCGCGGCTGCCGATCTCCCGGATGTCGGCCTGGACGGTCCTGTCCGGCAGCGACGGGAAGCTGACGCCCACCTTATTCCCGACTTTGAGCGTATTGATCAGGCTCGGGGGTACGTTGGTGACGATCTCGAGATCGCTCTCGCCGGAGAGCTGGACCACGGCCTGGCCGGCGGCCACCTCCTGATAGGCATTGGCCGACTTCTTCGAGATCGCGCCGTCGAACGGGGCGCGGATCACGGCCATCTCCAGATCGCGCTCGGCGAGCTTGACCTGGGACGCGGCGACCGTGACCCCGCTTTGCGAGGCCTCGAAGGCGGCGAGCACGGCGTCGACCTTGGCCTGCGCCACCCACTTGCCCTCGAACAGCTTCTTCTGGCGCTCGAATTCCTGGCGGCGGTCCTGGTTGATTGCCCTGGCGCGGGCGAGGTTCGCCCGGGCGGCGTCGACCTTGAGCCGGAACGGCTTCACGTCCAGTTCGGCGATGACGTCGCCGGTGCGGACCCGGTCGCCCAGGTCGACGTGAAGCTTTGCGATCTTGCCGGCGGACTCGAAGCTGAGCGCGGTGCTGTCGACCGGCTTGACGATGCCGGCGAGCAGGCGCTGCTGCCGGGCGGCGCCATTGCTCACTTCCATCCACTGGATCGACCGGATCACGTTCCGGTCGGTCTGCTCGACCTCCTGGCAGCCGGCCGCCATCAGGGCGGCGGCGGTCAGGGCGATCGCGCCCAGCGGACGCATGGTGATAACGGGCCTGATAAAGGCTTTCGATTTGGCGGACATTTTGGACTCCTCCCGCAAAAGTTGGCTTTCGTTGCCGCCTTAAGGGTGGGAATTGGGGTCCGGAGCTTTAAGTGACACACAGTGACAAGCCGGTGCGACACGTGACGGGTGTGGGGGTAAAAGACGCTGTTTTAGGGATTTAGGCGCGATTAGCTAATGTGATCCTACAGTAACGCCACAAGAGTTCGGTGTGGTGCGGCGCAATTTTACTCGCGTGTCCCGGCCTCCGAGCCGGGACCTATTTATCCCCTCCCCGGTCCGCTGAATCTGCCAATAGAAGCCGAGTCGAAGATCGATTCGGATTAAATCTACGAATTTTGTTAGCCCGCTATCTTGTATTTTCAAAGATGTGAAACCATATATGTTGTATTTGGCCGCTGCGGGGAGGCTCATAACCAAATCATAGAGGCTTAGGACTATGGGGAGCCTTCCACCTTATCGGGTACTCAGTTTGGATGGCGGCGGCATGCGCGGCACCTACACGGCGACGTACCTTGACCGAGTGGCAACAGCATTTGCTCAGCGTCGTGACGTGGATGCCCTAGATATTGGTGGCGCTTTTGATCTGATCGTCGGGACCAGTACAGGTGGGATCATAGCCTGTGCTCTAGCGGTCGGGACGCCACTTCAAGATATTGTCAATTTGTACAGCCAGTTTGGCCCCGAGATTTTTTCTCGCCGCCTCCCGAATTCGGGAATTGGTGCGGTGAGGGATTCTTGGCACCGTCCGGCGGCGCTTGCGTCAGGAACAAAGGCTCTGAAGAGAGCGCTTACAGAAAGACTGGACACCACGACGCTGGGCGAAGTGTATTCGGCTCGTGGGATCGGTCTTGCGATTCCCGCAGTAGAAATGAGCCAGCACCGTGCTTGGGTCTTCAAAACTCCTCATTTGAAAGACACTACAAACCATCGTGATGATGACTACACGCTTGTAGACGTTTGTCTGGCCACTACCGCAGCCCCTGTATACCGCTCGATGGCCGCGATCCCCCATCCCGACGAACAAGCTACAGGCTACAACGTGTTCGTCGATGGCGGCTTGTGGGCAAACAATCCGGTCCTGATTGGGCTTATCGACGCGCTCGACTCTACCGCGCCGGGACAGGAGATTCAGGTTTTCTGTCTCGGCACCTGTCCAATGCCAGCAGGAGAACAAATTCTCGAATCTGAAGTACATCGCGGATTGGGCGAGTGGAGATATGGGGGCGACGCGGCGAGTCTCGGAATCGACGCTCAACAATTCGCGTTCGACAACATGGCCAAGAAGCTCGCACGCCATTTAGATCGCGAATGCACAATTGTTCGATTTCCTAGCGAAAAAGTCCCAGCGTCCCTCACCCCATTCCTCGATCTTGACGAGACACGGCCAAATGCAATTCAGGCACTAGTTAATCAAGCGCGCACCGACGCTGACATGACCAACAGCAAGTGTGCTTATGCAGCATCTGATTCCGATGCAGCCTTGATTTGTGACCTGTTCAATTCAACACCGCCATTAACTGAACCGCTAGTTTCCCGGACACCATCTCTTTCCGGGACGACGGAGGTTGCTGAAATCAGGTAACGAAAGACCAAGCGATGTATGATTGTGCTACCGATATTGTTTCCTTTCACAATGAAAAAATAACGCTGCCTAGCGCGGAACAGACAAACATGCGTGAAAGACGAAATGCAAATCGCGACCGTCTAAAGAGAGGCCTGAAGGAAGACAAAGAGCCTGCACCCCGCGAGTTTCATAGCCAAGGCAGTTACGCAATGAAGACGATGGTGCAGCATCCTGAAAAGGACTACGACATCGACGACGGCGTCTATTTCAACAAGGAAGACTTAATCGGCCCACGTGGCGCCGAAATGACCTCACTTCAAGTTCGCCAGATGCTGCGTGACGCACTTGACGATGGCTCATTCAAGACTGCGCCGGCGGTCCGGAAAAACTGCGTGCGTGTGTATTACGAAGCCGGTTACCACGTCGACATGCCCGCCTACCGCCGTGTACTCACCGAGGATGTGTTCGGCAACCAATATCATCACTACGAGTTGGCGAGCAGCGAGTGGAAAAGGTCTGACGCTCGTGACGTGTCCAAGTGGTTCAACGAGGAGAATAAAACACAAAGCCCTGACAAAGCGAACGGACGTCAGCTTCGTCGAATTGTACGCATTATCAAGAAGTTTGCTCGCAGCCGTGATAGTTGGGCAGATCAGATTTTGAGCGGTTTTGGAATCACTGCACTCGTCAGCGAATGCTTTTACAGTGACATTGAACGCGAGGATCGTTCCCTTTATTACACAATGGTGGGCATTCGTGATCGCCTTGTTTGGGATCTTGAGATTGATCATCCAGTCACACCAGATGAAACCATAACCAATGGTCCCGATGACGCTCGAGCTCGTTTCTTGAGGGAACGGCTGACTGAGGCCATTGAGAATCTTGCACCGCTCTTCGACTTAGGGTGCTCTCGCAAAGAAGCTGTCAAATGTTGGGATAAAGTCTTCGCTACCGACTTTTTTAGTGATCGTAGCGAAGCGACGCCGAAAGGAAGGCGTTCGCTGCTTAAGACTGCATCTGTTGCACCAACAGCGGATGCATTCAGTTTTCCAAACGTGCCACGTGCTGATGATAAACCTCGAGGCTTTGGCTGATGTGGTTTATCCACGACCCTCAACGATTGACACAGGAAACAGCGGACATTGAGGCCCTACGTGATAAATCGCCGTGGCTCGAAACTACTACACCATGCATGAAGGGACTTCAGTTTGGCGTTGAATTTACGCTGACCATAAATGGTGAAAATGTCCCGTTTACCCTAGTCTACCCAGCGTTTTTTCCAGACACGCCACCTTCTGTTTTTCCCCGTGACGGAGAACAACACTCATCGCACCAATGGGGCAGTGGCGGTGAGTTGTGTCTCGAATTTCGCACCGATAACTGGGATCCTACGTTCACTGGTGCAATGTTGATTGAGAGTACTTATAGGCTTCTTTCTGGCGAGTGCCCGGCGGAAGACCAGCGAGCGGCTGTACCAAGTTCACATCGATCCTCAATCGGCCAGCGGCTTCGAAGCGCACAGTTCCGTGCATTCCTGACACAAGGGCTGAAAGACGTTGCCAGCACGTTGTCACCCGGCACAGCATATCCTTGCAGGATCGTCGAAAACTATCGGCAACGCCATACTACGAGCGCATTCGTTTCGAGCGTCGGCTCCGCACAGGCGCCAATTTGGACAGAAGACAGCATTCCGCATGCCTACAGCCAAACCTCACCTGGATTGCTCGTCCGGTTAGAAACACTTCAGAACGTAGTGATCACAGACCAGAAGCAGCTCGACCTTACTCTTGAAAATATTGAGTTTCAGGCTGAAGCAGTTCTTAGTTCCGACGCAAAATGGCGCCCAATCGTTTTGACCGATGCATCCACGATGCAATTCTATGTTTCATTCTTCCATGACGGAACCTGGAGACTCGTGCCCTACGGCATCATAGATGTTTCTGGAGGATCAAATGCGAGACTTCCAGATTCACATACTGTCCTTCGAGACAAGAAGGTTGGACTTATAGGGTGCGGTTCGTTGGGTTCCAAGATCGCCGCCAGCCTTGCTCGTAGCGGCGTCAATCAATTTGTCGTTGTTGATGAGGACATTTTCAAGCCAGGCAATTTGGTACGAAATGATCTAGGCGCCGAGAGCCTTGGTGCTCATAAGGCGGAAGCACTAGATGATCGACTAAATGCGTTGGCTGTCGACGTAAATGTTGATGCTCGACGCACTTATCTAGGCGGTCAGGAGTCGTCAGGTAGTGCTGCACGCACGCTTGAAGCGCTGGCACGCTGTGATTTGCTTATTGATGCGACTGCGGATTCCCAAGTCTTCAATCTTGTCGCATCTGTTGCTCTCAGAAGTCGCCGTTCAATGATTTGGGCCGAAGTTTACGCCGGGGGAATCGGTGGGTTCATAGCACGCGTTCGCCCCGACATTGAGCCACCACCACACACTGCTCGACAACAGTATCTTGCCTGGTGCCGCGACCAAGGTGTGCCCTGGGATTCTCGCGGAGACCATTATGAAATTCATCGCGACGATGCACCTCCGATCATAGCGGATGACGCCGCTGTCGGTGTCATTGCCGCTCACACTGTCCGAATGGCAATGGACGTTCTAATTCATGGTGACACGTCAGCATTTCCACATCCGGCCTACGCAGTCGGTCTTGCAAATGAATGGATCTTTGAGGAACCTTTTGACACACGACCTATCGACTTTTCGACTGAAGGCAAGTGGACGATGCCTATTTCAGACGAAGGAATTGATTCTGCTATTTCGAATTTGATTTCGTTGTTGGAACAAACAGACGATGCAGGTCGAACTAGCACCTAAAGTCAAACGCGACTTGCGGAAGGAACTGCGCAAGGCAGGCACTCGAGAAATTGGTGGAATGCTCTTCGCCGAGCAACTCGCGCCAGGCAATTTTAGAATCGTTGACTTGTCACTTGATTCACAATCCGGCTCAAGCGCGAGTTTCCTGCGCGAGCCGGAAGCACATGAAAAAGCCCTGTCAGAGTTCTTTTCGAAAACAGATTTTGAATATCGTCGTTTCAACTATTTGGGCGAATGGCACTCGCATCCAACATTTTCCGTGGCGCCCAGCGAAAAAGACATCCATACGATGACTCAATTGGTCGAAGACAACCATGGCCATATCAGTTTCGCCGTCTTGCTTGTCGTACGACTGCGATTGTGGATGTGGATCGACTACTCACTCACGATTTTCTCCTCAGGCCACCCGCCGCAAAAATCGAAATTCGCCGGTTAGTCGATCCAGAATACGGCGGGATTTCACTAATTCATCCGATCTTTGTAAAGGGACGAGGGCCGCACTTAAGGCACACGTTTGCCCAAACTCTGGCGATCCATTGGAACCAGTAACTCGGAAAATACTTGGTTACCGTCGAAGGTGTCACCGCTCAATCATTAACGGAAGGCAATTGGCGGCAGTCCGAGCAGCCGACATAACAACACTTGATCCACCCAACAAACGAATTGCACCCCGCCCCCTCCCCCGGCATAGTGCGCGCCGGGGCGCAAGCTGCGAGTCGGTGACACATCCATGAAACTCCTGAGTTGGATCATCCTGTTCCTGGGAGCGCTGCTCTCGTTCATGATCTCCTTTGCGGAAGGCAGTTCGGAGTCCGCCTTCCACCTGATGGCGGGGCTGCTGATCAACCTGTTCGTGATCACGCCGTTCGTCTATCTGTTCGCGAAGATCAGGCGCGCGCCGAAACAGTGGCTGCCGCAGTTCTTCCTACTGCTCGGCAGCGCCATCGTCACGGGCTTCGGCCTCGCGGTCTATTACGACGCCTTCATCATCGCCGACAAACGCGACGCGCAGGACGCGATCCTGTTCTTCATGGTGCCGCTGATCCAGTGGGGCGGCGCGCTGGTGACCGCCTTCCTCGCCTGGCTGTTTTCAATGGGCGGCAACAAACCGAACGCCACGACGACGGAAGCCGCGGCCTGACGCCGTATTACCCTGTGGACTTGCCAATCAAGCCCCTCGCCCTCATAAGGACGGGATGCAACCATAGTGACTGATTCGTCCGGCACGCCTTTTTGGCGGCCCCATATTTTGACCAAGGCGGCATGGCAAACACTCACGATCTGTTCGGTAAGTTCGACAAAGACATGACCCCTGATGCGCCCAAGAAGGGCAAAGGCAAGGCGCGTGCGCGCCATCCGGCTCGGGACGACGACGCAGCCTATACGGCCGCCGATATCGAGGTCCTCGAAGGCCTGGAACCGGTCCGCCGCCGCCCGGGCATGTATATCGGCGGCACGGACGAAAAGGCCCTGCACCATCTCTTCGCCGAGGTGATCGACAACTCCATGGACGAGGCGGTCGCGGGGCATGCGTCCTGGATCGAGGTGTCGCTCGAGGCTGACGGCCACCTGACCGTGACCGACAACGGCCGCGGGATTCCCGTCGATCCGCACCCGAAGTTCAAGGAAAAGTCCGCGCTCGAGGTGATCCTGACCACGCTGCATGCGGGCGGCAAGTTCGATTCCAAGGTCTACGAGACCTCCGGCGGCCTGCACGGCGTCGGCGTTTCGGTGGTGAACGCGCTCAGCCAGACGCTCGAGGTCGAGGTCGCGCGGTCGCAGCAGCTCTACCGCCAGACCTTCACGCGGGGGCTGCCCGACGGCAAGCTCGAGAAGCTCGGCAAGATCAACAACCGGCGCGGCACGAAGGTGCGCTTCCTGCCCGATGCCGAGATCTTCGGCAAGGGCGCGGCGTTCAGGCCCGCGCGGCTCTACAAGATGGCCCGCTCCAAGGCCTATCTCTTCGGCGGGGTCGAGATCCGCTGGTCGTGCGACCCGTCGCTGATCGGCGAAAAGGACGAGACGCCGGAAAAGGCGACGCTGCACTTCCCGGGCGGCCTGAAGGACTATCTGGGCGCGCAGCTTGACGGCAAGACGCTGGTGACGCCGGAGATCTTCGCCGGCAAGGTCGAGAAGAAGGGCGGTCACGGCTCGGTCGAATGGGCGATCGCCTGGTTCGGCGGCGCGGACGGCTTCCTCAACTCCTACTGCAACACGGTGCCGACCGTCGAAGGCGGCACTCATGAAGCCGGCCTGCGCGGCGCGCTCAACCGGGGCCTCAAGGCCTATGGCGAGCTTGCCGGCAACAAGAAGGCCCAGCAGATCACGGCGGAGGACGTCGTCGGTTCGGCCGGGGCGATGCTCTCGGTCTTCATCCGGGAGCCGGAGTTCCAGGGCCAGACCAAGGAGAAGCTCGCCACCGTCGAGGCGACCAAGATCGTCGATACCGCCATCCGCGACCATTTCGACCACTGGCTCACCGCCAACCCGAACCAGGCCAACCGGCTGCTCGAATGGGTGATCGACCGTGCGGAGGAGCGCGCGCGCCGCCGCCAGGAGCGCGAGATCAACCGCAAGTCCGCCGTGCGCAAGCTGCGCCTGCCGGGCAAGCTCGCCGACTGCTCGCAGAACGCGGCGTCGGGCTCGGAGATCTTCATCGTCGAGGGCGACTCGGCGGGCGGCTCCGCCAAGCAGGCGCGCGACCGCAAGACCCAGGCCGTGCTCCCCTTGCGCGGCAAGATCCTCAACGTCGCCAACGCGACCGCGGGCAAGATGGCGCAGAACCAGCAGATTTCCGACCTGACCCAGGCGCTCGGCTGCGGCACGGGCTCGCGCTACCGCGACGACGACCTGCGCTACGAGAAGGTCATCATCATGACCGACGCCGATGTCGACGGCGCGCATATCGCCTCGCTGCTCATCACCTTCTTCTACCGGCAGATGCCGCAGCTCATCGACAACGGGCATCTCTATCTCGCCGTGCCGCCGCTCTACCGCATCACGCAGGGCGGCAAGACGCTCTATGCGCGCGACGACGCCCACAAGGACGAGCTGCTGGAGACCGAGTTCAAGGGCCGCGGCAAGATCGACATCGGCCGGTTCAAGGGCCTGGGCGAGATGTTGCCTGCGCAATTGAAGGAAACGACCATGAAGCGCGACACGCGCACGCTGCTGCGCGTCGCCGTCGCCGAGGACGACCGCACCACGACGTCGAAGACCGTCGACCAGCTCATGGGCAACAAGCCCGAAGCCCGCTTCCGCTTCATCCAGGACAACGCCGCGTTCGTGGAAGAGCTGGATATCTGACAGGCGGGCATCAGCCCGGCCTCGTCGCCAAAATGATGCGTTCCCCGGCCTTCGAGCCGGGGCCCATTTTACCCCTCGTCAGACCGCAGCATCCGCCAATGGGTCCCGGGTCAAAGCCCGGGAAACGGGGCGATGTTACAGCCGACGGAAAGTGGCCCGCGCATCCGTATCCTTTTCAAACGGAACAAGGACACGTCATGGCCGAGGCCTATGTTTACATTCTCGCCAGCCGCAAGAACGGAACGCTCTATGTGGGCGTAACGACAAACCTTCCGCAGCGCATCTTGCAACATAAGAACGGCGACGCGAGTGGTTTCACCGCAAAGTACCGTGTGCACCGCCTCGTCCACGCGGAACCATTCGACGACGTCGCCACCGCGCGACGGCGGGAGAAGGCACTGAAAGGCTGGAAGCGCGCCTGGAAGATCGAACTCATCGAGCGCGACAACCCTGACTGGCGCGACCTGTTGGAAGATCTCCAGTTATAAAGAATCGTTCCCGGGCCACCGAGCCGGGGGCCATTTATACCCTCGTCAGACCGCAGCGTCTGCCAATGGGTCCCGGAATGGTCAATGCCCGGGAAACGCGAAGGTGAGCATCCGGCCCTCCGCATAGCGTTCCCCGGCCTCCGAGCCGGGGCCCATTTACCACATCATCAAACTGCAGCACCCGCCAATGGGCCCTGGATCAGGTCCAGGGAACGTGGATGGTAGACGTGTTCTTCCCATTCACCTCAGCCGCATTACCCCCTAAGCTGCCGGGCCGATGAGAAGAACCGCCCGCCATGCCGATTGACCGCAAGACCATCCTGCCCGAACCGGAGCTGCCGGACGCCGAGGCGACCCTGGCGCACGGCCGCGCGCTCGCCCGCGACTGGACCGTCGGTCCCTGCCCGTTCCTGAAAGAACACGCCGTCGACAGCGAATTCGCCTTCAAGCAGACGGCCATGGCAAATGACCGGATCATGCAGCACGCCCAGGTGGGCTTCCGCGATCCGGCGAAGTCGAGGGACGCATACGCGGAAATCTTCGAGACCTGCGCCAGGAAGGGCGTCACCGTTGACCGCTACGGCATCTGCCTCGACTGGTCGATGGGCTACGCGCGCGACGACCGGGAGGGCCGGCCGACCGGGACAGGTCTCATCCTCGACGGCCCGGAATACTTCGCCTGCCTGACGGCGCAGGCGCCGGTGGCGGCGCATTTCGGCGACTTCGTGCTCGGGTTCCCGGCCGCGGTCGAGAACACGGCATCAGCCCTTGCCGCCGGCTCCACGGCGATCGGCAATCTCGGCCAGTATTTCACCTTCCGCCTGCCGGGCGTGCGCGACGACGTGGCGGCGACCGAAGCGACGCTCACGGCCCTCGGCCTGATCGCGGCCCAGCCGGTGGACGTGCTGGTGCACTCGAACCTGGACGACGGCTTCGCCGCGCTCTTCACCGACCTTGCCTCGTCGCTCGGCGCCGTGCTCATCGAAAAGCATATCGTCAAAACGCTGATCGGCGCGCGGCTCTCCCACTGCTTCGGCCATCATTTCTCTGACCCGCTCAAGCGCATGGCGTTCCAGCGCGCGCTCGGCACCGTGAACGAGACACCGGGCACAATGGTCTATGGCAACACCGTGAGCTACCGCGGCGGGGATGCGGAAAACTACGCCGCGCTTTCAAGCTATCTGCTGGCGGACATCGCCGCGCAAATGTCCGCGCCTTCCGGCCACGCCATCAACCCGGTGCCGGTGCGCGAGAACGAGCGCATCCCCGACATCGCCGAGATCATCGACGCGCAGCTCTTCGCCGGGCGGTTGGTCGACCACGCGGAGGGATACGCACCGCTGATCAGTGATGAGGCGGTGACAGAGATGGCCGACCGGATCGTCACCGGCGGACGCGCCTTCTTCGACCGGACCATGGCGGGGCTCACGGAAGCCGGCATCGACACCGGCAACCCGTTCGAGATGCTTCTCTCCTTGAGGCGGATCGGCGGGCGGGCGCTGGAGCGGGCGTTCGGCGCCCCGGCGGACGCCCCTGTCGCGAGCGCCGACATCCGCGAGAGCGTCATCGCCCACGCCAAGGACGAGGTTGCGCTGATTGCCGAAGCCGACCGCGCCGCCCTCAAGGCCGCCGGGCTTACGGTGCTGGTCGCCACGACCGACGTGCACGAACACGGCAAGCTGCTGGTCGACGAGGCCTTCGCCCAGCTCGGGATCGGCACTGCCGACGGCGGCGTTTCGGTCGACCCGGACGTGCTCGCCGAGCGTGCCGCCGAGGTTTGGCCCGACGCCATCGCGCTCTCGACCTATAACGGCGTGGCGCTGCGTTTCTTCACCGAGTTGAAAGCCGCGCTCGGGCAGCGCGGTCTCGACCTGCCGGTCCTGATCGGCGGACGGCTCAACCAGATCCCGCCCGGCTCCAACACCAGCCTGCCGGTCGATGTCAGCGATAAACTGGAAGACGCCGGGGCCGTCGTGTGCCGCACTGTCGCCGATGCCGTGCCCGCATTGCTCAACTCCAAAAGTGATTCAAAATGACCGCACAAAATACTGATATCATTGGCATATTAGGCGTCGGACACCTTGCACGCCATCTGGTGCCTACTCTGGCCGAAAAATTCGGATCCGCCCGCCTGCTGCTCTCTCCGCGCGGCACGGACTCGAGCGCCAAACTCGCCCGCGACCACGGTATCGATATCGCCGCCGACAATGCCGACCTCGTCGCGCGCAGCCGGACCATCCTCGTCTCCGTGCGGCCGTTTCAGGTCGCCGACGCGCTCGGCGGTGCACCGTGGACCGAAGAGCACCGTCTGGTCTCGTTCTGCGCCGGCGTCCCGCTGGAGACGTTCGCCGCCCACGCCGCGCCGGCGGAAATCATACGCGCGATGCCGGTGACGGCGGGGCAGTACGGCGAAAGCCCGACCTGCCTTTTTCCGGAGACCGGCTGGGCGCGCGACCTGCTCGAGGTGTTCGGCCCGGTGATCCCGCTCAGGCGTGAGGACCAGTTCGAAGCCGCCAGCGTGATCGCCGCCTATTACGGCTGGGTGCAGGCGCTGATCGGCGCGGTGACGGACAAGACCGCAGCGGCGGGCCTCGATCCGGACCAGGCGCGGCTGCTGGTTGCGCAGATGACGCGTGCGGCGGCGACGACGGTGCGCGATGACACAAGCCTGCCGATCGGCGCGCTCGTCGACGACCTCTGCCTGCCGGGCAGCATCACCGGGCACGGCCTCGGCGTGCTCAGGGACCGGGACACGTTCGCCGCGTGGGAGGCAGCCTTCGATGCGGTGCTGGAGAAACTCCAGACCGATCAGGACTGAAGCCAGCCGGACAGGATTGCGTTGACCGCGTCGGGCGCTTCCATCGTCGAGAGATGGCCGCAGTCCGGGATGATCCGCAACTCAGCGCCCTTGATGCCATCGGCCATTTCGCGCGACCGGTCTGGCGGCGTCAGGATGTCCTGGTCACCGACAATGATCAGCGTCGGGCATGCGATCGTGCCGAGCATGTCGCGGGAGTCCGGCCGGCCTATGATGGCATGCGTCTGGTTGCGGAAACCGGCATCGCCGACCTCATCCGCCATCTTCAGGATGTCGGATGTCAGCGGCTCCTCGCCGATCCTGTCCTGCCGGATCAGCCTGGGCAACAGTTCCCGCTGCACCGCGACCGCGCCGTCGCGGTCCGCCAGGTCCAGCAACCGGCGCCTGTTCGCGATGATGTCATCCGTGTCGGCGCGGGCCTGTGTGTCCAGGAGTGCCAGCCGCCGCACGCGGCCGGGCGCCTGGCGCAGAATTTCAAAGGCAATGTAGCCGCCCATGGAAAGCCCGATCAGCGTGAATTCATCGGGCGCTTCGGCGAGGATGGCCTCGGCCACGCCCGCCATCGTATCCGCCGTGGTGTGGTCCGCGACCTCGATCTCGTTGGCCGGCGCGAGCGCGGCGATCTGGGCCTCGAACAGGCGCGCGGAACACAGCAATCCGGGAACCAGCAGAAGCGGATACCGCGTCATCCCATAACCTCCCATTTCGCCGCCAGGGGAGCGAAAGTCGCCCGGGGCCCGTCAGCTTCGTAAATCATAATATCGGGAAATACTTCACCTTGACGCGAAAATGGGGCATTGCTGATTTGACAATTGCATCTGAAGCCCTATTTTCCGCAGTAATCGTGATGGATGGCGAGTCGCGGGGGCGCGGATCGTCATGCGGCGTCGGGGCAACGGAAGGCCGTTGTCCGAGTTAGAATGGATTACGCCGATCAGATCGCACGGAGACGCATGAAGTTTTCTGACCTTGGCTTGAGCCCGAAGGTTCTCGCGGCGGTAGAGTCTGCGGGATACGAGACCCCTACCCCAATTCAAGAAAAAGCAATCCCGACAGCGCTCGAAGGCCGGGACGTGCTCGGCATCGCGCAGACGGGGACCGGCAAGACCGCGTCCTTCACGCTGCCCATGCTCACGCGGCTGGAACGCGGCCGGGCACGGGCGCGGATGCCGCGGTCGCTCATCCTGGAGCCGACCCGTGAGCTCGCAGCGCAGGTGGAGCAGAGTTTTCATACCTACGGCGTCAATCACAAGCTCACGATCGCCCTCCTGATCGGCGGCGTGTCGTTCGCCGAACAGGACCGCAAGCTCGACCGTGGCGCGGATGTCCTGATCGCGACGCCCGGGCGGCTGCTTGATCATTTCGAGCGCGGCAAGCTGATGCTGAGCGGCGTCGAAGTCATGGTGGTCGACGAAGCCGACCGCATGCTCGATATGGGTTTCATTCCCGACATCGAACGGATCTTCAAGCTGATCCCCTTTACACGACAGACCCTGTTCTTCTCGGCAACGATGCCGCCGGAAATCCAGAGGCTGACATCGACCTTCCTGCAGAACCCTGCACGTATCGAGGCGGCCCGGCCCAGTTCGACGGCGGCGACGCTGGTTCAGAAGCTGGCGCGGTCGGGCTCGGAGCAGTCCGACAAACGCGCGGTTCTGCGGAAACTCATCCGGGACCAGGAGGTCAGCAATGGCATCATCTTCTGCAACCGCAAGCGCGATGTGGCAATTCTCGAACGCTCGCTCAGCAAACACGGGTTCGAGGCCGGCGCCCTGCACGGTGACATGGACCAGCACGCGCGTCTGAAGACGCTCGACGGTTTCCGCAATAACGAGTTCAAACTGCTCGTCGCGAGCGACGTAGCGGCCCGGGGCCTCGATATTCCGGACGTCAGCCATGTCTTCAATTTCGATGTCCCGATAAACGCCGAAGACTACGTTCATCGCGTCGGCCGGACCGGACGCGCCGGCCGGACCGGTCACGCCTTCACGATCGTGACGCCACGGGATACCAAGTACTTGGCTGCCATCGAAAAGCTCATCTCCATCAAACTGGAGTGGGTTGATGGTGGCGAAGCACCGGAAAAAGGACCGTCCGACGAGAAGCCGCGCCGCCGCGCCCGGAAGGGAAGCGACAAGCGCAAGGCCGACTCGGGCCCGCCGAAGAAGACGCAGGATACCGTTGCTGAATCGACGGAAGACGCCGCTGAACCGCCGGCCGAACGCCGCGGTGCGAAGCCCAAGCAGCCCGACAAGGGCAAAAAGAAGAAAGACAAGGACGCAAGCCCGTTCGGCGGCAGCGACCAGATCCCTGCATTCCTGCAACGTTCGGTCCGGCTCGCCCGCTAGAATCAGCCAGAATTGACCGCATTCGCCGACGCCATACGGAACAGCATGGCGCAGGACCGGGTCGGTTTAGGTTTTTCTGCACAATTCAGGCAAAAATGTCGATCAGACCGCCCCGGTTTACTCAAATGTAACCCGCTGCCGCTACGGTTCCGTTCGTAGGGGTAGCAACGATGCGTTCGATTCGTATCGTGCAAATAGGGAATGCGGGCAGTTGACTAACATCGTTGATTTTGAGCAAAGCCTGTCCAAGGGGCGGCGTGCCTTTCAATACATGGTCGATAAGCGGTCGGCACCAATCCCGAGGAACTATGAACTCTGGTACAGTTACATTTCCAGTCACAGCAAGGAACTGGTTGAAGCTGTAAACGCGGCAATTGGCGGTTCGGGACAACTGAGCGAAAGCGACGCGGAACAAATCTTCGCGGAATTCCTACGGCCGGAGCCGAAGGTTGACGCCGTCGACGACATCGGCCTGAAAATCAGCGACGAGGTTGAGCACATTGTTACACTGCTCGACAACGCGGCCGGCAGCAGCAGCAAGTACAGCGAATCTCTCGATGAGGTTACAGCCCAGCTTGGCGGAAACGTTGACGGGGTCACGCTGACCAAGCTCGTCGAGGTCCTTGTGACCAGCACAAAGGATATGTCCCGGAACAACCGTGCGCTCGAGGATAGTCTGAATGAGTCAAAACAGCAGATCGCCGAACTCAACCTTCTGCTTGATGCGGTCAGGAGCGAGTCCCGAACCGATCAGCTGACCGGCATCCCCAACCGCAAGCATTTTGACGAATACATCGATGCCAAGATCGGCGAGGCCAATCAGACCGGAGACGAGTTGAGCCTGCTGGTCGGAGATATCGATTTCTTCAAGAAATTCAATGACACATGGGGTCACCAGACAGGAGACCAGGTGCTCCGTCTCGTTGCCAATGCTCTGAAGTCGAGCGTCAAGGGCCGAGATTTTGCCGCGCGTTACGGTGGTGAGGAGTTCGCAGTCATCCTGCCGGCAACCAATCTTCAGTCCGCGGTCGCGGTGGGCAACAACATTCGCGAGACCGTCAAGGGCAAGGAACTGGTGAAGAAGTCAACCGGCGAAAATCTCGGCACAATTACGATGTCGTTCGGCGCCGCGCGGTACCGGCTTGGCGAGAGTGCCGAAGATTTCATCAATCGCGCTGACCAGTGCCTTTACGCCGCCAAGAAAGGCGGGCGAAACATGGTCAAATGCGAGACTGATCCTGACGTCGAATTCGATGTGGCGGTCGCCTGATCGCGGCCGTCCTGCCAATTCCCACCAGTTGACCCCTATTGCTCCACCGGCGCTGCCGCCGGCGTAATCGAGACGGACTCACCGCATCCGCACGCGCTGGTCTGATTGGGATTGTTGAATACAAACCCTGACGACAGTTTCTCAACCTTGTAATCCATCTCGGTTCCAAGCAGGAACAGAACGGCTTTCGGATCGATCAGGATTGTAACGCCCCTGTCCTCGACGACCTCATCGAGAGGATTCTGTTCTGTCGCGTATTCCATCAAATACGACATTCCGGCACATCCGCCGTTGGCAACGCCAACGCGAACGCCGATTATCTCTTCGTCAGCACGCTCCATGATTTGACGCACGCGTGCCGCTGCCGCTTCAGTCAGGCTCACGACCTTCGGTTTCGGCCTTGGAGTTTGTGTCATCGACATCCTTCAACTCTCCACCGTCAAAACATGTTCAGCGCAACACGGGCTTCATCCGACATTCGGCTCGGATCCCATGGCGGGTCAAAGACCAGATTTACCCGCACATCCCTGACGCCGTCGACGGAGGCAATCGCATCCTGAACCCAGATCGGCATTTCGCCCGCAACCGGGCACCCGGGAGCCGTCAGCGTCATATCCACGTCGATATCCCGGTTGTCGTCGATATCGATCTTGTAGATAAGCCCCAATTCGTAAATGTCTACGGGGATCTCGGGGTCGTAGACCGATTTCAATGCCGCAATCATGTCGTCGGTGAGACGGTCAAGTTCCTCCTGAGGAATCGCGCTGCCCCCTTCATCAGGCGGCGTAACATCCTTCGACGTTTCCGCCGGGTCGGATAGATCGAGAATGTCTCTTTGTTCCGTCATTGTCATTTCAATCTACTCGAAGAACTTGGCGCTTGAAATAAGCGCGTCCGCCAGAGAATCGACCTCTTCCAACGTGTTGTACATGGCAAATGACGCCCGGCATGTCGAGGTCACGCCGAACCTTTCGAGCAATGGCTGTGCGCAGTGCGTCCCGGCTCGTACTGCGACTCCGGAGCGGTCGATGATGGTTGATATGTCATGGGCATGCGCGCCATGCATTTCGAACGAAATGATTGCCCCTTTTTCGGGAACGTTCCCGAACATCCGCAAACTGTTGATTTCGGACAGTCTTGATGTCGCGTATTCCAGCAGCTTTCGCTCATGTTCGACGATATTGGCCGGACCTACCGACATCATGTAATCGACGGCCGCTCCCAGACCGATCGCCTCTACGATCGCAGGGGTTCCGGCCTCGAACCGGTGCGGCGGTTCATTGTACGTCACATCATCCAACGTCACATCAAGGATCATTTCGCCGCCGCCCTGATACGGCTGCATCGCCTGGAGCAGCTCTTTCTTTGCATAGAGCACTCCGATCCCCGTCGGCCCGTAAACCTTGTGGCCCGTGAATACATAGAAATCGCAGTCCAGTTCCTGAACGTCGACATCCAGATGCACGGCACCCTGACTGCCATCGACCAGCACCGGAATGCCCATCTCATGGGCATGCGTGATGATCTCCCGGAGCGGGGTCAGCGTCCCGAGTGCATTTGACATCTGCGTCACGGCCACGAGCTTCGTGCGCGGGGACAACAGCTTCAGATACTCTTCGAGAATGAACTCGCCATCGTCAGAACAGGGAACCCATTTCAACACCGCTCCGTTCCGTTCGCGGTGGAAATGCCAGGGCACGATGTTGGAGTGGTGCTCGAAGATCGAGATGATGATTTCATCGCCCTCGCCGATGGCCGCAGCACCGTAACTGGAGGCAACCAGATTGATCGCCTCGGTCGCATTGCGCGTGAAAACGATCTCTTCGACAGACGGCGCGTTGATGAACGATCGAACCTTCTCCCGCGCATCTTCGAAATTCTGTGTCGCCGTATTGCTCAGGTAATGGAGACCACGATGGACATTGGCGTATTCGCTTTCCATGGCCTCGCGCATTGCATCGATGACCTGGCGGGGCTTTTGCGCCGACGCTGCATTGTCCAGATAGACAAGCGGTTTGCCATAGACCTCCCGGCTCAGGATGGGAAAGTCTTCCCGAATCCGGTTGACATCGAATTCACCGATCGACGGAGCGATATCTAGCGTGCCGTCAGGCATTGGAGTTTCCCTCATGTTCGGCCAACCACATCGCCGGAAGGCCCTGAAGGGCTTCCCTGATCGCCTCGTCCTCGATCTGCTCGAAGGTCTCGGCGACGAATGCAGCGATCAGAAGCGCTTTCGCTTCATGCTCGGGAACGCCTCTCGACCGCAGATAGAACATCATTTCATCGTCAAGTTCCCCTGACGTCGCGCCGTGAGCGCACTGCACATCGTCAGCGAAGATCTCGAGCTCGGGCTTTGCCGTAAACTGAGCGCTTTCCGACAGAAGCAGGCCTTTTGTCATCATGCGCGCATCAGTTTTCTGCGCATCGGGCTTGACGATAATCTTGCCCTGGAACACGCCGTGCGCCTCGCCTTCTATAACGCCCTTGAAGAGTTCCGTGCTGTTGCAGTTCGGGACCGCGTGATCCATGAACAACGTGGTGTCGCAATGCTGGTCACCATTGATCATGTAGCCGCCTGAAATGTTCGCGTCCGTGTTTTCTCCTTCAAAGCGAACCGCGATCTGGTTCCTCGAAACAGATGCACCGATTGTCGCGGAGAAGGTGTTGAACTTCGCTTCGCCGCCGACGATTGCCGAAAGCGTCGACAGATGAGTGGTCGCCCTGTTTTCAGCCTGAACTTTCACATGATTGAAAGTGGCACCGTCACGAATGACCACATCGCTCGCTATGTTGGTGATATGAGCGGTATCGGAAAGATTGCTGTGCGACTCGAGCAGCGTAACCGAAGCCCCTTTTTCGACCACGACAAGGTTCCGCAACGCCAGCGTATTGCTTTCGGACCCCGAGTGAATGAACGAGAACTCGATCGGCCGCTCGACGCTGACGCCTTCCCCTACTCTCAGAACCGCGCCGTCAGCCATGAAGGCCGTGTTGATAGCAACAACCGCGTTGTCGGCACCAACCGGTCCACTTCCGAGATTGGCTTCAAACCAATCCGGACGGTCGTTCATTACATCCGCGAGCGACCTCAGATCGACCCCTTCCGGGAGGTCCTGAAAGCTCGACAGATCAGGACGGAACGTTCCATCGACAAAAACCACGACATGGCGTTCAAGCGACGTGTAGGGACCGACGCCGTCTACGCTGATGTCGGGCTGCCCCGGCCGCGCAAACGGCAGTGCCTCGACAATCAGAGATCGAAGATCGGTGTACTTCCAGTCCTCCAACCGTCTGTGGGGAAGGCCTGTTTCGTTGAACCGGTCGATTGCGTCCTGCCTCAGGCTCTCGGCCCAATCCGCATTGGCACCGGGCAGGCTTTGGCGCGCCTCTTCAAACTGGCCGAGTATCAGCATCTCGGCATCAGTCTTGTTGATCTGTGTATTCATTGCGGCATCACCCATTATGCAGCGTCCGCACCGTACTCGGCGTAGCCGCTTTCTTCCAATTCAAGCGCAAGTTCCTTGCCGCCGGATCGGGCAATACGACCGCGCGACAGCACATGGACATGATCCGGAATGATGTAGTTCAGCAACCGCTGATAGTGGGTAATGACGATCATGGCCCGGTCCGGCCCGCGCAGGGTATTGACCCCTTCGGACACCACCCGCAGGGCATCGATATCGAGCCCCGAATCCGTTTCGTCCAGGATGCAAAGTGTTGGCTCGAGAACAGCCATCTGAAGGATCTCGGCGCGCTTCTTTTCGCCACCGGAAAAGCCGACATTGACCGGACGACGCAGCATTTCCTGCGACACCTTGAGCTGCTCGGACTTTTCCTTGACCAGCTTCATGAAGGCAGGTGTCGACAGCTCATCTTCACCGCGTGCCTTGCGCTGAGCGTTCAGGGCGGTCTTGAGGAACGTCATCGTTGCCACGCCCGGAATCTCGATCGGATACTGGAAGGCAAGGAAAACACCTGCCGCGGCTCTTTCGTCCGGCTCCATTTCCAGAAGATCCTCGCCATTGAAGCGGATTGACCCGCCGGTCACTTCATAGCCGTCGCGACCCGCGAGCACGTGGGACAGTGTGCTCTTGCCGGAACCGTTGGGCCCCATGATCGCGTGCAGTTCGCCGGCAGCGACCTTCAGATCAATGCCGTTAAGAATTTTCCTGTCTTCCACTTCGACGTGGAGATTCTCGATTTCAAGCATGTTTTCAAATCCTGCTACGTAGTTGGTCAGCCGACGCTGCCTTCAAGACTGATACCGACGAGCTTCTGGGCCTCGACGGCGAATTCCATGGGAAGCTGCTGCAGCACCTCTTTGCAGAAACCGTTGACGATAAGCGCTACGGCCTCTTCGTCGCTCAGTCCGCGCTGCTGGCAGTAGAACATCTGGTCATCACTGATTTTCGACGTCGTCGCTTCATGTTCGAAAACCGCGGAAGCATTCTTCGCTTCGATATATGGAATGGTATGAGCGCTGCACTTGTCGCCAATCAGCAAAGAGTCACATTGGGTGAAATTCCGCGCAGAACTTGCGCGGCGATGAGCGCTCACAAGGCCCCGATAGGTGTTGGACGATTTTCCGGCAGAGATTCCCTTCGAGATGATCCGGCTCGAGGTGTTGCGTCCCAGATGAACCATCTTGGTCCCGGAATCGACCTGTTGATGACCGTTCGAGATCGCGATCGAGTAAAACTCTCCACGGCTGTTGTCGCCCCGAAGGATGCAACTGGGATACTTCCAGGTGATGGCCGAACCGGTTTCGACCTGCGTCCATGAAATCTTCGAGTTGGCACCGCGACAATCGCCCCGCTTGGTAACGAAGTTGTAGATACCGCCCTTGCCATCGGCATCACCGGGATACCAGTTCTGCACCGTCGAATATTTGATCTCCGCATCTTCCAGAGCGATCAGTTCGACCACTGCAGCGTGAAGCTGGTTCTCATCGCGCATCGGCGCCGTGCAACCTTCGAGGTAACTCACATAGGAGCCCTTGTCGGCGATGATCAGGGTCCTCTCGAACTGGCCGGTGTTCTGTTCGTTGATCCGGAAGTACGTGGATAATTCCATGGGACAACGGACGCCCGGTGGTATGTAAACGAACGAACCGTCACTGAAGACCGCCGAGTTCAGCGTCGCGTAGTAGTTGTCCGTCACGGGAACAACCGTGCCCAGATATTTCTGGACGAGTTCAGGGTGCGTCTGGACCGCTTCGGAAATCGGACAGAAGATCACGCCTGCCTTTGCGAGCTCGTCCTTGAAGGTGGTGACGACGGAAACGCTGTCAAACACAGCATCCACTGCAACCCTGGCTCCCTGGACACCCGCCAGCACTTCCTGCTCTTTCAGCGGAATGCCAAGCTTTTCATAAGTCCGCAGCAACTCGGGGTCGACTTCGTCCAGACTCTTCGGTCCATCGCTGTCGGACTTGGGAGCGGCATAATAGTAAATGTCATCGAAATCGATCTTGGGGTAATGGACTTTCGCCCATTCCGGTTCCTGCATCGTCTTCCAGCGCCTGTAGGCATCGAGACGCCACTCCAGCATCCACGCCGGCTCGCCCTTCTTCGCGGAAATGAACTCCACGACATCTTCGCCCAGACCCTTGCGGGCCTTCTCGGTTTCAATGTCCGTATAGAAGCCGTACTTGTACTGATCGACGTCGATCTGCTTGACCTGTTCGATCGTTTCCTGAACTGCTGCCATTTCATTCTCCGCCTCGAGCGCTTGCCGCTCGCGTTATGAATCCAATTCTCTCTTGTTCCCTGAACCGCACTTTCCGGTTCAGGCCGCGTCTGCCTGTTCGCCCGGCCTCTTCCGGGCAGCAATCTTCTTCCATTCGTCCGACAAGGCGCTCAAAGCAGCCGTATCAGCGTCCCATCCCAAGCTGATACGCAGCGCGCCCCGCGCCAGTTCTTCCGAGACGCCCATCGCATCCAACACGTGGCTCCGGGCCACCTTTCCAGATGAGCATGCAGAGCCGGAACTGACCGCGTATCCCGCAAGGTCGAGTGCAATCACCAGTGTTTCGGCACTCAATCCCGGTGCTGCAAAGCATGTCGTATTGGGAATCCGGGCAACATCCTGACCGAAGATCACGACGGCCTCTGCCTCGCTTCGCAGCTTGTCTTCGAATGCGTTTCGCTCCTGTGCAACACCCGTCATGGTTTTGCCTTTCCCAGAGACAATCTCTGCCGCCAGGCCAAAACCCGCGATTCCGGCCAGGTTCTCGGTGCCGGCCCGACGGCCAAGCTCCTGGCCGCCGCCGCGAATCTGGGCATCGAGTTTGAGGCTCTTCCCGACAATCAAAGCGCCAATGCCGTGCGGTCCGCCAATCTTGTGGCCGGAGAGGCTGATCGCGTCGGCGCCAAGGTCGTCAAATCCGAACGCAATCTTGCCTGCCGCCTGCACGGCGTCCACGTGCAGCAAACCGCCGAACTCGCGAACAACTTCGCCGATCGCTGAAATCGGCTGGATCACGCCGGTCTCGTTGTTGGCCAACATTACCGAAACGAGACTTTTCGGGCTGGACCGGAGTATCGCTCTCAGGTCATCGAGCCGAACGATGCCGTTCGCGTCGACAGAAAGGGTCTTCAAATCGCAGCCGCAATGGATGGCGGTTTCATGAACACTCGGGTGTTCGATAGCCGACACAACCAGCGAGTCAATGCCGTGTGCAGAAACCAGTCCTCGGATCGCGAGGCTGTTGGCTTCCGAGCCGCCGCTTGTGAAGATCACGTCTGCCGGGGCCGAACCGACCATCAGGGCGACCTGTTCGCGCGCCGTTTCGATGACCTTGCGCGCACGCCGGCCTTCCTCATGGACGGATGATGCATTCCCGCCCGAAGTCAGGGTCTCCGTAACAATCTCGACGACTTCCGGCCAAGCTGGAGCAGTCGCGTTGTAGTCAAGATATGTGCGGATCCCGGTCATGAACTTCCTATCAGATCGTCAATTCCAGCTCAGCTTGCCTTCGCATGCACGGGTTCGACACCTGTGGGTTCCCCGACGGGGAATGGCGAAAGTCTGCGGCTGATAACGTCCTCGAGGCTCACCGAAGCCAGGTACATGTGTATATGCCGGCCGAGGTCGGCCCAGAGGTCATGCGTGATGCATCGGCCAGTTCCAACACAACCCTTGCCGGCGACATTGGCATTACAACGGGTGACCGATAGCGGCTCGTCAACCGCGATCACTATATCGGCAATCGCGATATCTCCGGACGACTGAGCAAGCGTGTAGCCTCCGCCCGGGCCTCTCGTGCTTTCGACCAGCCCGCGCTTTCTGAGCTTGGAAAACAACTGCTCAAGATAAGCAAGGGAGATTTCCTGACGGTCGGAGATTTCACTCAGTGTTACCGGATTGCCGTCTGAATGCTGTGCAAGGTCGGCCATTGCCATCACTGCGTAGCGACCTCTCGTCGAAAGTTTCATTGGCACCCATTCCTTTCCGTCTGCCGGCGCTCGCGACATCTATTGCGCCAGGGCAGACAGGAATTGTGATCAAATCGTTGCATTCCGCCCCCTTGCCTGTGCTATGAACACCGCCGTATGTCCGTGGTGGGCACTGAGGGACGATTGCTACACTCGAATTATTCTAAAGAAGGATATAAATTTCCTGACTGTGGGAGTCAAGTATTTGCGCCCATGTGCCACAACACTCTATGAAACCAGATCATTTTTTTGCATTTCAAACGCTTGCCGCCCTGACCGGCGCGAACGTTTAAGACGATCCGAAGCCTGAGCGCGGGGCCAGGCGGCGACACAGAGAAGGTCAAGAACAACCTATGCCTGAAGTCATTTTCAACGGTCCGGCCGGACGCCTCGAAGGCCGCTATCATCACAACAAAACGCCGAATTCCCCCATCGCGATCATTCTGCATCCTCACCCGCAATTCGGCGGGACGATGAACAATCCGATCGTTCATCAGCTCTATTATGCTTTCGTGAGTCGGGACTTTTCAGTGCTGCGTTTCAACTTCCGCGGCGTCGGTCGCAGCCAGGGATACTTCGACAACGGCGCAGGGGAACTGTCAGACGCAGCGTCGGCACTCGACTGGCTGCAGAATGTCAACAAGGACGCGCGTACCTGCTGGATAGCCGGTTTCTCCTTTGGCTCCTGGATCGCCATGCAACTCCTGATGCGCCGTCCGGAAATCGATGGCTTTATTTCCGTGGCACCGCCGGCGAACCTTTACGACTTCAGTTTCCTGGCCCCCTGCCCGTCTTCAGGATTGATGGTGAACGGGGACGCCGATGCCGTGGTCCCCTTCGATCACGTTACGAAACTCGTGGAACGCCTCAAGACCCAGAAGGGCATCGTCATCGACCACGAGATCATCACTGGCGCCAACCATTTCTTCGAGGACAAATCGGAAGAACTGATGGGGACCGTGAACACCTATCTGGACAAGCGCCTGAAGGACGATCAGGCCGCCTGATTGCTGCGAAATGTGACACCGCCGCTCACGGGATCTTTGGCGCCGGTCGTGCCGGGGAACGTGAGCGGCAACGCCTTCAGGCTTCTCACGGCAAGATATCCGAACGCTTCGGCTTCCATCTCGTCGCCATGGAAACCGAACGCCTCGCATTTGTGAACCGTACCCTCGAGCCGGGTATGAAGTTCGCTCATCAAAGCGGGATTGCGGCGTCCTCCTCCACAGATGATCCATAGTTTGGGCTGCTCCGGACAAAGCCGCGCCGCACGGGCAATTGCTTCGGCGGTGAATGACGTCAGCGTCGCAGCGCCGTCGGCTGCCGACAAGCCTTCGACCGGGCTGATCGCGTAGTCTTTCCTGTCAAGCGACTTCGGGGGCGGTCGATCGAAGTAGTCGTCGTCGAGCAATTCCGCCAGCATGTCTTCATCGACAATGCCCTCAGCCGCAAGCTTGCCGTCCCTGTCGATCGGTTCCCCGGTCTTTGACTGGCACCATTCGTCCAGAAGCACATTACCGGGACCGACGTCGAACGCGAGGAGCGCATCCGCCGATCCAATCCACGTGATGTTCGAGATGCCGCCGATGTTCACGAATGCGACCGGCAGGGGCACTTCCCCGATCCTTGCAAGTGCCCTGTGATATACGGGCACCAGGGGAGCGCCCTGCCCTCCGGCCACCATATCGGCTGCCCTGAAATCCGCGACCACGTCAATGCCTGTCATGTCGGCAAGCATCTGGCCATCACCGATCTGCACCGTCAGTCCGCGTTCCGGCAGATGGATGACCGTTTGGCCATGAAATCCGACGATATCGACATTCCGCTCGTCCAGTTGCGCTGTTTCCAGCAGCTTGCGGACTGCCTGTGCGTGAGCCACGGTTATGCGCTGTTCCGTCGAGAGAAGATCACCTGGCCTGTCGGAGCGGTCACGAATGGCCCGGGCCTCCCCGAGCCCGCTTTCAATTGCAGCGCGCATGGCGTTGTCGTATGGAATGTAGATGGCCGCGCGCTGTCGAACATAGTCCGCGCCATCGGTGTCGACCAGCGCGGCGTCGATGCCGTCCATCGACGTCCCACTCATCAGGCCAATTGCGGTGTAAACCCTTGTCACATTTCTCTCCGTGCATTTGGGCAACTGACCTGTTACATCAACCGTTGCCATCTCGCCGGATCAAATTGGACCACTAAAACAGAACGTTAGCACGATCATGACCGAATTCCGATCCGATTTTCTCCGCATTCTCAGCGAGCGCGGCTACATCCACCAATGCAGCGACGAAACCGGCCTCGACGACGCTGCGCGTGACGGGATCGTGTCCGCATATATCGGTTATGACTGTACGGCGCCGAGTCTCCACGTCGGCAGCCTGATCAGCATCATGATGCTGCGCCATCTGCAGAAGTGCGGTCACCGTCCGATCGTTCTGATAGGCGGAGGCACCACGCGTGTCGGCGACCCTTCCGGCAAGGACGAGTCGCGGCAGTTGCTGACCGACGATCAGATCGACGCCAATATCGACGGCATCAAGAGCGTATTCTCGAAATTCATCACCTTTGGCGACGGGCCAACCGATGCGGTCATGGTCAACAATCGCGACTGGCTCGACCAACTCAACTATATCGACTTCCTGCGCGACTACGGCCGGCATTTCTCCATCAACCGGATGCTGACATTCGATTCCGTGAAGCTGAGGCTGGAGCGGGAACAGCCGCTTTCGTTCCTCGAATTCAACTACATGATCCTGCAGGCCTATGATTTCCTGCAACTCAGCCGGAAACTCGATTGCCGCCTTCAGATGGGCGGCTCGGACCAGTGGGGCAACATCGTCAACGGGATCGACCTGACGCGCCGCGTTGACAACCGGCCGGTCTACGGACTGACCACGGCGCTTCTGACGACCGCTTCCGGTGCGAAGATGGGCAAGAGCGTCAGCGGTGCGATCTGGCTGAATGACGATATGCTCAGCGCCTATGACTACTGGCAGTACTGGCGCAATACGGAAGATGCGGATGTGGGCCGGTTCCTGAAGCTGTTCACCGAACTGCCGCTGGATGAAATCGCGCGCCTCGAAGCGCTCGATGGGCGCGAACTGAACGACGCCAAGAAGATCCTTGCGACCGAGGCCACGGCCCTCGCGCACGGGCGCGACGTCGCCGAGGCCCAGGAACGGACAGCCGCAGAGACGTTCGAACAGGGCGGCGCAAGCCACGGACTGCCCACATTCACCGTGCAGCAATCGGACATCACCGAGGGCATGGGGCTACTGAGCGCAATTGTGCTCGCGGAAATGGCATCGTCGAACGGCGAGGCCCGGCGGCTGGTCAAGGGCGGCGGTGTGCGCGTAAATGACACCGTCGTCAGCGATGAACGCCTGACACTGACCGGCGCGGACGTCACGTCGGAAGGGCATATCAAGATTTCAGTCGGCAAGAAGCGGCACGCGCTGTTGAAAACGGCGTAACGCGCGGCCTCAGCGATAGGCCGGATCGCTCTTCCAGACACGGTTGCCGGGCTGCTGCACATCCGGATTGGCACCGAATTCGAACATGCGCCTGAGCAGGCCGGGAGCCAATGCGGACACCGGGTTTATGGTGATGCGCGGGCGCGCCGTAGAGCCGGTGACGGCGAACGTCACGCCGAACACGCCCTTGCCCTTGCCGCCTGCGAGAATGTCCCCGATCAGCGGAACGTGGCTCACGATCGAATTCAGCCCGTAAGCCGGTATCAGCGTGCCTCCCAGCCGGATCGCATCCGTCTTGGTGTTCACGGTACCGTCCGCCGATGCGCCGATCGCATTGCCCTTCAGAAGCGCATTGCGGATTTCCACCACATCGCCCCGTGTCTTGAACGGAATCTTGAGACTCGAGAAATCGAAGGAGTTGGCCTTCGCCGCCTTGGCGAATTCGCCGTCATTCCGGCCGCCACGGGCCTGCGGGATCTCCCTGAACGCGGTCTCGTTGCGGACGCGGAACCTCTTGAGCTTGAGTTCGCCGTCGAGCGCGGACCGTGCGCCTGACGGCGGCAGGTTCACGCTGAGCCGGAAGTCACCGCCCTCGATCTTGGAGTACAGGTCAACCGCCCGGAGCATGCGGCCGGCGTTTCCGGCATCGATCCGCATGGCGCGCTTCTTCTCCTTGCCGGGCTTGACCGCAATCTTGAACTTGGCGGAGTCCTTGAGCACGCCTGTCGAGGTCAGCGTTTGAACCTCTCTGCCCCGGGCAACCACCGAGAAGCGAATGTTGCTTATGGTCTCTCCATTGAATGCCTGCGCCCGCCGGACATTACCCGTGACGGAGACGACGTCTTTCGCTGCGCCCTGCCCTTCGCTCTTGCCGCCGGTGCCTGACTTCAAAAGATCCCGGAACAGCGGCCGGGCGTCGAATTCCGACGCGTTCGCCTTGACCACGAGGACGCCTTCGCCGTTGCGGGCGCCGGCAACCGAGAGCTTGTTGACGGGTCCGAGATTGAGGTTAGGAAGTTCCGCCTTCAGCAGCCTGCCCTCGTTATCCAGTTCCAGGTTGCCCTTGACCAGCAGATTTGGCCCCTTCACCAGAATGTCCCGGAGGCGGATCCTGTCCTTCTCGACCTTGAGGCCCATCCTGGCTGTGGCCTTCTTGGAGGCATAGCGCCAGCCGATCGGCTCGTAGAAGAGCCGGGCCTTGCCGAGGTTGGCCTCGATCAGGGCGCTGTCGATATCAGGACCCCGGCCCGCCGCAACGACCTTCACACCAACCGGGCCGCTGACAAAACCGGTCAGGTCGACGCCGATCTTCTGCCGCTCCTTGGCACTCAACTGCGTTTCGATGACGTACTCGCTCGACTGCCCCCTGGACGCGTTGAAGTTCTCCTTCCACTGCAATGCCGCCGAAACGCCATTGAGCTTGACCTTGCCCTTGGCCGAGAGCCCCTTTGTCGTCACGGTCATATCCAGGGTGCCGTCGTCGATACCCGCCTTGCCAAACGCATTGGCAAGCTTGAGTTTGCTCAACTTGGCGCGACTACGAAGATTGATCTTGTCAAGCGTCAGGTTCTTCAGGAGCGGCAGCCTCATCCCGAGACTGACAGCCGCGTTACCACCGACCGACTTCGGATCCAAGCCGAATGCGGTCATGTAGCCAAGCGGCGGTTGATCAAGAACAGTCAGGACGTCGGACGTTCGCCCGGTGATGACCGCGGAGATTTCGCTTATCGGCCCCTTCGGGCTGATGGCCGGGATAAAGAAACGGCCCTTGCTCAATTTCAGGCGCTTGCCGCCCGGCACATTGACATGGCCGCTTTCGAGCAAAACCTCGAAATCGTCTCCGCGAAGACGCGCACTGCCCTTGCCATTGCGGATAATCGGCAATTCGCCGAGGTATTTCGAGCCGACGTCGCGGAATGAAAAGGTCAGATCCATCCTTTCGTGCGCCACGGGAAGGTCTTCGAGCAGCTTGGATACATCCTCCGGCCGGAGATCGATATTGACCTTGGCTTCCGTAATCAGGCCGCCGCGAAGATGCTCGAGCGCCCAGATCCTTGCGCCGCGGCCGGCCAACGGCGGCCAGATTTTCTTCAACGTGGGAACCGGGAGGCTCTTCAGTCCGCCTCGGATTTTGACACCGGGAAAGGTATCTCCTTCCGTGACTTCGCCCGTCAGCGCGATTTGAGCCTTGCCGGAAAGAATGGCGAGTTCCGATATCTCGATATTCCGGTCGATCACATCCGCCCGCCCGGCGAGCTTGAAAATGTCGAGGACCGGTTTCACGGCCTTGTTCTCGTTTTGCCTGGTATCCGCGACAACGAGGAAGCCTAAGCCCTGCAGAACGCCGTCGCGGGTTTCGGGCGTGAACTTGCCCCCGATGGCGGTCTGAACGCCCCCGATTACGAGGCTGGACTCCTCGAACACCAGTTCCTGAGCCGCGACATCCAGTTTCAGATTGACGGTGCCCTCATCGACGACCACGGGAACGCCGACTATTCCGGGGAAGCCGACATAACCCGCACCTGCCGAAAGGTGCGCATCCCCGGCCACAACCTTACCGGTTCTGTCCACCTCGACGGCGACGCGGCCGGAAAGCGGCAATCTTACCTGGGCAAAGTTATGCAACACGCTCAGCTTGCCGGCCAGTTCTGCCGGCACCAGATCCGACACCCGGGCCACTACGGAGAACCTGTCTTTCGACTTGCTGTAGTTGGCCAGCAATTGCAGTTGCCAAGGCAGTTTATTGCCCTTCACGCGAATGCTGCCGGCCAGCGAAACCCCGTCGGAAACGCGGCGAAAGTCGAGATTGGCGTTCGGGGCCTGCCAGAGCGCATCGTTGTTCTCGTCGAACAGCGAAATCTCGGCGTTGCGAACCGCTATGAGCTCCAGGGCGGATGCGAACCTGGAGGCATCGGACCCTTCCGAGAAGGCGTTCAGGATTACATCCACGACGCCCATGGCGGATGCTGATTCCGTCGCTACGGCATCGGATTTGGCCGCCTCGGGCGCAGGCGCCGCGCTGTCTTCAGCCTCGGAGAAGCCGAGCTCAATACTGCCGTCCGCCTGTCTGCCAAGCTTGATCCGCGGCCCTATGAGTTCCAGCCTGGTCGGAATGACCTCGCCACTCAACAGCGCGGAGCCGCTCAGGCCAAACGCGGCCCGTGGCGTTCGTGCAATGACCTGACCCCGCTGGTTCGAGAGTTGCAGCCCACGCAACCTGAAGTTTACGGCACCGCTCTCTGAATCGCGCTCGATCACGGCGTCCCGGATGCGCACGGAAAGATCGCCGATCCGAGAGTTGATCATCTCTTCGACCGGCGCCTTCACAAAGGAAAGCGAAATCGGCCCCTGAGTGAGGCGCCAATACGTCCCGCCCAGCGCAACCAATACGATGACCGCCATGGCTGCCAGGGCGATGAGCGCAATTTTGCTGGTCTGCCTTATCAAAGCTCCATCACCTGATTGAGCGAGTACAACAAAATCAACCGGCCTGCGCGCCCAAGGTGTCGACCTCAAGAAGACGGTTGAACAAAAGGACGGCAACGGATCGGCAAATCCGCACCTCGATTAGTGATTCTCTTCGTGGTTATCTTGCCTCAGCAGGCCTTTCAGGCCAAATAACACAACAGCCCATTTAACAGTAGATAATGTCAAATTTGACGAAAGGAAGGCGGCATGAGCTCACAGATTGCCGAAGGAGATGACGCACCCGACATAAATCTGCCGACCGACGGCGAAGGAACATTCTCCCTGAGCGGATCGGCGGGCAAAAACGTCGTCATCTTCTTCTATCCGAAAGATGATACGAGCGGCTGCACCAAGGAGGCAATCGCCTTTACGGAACACCTCAATCAATTCAAAAAACTGAATACCGAGATTGTCGGCGTTTCCGCCGACAGCGTCGCCAAACACGACAAATTCAAGGCCAAGCACGATCTCAAGGTCACACTGGCGTCGGATGAGGACCACGCGGCGCTGGAAGCCTATGGCGTCTGGGTCGAGAAGAGCATGTACGGCCGAAAGTACATGGGCATAGAACGCTCCACGTTTCTGGTCGACAGCAAGGGCCGCCTCGCACGGGTCTGGCGCAAGGTCAAGGTGCCCGGACACGTGGACGATGTCCTGGCCGCGGTCAAAGAACTCCCGTCATAAATGCCGGATCGCGCACCCGGCACGCTCGCAGAATATGCATGCTGCATTGTCCGTGCGCCCGAGACCAGGCAAAAGGTAATCCTCGCCAGGGAGGCGACGGATCTGTGGCGGTCAGGGCGGCTTGATCTCGTACGGGCTTCCCGTCCGGCCGCCATGCCGGATCGTCCGGGAAGGCCTGAAAAGCCGGAGTTACTGGCTCCGCGCGAAATGCCGAAACGGTCTTCTCATGGGGAACGCGGCCGTTTTGCGCTCCTGCATGCCCTGGCTCATATCGAGTTGAATGCGGTCGACCTGACCTGGGACCTGCTGGGGCGCTTCGCGACGGTGGCCATGCCGACGGCCTTTTTCGATGACTGGGTGAAGGTCGGATCCGATGAGGCCCGCCACTTTACCCTGCTGGAAAGACGCCTCGCCGATCTCGGCGGCAGTTACGGCGATCTTCCGGCCCATGACGGGTTGTGGCAAGCGGCACAGGATACCGGTCACAGCCTGATTGCGCGGATGGCAATCGTCCCGCTCGTGCTTGAAGCCCGCGGCCTGGATGTGACTCCCTCAATGGCCGAAAAGGCCGAAAAGGCCGGTGATTCGGAAACCGCCGCAATCCTCTCCACGATCTACAACGATGAAAAACGTCATGTCGCGTTCGGTGCGAAATGGTTCCGTTTCCTCTGTGCCCGCGAGGGCAAGCCGCCGGAACCGGAATTCCACCGGCTTGTCCGTAAGTACTTCAGGGGACAACTGAAACCGCCCTTCAATGACAAGGCCCGATCCGAAGCAGGCGTTACACCCGGATTCTACAAACCGCTTTGCGGAATCTACGACTGATCGACGCAATTCCGCCTTTTTCTCGTTGTTAAGAGAGCCTTAACCACACCGCCCTATGTCGGGTTGGTGTGGTTTTTTCTGCGTTTGAGTCACTGTGGGAATTTGAATTGTCGATCAAACACACAAAAGTCACCGCGTTCAGTCGCCTGAAGAACACCTTCCGGGCTCGCCAGATTTTTGTCCGCAGCAACGGAGAGGTTCGGTTTGTCACCCTCGGCACAATCCCGCAAATCGTTCTGACCGCAGGTGCACTCGGCACCGCCGCATGGATCACGTACTCCAGTTTCGTCGTCGCGAATACTCAGGAGATCATTCAGGCGAAGGATGATCGCAACCAACAGGTTATTGCCAAATATGAAGGCCGGCTTGCTCAAATGCTGCGCTCGATCGAGTCGATCAACAGCCGGCTCATGGCGGACCAGGACGCTTACATCAACAAGGTCACGAAGCTCGAAAACACACTGAAGGCCCTTGAGCAGCGTCACAAGACCCTAAAGAAGGCGATGAAGAAGGAGCTTGGGCCCAAGCTCTCGAAGTCGCAACCGAAGCACCGCGAACGGCAATCCTTCCTGTCGGGCGAAAAATTCAAGACCCACGCAGAAGCCGAAAGACCGGTTACCGAAATTCGTGACCGGCTGAAGGATCTCGATTCCGGCCAGCGAGAGTTTCTGGACGCCTACGAACAGGGACAGAAACGCAAGATCAAGGCCATCGCCAGATCTATTCGCAGATTGGGCTTGCGGCCAAGACGGGTGCTCTCGTCCACCAAAAGATCGAACAAGTCGAGCGCCATGGGCGGACCGTTTCTTGCCGCCGCTCCACCGGATGAGGCGGCCCGAAAACTCAACAGTCAGTATGAGCGTATTGATCGCCTGTTGGCCGAGATCGAACTGTACCGAACTGCGGTAGCAGCCATGCCGGTCGGCCGCCCTCTTCCGAGCTGGCGTCGCATGACGAGCGGGTTCGGCATGCGGCGGGATCCATTCCGCAAGATCCCGGCGATGCATAACGGCGTTGACTTCCGGGCGCCTACGGGTGCTCCGGTGAAAACGACCGCAGCCGGCCGGGTTGTGCGGGCCGGCACACTGGGCGGGTACGGCAAGGTCGTGGAAGTCCGGCACAAACACGGTGTGTCGACGCGATATGCACATCTGAGCCGGATCAGCGTGAAGCCCGGCCAGAAGGTCAAAAAGAACGAGCGGATCGGTCGCGTCGGGAACACCGGGCGCAGCACAGGTCCGCATTTGCACTATGAAATCAGGGTTTTCGGGAAAGCCGTAAATCCAATCAGGTTCTGGAGGACTGGACGAGATGTTCTCGAAAAGAAAAACAAGTGAAACCGCCACCGTTGCTGGAGCAGCTGTGCCGTCATTGATCAGTTCGGATATGACGATCAAGGGTTCGCTGGTCGCAGACGGAGAGATGCAGATTGACGGAACCGTCGAAGGAACTCTTCGGGCCGCCACCCTTGTCATTGGAGAGAACGGCAATGTTACCGGCGAACTCGTCGGGGAACGGATCACTGTTCGCGGCCGGGTCAACGGCCCCATTCGCGGTATTCACGTCAAGCTGGCAGCAAAGGCCCATGTCGACGGCGACATCATTCACGAAACGCTGGAAGTCGAAAATGGCGCCGTTTTCGAAGGGTCGATAAAGCGTTCCTCCGATCCGATCGGCGAACAGGTCAAACGGCTGACAGGCCCGTCGGCCGCTGACGAAGCCGAAACCAATGAGACCGGATCCAACGAGAAGACCTCAAAAGCGACGGCCAGGAAGAGTGCAAAGGCAGAGACCTCCGGAGCCTCCGATGCTCTCGCCAATTCCAAGGCAGCCGACTGAAATCAATCGCGCTTCCTGTCGCGCTTACTCCAGGTCCGCAACCTCTTCGTTCTGCGTTCCGTGCACGCGCTGGGCAAGAGCCGCTTCGATGTAACGGTCAATGTCGCCGTCGAGCACGCCTGACGGATTGCCGCTTTCAACACCGGTGCGCAGATCCTTGACCATCTGGTAGGGCTGCAACACATAGGACCGGATCTGGTGGCCCCACCCGATATCGGTCTTCTGGGCGGCCTCGGCCTGTGCCTCTTCTTCACGCTTCTGCAGTTCGGCCTCGTAAAGCCGTGCCCTCAGCATTGCCCAGGCGGTCGCCCGATTCTTATGCTGAGAACGCTCGTTCTGGCATTGCACGACGATACCGGTGGGAATGTGCGTGATGCGGACCGCGCTATCAGTGGTATTTACGTGCTGTCCGCCGGCGCCACTTGCCCGGTAGGTGTCAATCCGAACGTCGCTTTCGCTGACATCGACCTCGATCGCGTCATCCACGACCGGGTACACCCAGATCGACGCAAAGGACGTGTGTCTGCGTGCGTTTGAGTCGAACGGGGAAATGCGAACCAGACGGTGGACGCCCGACTCGGTTTTCAGCCACCCATATGCATTCTTGCCCTTGACCAGTATCGTCGCGGACTTGAGGCCGGCCTCTTCGCCGGGACTGCTGCCGATGATCTCTACCTTGTAGCCCTTCGACTCAGACCATCGCGTGTACATGCGTGTCAGCATCTGAGCCCAATCCTGGCTTTCAGTACCGCCAGCACCTGCATGGATCTCGACATAGGCGTCGTTTGCGTCCGCCTCGCCGGACAGGAGCGTTTCAAGCTCCCGCTTCCCGGCGATTTCCCTGAGGCGCGAGATGGCCGACTCTGCCTCACGGACGACATCCTGATCGTCTTCAGCTTCGGCCAATTCAATGAGATCGATGTTGTCGTTCAGACCGTTTTCAATCTCGAGATACGCTTTGATCGCGCTGTCGAGATCCTGACGATCGCGCATCAGCGCCTGGGCCTTTTCGGGATCGTTCCAGAGGTCCGGGTTCTCCGCTTTGGCGTTCAGGTCTTCTAGTCTTTGCTGGGCCGTATCCCAGTCAAAGATGCCTCCTCAGCAGTTCAAGAGACTGCTTGATTTGATCGATTTCCTTCTGGACTTCCGCGCGCATGATCGTGGTTCCGTTTGAGCTGAGGCCTGAGCGGCCGAACGAGTTGGATTTTGCAGGTCTGGGACTCGGGCAGGTAACCGAACTCAGTAAAGGCCACCCGTGCCGGACGTCAAGGCACCGCTGGGAACTGCTGTCTCGACGAAACTCTCCCCGCCGATGACATAACTGTCATCCGGAGGACTTTCCCCGGGCTTGAACGCTTCCATGATCACGTCGGTATCGCCGTATTTGGCGCGTTGTCCGGTTTTCGAGTTGATCGGGATGAGCTTGATGCCAGCAGGAACCCGAAACGGCACGGCTGGCCGCTTTGCGAGCGCCATTTTCATAAAATCACGAAATATCGGAGCGGCGAGATCGCCGCCGGTCGATTTCTTCCCCATCGGTTTCGGCTGATCGAAGCCGACGTAAACACCGACCGCAAGATCCGGTGCGAATCCCACGAACCAGGCATCTTTCTCCTCGTTCGTCGTTCCCGTTTTTCCGGCCAGCGGCTTGCCGACTTCGCCGATGAGCCTCGCTGTTCCGCGCTCAACGACGCCCTCCATCATGGACACGACCTGATAGGCGGTATGAGGATCGACCAACTGGCGCCGCTTGTCCGGCAACACCGGCTCCGGCTGATTCTGCCAACCCTGAACCTTGCAATCCGAACATTCCCGTTTGTCGTGCCGATAGATCGTGCGGCCGTACCTGTCCTGTATCCGGTCGATCAGCGTCGGCGTAATTGCCTTGCCACCGTTGTCCAACATGCCGTATGCCGCCGTCATCCGGACCAGAGTGGTCTCGCCTGCCCCCAATGACATGGAGAGCAACCTCGGCATATTGTCGTAGATATTGAACCTCTTGGCATAATCCGCGACCACATCCATGCCGAGATCCTGGGCCAGGCGCACAGTCATCAGGTTTCTCGACTTCTCAATCCCGAGCCTCAACGTTGACGGACCGGCAAAGCCTCCACCGTAGTTCTTGGGACGCCACACCTTGTCCGAATTCTCGTAACGCACCTCGATAGGCGCATCCATTATGACGCTGGACGGTGTATGACCCCTGTCAAGCGCGGCGGCATACACAAATGGCTTGAACGACGAACCTGGCTGACGCTGAGCCTGTACCGCACGATTGAACTGGCTTAGATCGTAACTGAAGCCACCCACCATCGCATGCACGCGCCCGGTATGCGGATCGAGAGCGACTATGGCCCCTTCAACCTCGGGGATCTGCATAAGCCGCCACTGTCCCTCAACACCGTCAACGGGCGTGGCATACACGACATCACCGACGTTGAGCACGGAAGCGATCGAATTCATCTGCCGCGCTTCGCTGCCGGCCGGATAGGCCCAGGCCGCTTCGTTGAGGGGGATCACCCCCTTCGTTCTTGTCTTCGATACGGACCCCTTGGGCGAAACGGACGGCTTGAGACCAATCGTTGCCTGCCCGGCGGAACGCGCCAGCACAACCGCCAGTTTCCAGGGAGCGACATCTCCCGGCCCCTTGATTTTGGCCAGAGCCGGGCCCCAGTCGCCGGCGACATCGATCTGCGCCACCGGTCCCCGCCAGCCGCCGCGACGATCGTACCTGACGAGGCCGTCCACGAGCGCCTTCCGGGCAATCGCCTGCATTTGCGGGTTCAGCGTCGTCCGAACAGACAGGCCGCCCTCGTACAGCTTCTTTTCGCCATACAGGTCGTAAACCACCCGCCGGACCTCTTCGGCGAAGTACTCCGCCGCGAAAATCTGGGCACCGAATGGCCTTGGGCTGACATTCAGATCACGGTTCTTTGCTTCCGCGGCGTCGGCGGCACTGACGAACCCGTTGATGACCATGCGGTCGATCACCCAGTTTCTCCGCTCGATCGCCCGTTCCGGAAACTTGAACGGATTGTAGTTGTTGGGAGCCTTCGGCAACGCGGCCAGATATGCAGCTTCATCGAGTGTCAGTTCGTTCAGCGTCTTGCCAAAATAATTCAGCGAGGCTGCGGCAACACCGTAGGACACAAGTCCGAGATAGATTTCGTTCAGGTAGAGTTCGAGTATCTGGTTCTTCGAGTAAGCCTTCTCGATTTTCAGGGCGAGCAATGCCTCTTTCAGTTTGCGATCGAGCGTCCGGTCGCTGGACAGAAGAAAGTTCTTGGCAACCTGCTGCGTGATCGTGGATGCGCCAACCAGACGACGGCCCGACGAGATGTTCTTTACGTTTGTGACAACGGCTCTGGCGAGGCCGAGAAGATCGATCCCGCCGTGCTGGTAGAAGTTCTTGTCTTCCGCCGAGATGAAAGCCTTGATGATTCGATCCGGAACGGCGTTGATCGGGACGTAAAGTCGACGCTCCCGCGCATACTCTGCCAGCAAAGCCCCGTTTGCGGCGTGAATCCTGGTCATGACCGGTGGCTCGTAATTTGCCAACTGGTCATAATCAGGAAGAGCCTTGTTCGTATCGTAGATGACGTATGTGGCCGCCAGCGCGACTCCGATAAAGACGACAACGCCACCTGCAAACAGGAAACCGAGAAAACGCAGCATTGAATGTTTGCCCTGCCCTTGCTTGACAACCGCAGTCCCATCGCGCCGCTCCGGGCCCGATATTCGTTCTGCTTTTAACCAGCCCGTCGGCACTTAGCCAACAGAGAATATAGGGTCTATGCAACGGGTTGGCGATGAGCACGTCGCCGATACAGGTCAAATATGGCGATCGGTTGACGTCAGAGTATCAGCGGCCACGAGCGATTCGCGTCTTAAAATAGACATTGACGGCCTTAACGACCGCTTTTGCCATCTTCGAACGCCACCGGTTCGAACGAAGCAATTTCTCATCGTGCCGACTGGAGATGTACCCAAGCTCGAGAAGCACGGACGGCAGATCCGGTGCCTTGAGGACGCGAAAGCCGGCGAAGCGGTGCGGCCGCCGCGTCATCTTGGTCGCTTTGGGCAGCTCCTTCACAAGCTTCTTCGCAAACTGCACCGAATGATTGTTCGTCTCGCGCTGCGCGAGATCGATCAGGATGTCGGCAACCTCATCGCTTTCTCCCCCCAGATCGACGCCGGCAATGATGTCGGTACGGTTTTCCTTCGCAGCAAGTTCCGCCGCTTCCCGGTCAGAGGCCCGCTCGGAGAGAGTGTAGACCGTCGATCCTCTTGCATTGCCCCGACTGATGGAGTCGGCATGGACCGAAATGAACAGATCCGCATTCCGTTGCCGGGCAAAACGAACCCGGTCGCGCAGACTGACAAATGTATCCTTGTTCCGGGTCAGCAGGACCACATACCGGCCGGTCGCCTGCAAGCTGCCCTGCAGCGTCTTGGCGAACTTCAGAACCACAGATTTTTCCGCGGTGCCCCGCGGCCCGACGGCACCCGGATCGACTCCACCATGACCGGGATCGATCACGATCACGCGCCGCCTGGACTTGCCGGGTTTTCCTTTCTTGCCCTTGACACCGGGAGCTTCGGGCCTGAGACGCGGGCGCACGGTGGAAATCGGCGGAGCGACGGGCTCGTCCGGTGTCAGACGGGCCTGCTTGTTAAAATTCGGAGCGAGATAGCCGCGGCGAGACTGCCGGAATGTCGCGCGATCCGTTCTCACGATGTCGATAACCAGTCGCGCGGGCAAGCCGTTCTTGTTCTCGAGAACAAACGATTTTTCGATCAGGACCGGCGAATTCGCATCCATAACGATTCGCGACTTGCCCGGTGCGAAGAGCCCGTACCGGTAAGCGTCAATGAGTCCTTGTCCAGACTGGCCGAGCCCCGGAGGCAGCTGGAAGTTCACTTCGTCCATGTCGACAATGATCCGGAATGGATCGGGAAGGACATAAACGTTGTAATTTATCGGCTGGGAAATATCGGCGACGAAACGTGTGCGCTGAACATCACCACCCAGACGCGCTCCGGTCGCCAGCGGGATCCGGTTGGATTTCGCAGCATAGGCCGAATCCGGCCCGAATTGAGCATTCGGCACGCCAAGAAACAGGGTAGCAACCGCCGCCAGAACGATTGCATATCCGGTTTTACCGAATCTTCGCATCAGCAACACGAATCTGTCCCCGTATGCGGCCGGCTGTCCGACCGAACCCTGATTGCAATCTATTCAATGATGGTTAATCCAAGGTTGTATTCCGGCACAGATAAGCAGAATACCACGTCGACACGCCGAAAGAACGCGTAATTCGTTCACCCTGAATGACGGCGTCACAAATGAAAGTATGCTTGCCAAATCCCCCCGGGAACGCTTAATAAGGACGCGTAGCAGTTTCGCCCGCGTGGCAACAGGTGCTTAAGGTATCACCGAAATCTGTCGCAAATTTGAAACTCGTTTTCCGACAGACCTTCGGTATCCAAACCATTCAGATACCTTGCAAAACAGCTAAGCGGCCATCACACAGAGACGGTCGCCCCTGTTCCGGCTTTCGGGCTTCGGGGATGAAAGAATGCCCCAAACTGCCCTGCAGACTGCAGGGATGAGATCGGCTCCGGTGCGAACAAGCACCATTGTCGATATGGCCAACTTGTATTCTGCCTTGCGAACATAATCGCGTAGGCAAGTTGAAATGTATGAACCAGACGCTGACACATAACACCCTAGTTGAGCAGGACCGCCACGATAGCGCCCAGAAAGGGCAGCGCAGGCGGTTGAACTGCGTGACGCACCGCGGACGGCGGTACGAACAAGCCATGGGGTCTGAACTGTCGGCTCTAAGAACAATATATGGCGTCGCCAGGCACGAGCACGGTCGCGGGCGATACACTCGGCGTGCCCACTTTGGTCTGGCACAGCGGCGCCATGGAGATAATCCCCAATGGCAAACAAGATGTTTATTGATGCCGCGCATCCGGAAGAGACCCGGGTTGTTGTTATGCGCGGCAACAGAGTCGAGGAATTCGACTTCGAGTCCGCCGCACGTCGCCAGTTGCGCGGGAACATTTATCTAGCAAAAGTCACTCGTGTAGAACCGTCTCTGCAAGCTGCCTTCGTCGATTATGGAGGCAACAGGCACGGCTTTCTCGCATTCAACGAGATCCACCCCGACTACTACCAAATCCCGATCGCGGACCGGCAGGCCCTGCTCGAGCAGGATGCGGCTGACGAGATCGCCGCGGAAGCGCTCGAGAACGGCAACGGAAATGCTGACGCCGACAAGACCGGCACCGAATCAGATTCTGAACCTGCCGTAAAGGCGTCCGGAGACGAGGAAGACCACCCGACTGACGGTGCGGAACCTGACGAGGAAACCCCTTCCGCAGCCGATGAAGATGCGGAAGACCGCGACTCGGCAGTCGATGCGGCGGCCGAAGAGCGGTCGTCGGAAGAAGAGACGGTTCAGGCCAATGCCGAGGACGCGGCTGACGCCGACGGTTCCGAGGCAGGCAAAGCCGGCGGCGACGATGAGGATGATGCGGAAGATTCCAACGGCGAGGTCGAATCGGTCGGTTCGGACGATGCCCTGGAAGAAGCCGCGGAGCGCAAGGTCCGCCATCAGCGCGCCTACAAAATCCAGGAAGTGATAAAGCGTCGTCAGGTCATTCTTGTTCAGGTCGTGAAAGAGGAGCGCGGCACGAAGGGCGCGGCACTTACGACCTACCTCTCCCTGGCCGGCCGCTATTGCGTGCTGATGCCCAACACGGCGCGCGGCGGCGGAATCTCCAGAAAGATAACCAACCCCGCAGACCGGCGCCGGCTGAAAGAGGTTGCTGCCGGGCTGGAAGTCCCGGAAGGCATGGGCCTTATCGTCCGAACCGCGGGAGCAAACCGGACAAAAGCTGAAATCAAGCGCGACTTCGAGTACCTGCTGCGGCTTTGGGAAAACGTTCGCGACCTCACGCTTCAGTCGAGCGCTCCGTCGCTTGTGTATGAGGAAGGCAGCCTGATCAAGCGGTCGATCCGTGACCTCTACAACAAGGACGTGGATACGGTGTCGGTCGAGGGTGAAGAGGCCTACCGGGAAGCCAAGGACTTCATGCGCATGCTGATGCCCAGCCATGCGAAGAACGTTCAGGCCTACAAGGAGCCTGAACCCATCTTCATCCGCAACCAGATCGAACCGCAACTCGACGCTCTGTTCAGTTCACATTGCGGGCTCAGGTCCGGCGGCTATCTGGTCATAAACCAGACCGAGGCCCTGGTCGCGATCGACGTGAACTCGGGCAAGGCGACCAAGGAGCACAACATCGAGGACACCGCACTCCAGACCAATCTGGAGGCAGCGGAAGAAATCGCACGCCAGCTGAGACTGCGCGACCTCGCCGGCCTTATCGTGATCGACTTCATTGATATGGAGGAGAAGCGCAACAACCGGGCGGTCGAGCGCAGACTCAAGGACCGCCTGAAGGACGACAGGGCACGCATCCAGGTCGGTCGCATCAGCCACTTCGGGCTCCTGGAGATGTCACGGCAGCGGATGCGGTCGGGTATGCTGGAGGGCAGCACCCTGCCCTGCGAAACGTGTAACGGTCGCGGGTTCGTCAGATCGGTCGAGTCGGCCTCGCTTCACATCCTGCGTGGCGTCGAAGCCCATGTGCTCAAGTCGCGGACCGGCGATCTGTCCGTTCGCGCGCCGACGGAAATGGTTCTGTACATCATCAACAACAAGCGGGACCACCTGCTGTCGATCGAAGCGCGTTACGGCATTTCGATCAGGCTGGACAACGACGACACGCTGACGAATGCCGAATTCACCATCGGCAGTTCCGGCGACAAGCAGCAGCGCAGGCAGGGCCCTGCCGCCGTCGTCCAGATTGATTCCGTATTCGGCCAGCAGGACGGTTCCGATGCATTCGACGGTGACGGGGATGACGAGGAAGGCGGCCGCAAGAAACGGCGCAGGCGGCGCCGGGGCCGCCGCCGTGGACGCGACGGGGACATCGCCGCTCAGGATACCGGCGACGACGTCGACCGCGACGAACCTGAGGCCGCAGAACTCGACGCTGCCGAAAACGACGGCGGCGAACAGGAAGACGGCAAGAAGCCAAAACGCCGGCGCGGCAAGCGCGGCGGCCGGCGCAATCGCAAGAAGGCCGATCTTGAAGTAGCCGCCGAAGGCGATGACCAGTCGGACGCCGTTGCAGAAGACAGCATCGAAAGCGAGCAGCCGAAAGCCGCGGCTGGTGCCGACGACGAGGAAAAGTCCGAAAAACCGGCCCGCAAACGGCGCAGCAGACGGTCAAAACAGGCAGAGAGCGCGGAGGCCGACGCCGAAGCGTCTTCAGAAGCGTCCGACGACTCACCGGCTGACGAGCAGCCGCCCGTGTCCGCTGACGAGGCCAGCACGGACGAAGCCGGGACCGATGCTCCGAAGCCACGGAAACGCAGCCGGCGGCGGACGAGCAAGGCAGACGCCGGCGACGAAGACACCGCAGGCGCGGCGTCCGGACAGGATCCGGAAATCCCTGCAACTACCGAGCCGAGGGTGGCCGAGGAAGCTGTCGTATTGCCGCTGGCCGTCGAGCCCGCTGCAATGGTCGCTGCTCCTCAGGAAGACAGCGCGGCGGTGCCGGAACCCGCTGCGGCGCCCGAAGCCGCCCCGCAGGAACCTGCCGCAAAGCCGCGCCGCGGCTGGTGGAGACGGCGAAGCGAAGCGAGCGACTGAGCGCACGCTTCGCGCGGACCCGGATCGGTTACGAAATGAAGGCGCGCAGGCGTGAGCACGCCTCGCGCATGTGGTCGAACTCTCCTGCGAACGACAGGCGAATGTAGCGATTGCCCTGTTCGGGATCGAAGTCGGCACCGGGCGTCACGGCGACGCCGGTGTCGCGCAACAACGTCTGGGCGAAACTGAAGCTGTCATTGGAGAACCTGCTCACATCGGCATAGATGTAGAACGCCCCGTCCGCCGGCGCCGTTTCCGTCAGTCCCATCGAAGGCAATTCTTCGAGCAGGAGCTCCCGGTTCCGCGCATATCCGGCCTTGATCTTTTCAAGGTCTTCGGTGGCGTCAAACGCGGCGACGGCGGCCCTCTGAGAAAGGGCCGGTGCAGATATGAAGAGATTCTGGGCCAGGCGTTCAAAGACGCGGACCATGGACGGCGGCACGACCATCCAGCCGATCCGCCAGCCGGTCATGCAATAGTATTTCGAGAAACTGTTGATGACGATGACGTCATCGGAGAACTGCAATGCACTCGCTGCCGGTTCGTCATAGGTCAGGCCGTGATAGATCTCATCGGAGATGAACCAGCGGCCGTTGGTCCGGCAGAGTTCGATCAGGGCGCGAAGGGCTTCGGGAGGCAACATGGTTCCTGTCGGGTTCGCCGGGCTGGCCAGCAGGATGCCGTCGAAACTTTCTTGCGCCAGCAAGGATTCCACCTCGTCGACGGGAGGCGACCAGCGGCTCTCCCGCCCCGTCGGGATAAAGGCGCTCTTGAGGTCGAGGCTCGCGATAATGTTGCGATAGGCCGGATATCCCGGGTTGGCGAGCGCGACGGTCTGACCTGCGTCGAACAGACCGAGAAACGCGAGCAGAAATCCTCCCGACGACCCGGTCGTCACGACGATCCGTTCAGCGTCGATATCAAGCCCGTATGCCTCTTTGTAATGACCGGAAATCCGCTCGCGAAGTATCGGGATGCCGAGCGCCTCGGTGTAGCCGATACGGTCGCTGCGCAAGGCCTGTTCGGCCGCCTCGATGACCGCCCGCGGCGCACGCGATCCGGGCTGGCCGACTTCCATGTGAATGACGTCCGTGCCCTTTGCCTCGGCGCGATTGGCAGCCTGAAGCATGTCCATGGCAAGAAACGAATCGATTTCGCCCCGGCGGCTCGGTATCAACTCTTTCGTCACGGTGCTTGCCTCTTGTTCCGACGTGTTGCGGCGTTCGTGGGGCCATTTGCCCCATTTACCTGCGCCCGAAGATCGCGAAATATCTCCGCGAGATCCGCCACGGACTGCGGTGGCCAGGTACTGCGATGCCAGACAAAGCAGGCATCAACAATGTGCGAGCACGGTCAGGCCCGATTGACCGCAAGCCCGCGGCACCCTAGTGTTGGCCGCGCCCATTGAAAAGGACTTTCAACAGCGTCTTTTTCGATCGGCAATGCTTAGATTATGGACAGATCAGTGATGTACCCCTTTAGGGCGACCCCCGGCCCAAAGTTCCGAGCACTCCTGACCACGAAACTCCCCCGTGCCATCGCCTGTGTTGCCTTAGGCCTTGCGGTGAGCGTGCAGCCTGCCACCGCCAAAGGCCTTATCCGGGACGCGGAAATCGAGAGTCTCCTGCGCCTTTACGCCAATCCGATCTTTCGGGCGGCGGGCCTCAGACCGTCCGCAATTGAAGTCAATATCATCGCGGCGAAATCCATCAACGCGTTCGTCTCCGGAGGTCAGAGGATCTTCGTGCACACCGGGCTGATTACGGAGTCGAAGACGCCAAATCAGGTCATCGGCGTGCTCGCGCACGAGACCGGGCACATCGCCGGCGGCCACCTGGCGCGCCTGCGCAATCAATTGGACAAGGCGCAGACGGCCAGCATCGTCAGTCTTCTGCTCGGCGCCGCGGCGATCGCGGGCAGCGCGGCGGCCGGCGCGCGCAATGTCGGGCAAGCCGGCACCGGGATCGTCATAGGCGGGCAGAACGTCGCGCGCAGGACCCTGCTGTCGTACCAGCGCGCTCAGGAGGCGGCTGCGGACCAGGCCGCCATGCGGTACCTGAACGCGACAAAACAGTCCGGCAAGGGCATGATGGACCTGTTCGACAAACTGGCCAATCAGGCGATCGTTTCCCTTCGGTATGCCGACCCTTACGTCTTTTCCCACCCGATGCCGCGCGACCGGGTCAGACTGCTTGAGAACCTGGCACGCAAGAGTCCGTATTTTAACAAGAAGGACTCTCCCGGCCTTGTGGCCCGCCACAAACTTGCGCAGGCCAAACTGCACGGATTCCTCGACTCCGCATCGACGGTCTACCGGCGGTATCCCAGTTCGGACCAGAGCATTTATGCCCGCTATGCCAGGGCTATCGCGTCCTATCGGCAGGCCGATATGAAACAGGCGATCAGACTGATGGACGGCCTGATCAAGCAGGTGCCGAAGAACCCCTATTTCTGGGAGTTGAAAGGGCAGGCCTATTTCGAAACCGGCAAGCCTGCGAAGGCTGTAGGACCGTTGAGGAAGGCCGTGTCACTTGCGCCAAACGCGGCGCTGATCCGCATTCTCCTGGCCCAGGCGCTTATTTCGCAAAACAGTCCGAAAGCGACTGCCGAGGCTGTGAAGCACCTTCGCAAGGCGGCAACGCGGGAAAACCGGTCGATCACACTGCATCAGCAGTTTGCCATCGCCTACGCAAGGCAAGGCAAGCTGGGCCGCGCGGACCTTTCCGCCGCCGAGGCGGCGTTCATCGCCGGAGACATCGATCTGGCCAAGATGCGCGCCAAACGGGCAAAGTCCAGGCTGAAGGCGGGCACACCGCAATGGATCAAGGCAAATGACATTCTGCGGTTCAAGAAACCGAAGAAGAGAGGATAAAGGCGCTCAGACATGGTGGCTCACCGTTCAGGCACAGGTTTCGTCAAACGCACAGCGGTCATTGCCCTGTTCGTAGTCGGGCTGTTCATTGTCATGCCTCCGTTTGCCGTGGCGGCCGACCCGTTTTCGACGGAGAAGCGTGAAGAGATCCACAAGATCATCAAGGACTACCTGCTCGCCAATCCTGAAGTGCTGCGGGATGCCCTCGTGGAACTCGAAAGGCGCCAGCAGGCCGACCAGCTCGCCCAGACCAGAGCGCTGATCAGCAAGAACGCTGAAGCAATGTTCCAGTCGGAGCATACCTATGTCGCCGGCAATCCGGACGGTGACATCACGCTGGTCGAATTCTTCGACTACAATTGCGGGTTCTGCAAACGCTCGATGGAAGGCGTGATCGGGCTGATCGAGAGCGACCCCAACGTGCGGGTCGTCATGCGCGAGTTTCCCATTCTCGGACAAGGGTCACTGATCGCTTCGCGCGCGGCATTGGCGTCCAGGAAGCAGAACAAGTACTGGGAATTCCATGTCGCGCTCATGAAAGCCAAGAGCCTTCAGACAGAGGCCCAGATCATGCGTGTTGCCCAATCTGTCGGACTGGACATCGATAAGCTCAAGGCGGATATGGAAGGGCCCGAGATCGTTTTGTCCATCAAGGAAGGTTACGATCTGGCCCAGGCCCTCGGGATCCAGGGCACACCGACATTTGTGCTGGACGACCAGATCATTCCCAATGCCACAAACATTCAGGGCATCCTCATGGCGGCCGTGGAGCAAATCCGTGCCAATGGCGGATGCCGCGCCTGTTGATCTGATTTGTCAACAATCATCGGAATCTATAGATAAACGCCTTTACTTGGCGCGCATGCGGCTGATAAGGAGTGCGCTCGCAGGCCAAAAATTGTGCACTCGGGGAGTTAATGGCGAAGCCGGTTCTGATACTCAACGGTCCCAATCTCAATGTCCTTGGAACACGTGAGCCCGAGATTTACGGATCCACCACGCTCGCCGATCTAGAGAACGTTGCCAGCGAAAAAGCCGGTTCACTCGGGCTTGCCATCGATTTCCGGCAGACCAACAGCGAAGGCGAGCTTGTCACCTGGATCCAGGACGCACGAGATACGTCTTCGGGGATCATCATAAACGCCGCAGCGTACACGCATACATCAGTGGCATTGCTCGATGCGCTCAAGAGCACCGGATTGCCGGTCATCGAGTTGCATCTCTCGAACATCTACAGCCGCGAACCATTTCGCCATCACAGTTACATCTCTGCCGCGGCAACAGGCGTGATTTGCGGATTCGGCGGAAAAGGATATGCGCTCGCACTCGAAGCCATGTCGGAACTCGTAGACGCCTAACGGAGCTGAAACGACCCATGTCGAAAAAAGCCACGATTGACCAGGAGTTGATCCGCGACCTCGCTGCTCTCCTCAGCGAAACGGACCTGAGTGAGATCGAGATCGAGCAGGATGATTTCCGGATCAGGGTTGCACGCTCAAGACAGGTGGACGTCCCAGTGACCGTTCAGCCGACGGCCCCACAGGTTGCGGGCGTTGGCGCAGCGGCGCCAGCGGCAACCAAGCCCGCCGCGGAAAGCTCGGCCGGCACGGTCAAGTCGCCGATGGTCGGGACGGCGTACCGGGCTCCGGAGCCTGGCGCAAAGCCGTTTGTCGAGGTCGGAACTCAGGTATCAGCCGGCCAGACACTTATGATCGTGGAAGCGATGAAAACCATGAATCCGATCACGGCGCCCTCGGCGGGAACAATTAAGGAGATTATGGTCGAAGACGGACAACCGGTCGAATTCGACGAACCTCTCATGGTCATCGGATAAGCAGTCGGTCCAGTCGGCAATCATGTTTGACAAGATACTCATTGCCAACCGTGGCGAAATCGCATTGAGGGTTTTGCGAGCTTGCCGCGAGTTGGGCATCTCCACCGTGGCGATCCATTCGACCGCCGATGAAAATGCCATGCATGTCCGCCTCGCCGACGAAAGCGTGTGCATCGGCCCTCCGCCGGCCGGCAACAGCTATCTCAACATACCCGCGATACTTTCCGCTTGCGAGATCACGGGCGCGGATGCCGTGCATCCGGGCTACGGCTTCCTTTCCGAGAATGCCCGTTTCGCCGAGATTCTCACGGAACACGGCATCACATTCATAGGACCCACCGCGGACCATATTCGCGTCATGGGCGACAAGATCGAGGCCAAGAAGACCGCCAGACGCCTTGGCATACCGGTTGTACCGGGCTCGGAGGGCGCGGTTACGACCGATGCCGAGGCACACGAAGTAGCCGCCGAAACCGGCTTTCCGCTTCTGGTAAAAGCCGCTGCCGGCGGTGGCGGCAAGGGCATGAAGGTAGCCGAGACCAAAGACGATCTGGAAAACGCCCTCGCGACCGCGCGGGCCGAAGCCAAAGCGTCTTTCGGGGATGACGCGCTCTACATCGAAAAGTATCTGGGCAAGCCACGGCACATCGAAGTCCAGGTCCTGAGTGACGGCAAGGGTGGCTCCGTTCATTTGGGAGAGCGCGACTGCTCGCTTCAGAGACGTCATCAAAAGGTGTTCGAAGAGGCCCTCTCCCCTGCACTCAACGAGGAGCAGCGGCAGAAGATCGGAACCGTCGTCGCCGATGCCATGGCCGAGCTCGGATATCTCGGGGTTGGTACCGTTGAATTTCTCTATGAGAATGGCGAGTTCTACTTCATCGAGATGAACACCCGCCTCCAGGTCGAACACCCGGTGACCGAGATGATCACTGGGATCGATCTTGTCCAGGAACAGATCAGGATCGCCAACGGCGCTTCTCTCGGCTACGGCCAGAGCGATATTTCGTTCTCCGGCCATGCGATCGAATGCCGGATCAATGCCGAGAACGCGAGAACATTCGTGCCTTCTCCAGGACGGATTGAAGCCTATCATCCTCCCGGCGGTCTGGGCGTTCGCATTGATTCCGGCGTTTATGCCGGGTATTCGATTCCACCTTATTATGACAGCCTGATCGGCAAGTTGATTGTGTTCGGCAAGCATCGCACGGAGTGCCTGATGCGACTCCGGCGCGCATTGAGCGAATTCGTCATCGAAGGTGTCGAAACGACCATCCCGCTATTCGTCGATCTGCTCGACAATGCCGACATCGTCAATGGCGACTACGATATTCATTGGCTCGAGAAGCATCTCGCATCGGAATAGCTTCCGGCACTACCATCTCCAGTCGACATGACGACCATCACGCCCGAAATTCTGCTCAAGGCCTATGCGGCCGGGCTGTTCCCCATGGCGGAGAGCGCCGATGACAGCGCCCTGTATTGGATAGACCCGGAACAAAGGGGCATCATTCCGCTGGACGAGTTCCATGTGCCCAAGCGGCTTCGCAGAACCATAAAATCCGGACGCTTCGAGGTCAAAATTGACACAGCATTCAGCGACGTCATCGACGGATGCGCCGCCTCGGCTCCGGGCCGGTCGACAACCTGGATCAACGAACGTATCCGGGATCTCTATAGTGAGCTGTTCCAACGCGGTGTCTGCCATACCGTGGAGACATGGCGGCAGGGACGGCTCGTGGGCGGACTGTACGGCGTCGAACTTGGCGGCGCCTTCTTTGGCGAGAGTATGTTCTCGGTCGAGACAGACGCCAGCAAGACAGCCCTCGTCCATCTCGTCGCCCGTCTGGTTTCCGGCGGCTATTCGCTGCTCGATACGCAGTTCGTTACGGATCACCTCACGCAGTTCGGCGCTATCGAAATCGGAAGGACGCGCTATCGGGCACTCCTGGAAAGCGCTATCGAAGGTGGCGGTGATTTCTACTGCTTCGGCGCGGACGATGACCCCGATGCCGTCCTGCAGTCGGTGAGCCAGACATCATAGACCGGGTGCTCAACTGCATGGAGACCCGGACTGTCGGCGAACATCCAGCCTGTGAAAATCCGTCGTTTGCCGCCCTGATGCCGCCTCTCATTCACTTCAACGAATGATGTCGTTTGCGGCGGCTCGGTTGGCGGCTTCGTGTAGCAGACCCTTGGCGTAACCTCCAACGTGCCGAACAAGACCGTCTTGTTCACCGGAACCGCGAATCTGATGATCTTCGCCGTGATCTTGTCGAGGCCCGCGAAAATCGCGGTCTCGTTATTAATGCTCTCAGCGTGTGCGGGAGCACAGGCAAACAGCGAAATGAGGAGTAAGCTTCGAATCCTGCGAAGCATGCCTATACAAAAGATCATACTGAAATTCGTGTCTCTCGCGTTCTGTGGTTCATGCGTTGGTGAAAGCTTCCAAACGCAACCTCACGTAGTCGGCGGTCCAGCCTCCGCTCGCGTCACAAAGTGACGGCCTCAACAATTCGACTGTTTCCGCGAGGGCTTCGGCGCAGTCATCGCCGAACTGTTCGAAAAACGGCGCACGAAATGTCATAAGCCAGCCCGACATATCTGTCGGCAAGGGCGTTGGTCTGGGAATAAGCGCGATCCGCGACACCGAAAACCCGTTCTCTTCAAGCAATGTCTGATATTCAGCAGTCGTCGGGAAATACCAGGGATTCGTCAATGTCTGGTCACCCTGCCTGCTCCTCGCGACCGCGATCAACGCAGTGACGATGGCCGCAACATTTCCGTGTCCGCCAAACTCCGCAACGAAACGTCCGCCCGGCTTCAGTGCTCGAGCAACACCCGCCAGAACATCGCGGGGGCGGGTCATCCAGTGCAGGGCTGCATTTGAAAAAACTGCGTCAAATTCGCTCGCGAATTCAAGCGCGTGGCCATCCACAAGACGGACGTCCAGTCCACGTGCCCGCGCGGCCCCAACAAACGCATCGCTGGAGTCGGCGCCAACGACCGTTGCGCCGGCCTGAACGAGTTCCTTAGTCAGCGCACCATCTCCGCAACCGAGGTCGAGAACACGCTCACCGGCCTTTACGTTCAGCCAGTCAACTACGCCAGCACCCAGATGCGACACAAACCGCGCATGCGTATCATACCCGTCCGACGACCAGGTCTGCTTGCCCGCCTGCGTCAGGCTTTCCGCCATCAGTCGCCTTTGGAACTGAAGATCGCCTGTCCGAGGAGGCTGAGCAAATCGATCGAGCTCTGGGTGTTCGTCATCTCATCGCCGGCAGCCAGGTTCTTCTCACTTCCCCCGGCCTCCAGAGAGATGTAGTTGCCGCCAAGCAGACCTTCAGACGTGATCTTTGCGGTCGAATCATCAGGCAGTTTTACGTCGGGGCTGACCGTCATCGTCACAACGGCTTCGAAAGACGCGGGGTCGAGCCTCTGGGCGACGACCGTGCCAATCTTGATTCCGGACATCCGGACATCACTGCCGGTCGAGATGCCGTCAATCCGTTCGAATCGGGCATCGATACTGTAGCCGCCGGACGCTGCACCGACCTCGGCAGTCTTGTACGCGTATGTGAAAAAGATGACCGCCACGGCAATTACCGCCGCGCCAATTATGGTTTCAACAAAATCAGTCTTCATTTCAGATCATCCCGAGGTTCTGAATTCAATTAAGGCAAAGGCGGATCAACGGTACCTGCCGACGCGTCACAACACCGGTGCCGAAATTCAAAGCGTGCGAGCTCATTCGGGCTTCCAGGCGTCGTAGTCGCCGGTCGCCGCCGGCCGCTCCGCGGGAGTGAGAATGCTCCCGGCAGGCCGGTAGGCTTGCGGCGTTCCGGTCATGTTGGCTTTGTGACCCTTCTGCCATTGCCTTGGTGTGTAGGCCTCATCGGTGGGCGGCGTGTCCACCGTGTAATGCAGCCACCCATGCCAGTCCGGGGGCACCCGGGAAGCATCGACGAGGCCGTTGTAGACCACCCAGCGCCGCTTTCCCTCACGCTCCCGATAATATTTGTTTCCCGACTGGTCCTCGCCCACAAACTCACCCTTACGCCACGTAAAGAAACGCGTTCCCAACGTCTGGCCATTCCACCAAGTGAAGACCTCAAGCAAGAATTTCATCGAACTCAATCCAAAGATTGGCACCGGATCTCGTTGCCGGGACTATGGCGTATCGTCAATGTCACGTCCAGCCTGCGCACGACAAAGATTTCCTGTCCATTGGCACCAGCGTCTCTGCGCCTTTGATGTTTGCCGCCAGTCTCGCCGAATCAGCTTTCCGTGCTTGCCTCACTGCCCTTATGATTCGCAATCGGTTCGCTGACGTCCAAGGCTCTCATTCGCGTCCCATCAAGGCCGTTTCGATGAGCTCCCATCCACCCCGGACGCCATTAAGACTGAAGATTCAGTGATATGTACCTGCAGAGCCGGCGCCGGAGCTTCTGCCTGGCTGTATTTTCCCGCCTCATGTGCGTTCTGCCGGCCCCATTTGGACGCAAGCTTTCGTTAACCATAATTCCACGTCAAGAAAACACAACATGAGGGATATTTGTGCCTTGCAAACCACAACAGCTAGATGCAAGACTCGTTGAAATTCCGCGAGATTCGGAACAACTCCACAAGTTTCCCACAGCGGAGACACTACATCTTGTGTTAAGACGTCGTTAACACACTAGTTCTTGACGGTCCGCGCAATCTCGGCATAGAGTGATTTCAGGCTGAGGGGCCAAAAAGACACCGGCCGGTTCTCTTGCGAGAAGTGTCTGTCGGTGCATCCCAAAATTAGTTTTTGCAAGTCCGGTTGGTCATCCGGATGGATGGCCGCACAATGGTGGTGTGTGCCGGACGCAGGGTCGGTTTGTCTCTCAGAAACGGGGCTGGATTGGAAGCCTGAGTGCCGGACGCGGGGTGCGTAGTACTGCCCAGCATCCGGGTGATCGATAATGAAGCAACGGCGCAATCGCCGGGCCAAAGGGAAATAAGATGCGGATTGAACGTCACTACACCCAGTCAGGACAGTCACCCTTCTCGGGAATTGAGTTCCGACAGACAACGAGCGAGATCAGAAACCCGGACGGGTCCGTTGTCTTTCGTCTTGAGAACATCGAGGTGCCAGCAAGCTGGAGCCAGGTCGCAAGCGACATTATTGCCCAGAAGTATTTCCGAAAGGCCGGAGTCCCTTCCAGGCTGAAAAAGATCGAAGAGAACAGCGTGCCGTCATGGCTTTGGCGAAGCGAGGCGGACGAAGACGCGCTCGCGAAACTGCCCGAAGATGAGCGCTACGGTTCAGAGATGGCCGCCACGCAGGTGTTTGAGCGCCTCGCCGGGACGTGGACATATTGGGGATGGAAGGCCGGTTACTTCGATACGGAAGACGACGCCCGGACCTTCTTCGACGAGCTTTGCTTCATGTTGGCGACGCAAAAAGTGGCGCCGAATTCCCCGCAGTGGTTCAACACCGGACTTCACTGGGCCTACGGTATCGATGGGCCGAGCCAGGGTCACTATTATGTCGACTTCGAGACCGGCCGCCTGACCCGCTCCAAGACCGCATACGAACACCCCCAACCGCACGCTTGCTTCATCCAGTCGATTGAAGATGATCTCGTGAACGAGAACGGCATCATGGACCTGTGGGTCCGTGAGGCGCGCCTCTTCAAGTACGGCTCGGGCACCGGCACGAACTTCTCCAAGATCCGGGGCGAGAACGAGCCGCTTTCCGGAGGTGGCAAGTCATCCGGTCTGATGAGTTTCCTGAAGATCGGCGACCGCGCTGCCGGCGCGATCAAATCGGGCGGAACGACACGCAGAGCGGCGAAGATGGTCGTGGTCGATATCGACCATCCCGACATTGAGGATTACATCAACTGGAAGGTACGCGAGGAGCAGAAAGTCGCCGCGCTCGTTACCGGCTCCAAGGTTTGCGCCCATCACCTGAACGCCATCATGAAGGCGTGTGTCAACTGCAAAGGCGATGGAGACGACTGCTACGATCCCGCCAAGAACCCTGCTCTGAAGCGCGAGGTTCGCGCCGCCAAGCAAGCCCAGATTCCGGAGAACTATGTTCGCCGTGTCATTCAATTCGCGCGGCAGGGCTACACCGCGATTGCGTTCGACACTTACGACACCGATTGGGACTCTGAAGCCTACCGAACCGTGTCGGGACAGAATTCAAACAACTCGGTCCGTGTCACGGATGAGTTCCTTCAAGCCGTTGAAAGTGATCTTGAATGGAATCTGATCGGACGCCGGACCGGCGAGATCTCGAAGACAGTTCACGCCAAGGAACTTTGGGATCAGGTTGGCTACGCCGCCTGGGCATCGGCCGACCCGGGCATCCAGTTCCACACCACGATCAACGACTGGCACACGTGCCCTGCGAGCGGTGCAATCCGCGCTTCGAACCCCTGTTCGGAGTATATGTTCCTCGATGACACCGCGTGCAACCTGGCGTCGCTGAACCTGTTGCAGTTCAGAAACGAGGATCGGTCGTTCGACATAGAGTCGTTCGAGCATGGCGTTCGCCTCTGGACCGTCGTTCTCGAGATATCGGTCACAATGGCCCAGTTCCCGTCCAAGCAGATCGCGAAGCTGTCTTACGAATACCGCACCCTTGGCCTCGGATTTGCGAATATTGGCGGGCTCCTGATGTCATCCGGCATCTCCTACGATTCAGATGAAGGCCGCGCCATCTGCGGTGCCATTTCGGCGATCATGACCGGCATGGCCTATGCGACATCGGCGGAAATGGCCAAGGAACTCGGAACCTTCCCCGGATACCGCCCCAACGCAAAACACATGATGCGGGTGATGAAAAACCACCGGAACGCCGCGCATGGCAATTCCGATGGTTACATCGACCTCAATACCGCACCGGTTCCGCTCGACCATGCCAACTGCCCGGACAGCCGTCTCGTCGATCATGCCAAGGCGGCATGGGACAAGGCCGTCGATCTCGGTTCAGTTCATGGCTTCCGCAACGCACAGGCAACGGTGATCGCTCCAACCGGAACGATCGGTCTGGTCATGGATTGCGACACGACGGGGATCGAACCGGATTTCGCACTGGTGAAATTCAAGAAACTTGCCGGCGGCGGGTATTTCAAGATCATCAATCGCGCCGTCCCGGAAGCCCTGCATGTCCTCGGCTACACACAGGAGCAGATCGAGGAAATCGTCGGCTACGCAGTCGGACACGGCACACTGGACGGAGCACCCGGCGTCAACCACGATGCGCTTCGCGCGAGGGGTTTCGCCGATGAGCAGTTGCAGGCAATCGAAGGTGCTCTTGCGTCGGCTTTCGACATCAAGTTCGCATTCAACAAATGGACGCTCGGCGAGGCATTCTGCACCGAGACCCTGAAGATCCCCGCGGACCAGCTGGACAATTTCGATTTCGATCTGCTGACGGCCATCGGCTTCAAGAAGGACGAGATCGAAGCCGCCAACATCCATTGCTGCGGCGCGATGACCCTTGAGGGTGCACCCGGCATCAAGGACGAACACTTGCCCGTATTCGACTGTGCCAATCCGTGCGGCCGGCTCGGCAAGCGGTTCCTCTCGGTCGAGAGCCACATCCGCATGATGGCGGCCTCGCAGCCCTTCATCTCCGGAGCCATCTCAAAGACCATCAACATGCCGAATGATGCGTCGGTCGAGGACTGCAAGGAATCGTACATGCTGTCCTGGCGGCTGGCGCTGAAGGCCAACGCCCTTTATCGCGACGGCTCGAAACTGTCTCAGCCGCTTAATGCACAATTGCTTGGCGACGATGACGAACAGGACGACACGCTGGAAGCCGTCGCCTCCGATCAGCCAGCCGTACAGCGTGCGGACGCCCTTTCGGAAAAGATCGTCGAGCGCATTGTCGAGGTTGCGGCGAAGCGCGAGCGGGAGAAGCTGCCGCAGCGGCGCAAGGGATACACGCAGAAGGCGCTTGTCGGCGGGCACAAGGTGTATCTGCGAACCGGCGAATATGATGATGGCCGACTGGGCGAGATCTTCATCGACATGCACAAGGAAGGCGCGGCCTTCCGGAGCCTGATGAACAACTTCGCCATCGCCATCTCGCTCGGACTGCAGTACGGCGTTCCGCTCGACGAATATGTCGATGCCTTCACGTTCACGCGGTTCGAGCCCGCCGGACTGGTTCAAGGCAACGACCTGATCAAGAACGCAACGTCGATCCTCGACTACGTGTTCAGGGAACTGGCGGTGTCCTATGTCGGGCGCAATGATCTGGCCCATGTCGACCCGGCCGAAATCGGCTTCGACGTCATGGGTGCGGGCGAGATCGAGGGCAAGGAAGGCGAGCCTTCCCCTGCCCCACTGCCGGCCAAACAGGTCGTGAGCCAGGGCCTCGTTCGCCGTCAGGTTGGCGACAATGTCGTGGTCATGCCGTCCGGAGCGCCTACGAGCCTCGGCGGCGAAGTCGGCGCTCTGCAGGCCAGAGCGGCAGCGGCTCTCACTGCTTCGGCCGCGACAGCGGCCCAGCTCGAGGTCGCGGAACTCGAAATCACTGCCCAGGGAGATGCGGCGGCTGATGCCGATCGCTCCACGGCGGACCTCATGGCCGAGGCCAGAATGAAAGGCTACGAGGGAGACCCGTGCGGCGAGTGCGGCAATTTCACGATGGTTCGCAACGGCACGTGCCTCAAATGCGACACCTGTGGCTCTACAAGCGGTTGTAGTTAGGTCACTCCTCCCGAGGGGAAACTGAGAGGGCGGCCTTCGGGCCGCCCGTTTTTTTTGCTGTCGTATTCCGGCATCACAGGCGCAGAATTGATATCGCCGGACATCACAATCTCTTGCGGCACACGGCGAATTGAGCCTCAATACCGGAATGTCGGAGCATGTCATCAGACCTGCCGCGCCGGGCGACGAAGCCGGGATCGCGCTGGTGCAGATAACCGCCTGGATCGAATCTTACAGGACAATACTTCCTGCCGAACTCCTGGAGCCGTGGAAACGCGACGAGCTTACAGGCGTTTGGCGCAAGCGGATCACCGGCACTCAAAAGTCCGCCCGAACCTATGTTGCGACCACCGCCGACGACAGTGTCTGCGGGTTTGGCGCCTGTGGCCCGACAAGGCATGGTGCGCTGCCTGCGAGCGCCGAAATTCCGCTGCTCTACATTCTGCGCAGAGCGCACCGAAACGGCTTGGGCCGGCGGCTGATGCGAAAGATGGCCGAATTTGCCCACGAAACCGGCCGGCATTCGATCGGTCTATGGGTGCTGGCGCAGAACAGGCGCGCGATCACGTTCTATGACGCATTGGGGGGTATATGCGTGGGAGAACGCGACGGCCGTTTCGGCGGCGTGCGGACACGTGAGCTCGGCTATGTCTGGCCGAGTGACCTTCTTGCCCGATCCGGCATGCTCAAGGGAGCGGATGCACGATAACGGCGGCGTCAAGTGTCGAGTTCGGAAGCGAGCACGATCAGTGCAATCGACGACCCTATGAGGGACAGGAACGTCAGAGACATGCCGACCTGACGCGCCTTGCCGCGGCCATGCTGCCAGCCCAGCGAATATCCGACCAGCACGCGGCCAACCGTGTAGGTTATGCCGATAAGATGGGCGATGATGGCAGGGCAGTCGAGCAACGCCAGGAGCACCATGGACGCCAGAGCAAAAGCGGCATACTCGGCATTGTTCCCGTGGGCCCGGATCGCCCATTCCAGATCGGTGTCGTCGCCACCGCCATAACTGGTGCGGGTCTTGACCCGCAACCGGATGACGTGGATCGCCAGCCCGACATTGATCAGTATGTTAATCGAGACATATACCGCGACGGCCGTGAATGTTCCGATCATCGTTCATCCCGCTGACCGCCCTGGACTCTGGCGGCTCATGTTCGTTTTCGAGCGGCGTGATGGTCGACTCGACGGCCGGTTCCGCTCGTTTTGAACCCTAGCGCCGCACTCAGGTGCTACTGAAGCGAATTCTTCGGCCACCGTAAAGGGCGAACTGACTTACCTGTGCCAGACGCGTCGGGCTGATTTACCAGTCTGAGGCGCTGTTCAAACAAATCACTGTGGCAATGGGGCGGCGTGATGTATAACTGCAATGCCTTCACCTTGCAGGTCGCGGATGCCTAATCGGTATCCGAAGGTTAGGGCGAAACACCCGAATACAGATGCGGCACAACGATTGGACGACGTTGGGGAGCACGATGCGTGCCTCCGCAAGGGGAGACGTCTGTATGCGTGTGGCACTGTTCGCCCTTACCCTGGGCGTTTTCGGACTGTTTGTTCAGCCTGTATCAGCTCAACAGGTTCCCGAGCTTGCGGGCGGTCCGGTGACAGCCCAATCTCAGCCGGAATCAGCGGCCAAGCCTGCTGCGCGAAATGCCGGCAAGAAAAAGAAAAAGGCCGGCAAACCTGCCAAGCCCGGAAAACGAAAGACCAAGAAAACGCGCGCGCCTGGCGCAATGCCGCCGCCGCCGCCGCCGGGCCAGATGGTCGAGGTTCCCGATCCATCGCTGAAGGCCAAGAAGTCGCGCGCCGCGAAGAAGACGCGTCCTGTTGCCAAACGGAAGCTGCGGAAGAAAACCCGCACGAAACAGGTCAGAAGAAAGCGCAGCGGACATTCGACCCAGTATTGCACTGTGCAGTATGTCAATCCGCCGGTGTACCGTACGGTCCGCGAGCGCACGCTCGTGAGGCCGGGAAGGAAGACCGTCGAAACCGTTCCCGCGCGATACAGGACGGTCGAAAAGCGGGTCCTGGTCACGCCACGTCAGCAACGGGTCCGGCGACAGCCGGCGGTCTACCGAACCGTCCGCGAGCGCGTCCTCGTCCGCAAAGAGTCGGTATCCTATCGCAAGCACAGGCCGAGCTACCGGACCGTACGCAAACGCGTTCAGGTCAAGCCGAGGCGGGTGACCTACCGCATTCATCCCGCGCGCTACAAGACAGTTCATGAACGCGTCATGGTCAGGCCGCCCGAGCGCCACATCTACACCTATCCGGCGGCTTACAGATACGTTCACCGAAACCGGCTCGTCCGGCATGCGCAGACGGCCTGGACGTTCGACTGGATTGGCGGCCAGAAGCACTGGCGCAAGGTGGTCATCCCCGCTCAATACAAGGTCGTCGCCGTCAAGGAGATCGTCCATCCTGCGCGCCGCGAGGTCGTCCACGTACCTGCGGTCTACAAGACGCGTGCACGGCATGTCCTGGTCGAGCGCAAACGGCGCGAACGGATTGTCATCCCTGCGGAATACCAGACCGTGGAGACCAGGGAACTGGTCGAACCGGGTCACCGCGAGCGGATTGTTCAACCGGCTGTCTACAAGACGGTTGAGAGGAAGGTGCTGGTGACTCCCGGCAAGCGCAGGACCGTCACCAAACCGCCGGTCTATCGCACGGTCAAGAAACGGGTTCAGCTTTCGCCGGAACGCCGCGTGGTCCGAAAGTCAAAGCCGGTCTACCGGACAGTCAGCAAGCGTGTGGTCATCCGCGAGGGCAGCTCGGGCTGGAAAAGAGTTCCCGCCCCGCAGGGAGGTTGTTGAGAAAACTCTTATCCTGAGCGCCAGGCTCGCGGCATAAACCCCGGCCCCGTCGGCCGGGGTTTATCGTTCATGCTGCAAGCACCCGGTACAAGATTCCGAATGCGGCGGCGAACTGGATCGTATTCAGAATAACGCTGCCCCTGTGAAACCGGCCGAACGACTTTTCCGCCTCCTGATCACCGGCCCGCGCCGCATCTCGGAGTTCATTGATGCGTGGCACGAGTACGAAGCGGGCAAGGAAGAATCCGGCTGCAATAAGCGTCAGGACTGAACCATCGAATTGCTTTCCGTCGGCATATAGCAACGCCATGGCGGCGACGCTCAGCGCGCCCATGTAAAGATAGTAGACGGGAAAGATCGCACGCAGGAACCTGCCGCCGTTGTCCGTATCGAGGGCCTTGAACACGATCGGCGCGACAACACCGGAAAAGAATGCCATGCCGCCGACGACAAGACCGAGAACAAGTGTGACCGTGATCTGCAGCATGATTTGGCTCTTCTCCCTCAAGACGCGGCGCAGTCTCCTCTACCCGTAACGGGATGTCGACTCAGAGTCGACATCCCTTGGATTCGAAGACCGCTCCCGCTGGCCGACCCGCACACCTTGTGACTAATTTGCATCACTGCCGAACAAATTTCCGAACGTTTGCTGCCGCCGGAGACAATGCTCAGGATACGAATTTTCCTAAGTCCCGATTTCGACAGTTCGAATCCCAGCTTCAAATCGAACGCTGGGAAATCCCGGATTCCGCAACGTCAAAGCCGCCTTTGACAGGGCTCGACGCGAGCACCTAAGGTTTTGCAGTTGGGCAACGGTTGGGGGAATTCACGATGATCCGCGTTACTCTATTATCCACGTTGGCAGGTGTCTTTCTTGCCACATCTCTCGTTTCAACCGATGTGGCGGTCGCTGATCCGGACGTCACCGCACAGGCCGGGCAAAGCCGCAATTCAATGCCCAAGTCGAAATTCAGCGTCGACTTCGGCTTCAGTTTCGCGAATCCCGAAAGCGAAGTTCGTCAAAGCGTCGCAGGTGTGACGCAGTACAACAACGATGACCGTGACTCGGGCACGATTACCTCGCTCGGGATCGACTTCCGCATCCCGCTGATCTTCCTGTTCGCCAATGTGGCCAATTACGGGAATCTGGCAAACACAGGCGCTAGTGGCGACGGTTTCTACCCAAGAGGCCCTGTTGCCGGTGCGTGGGGCCGGGTATTCCTGGGCGGTGACGATCAGACGCGTTCGAGGTTTGACATTCATCCGACTCCGATCGGAGTCGACACCCATTCGGAATATTCCAAAGATTTCTTTGTCATGCCTTATCTGGGCTACGAATTCGGTGGGTCGCTGGGCAATGTCGATGTTGATGTAACGCCGTTCGTCGGCGTACGCCTTGAGCAGCGGAAGCTCAAATTTACGACCAATGAAGCCGGCAACGTGAGCAGCTTTACCAACTCGGAGACCGATGTCGGTTTCACATTCGGTGTCGACATCGACTTCTGGATTGACGTTTACAACAACGTGGCAAACACAGAGTTCAAACCCTTCGTGGGTGCCGGCTTTGCGCTCGATTATAGTCCATCGATTAAGGTATCCGGACGTTCACCGCTCAACTTTGATTACAAAGATGAGATTGATGGTGGAATTACTCCTCGGTTCTTCATTCGAACAGGTTTCGCGTTCTAGATCCGTAGCACCGCATGAGAAGGGTTGATAACAGGCGACAACTCGTAGAGCTGTTGAGCCGCCGGTTCATTATCTTGGGGACGGTGTTGCTTGCTGCCGGTTGCTCACGCGGCCAAGAGTTTGTCACTGCCTATGCAGAACCGGAACCAACACCGGCCAACTTTACGATCTGCTACGGATATGGCTGCATGACCAAAGCCAAAGTGCAGATCTCGCCTGCCGGCTGGAGCAAGGTGCGCGCGGTCTTCAAGTCGACGCCCCGGACCCCGGCGGAAGAACGTGCGACCGTCGCGAAAGCAATCGCCCTGCTTGAAAAGAAGGTCGGTTCCGCGACGGGAACCGACATCGACGAGGCGGGCGCGGACCTGTTCGCAAAGAACAAGTTCCAGCAGGATTGCATCGACGAGACCGTCAACACGACGACCTATCTGAAACTACTCAGAAGAGACAACCTGATCCGTTTCCACAAGATCGGCGAAGCGGCCTGGCGGGGACAATTCATCGACCGTTGGCCTCACAACACGGCCGTGCTCGTTGAGAACAAGACCGGCGCCTCATGGGCGATCGACTCCTGGTTCTTCGCCAATGGCGTCGAGCCGGTCGTGGTGCCGCTGGAAAAATGGAAAGCGGGCTGGTCACCGCCCAAACCGACCGCCTAAAATCCGACCTGTGAGTCAGACCATTGTCATCATTGGCTGGGGCTCCCTGCTGTGGGATCTCGACAACCTGGAACCGCACGTGTCGGGCGAATGGGCGCGCGATGCCGGCCCGCCTCTTCCGCTGGAATTCGTGCGCGTATCGCCCAAGAGGCTTCAGGCGCTGACCGTCGTCATAGATCATGACCACGGCGTTCCCTGTAAGACCAGTTACACGCGCAGTCACAGAAACGATCCGCTGGACGCGGTTGGCGACCTTGCGGCACGCGAACGTGCTGACCCTCTCAATATCGGATATGTCGATGTCCAGTCCGGAGGCCGAAGAAGCAAATATGACGGTGTCTCGGACACTGTGGCGGCATGGCTTGACGCCAAAGGCTATCGGGCCGCGGTCTGGACTGATCTTTCCGGCAATTTCGCCGAGGCAACCGGCATATCCTATTCACTCGAGGGAGCGGTTGAATACCTGGCCGCGCTGAAAGGTCAGTCCCGTGTGGAGGCCAAGCGCTACATCGATTCCGCCCCCGGCGCGGTCGACACGCCTCTAAGGCGTAAACTGGACAGCCATTCCTGGTGGCGACAGATAGAGTACTGACGGCACGACGGAAGGTTTGAACCGAACCGCCAAGTCGCATAACGTCCGAGCCGTCATCGGAAAACGTTTCAACGGACCCTCCCTGCCATGCAGACGCTATTCATCGGCCAGTCGTATATCGACGTCACGTTCATCACGGATCACATGCCGACGGGAGACGACAAGTATGTCGCCGAGGATTACGCCGTAAGCTTCGGCGGCAACGCCGTTACGGCCGCTTTTTGCTGCGCCAAACTGGGAATAAAGCCGGAGCTGCTGACATCGCTCGCCGATGACTGGCTTGCCGGCATGTTCAGGGAAATGGCGGCACGTCACGGCATTCAGATCCATGCAAGGGTCGTCAAGGAAAGTTCTCTCTCGCTGATCATGCCGAACAATGGCAAGCGGGCGATCGTCCGCTGCCGCGATGACAATTATCTGACCCCCTATCCGCACCTCGACCTGACAGGTTGTCGCGCCTTGCATCTGGACGGCCATCAGCATCAGGCCGCCCTGCATTACGCGCATCTCTGCCGGGAACAGGGAATCCTGACCTCGCTCGACGGCGGCAGCCTCAGGCAGAATACGGAAGAGCTTCTGGAGTTCATCGATGTCGCCATCGTGGCCGAACGGCTTTGCGAACAGATGAACATGTCACCGGAAGAGATGCTCCGTTACCTCGAAAGCAAGGGATGCACGGTCGCAGGCGTTACCCAGGGCTCACGCGGCATGATCTGGTGGGAAAAGGGCGACGACGTCAAGCACCTCCCGGCATTGCCGGTTCCAGGCGATCGGGTCATCGACACCAACGGTGCCGGCGACATCTTTCACGGCGCCTACATGTATTCCTATCTGCATGGGCCCGAGAAAACCTGGACCGAGCATTTCACGTTTGCCCGCGCGGCATCAGCGCACGCCATTCAGCACCTGGGCAATGCGGAGAGCATTCCGAGTCTCAAGGATATCGAGGCAACCAGAGACGAGTTTGAGACCGAAGCGGCCTAGCTTTCAGGTTTTGCGTCGGGCAGGTTCAGCCTGATGTGCAACTCGCGCAACTGACGCGATGAGACCTCCGACGGCGCGCCCATGAGCAGGTCCTCGGCCTGCTGGTTCATGGGGAACATCGTCACTTCACGCAGGTTTTCCTCGCCGCACAGAAGCATCACGATGCGGTCAATGCCGGGCGCGATGCCGCCGTGCGGAGGCGCGCCATATTGGAGCGCCCGCAGCATGCCGCCGAACTTCTCTTCGACCACTTCCGGACCGTAACCGGCAATCTCGAAGGCCTTGTACATGATCTCGGGCTTGTGGTTCCGGATCGCGCCCGACGACAGTTCGATACCGTTGCAGACGATATCGTACTGGAAACCCAGGATATCGAGCGGGTCTTTCGTCTCGAGCGCTTCGAGTCCGCCCTGCGGCATCGAAAACGGGTTGTGCGAGAAGTCGACCTTCTTTTCCGTTTCGTCGTACTCATACATCGGGAAGTCGACAATCCAGCAGAATTCGAACCGGTCCGTGTCGACCAGTTCAAGGTCGAATCCGACCTTCTGCCGTGCGGCGCCCGCAAATGCCGTGAACACCTTTGGCAGGCCACACACAAAGAAGACTGCATCACCGTCTTCGAGCCCGAGTTGTGTCCTGATGGATTCCGTGCGTTCCGGGCCGATGTTCTTCGCGATCGGCCCCGCGCCCTCGCCTTCCCGGAAAAAGATGTAGCCCAGTCCCGGCTGGCCCTCGCCCTGCGCCCAGGAGTTCATACGGTCGCAGAACGCCCGGCTGCCGCCGCCCTTGGCCGGGATCGCCCAGACTTCCACCTTTTCATCGCCCGCAATCTGACCCGCGAAGATCTTGAAACCGGAGTCGCGGAATGCGTCCGTGACGTTTTCCATCACAATCGGATTACGCAAGTCCGGCTTGTCCGAACCATACTTCCGCATGGCCTCGGCATACGGGATACGTGGAAACTCCGGCGTCACCGGCTTGCCGCCACCGAATTCCTCGAACAGCCCGCGCAAAACCGGCTCGACCGCATTGAAGACATCGTCCTGCTCAACGAAGCTCATCTCGATATCAAGCTGATAAAACTCGCCGGGCGAACGGTCGGCGCGGGCATCCTCGTCCCGGAAACAGGCAGCGATCTGGAAATACCGGTCAAAGCCGGCAATCATCGTGAGCTGTTTGAACTGCTGCGGCGCCTGCGGCAGAGCGTAAAACTTGCCGGGGTGCATCCTGCTCGGCACCAGAAAATCCCGCGCACCCTCCGGGCTCGAAGCCGTGAGGATTGGTGTCTGGAATTCGAGGAACCCGCCGTCGGTCATGCGGCGGCGTATGGATGAAATGATCTCGGAGCGCCTGATGATGTTGTTATGAATCCGGTCCCGCCGAAGATCCAGAAACCTGTATTTGAGACGTGTCTCTTCAGGATATTCCTGATCGCCGAAAACCGGCAGGGGCAGCTCACTTGCCTCGCTCAGGATCTCGAGCCCGTCAATCCGCACTTCGACATGGCCGGTCGGCAGGCTTTCATTGATCGTTTCATCACTGCGGGCAACGACCCGGCCGTCGACCTTCACGACCCATTCGGCGCGCAACGTCTCGGCTTTGGCAAACTCGCTTGAGTCCGGCTCCACCACGCATTGTGTAAGGCCGTAATGATCCCGTAAATCGAGGAACAGAAGGCCGCCATGATCGCGAATTCGGTGAACCCAGCCGGAGACCCTGACAGCCTCCCCGACATCAGTATTTCTCAGCTCGCCACAGGTGTGAGTCCGGTACGGATGCATCTTCAATCCCTTGGAAAATTCGACGGGAAAAGCGCACGAGCGGAACAATTTGTCAAGCGTGCACGAGGATTTGAGACACACCAGCGAATCTGCGGTATAGAGGGCACCATGAAAATTGTTACCGAAAGCGATTCGCTCGCCGACGTTTGTTCGCGTCTCTCCCAAGCACCGTTCATCACAGTCGACACGGAGTTCCTTCGCGAAACCACGTTCTGGCCGAAACTGTGCCTGATCCAGATGGCCAGCAGCACCGAAGAGGTGATCGTGGACCCGCTTGCCGAGGGCATCGATCTGCAGCCATTCTACGACCTGATGGCCAACACCTCCGTCGTGAAGGTTTTCCATGCGGCGAGACAGGACATCGAGATCGTGCACCACCAGGCAGGCGTGATCCCGAAACCGCTGTTCGACACGCAGGTGGCGGCGATGGTATGCGGCTTCGGAGATTCTGTCGGGTATGAAAACCTGATCCGGCAACTGACCGGTCATCAGATCGACAAGACGTCACGCTTTACAGACTGGTCGCGTCGGCCGCTCACGGACAAGCAGCTCACCTATGCGATGGCGGATGTGACCCACCTCCGCGATGCCTATGCAAACATCAAGCAACAGCTTGACGGCTCGGGCCGAGCCCATTGGCTCGCCGAGGAAATGGCGGTTCTGGAATCGCCGGCGACCTACACGACGGATCCTCGTGACGCCTGGAAGCGCATCAAGTTCAAGACCAGATCGAAGCGGGCGCTGGCCGTTCTTATCGAGATTTCGGCCTGGAGGGAACGCGAAGCACAAGCCCGCGATGTGCCGCGCAACCGAATTGTGAAAGACGAAGCACTTCAGGAAATCGCCCTGCAGATGCCCAAGCAGACAGGCGACCTGGACCGGTTGCGGGCTGTGCCCCGAGGGTTTGGCCGAAGTGGACAGGCGCGCGACCTGATCGATGCGGTTCACAGGGGACTCGGCAGAGACACGTCGGAGCTTCCCAATCCCCGGAAAGGCTCCGAGCCACTACCTCAGGGCCTCGGTCCGATCATCGAGATGCTCAAAGTCGCACTCAAGATTACCTGCGACAAGAATCGCGTTGCGCAGAAGCTGATAGCGACCGTAAGCGATCTCGAAAAGATTGCAGCGGACGATAACGCTGACGTTCCGGCGCTGAAGGGCTGGCGCCGCGAGATTTTCGGTGAAGACGCCATCAGACTCAAACACGGCGACTATTGCCTTGCGATCGAGGACGGCGAAGCGGTGATCTTGCCGAAGCCGGCGACAGCGGCGAGACCTCGTCTCGTCCACTCGGCCGACTAGCCTGTTCCCTTATTGCTCGACTTCAAGAAACGGCGACACCTGAAGCTGACGCGCAAGGTCGCCGAGCCGTTTGACGACCGGTTCGCCATGCAGGTTTCGGTGACGGCGCTTCAACGTCAACGTCAGGCGTTTCTTCGTGAGTTGCAGCGTGGTCTTGGGCAGGATGCCCGGCATGAAGCCTGAAAGCGTGTAGGCCAGCCTCTGGCATGCCGCAACGATGCGGGCCCTTTCCATCGCCGCTTCGTCGACGAGTTCTCGCAATCGCGGGCTAACCGTATCGTCACGCAGGCCCTGATACCTGAAGTAAACCGTCAGGGCCAGAAATGCCCGGCCGGGATGATCTACCCCGCCGAAGGCGGCATGGGCAACGATGTTCAGGCTCTGCTCGCCGCGATAGTCCTGATGCGCGCGCCAGCCGATGTCGGCCATCAGGCACGAAGCGTGCCGCAACCTGTGCTGTTCTTCGCTTTCCGTCAGCCCGTCTTCGCCAAACAACTGATCGCTCCACGCCGCCAGCTCCTTGGCGCCCTTGGGCGATCGCGACCGCAATCGGGCCAGATCCCATGCCGCGGAGAGCAACGGATCGCGTTCCCGGGACTTCGGCTTCAGCTTACTGAAAAGGAGCCCCTCGCGCACACCATAGGCGGACACGACCACATCACGGACACGCGTCCGCTTCAGCAGATTTTCAAGGACGATCGCGCCGTATGGCAGCGTCTCGGCGCGATTCGCAGAGATCGCGTGAACATCGCGGAGCGAGGCCGCGCTAAGGCCGCTGACGAGATGTGCAATATCGCAAGCGGCTTCAAATGGAATCCGGTAGTTGTGCAGAACCGAAAGCGGGTAATCCGCATGCGCCATATGCAGCCTTGCCAGGTTTCGCCAGGTTCCGCCCACAGCGAAAAACTCCTGCCCCTCCAGGCCATCCAGAAAGTCGAGTTCGTCGATGGCATCGCCGATGACTTTCCGCGCCTTGCGGTTTGATCCGTTGGCTGTGTCCATGAGACGCAACGGGCCGAGTGGCAGGGTGATGCCTTCCGCAATCTCGCCGCTTCGCAGCACGGTCAGTTCAAGACTGCCCCCGCCCAGATCACCAATTATTCCGTTTGCGCCAGGGTTTCCGGACAGAACGCCAAGGGCGGCGAACCTGGCTTCTTCGCGGCCGCTCAGCACACGGATCGGCACGTTAAGCGCGTTCTTCGCGCTGCGAATGAACTCCGGACCGTTCTCGGCCTCACGCGACGCCGCAGTTGCAATCGCATAAACCTTGCTTACGCCGATCTGGTCGGCAAGTTCGCGGAACCGCATCAGCGCGACCAGAGCGCGGCCGATGCTGGCTTCGCTCATCCGCCCCGTCTTGGAAAGCCCACGTCCAAGGCCACAGAGAATCTTCTCGTTGAAAAATGCCGCCGGACTGCGGCGCGCGCCGTCATAGATGACGAGACGAACGGAGTTCGATCCGATATCGACGATGCCGACCGGTGCGTATTCAGTCAGCCTCCCCGGAGCGGATTCACGTTTTGACACGTCGGCCCTGACGCTTGCTTCGTGACTGCTTCTTCGGAAGCGCCGGCGGCAGGTTTTCCTCAGCCGAGCTGCCCCGCCCTGAAAGACTCGGATTGGTCATGAAGTATTCGTGCAGGTTGAAGGGTTCTTCCTCTTCCGACTGCAAAACTCTCTCCGAACTGCCATCAGGCAGAAGCCGCCAACTCTGTTGATTGTCTTTTAGATTTGCGACCATGATCTGGACCAGAATCTGCTCGTGAACCGTCTCATTATCGATCGGAATGAGTGTCTCAACACGGCGGTCGAGATTCCTCGGCATCCAGTCTGCTGACGAAATATAGACCCGGGCTTGCGGTGAAGGAAGCGGGTGTCCATTGCCAAAGCAAATAATTCGTGAATGTTCCAGGAACCGCCCAACGACGCTCTTGACCCTGATATTGTCCGAAAGTCCCGGAATGCCTGGCCTCAGGCAGCAGATACCGCGAACCACGAGGTCAATCGGCACGCCATGCTTACTCGCATCGTATAGCGCATCAATGACGTCGGGATCGACCAGGGAATTGAGCTTTGCCCATATTCCGGACGGCTTGCCCGCCTTGGCGTGTTCCACTTCCTCAGCGATATGCTCAAGTATCCTGGCCCGCAGGTTCACCGGTGAAACGGCTATCTTTTCCAGGTTGTTCGGCTCCGAGTACCCGGTAACGAGATTGAACACCTGGATCGCGTCGCGGCAAAGTGCCGGATCAGTCGTGAAGAACGAGAGGTCGGTATAGATCTTTGCGGTAATGGGGTGATAGTTGCCGGTTCCGAAATGCTGATAGGTTCTCAATTCGCCACCCTCGCGGCGCACCACCTGCGAGAGCTTGGCGTGTGTCTTCAATTCGATGAAACCATACACAACCTGCACGCCTGCACGTTCCAGGTCGCGGGCCCACTGAATATTGGCTTCCTCATCGAAACGCGCCTTGAGTTCGACGAGCGCCGTGACCGACTTTCCGGCTTCTGCAGCCTCGCTGAGCGCGGCGATGATCGGGGAGTCCTTGGACGTCCGGTATAGCGTCTGCTTGATAGCAACGACATCCGGGTCACGAGCCGCCTGCCGAAGGAACTGCAGCACGACGTCAAACGACTCGTAGGGATGATGTACCAGGATGTCCTTCTCCCGTATGGCTGCAAAACAGTCGCCCCCGTGATCACGGATCCGCTCCGGGAAGCGCGCATTGAACGGTTGGAACTTCAGGTCCGGACGCTCGTCCAGGATAAGTTCCGACGTATCGCCGAACCCGACAAGGTCGCCAACCACGTCAATTTCGCGGGTGCCGACTCCGAGTTCCTCGGCGACAAACTCGCGCAGGGTGGGCGGCATGGTGGCGGCCAGTTCAAGCCTGATCACGGAACCGCGGCGCCGGCGCTTCAGAGCGCTCTCGAACACCCGGACCAGATCTTCGGCTTCTTCCTCGATTTCGATGTCGCTGTCGCGGATCAGGCGGAATTCGCCCTTGCCCAAGACCTCGTATCCCGGGAACAGGCGCGAGATGAAAAGACCGATCGTGTGCTCGACACTCAGGAACACAGCCGGGTTGGATCCGGAACGGACCGGCTTGCCCGGCAGGCGGACAAATCGATCGATCTGATGCGGTATCGGGATAAGCGCATTCATCGTCCGGCCGTCCGTTTGACGGCGCAAATGCAGCGCCAGTGTGAAGCCCAGATTGGGAATGAACGGAAACGGATGTCCAGGGTCGACGGCAAGCGGGGTCAGAACCGGGAAAATCTGGTCGAGAAAATGCTGCTCCAGCCATTCCCGTTGTGCCGGAGTGACTTCGTCTGGATCAATCAGCGTTATGCCCGCGACCGTGAGTTCCTTGCGCAAGGCATCCCAGCGGACCTGTTGTTCCGAAATCAAAATCGACGTCTGGTCGTAGATACGTTCGAGTTGCTGTGCGGGCGTCAGGCCATCCTGGCTCAGGGTGGTCACGCCGGCCCTGAGCTGTCCCAGCAATCCGGCCGCGCGAACCATATAAAATTCGTCCAGGTTGGTCGCGGAAATCGACAGGAACCTCAAACGCTCGAGCAAGGGATGATTGGGATTGCGCGCCTCTTCGAGGACACGCATGTTAAAGCCGAGCCAAGAGATTTCGCGATTGATGAAACGATCCGGGCTGCTCGGCTCAACAGATAGACTTGGAGATTTCTCTTCTTCAGCCGCAGGAGCTTTCTCTGCATCGAGCGCATCCAGCAGGGTTTCCGAGGACTTCAGTGTATCGGACATTGCAGCATCCCAGGTTCGGATCAATTTTATTCTTATTCCAGAACGCGATACCACAACAATGTGACAATTCGATTCACTTCGAGCCGAGCTCGGTAGCCCCTCTCTCCGCCAGGACTTTCGAAACGAATGTGCGTGTGACCGCGGCCTTCTCAGCCAGGGCCGCCTTATCCAGGGACTCAACCAGCTCACCTGCTGCGCCAAGGGATCGCTCCATGCGCACGACCAGGAAATCGAGCACATTTTCGGCGACATCGAGTTGCCTGTCGCGAAACAGCTTTGCCAGCACCGCTTTCAGCAGCGCATCATCGGGTTCGTCCAGAGCGGCGACCGGAGCGGCGCGCAGGCGCGAACGAAGGTCAGGCAGAGCGACCGACCAGTGTGCCGGCCGGGTCCGGCTTGTGATGAGGACGTGGTGTGACTGCTCCCGGACAAGGTTGAGCAGATGAAACATGGCTGTTTCGTCCAACCTGTCTTCATCGGCGTCTTCCAGAAGAAGCGCACCACTGCCCAGCAGATGCGGAATGGACTCGAACGAAACTTCCGAGATGTCTGCTTCGCGGGCCTTTGAACTCGCGCGCCAGACCTGACCGAGATGGGATTTGCCACTGCCTTCCGGCCCGACGAGGAACACCGCAGGTCCTTGCCAGTCCGGCCAGCGATCGATGACTTCCACGGCGGCGCGGTTGCTGTCGGCGACCAGAAAATCGTCGCGTCCCATCGCCGGCCGGTGCGGCAGGTCGAGGGGAATCTGCTTGGCGGTCCTGCCCCTGCTGTCGCCGCCGTCAGTCAATCGTCTCCCGCTCCCGGCGGACTACCGGTTCCAAGATAGAGCGGACTGGCGAGATAGCGCTTGAGCGCGAAGCGCACCAGTACACCAACCGCAGCGGCAAGTGGAACGGCAACAAGCATGCCGACAAATCCGAACAGGAAGCCGAAAGCAAACAGGGAAAACATGAGCCATACCGGATGCAGTCCGACGCTGCCCCCGACCAGTTTTGGAGAGAGTATGTTGCCCTCGAGGAACTGACCGGCGGAGAAGATCACAACGATAATCAGGATCTGAACCCAGTCCGGCCAGAACTGAACAAGGGCAACGCCGACCGAAACAACAAGCCCCAGAATGGCGCCGACAAACGGAATGAAACTGACAAGGCCGGAAACCAGACCGATGAGCAAGCCGAAGTTCAAGCCCGCCAGCGTCAGCGCGATCCCGTAGAAAGCACCGAGCAGGAGGCACACTGTCCCCTGCCCCCGGACAAAACCGGCCATGGCGGTGTTGATCTCGCCGGCGATTTCCCGGATCTGGTCCGCGTGATCACGCGGCAGCCAGCTGTCCACGAGCGCGATCATGCGGTCCCAGTCGTAGAGCATGTAGAACGCCACGATCGGCGTGATGACGACAAGCGACAGAACGCTGACGAGCGCCATGCCGCCGCTCCACAGCGACCGCAACAGCGTGGCAACCCATGCCGCCCCCTTCGCGGCATAGGTCGACATTGACTCCTCGACCGACTTGCTGCCCTCGGCGAATGCCCGCTTGAGCCAGTCCGGACTGGATTCGTTCAGGAACTTCGACAGCGTCTGGATATAGGACGGCAACCGGTCGGCGAAATTGGAGAACTGATCCACCAGTATCGGCACGACCATGAGCAGCGCGAGAACGAAAATCAGAACGAAGACGGTAAGAATAACGCTGGTCGCGGCCAGTCGGCCTACCCCTAAGCGCTCGATACGATCCGCCAGCGGATCGAGAAAATAGGCCAGAGCCATTCCCGCCACGAAAGGCAGCAGAATGTCGCTCAGGACATAGAGAAACAGGATCAGTACAACGAGCGCCAGAAACCAGAACGTAGCTTGTCGCTGAAGTGTCATTTCATGCCCCTCCGCCGTGCAATGCCAAGTCAGGCGGGCTCATCATGTGCCATATGGCGGAACCATTCGACAAGATAGGCTATCCCCGACGCCACCGTCAGTCCGGCGACCATCCATACCGCAAGGTCGACAAGCCCATTCACCGGCAACTCGAAACCAAGTTTCGCCAGAACCAGACCGGCAAGGATAATCTGCCCGGTCGTGTTGACCTTGCTAACCATCAGCGGCGCGACGGTGATCGGGCGATCGACCATCCAGGACAGAACGACCGCCCCGATAATCAGGATGTCGCGGCTGACCACAAGGATTACCAGAAACGACGGCAGGTCGCCGCGATATCCCAGCGCCACATAAATGCTCATCAGGAGGGCCTTGTCCGCGATCGGATCCAGATAGGCCCCCAGTTCGGTCGTCTGGTTGAAGTTCTTGGCGATGAAGCCGTCAATGCCGTCGCTGATGCCGGCGGCGATGAACAGGATAAACGCTGCCTGCATATGTCCGGTGATAATCAGCCAGACAATTGCTGGAACCGAGATTATCCGCAGAACCGTAATGATGTTGGGCAAACTCAATCGACACCCTCCGGCATGCCGATGGCGATCATATGCATGTTATCATCGCATCCCGGTCAGCGCTGCTGCAGCACCCAGGTGTCGCCGATATCAGTCAACTTGAAGCCGCTTTGCGCCAATTGACTGTTCAGTTCCCCGAGGTCGCCGGAGAACACGATATCAACCACCGCGCCCTGCGCTGACAGCCTGCGAACCTCGACCGCGCCAATCCCGATGGTCGAGGCAATCCTCTGGCGAATATTGTTCCACTCGCCGATGCTCGTGAACGGCACCGCCACAGTCATGCTGCTTCCGCTCGGACGCCCGCTTTGCAGATTGTTCGCCTTCCACTCATCTTCGATGCTTGTAAGCACTGTCCGGGCCGCCTGCGCGAGAGCGGCGTTGGGATCGCCGCTGCCATCGCCGGGGAACACACTGTCGTATTCGACCGGCCCGACCGAAGTGGCGCCCTTGATGGTTGCTCTGACCCCGCCGCCGGGCTGCTTTTCGGCAACCGCAACGAGAACGTTCTCAACGGCGTACCGATCCTTGATTTTCTGAAGCTTTTCCTCGTTTCCCGAAAGGACATCAGTGGCGTTGATCGTGGAGATGTCGGTCAGATCGCCCAGCGGCATGAACAGCGGCGTAATCGAGTTTTCCACGTTCAGCGCCGCCCATGCCTCGCGCCAGGGGTTGGGCGGATCCCAGATCGTCGGCTTGCTCTGGTCCTGCCAGATGGTCAGAAGCAGAACACCCGGCGCCTGCAGGTCCGCGTACGGAACATTGAACTGAAGCAGGAAATCCCTGATCTGCTCCGGCCGGAACCTGATGTTCAGGGTCGCGATGTACCGCGTGCCGCTCGTCCTTTCGCCTTCGACACTCATTGAGTCCATCAGCCGGGAAATGTCACCCGGCTTGATCTCGGGCAGTGCCGCGCGATCCTCGGTGCGCGTGAGGCGATGCATAAGCGTCTGAAACGCGAGCGATTGCCCGTCGTTCAAGGCCTTCTTCTTCGCCTGCACCGCATCCTGCGCCGTTTCGTCAACCTTGATGCCGTTTATGCTGTACAGATCGGCGCGTACCGCTTGCCCGCTGCCCAGTGCAAAAGCCACGAAGAGGATGCCGAACATGGCGCTCAGCCATGAGTGTCTGCATGTTGTCCTGACCAAAGTGCAACTCTCCCAAGTCGTCGACGCGACAGGCGATTCCCGTCTTTCGAATATACCATCCACGGTGCCGCGTTAAGAGCACATTGGTTCAATCACCAATTCGGTTGGTCACGGGGATATCACCCTTGCGCAATCGGCGCATTTTTGCTTGGTCTAACATGAATTGACGGTGAACAAGCGGCATCCGGGCCGACACGTATTCAGAGGAAGAGAATTCATGGCGTCGACCGATCAGTCAGGGTCCGACAATGGCCTGACATACCGCGACGCGGGCGTGGACATTGATGCAGGCAATGCGCTTGTCGACCTGATCAAGCCAATGGCGGCATCCACGCGGCGGCCCGGCGCCGACAGCGAGCTGGGTGGGTTCGGCGGCCTGTTCGACCTCAAGGCAGCGGGGTTCGCGGATCCCGTACTGGTGGCCGCGAACGACGGCGTCGGCACAAAGCTCAAGATCGCAATCGAGGCCGGACAGCATGACGGGGTCGGCATCGATCTGGTGGCCATGTGCGTCAACGACCTCGTTGTTCAAGGTGCCGAACCACTCTTCTTCCTCGACTACTTTGCGACCGGCAAACTGGAAACCGAAACCGCGTCGACAGTGGTGGCCGGAATTGCTGAGGGATGCAGGCAGGCCGGCGCCGCCCTGATCGGCGGTGAAACGGCAGAGATGCCGGGCATGTATGCCGACGGCGAATACGATCTGGCCGGATTCGCTGTAGGTGCAGCGGAGCGCGGCGGACTGCTGCCAAGGGCAGACATTCAGCCGGGGGACGTTCTGCTGGGCCTGTCGTCGAGCGGCTTGCACTCCAACGGATTTTCTCTGGTCCGGCGATTGATCGAGATGCTCGATCTCGATTATCGCGACCCGTCACCGTTTGCCCCCGAACGCCCTCTCGGCTCGGCATTGCTCGAGCCGACGCGGATCTATGTTCGTTCCGTGCTCAAGGCTATGCGCGACACCGAGGCGGTGAAGGCGCTTGCCCATATCACCGGAGGCGGCTTCACCGAGAACGTGCCGCGGGTACTCCCCGATGCAATGTGCGCCACCATCGATCTTTCGCAGGTGCCTGTTCCGCCCGTGTTTTCGTGGCTTGCGGAAAAGGGCGGCATCGCGGAAACCGAACTGCTCAGAACATTCAACTGCGGCATCGGGATGGTTCTGGTAACGAACGAAGCCGACGTTGAAGCCGTCGTCGCTTCACTCGAATCGTCTGGTGAAACGGTGACACGTCTGGGCATGCTCGACGTCGCGGACGGCCAGCAGATCGCATTCATAAACAAGCTGGAGTTATAGGCCGTGGCGGCGAGGCGCAAGGTCGGCATCCTGATTTCTGGACGAGGCAGCAACATGGTCGCGCTGGCGGAGGCCTGCCAGGCGGACAGTTTTCCGGCTGAGGTATCTGTCGTGGTATCAAACCGCGCTGACGCAGCGGGCCTCCAGACTGCCGCCGCGATGGGTCTTTCGACGGAGATCGTCGATCATAAACAGTTCGATGACCGGCCCGCATTCGAGGACCGGCTGGATTCGGTGCTGCGGGATCATGGCACCGAAATCGTCTGCAATGCCGGCTTCATGCGATTGCTGACGGACGGCTTCGTGCAGAAATGGATTAATCGGCATTTGAATATTCATCCGTCGCTGCTGCCGGCGTTCAAGGGTTTGAACACGCACGAACGGGTTATCGACGAAGGCGTGAAGATCAGCGGCTGCACGGTTCATTTCGTCCGCACCGAAATGGACTCCGGCCCCATCATCGCGCAGGCGGCGGTTAACGTGCTTGCAAGCGACACCGCTGAAAGTCTTGCCGCCCGTGTTCTGGCGGCGGAGCACCGGCTTTATCCCGCCGCACTGGAACTGGTCGCCAGCGGACGCGCACGCGTTATCGGCGACAAAGTCGTTCTGCAGTGTGACGAACAAGCAACAGATGCCCTCTTTTCGCCATAAGATTGGCCGCTCCAAGGCCGGCATGGTCCGACGCCGTCTTGAACCGAAATTGACCATCGGTTACTTCTCGTAGAAGCGAATTTTGCTGGATTCGCATGACATTGCGCGTCCGAAGTGTGGACTTCGCAGTGGTTTGCCCGCGCAGCGGCGTGAGCGTTCAGACTGCGGATTGCGCAAATTGTTTCGCGAGTCCGACGTTTTTTTGTCGAAAATGAGTTGCGAAACGAAAAATCGGCAATATCTGAGAAGGCACGGTCATCCCGCTGCAGCAAGCGGATAATGTTGGGGACAGTTCAATGAAGATTGCGAATTCTTTACTGGGGTTTCTCGTCGCATTCTGCGCCATGGCGCTCATCTCGCCGGCCAATGCGTCGACAAGCACAAAAGTCAAATTCAACTTCGTCAGCGACTCCCTGATTCCCAAATACAAGGGTAAACGCACGGTCGACTTCAACGAGGGCTACAAGCCGGGAACGATCATCATCAAAACGGCAAAACGAAAGCTCTATTTCGTACTGCCGGGCAGACGGGCAATCGAGTACGGGGTCGGCGTCGGACGATACGGATTCACATGGTCGGGCTCGACACGCGTGTCGCGCAAGGCGAAATGGCCGAGCTGGACGCCTCCTGCCGAGATGCACGCGCGTCAGCCCGGACTGCCGAAGTTCATGCCCGGCGGACCGGACAATCCGATGGGAGCACGTGCTCTGTATCTTGGATCTTCGCTCTACAGAATCCACGGAACCAACCAGGACTATACGATCGGTCAGGCGGTTTCGAGCGGATGCATCAGGATGCTGAACAAGGAGGTCATTGATCTCTACAACCGGGCGCGGGTCGGCGCAAAAGTCGTCGTCATCCAGTAAACGCTCCGGGACAGTTGACTTCGGCGCAGCGCGGTTAAGTCAAAAGTTAACTGAATTCGTGTATTGCGGGTAACAGGATCGCTAGGAGCCTGTTTCAGACAGAGGATTCAGAATGCGTAAGTTTCTTGGGACATTGATCGCTGCCGTGGCAGCGCTTGGAATTACTGCGGGGAGCGCCCAGTCCGAGGCCATTGACGTCTCTGACCCGTCGGTCGGGCTCAGAGATACGGGCGGGTCTTATCTCAGCAGCTATCGTGGGAAAAAGGTCATCTCCTACAAGGGCCGCCAGCGGCCGGGCACGATAATCATCAGCACGCGAAAGAGGACGCTGCTCTATGTCCTCCCGGGCCGTAAGGCAATTCAGTACGGCGTTGGCGTCGGCCGCGCCGGCTTTCAGTGGAGCGGCACGAGCCGAATTTCCAGAAAGAGGAAGTGGCCCGGCTGGACGCCGCCCGCGGCGATGAGAAAGCGCCAGCCCTACCTGCCGAAATATATGCCTGGCGGCATCAACAACCCGCTGGGCGCCCGCGCACTGTACCTCGGTTCTTCGCTGTACAGGATTCATGGAACGAACCAGCCGCACACGATTGGTCACGCCATGTCCAGCGGTTGCATCAGAATGGTCAATAACGAAGTCATTGATCTGTACAACCGCGTCCGGGTCGGAACACGGGTTATTGTAACCCGCTGATCCCTGTCTGTTCGGCGCGCCACTCGCGCAACAAGTCACGCCGGGGAACTGGAAACAGTTCTCCGGTGTCTTCTATTTCGGTGATGCGATCGGTTCTGAAATGGCGATAGGCGGAACGCAGTTCACACCAGGACGCCAGTACGCTTGAGGTTTGCCAGTAGCCAAGCGCGATGGGCCAGACGATGCGGATCGTTTGATCGCCTTTCTCGTCACAGTAGGCGATCCTGATTTTTGTCGTCCGCCGGATCGCCCCGCGGATCACCGATGTATCGACCTCGCCGCTCTCGTAATCCGAAGAGCGAGGGGCGAATAGCGTGCTCTCAAAGAGCAGATGCCTGTGGCTTTCCGGGATCACCGTCGCGACCTTGGCCACGACGTCGCGGGCAGCGCGAGCCAGCAAGAAATCGCCGCGCCGTTCGACCATCCTTGCGCCCAGAATGATCGCCTCCAGTTCATCAGCCGTGAACATCAACGGAGGCAGATCGAAACACTCGTCAAGCACGTAGCCGATACCGGCCTCACCGACCACCGGCACGCCCGCGAGTTCAAGGGCAACCATGTCCCTGTAAATTGTCCGGATGGAGACTTCGAGCTCTTCGGCGAGCTTCGAAGCCGTTACAGGCTTCCGCTCGCGCCGAAAAATCTGAATGATCTGAAGCAGCCGGTCTGCGCGTCTCATGGTCTGGATTATCCGCAAACCCTCCTGACAACGTACTGTCAGCAACCGAATGCGCAGTCACTCAGCCGTCGAGGGGCTCACTCGCCGGAAGGATGGATGTCTTTCCGATTTACACCCATGAGGATCGTCGTCTTGGTGCCAATTCCATTGGAATCAAGCACATCGAAGACATCCCCTACGGCCGGCTGCGCATAGAACTTGTGTGCCTTGGTCACAGCCGAAGCGCCGGTGCTGAAAAAGGCTGAAACCGCCATCACGAATGAAATAAGCCTGATCGCCATGATATGTCTCCCCTATTGGGTCATAAGATGGATTCAGGTTACGGGGTGTGCACTGAACCGAGTTTGACGGTACTGTTCATCCACGGTTCATTGATTAGACGTCTTTGTGACGGTCACCTCGGGTTCCGGGCTCCCTACCCATCCTGCCTCCGATGCAGCAGCATAAATAAGGACAATCGCCAGTCCACCCGCGACAAGCGCCAAGGTTTTCTGCGTTGTTTTATCGAACGGTTTCTCGCTCATCTTCAGGGCTCCGGAAATCTGCCACTGAGTCCTACGTAATCAGCCGCAAGATGATTTCAAGCCGTGATTAATTACATCATAAAGTTGCCTTATTTGCGTTGATTCCGAAAGAAAGTTTGCCGCCGTGGTTAATCACGGCTCGGACCGGATCCATACATGATTGTCGTGGAACGCGGCGCCGCCGAATGGCGCCATCTGATCACATCCTGTAAGCACATTGATCCCGTTACCGTCCTCAAACGCGTCGTTCGGCCAGATTCCTTCGGCAATCACGACCCCCCGGCACACACCGTCAAAAACCTTTGCGTGGATGATGACTTCACCGCGCTTGTTCCCCATGCGCACACGCGTCCCATCGCTTAATCCAAGCGACGCGGCGTCGTCCGGATGGATCATGACCTCGGGACGCCCTTCCCTCTTCAGAGATCCCGGCGTTTCATTGAACGTCGAATTCAGAAAGCTGCGCGACGGCGAAGTGGCCAACCGGAATGGATGGTCATTGTCGACGGTCTCGATCACGTCCCAATAATCCGACAATGACGGCATCTTTTCATGCGGCCCCATGGGACCGGCATTCGGAAACGGGACATTCGTCCAGTCCGGACTGAAACGAAACTTGCCGTCCGCGTATGCAAATCCGTCGACATAGTGTGCCCGCTCGAAGTCCGGCTGACAGTCAATCCAGCGCTCTTTTTCGAGATTCTCAATCGTTCCCCATCCAGACTTCTGCAGCGTCCAGTCAATCAGTTCCCGAGGAGACATTTCAAAACCGGGGTGCTCAGCCCCCAGTCGTCGCGCGAGGTCTACGACCACCTCGTGATTTGAGCGGCACTCGCCCGGTGCCTCAACGATCTTGGGACCGAGAATTATGTGCTGATGCCCTCCGCCCTGATAAACGTCATCGTGCTCCAGAAACATGGTTGCCGGCAGCACGATATCGGCCATCCGCGCAGTCTCCGTCATAAACTGCTCGTGGACGCACATAAACAGGTCAGGACGCGCCAGACCCTGTTTGACCTTTGTCTGTTCAGGGGCAATCGTTGCGGGGTTCGTGTTCTGAACGAAAAGGCAGGTCACCGGCGGACCGTCGCCCAGATCATGGCGATCCCCGATAAGGACGGGGCCGATCCTCGACTGGTCCAGCTGACGCACTCCGCTGTCGCGCGCGTCGAGGCCTTCAATCATCGTCCTGTTCCAGTGGTAAATTGCGCCGTTCGTGTGAAAGGCCCCGCCTCCTTCCTGAAGCCAGGCCCCTGTCACCGTTGCGATCGACATGGCGGCATGCATGTTTACCGCGCCGTTCCTGGATCTGGTGAAGCCATAGCCGAGGCGCAGAAATGTTCTGGGAGTCTGACCGATCAGTTTCCCGAACGTCTCGATCTCCTCGACCGTGAGACCGGTGATGGCACTGGCCCATTCCGGTGTTCTCGTCGCGAGATGAGCTTCAAGCTCGTCCGGGCAATCGGCGTATTTCTCCATATATTCCCGGTTCGCGTACCCGTCCCGAAACAGGATATGCATGACCGCGCAGGCCAGCGCGCCGTCAGTTCCCGGGCGCAAACAGAGGGCAATATCCGCCTGTTTCATCGTTCCAGTCTGATAGATGTCGACCACCACGATCTTTGCGCCACGCTCCTTGCGCGCACGCACGGCATGGGTCATGACATTCACTTGCGTGTTGACCGGGTTCGTCCCCCAGATCACGACAAGGTCGGCCTTGGCGATTTCACGCGGATCTGGTCCGGCCAGGCGACCCGTTCCGGCGGCAAATCCTGTCCACGCAGGATTGACGCAAATGGTGGAGTAAAAGCCAGAGTACTTCTTGACGTTCCTGAGGCGGTTGATGCCATCGCGCATCACCAGTCCCATCGTTCCGGCATAGTAGTAAGGCCAAACCGCTTCCGGGCCGTGCGTCTGCTCCGCGATAATCAGGGCTTCCGCAACCTCGTCCAGAGCATCTTCCCAGGAAATCGGCTCAAAATCGCGCGACCCCTTTTCCCCTACTCGCCGCAGCGGTTTCTGAAGCCGATCCGGGTGATGCACTCTTTCAGCGTATCGGGCAACCTTCGAACAGATGACACCGGCGGTATAGGTGTTCTCGGATGCACCTCTGACCCGTCCGATCAGGTCGGGAGCCAGCTTCTCAACTTCCAAGGCGCAGGTTGACGGGCAATCGTGCGGACACGCACTGAAGTGCGTCTCGGGCGTCTGTCGAACATTCATCTTAAACCTGCGGCTGGTTTCCGGTCGGGAATAAAGTCTCCCATAGCATGTTGTCACAATAAGGTCACAATGATTGACGGCCGCAACCGCCTGTAAAGGTTTCGTTAACCATTGGGGACCACACTTTTGCAAGCACAGGAATTTGATTTGAGTCGACGGCCTTGGGGACCCATCTCAGTTTCAGGTACTCTTGGTTAGAAGAACGAAATAAAGGGAGGTTTTGGAAGTATGCGGGTCACGCCGGAAATATTCGGCTGGCAGGTGGATAATAATGCGAAGCATAGTTCTACCCTAAACCCGCCGGTGAGCGGGTTTTTTTGTTCTAACCTGGCGTAAGAGGTGGATGACAACTTACGCCCCTGAAAGGAGAAGTCCCATGTTCAAACATCTGATCGGCGCAATATTCGGGGGGACGGCTCTAATTTTGGGAATGGCTGCAGGCGAAGCCCAGGCGGCGGAAAAGGAATGCTTCCCCATCGCTACGCTCAAGATCTCGTTCCAGGTGGTGTTCCCGAATGCGGAACAGGTCACGATCGAAGGCGATGCGGCTAAGGCCTATCTGACGGAATATAACAGTTTCGGGCGGCCGACAGCATTCGCCGGCGAGACCATATTTCTGAACATCCTTCCCAACGGGACAGCGATGCTCATTCCGCTCAAGGACGGACTGGGATGCCACCGCATGATCGTGGGCCCGAAACTCCACAAGGTCATCATGGCCAAGGTTTCGCGAGGTGCGGTTTAACGTCAGGCGCGGTAGACGGCGTAGATGCCGGCCTACTATCCATCCAGCCACCAGCAAAGAAACTGTTGGCTGGTCCTGGCGGCAGCCGCGGCCGCCAGGACAAGAAGATTAAGTTGCCTTAGCCGACAATCTCTTCATCAGAGAAGAAGAACGCAATTTCAGTCGCGGCCGTTTCGAGGGCATCCGAACCATGAACCGAATTGGCTTCGATCGATTCGGCAAAATCCTTCCGGATTGTTCCCTCTGCCGCTTCGGCAGGATTGGTGGCGCCCATCACTTCACGATTCTTTGAAATGGCGCCTTCCCCTTCCAGGACCTGAACCACGACCGGCCCAGACGTCATAAATGTCACGAGATCGTTGAAGAAGGGCCGCTCTCTGTGCACTGCATAGAAGCCTTCAGCCTGCTCCTGCGTCATATGCAAGCGTTTCTGGGCGATGACCCGCAGCCCGGCAGATTCCAGCCTGTCGATAATCTTGCCCGTAATATTCCGACGAGTCGCGTCAGGCTTAATAATGGAAAATGTGCGCTCAAGGGCCATCTCGATGTCTCGTTTCTGTTTCGGGAAAAGACCTCTCCAAGGAGGTCGCGCCGCTTATAGCCGGGGATTGCCACACCGGCAAGCCCCGCTTTCTCGCGAAATGCGACCGTGCTAAAAGCCGCCGACCATGCTGCACATCAATGACCTCAGCTACAGGATCGAAGGCCGTCCACTGCTTGAGAATGCCACTGCCGGTATTCCGACGGGGCACAAGGTTGGTCTGGTCGGTCGAAACGGTTCCGGGAAGACGACACTGCTCCGCCTGGTGACGGGAGAGCTTTCTCCAGACGAAGGCAGCATCACCAAACCGAGGAACGCAAGAATCGGCGCGACGGCCCAGGAAGCACCCGACGGCGATACATCACTGATCGAAACCGTATTGGCTGCGGACACGCGCAGACTTTCTCTCCTGAAAGCGGCCGAAACGGAAACCGATCCAGGGCGCATAGCCGAAATTCAACTTGCGTTGACGGATATCGATTCTCACAGCGCGCCGGCCCGCGCGGCAACCATCCTTGCGGGTCTCGGATTCGATGAAGCCGCTCAGCACATGCCCTGCAATTCATTTTCCGGCGGATGGAGGATGCGCGTTGCCCTCGCATCTGTCCTGTTCACGGAACCGGACATTCTGCTTCTGGACGAACCGAGCAACTATCTCGATCTTGAAGGCACAATCTGGCTGGAAAGCTACATTCGCAGCTACCCCCACACGGTGATCATCGTCAGCCACGACCGCGACCTGTTGAACAAGGCGGTTCAGAATATCCTGTTGCTCGACGGGGGCCGATTGACCCTTTATGGCGGCGGCTACGATCAGTTCGAAAAGACGCGGCGCGAACAGCAGGCCCTGCAACTCAAGCTCAAAAAGAAACAGGAAGAACAACGCCGGCACATGCAGGCCTTCGTCGACCGTTTCCGCGTTCAGGCCAACAAGGCGAAGCAGGCGCAGAGCCGGATCAAGGCGCTGGCAAGGCTGGAGCCGATCGCTTCTGTGGTGGAAAACCGGGTCACGCCATTCCTGATCCCCTCTCCCCGCAAGTCGCTCAGTCCGCCGCTCTTGCGCTTCGAGGAAGTGTCAGTCGGATATTCAGACGACAAGCCCGTGCTGGAGAATATCTCGCTGCGGCTCGACCCGGACGACCGCATCGGCCTGCTTGGCGCCAATGGCAATGGCAAGAGCACTTTCGCCAAACTCCTTTCCGCACGCCTTGACCCGATGTCCGGCCGGAGGATCGGATCCAAGAAAGTCCGCACAGGATATTTTGCTCAACACCAACTTGATGAACTCGACCCGAACTGCACGCCCTATGACAATGTGCGGGCCCTCATGGAAGATGCGACCGAAGCCCAGGTCAGAGCCCGCGTCGGTTCTTTCGGCTTCGGGGTAGAAAAGGCGGACACGAAGACGGTCAAGCTTTCAGGCGGTGAGAAAGCCCGTCTGCTGCTTTCGCTCGTCGGGTTTGCTGGACCGGATCTTCTCATTCTTGACGAGCCAACCAACCATCTCGATGTCGACAGCCGGCAGGCTCTCATTCAGGCGATCAACGACTATGAGGGAGCGGTGGTCCTTATCACCCACGACCGGCACCTGTTGGAAACCTGTGCTGACCGGCTCTGGCTTGTTGCAGATGGTACCGTGACACCATTTGAAGGCGACATGGATGACTACCGCAACGTTCTGCTTGACCGGCAGGTCAGAAAATCCAGCGACCAACCTGCCGGCACCGCGGAGAACGCGCTTACGTCATCGTCAAATCGCCAGGAACAACGCAGGCGTTCGGCCGAATCCCGCGCGCGCCTTTCCCCGATAAAAAAGCAGATCGAGTCCGTGGAAAAGCGGATCGCGGCGTTTGAAAGGAGCATCTCGGCATTGGACGACAAGCTCGCCGATCCGAAGCTCTATGCCGGAAACAGCGCTGCCGCCACGGAAATTTCCATTGAACGCGGCCAATTGAAGAAGCAACTCGACGACTGCGAAGCCGAGTGGCTGGAGTTGAATGATCAGCTCGAAACCGCGCAACGGCTTGAGGCCGCTTCCGATAACCTGTCAAACGGCAGCTAACCGTCCTCAGGGAGACAGCTTGATGACCGTACGCATCGACAAGAATGGTCCCGTCTGGACCGTCGTGCATTCCAGACCGGAAGCCCGCAATGCCATGGACCCCGAAAGTGCCGACGCGCTGACGAGCGCCTTTCTGGAATTCGACGGTGATTCAAGCGCTCACGTCGCCGTGTTTTTTGGAGAGGGCGGTGCATTCTGCGCGGGGTGGGATCTCAAGTTCGCTTCGCATCTCAACAGCGAAAATCCGTTGGGCGAGCTCGACTTCTCATCCGATCCAACCGGGGGTAACGGCGGCGAAATACCGCGAGGGCCGATGGGTCCGAGCCGCCTGGAGCTCAGCAAACCAGTCATTGCCGCGGTTTCAGGCCCCGCGGTCGCGGGCGGAATGGAATTGGCCCTGTGGTGTGATTTCAGAGTGATGGAGTCCTCTGCCTACATGGGCGTCTATTGCCGGCGCTGGGGCATCCCTCTGATCGATGGCGGGACTGTTCGGCTGCCGCGCCTCGTCGGCCACGGACGGGCAATGGAGATTATTCTCACTGGCCGCAAGGTCGAGGCCGAGGAATGTCTGAATATCGGGTTGTGCGAGTATGTCGTTGAACCCGGATTGGCACGGCAAAAAGCAGAAGACCTGGCTCAGGATATCGCCCGCTTCCCGCAAGACTGCGTTCGCGCAGACCGGCAATCCGCGATCCGCCAGCACGGTTTGCCGATGCGAGCAGCCCTCCATCAGGAGTGGCGGAACAGTTTGCCCGCTCTTCATGACGAAGGCCTGGCTGGTGCGGGGCGATTTGCGTCCGGGCTCGGCCGACATGGAGATTTCAAGAAAATCGACTGAACGAGCGGCCCTACCCCGCGCGCTTCTCCCACTTCCCGGCGTCGTTCTGCTGCCAGTAGGTCGCTTCGATCCCGGTGTCCTTGACGAGCTTCCAGAAGTCTCTGGCCTGCTGTGTCGCCTCCTCGTTGTGACCGTCGAACAGGTAGACAACCCGCTCGTAGCGATCCAACTGGGAGACAAAATCCGGACTGCATCCGTCGACCAGGAACCTGACGTCGGCTCCATTGAGGTTTTTGTCGTCTTCGGTGATCAGGATCGGCTGCACGGGTTCGGATCCACCGCCAACGATCCCATGCGGCAGGAACGCCTCATCCCGATAGGTCCAGAGGTGCGTGTCCAGCGCTTCGACCTGTTCCCGCGAGCCGGCCTGCACGACTGCTTTCCATCCCCGTTCGAGCGTTTTCTCGAGAAGGCTGGGCAACACACGGTCGAGCGGCGCTCGCTCAAGATGATAGAACAGGATTTCCGCCATGAACCGGTTGGCGCGCCGGGCCGCGCCGTTCACCTTTCGTAGTGTTGTTCCACAAGTTTGTTGAGCAGCCGCACGCCATATCCGGATGCCCAGCTCTGGCTTATGGGCGTCTTCGGCGACCCCATTGCAGTCCCGGCTATGTCCAGATGCGCCCAGGGACACCCATTCACAAAGCGCTGAAGAAACTGAGCGGCCGTTATCGATCCCGCATGGCGGCCGCCGATATTCTTCATGTCGGCAATGGGCGTATCGATGAGTTTGTCGTACTCGTCATCGAGCGGCATGCGCCAGACCTTTTCACCAGTTGCCTGGCCGGCCTCGCTCAAACGCTCCGCAAGCTCGTCATTATTGGAAAACAGGCCTGCATACTCTTTTCCGAGCGCGACAAGGATCGCTCCGGTCAGCGTCGCGAGGTTGACCATGAACTGCGGCTCGAAGCGGTCCTGCGTGTACCAGAGCGCATCGGCGAGCACGAGCCTGCCTTCCGCATCCGTATTCAGTATTTCGATCGTTTGGCCCGACATGGAATTGACAACGTCGCCGGGGCGCTGGGCGGCGGCATCGGGCATGTTCTCCACCAGCCCGATTACACCGACCGCGTTCACCTTCGCCTTGCGCATGGCCAGTGCTTTCATCAGTCCGACGACACAGGCTGCTCCGCCCATGTCACCTTTCATGTCGCCCATGCCGGCGCCGGGTTTCAGTGAAATGCCACCCGTATCGAAGGTCACGCCTTTGCCAATGAATGAAACCGGCTTGTCGCCCTTCTTCCCGCCGTTCCAAATCATCACCGCTACGCAGCTGTCGCGGACCGAGCCCTGCCCCACGCCGAGAAGTGCCTCCATCTTGAGCTTCTTGAGCTCCTTCTCGTTGAGGATCTCGACGTCGAGGCCCGTCTTGCTGAGGTCGGCCGCCCGCTTGGCGAACTCTTTGGGGAACAATACATTTGGCGGCTCGTTGACGAGGTCGCGTGCCATATGCACACCTGACGCAACCGCATCAAGCGACCGGAACGCGGATGCCGCCTTGCCCCGATCGGCGCAGCAAATGGCGATCGCCTTGAGTTTCCGGGTGCTGTTGTCTTTCTTTTTCTTGTACTTGTCGAAACGATAATCGCGCAGTCTGATGCCGGACCCGATCCGCGCGGCCAGTTCAGCGATCGGCAAAGTCGGATTTTCCGCAAATTCGGCGATGATCTGCGCCCTGTTTTCCTGCCCGTCGATCAACTTCGCTGCTATGGAGCCCCCGAGGCGCTCCGCCTCGTATTCCCCGATGTCTTTCGCATCTCCGACCCCGGCGACGACGATCCTGCTCAGTTCGCTTCCACTGGGCGCAACAACCTCCAGAAAATCGCCCTTCTTCCCCTTGAAACCGGACAGCTTTACTGCACGCGAAAGGTGATTGCCCGTGATTTCGTCGAGCTTACGGCCAGTGTCGCCGAAACCAGCGTCGCCTTGATAGAACAATACGACAACACCCGATTTGGGCAGCGTAACTTGAGGAAAGGTGATTTTCATATGTGCTTTCTCGGTTGAGGGTTGGCGCATTCAAATTACCGAAAACGAGCGCGCGCGGGACCGGATACCTGAATCCGGCCCGGATTTTGTCGCATAACCCTTATCACGACCTGCGGCAAGAGCGTTATTCGGACCGGTAACCGCGGTTGCGTCGGAAACAGGCGCGACTCAGAGTGGTTCTACTGTACGAATTGAATGGTTGCTGGCGTTTTTGATTCTCCGTGCGATGGACTTTTGAGACGCCTTTGGAGGGCAAAATCCCTGCCAAAGGCCTGCTGAGCGGTCAAGTGTAAGCGATATGACACAAGCATCGGAAAATATGACACTTTTTTGAAGTACGGATGCCCAAACAGCTTGAAAATCAATGAGACTCGGGCTTAGTTGATGGTGGTGTTTCGAAGCGCCTGTTGATTTAATAGTTGCCTGGTGAGAGGCAGCTTGCAGTTTGTTGTGTGTTGAGTAGAGATATGGAATATCGCCGGGGGGCTTTGCCCTGGTTGTCGGGGGGGAAATGCGCCGCCGAATGTCGTCCATGAAAGCGATGAGAGCACTGCTTGCCGGCTTGATGTTCGCCGGCATCGGACTCTGGACGCAATCTGCGCTGGCCAGTCCGGTCCCCGAGTTTGTCGACCCGGGGCCGGGTGCTCCCGTTCAGGTCGATGCCGACTTCCTGAGCTACGATCAGACGGGCACCACAGTCGTGGCCCGCGGCAACGTCGTGATCACCTACGGCGATTACACGCTCAAGGCCGACCGGGTCAGCTACAATCCCAAAACCGAAAAGATCATCGCGGAAGGCAACGTAGAACTGCGCGAGCCCGATGGCGCTGTCCTCAACGCCCACAGACTGGAACTCGGCGAACGGTTCCGCGAGGGCTTTATCGACCGGGTCGCCGTCAAGCTGATCAACGATGCCAGAATCACGGCGGGGTCCGCCGAACGTGGGGCGGGCATCACCGACTTCCGGGACGTGACCTATACCGCCTGCAAGGAGTGTGAGGAAGACCCGAGCCGGCCGGTCACATGGAAGATCAAGGCTGACCGGATCACGCACAACAAGCAGGAACGGACAATCGAGTATGAGAATGCCAGACTCGATTTCCTCGGCGTACCGATCATTTACGTTCCGAAGTTTTCTCACGCCGACCCCACCGTCAAGCGCAAGACCGGGTTCCTGACGCCGATCCTCAGGTTCTCCGATGAATTCGGAGCGGGCGTGGAGGTACCGTACTACTGGAACCTGGCTCCAAATTACGACATTACGTTCAGCCCGCTGATTACGAGCAAGCAGGGTCCGGTGCTCAAGGCGAAATGGCGGCACCGCCTTGCCAATGGCCGGTATTCAATTTCGCCGAATGGCGTCTATCAGTTCTCGCGCGACAGCGAGACGCCGAAGAACCGGCGTTTCCGCGGCAGCGTCAACACAAAAGGCGACTTCCGGCTGGCCCGCAACTGGACGTGGGGCTGGGACGGCACCCTTGTCTCCGACGACACATATCTTCGGCGCTACAAGATCAACGGGACGACCGATCTGACTTCCCAGCTTTATTTGACCGGAGAGCACGACCGAAATTACTTCGACGCGCGCGCCTATCATTTCAGGGGCCTGCTCGCGACCGACAATAACGCCGGGACGCCTTATGTCCTGCCCGTTATCGATCATGACTATTTTGCGCCGCAGCCGATTTTCGGCGGAGAGTTCCGTCTGACATCCAACTTCCTGAACCTCCAGAGGGACGTGGGAACGGATGCAACGCGTGTGATCACCGAAGCGTCGTGGGAACGACGCATGATCAGCAGCCTAGGAACGGTCATCACGCCGTTTGCCCGCGTCCGTGGCGACGTCTATTACACCGACAACGTTACTGACCCGGGTGTTCCAGGCGGTCGACGGGGCTCGGAAACGACGGCCCGCGTACTGCCTGCGGCCGGTGTTGACGTACGGTGGCCTTTTGTCAACCTGACGGCCGGCGGACAGCATATTGTCGAACCGGTCGCACAGGTTATCGTCCGCCCCAACGAGTCGGAAATCAGTCGCATCCCCAACGAGGACAGTCAGTCCTTTGAGTTCGACGACACGAACCTGTTCGACTACAACAAGTTTACGGGCCTGGACCGCTGGGAAGGCGGGACCAGGGCGAACGCCGGCGTGAACTACACCTATCGATTTAACTCGGTAGGCTATGCCAAAGTCGTGCTGGGCCAGTCGTATCACATCGCCGGCGACAATGACTTTGCGAGTGGATCCGGGCTCGAAGACGATTATTCCGACTTTGTCGGTGCATTCTTCCTGCAGGTCAATGAACATCTGCTGTTCACTTCCCGGTTCCGGCTCGACGACGAGTCATTTGATATCAAGAGGAACGAGATCGGCCTGAACGTCCGTTACGGCCGTTTGCAGTTTGCCGGCAATTACTCAGATCTGGACAAAGCGCCAGCGTTCGGCAGGCCCAGCAACCAGGAAGAGATCTGGACCCAGGCGGGATTCCGCGTTTCGGACTCGTGGACGCTCTATGGCGGTCTGCGATACAATATCGAAGATGACAAACGGATCAGCAATTTCGCCGGCGTCGGATTCGAAGACGAATGTTTCGTCGTCCAAATCCACTACCGCGAGACGTTCGTTGAAGACCGCGACGTCGATCCTGAAAGAGCCGTCACCTTGCGCTTCGAGCTCAAGACAATCGGCGGCGGTCAGGTCAGCAGCGGCATCAATTGATGCGGCCACACGATCGCCGAGTTGATCATTCGCAGAACACTAGCAAATGAAAAAACCGCCAAAACATGAACTGACACGCTCCCGCCCCCCATTTGAGCGTTTCTGTAAAATCGCAGCAGCCTGGAGAGATCGCGCCTCAGGTTTGTGCGCAGCACTGACAACAACGATCGCCGCCGGCGTAATACTGACGGTCATTTCAACGCCGGTCGTCTCGGCACAGACACCCTTGCGTGTCGTAGCGGTCGTCAATGACGAACCGATCACGGCCTATGATGTCAAACAGCGAAGCAGACTGTTGAAACTGCTTGGCGGGAAGCGGGGCCCGAATAAGAAGCTTGAGAAAGACGCCCTTCAGGAGCTTATCGACGACGCGATCAAGAAACAGGAAGCCAAGCGCCTCAAGGTTGCAATTTCGAAGAAGCAGATAGACGCCACGATCCAGAGGATGGCCAAGCAGAGCAGCGGCTCCACAGCAAACCTCAGAGCGCGCCTCGGCAAGGCCGGCGTCGAGTTCGACACGCTCTCGAAGCAGATCGAGGCGCAACTGGCCTGGAACGGTGTCGTTCGCCAGAGATTTTCCCGCAGAGTGAAGGTTGACGATTCAGACGTCGATCGTCGCTTCGAACAACTCAAGAAGAATCCCGGCAAGTCACGGCGCTTCTTCGTTCTCCAGCAGATCATTCTCCCCTTCGACCAGGGGGCTTCGCGCGAGCTTGTTTATTCCCGGGTCGTGGAAGCCCAGTTGCTCGGCAAGCGCTTCAAGGGATGCTCGACCACACGAAAGGCGGCGAACGGCATCTTCAACGTACGGATCCGGGATATAGGCACTGTTCCGTCCGAAGCTCTGCCCAAGAAGCTGCGGAGCATTCTCGCTAAAGTCGGTCCCGGCCGCCTGACCCAGCCGAATGTCACACCGAGCGGCGTCGAACTGATCGCATATTGCTCTAACCGCGTCGTCAAGCCAGAACCTGTGACGCGCGAGGCCGTGAAGGATGATCTGCTCAATCAGAAATATCTGCTTTACGCTCAGCGGTATCTTCGCGATCTGAAGCGCGATGCGCTTGTTGAACGTCGATAGTCGATCGGGTACGGCGGCTAGCGAACGGTCGGGATGACAACCGACGACCTTCCACCTCTCCGTGATGTTATAGGCCGCTACGGCCTCTCCGCTCGAAAGCAGCTCGGTCAGAACTTCCTGCTCGATCTCAATCTGACCGGACGCATAGCCCGTTCGGCAGGTCCACTGGAAGGGTATACTGTGCTTGAGGTCGGCCCCGGTCCAGGAGGGCTGACACGCTCGCTTCTTGCCGAGGGCGCCGATCGCGTGATCGCAATTGAACGGGATCGACGCTGCCTGGACGCGCTTCAGGAAATTGCCGCGGCCTATCCCGGCCGCCTTGAAGTCATCGAGGGTGATGCAACCGCAATAGACATGACAGGGATCGCATCCGGTCCGACCAAGATCGTGGCCAATCTTCCCTACAATGTCGCCACGCAGCTCCTGGTGACGTGGCTCGGCACCGAACCGTGGCCGCCATGGTTCGCGTCCATGACTCTGATGTTTCAGAAAGAAGTGGCAGAACGAATTGTCGCCCCGGCCGGGACGAAATCCTACGGCCGTCTCAGCGTGATTTCACAGTGGCGGACGGAAGCCAGAAAACTCTTCGACGTCGACCGCCGCGCGTTCACACCACCGCCGAAGGTGACATCAAGCATCGTGCAACTCATCCCGCGCGATGAACTGGAAGGTGATTGCACGATGACCAGCCTCGAACGCGTCACTGCCTCCGCATTCGGCCAGCGCAGAAAAATGTTGCGATCCAGCTTGCGCACCCTGCCGGTCAACATCGAGTCACTGATTTCACATGCCGAACTTGATCCGACCTGGAGGGCAGAACAGGTCAGCGTCAGCGATTTCTGCCGTATGGCCTCGTTACTCGATTCCCTTGAGGACAATGGGTGACATGGCAATGTAACCGGGAATCAGCGACTATGGTCACCGCTTCTCGGATTGCCCCGCCGAGCCGGTGCCATCCGCCCAGATTACAGGAGTTGAATGACCATGGTTGCTTTGAGGGATCTCACCCCATTCATCGCCGCAGCGATTATCGCGGTGTCAGCGACCTCGGGAACTGCACAGGAAAAGAACAAAGTCAAAGTCGGCATCTCCCCGGAGCGCATCGTAACCCCAAAACCGGCGGGCTGGGTCACTATCTACCATGCCAAGGATCATCGCCGAGAGGTTCTCGAGTACGTGCCTAAAGGTCAGACTGTCAAATCCTGGAACGAAATGGTCACGAGCAAGATTTTCGACAGATCCAAGTCCACCGCACATGACTACAACACGAGGATGATCGAACGCTTCTCCAAGCTCTGCACGAACTCAGTCAAGATCGTCGGTGAAAAGGAGAAGCGGTTCGGATACGACGCCTCGCTCGCGTTCATCGAGTGCGAAACTACACCGGAGACACGCAAGCGAAACAAGTTTGTTAAAAAGGTCCTGTTCCAGGTCCAGTTGGCCATCCGGGGCAAGGATGCCCTCTATGTGGCCGAGAGCACGTGGCAGACCGACGACACCAATGCGACGCGCCCGACGCAAGACACGGAACTTCTCAATAAAATTACATCACGGCTTGACGGCGTGTTCGTTTGCGATGACCGCATGAAGGAAAAGACCTGCGCCAAATTGCGTGAAAAGGCGGGGCAGTAGGCATCGACGGGCCGCCAATCAGCCGGGTATGAACATGAAACGTCAGTCAATGGTCGAATATGGTGCGCCGCTTCAGGAGACGTCCTGCGCCCAGCCAACGCCCACCGGAACCGAGATCCTAATCAAGATAAAAAATTGCGGCGTATGTCACAGCGACATCCACATTCACGATGGCTATTTCGAACTCGGCGAAGGAAAACAGCTTGACGTGCGGGCGGGCCGAGAACTGCCCTTCACACTGGGGCATGAAATCGAGGGTGAAATTGTCGCGATCGGTCCAGACGTTGAGGGCGTTTCGATTGGAGACCGCCGCGCAGTCTATCCGTGGATGGGTTGCGGTGACTGTCAGATCTGCCGGCGCGGCGATGAACACTATTGTTCGGTGACCCATCATCTCGGCATCACTGTCGACGGGGGTTACGCCACTCACGTTCTCGTCCCGCATGCACGCTACCTTCTGGACTACTCCGGACTCGACCCGGCCCAGGCCGGCGCATACATGTGTTCCGGCCTGACCGCATTCAGTGCACTCAAGAAGCTTGGGCCACTCACCTCAGAAGATCAGATCATGATCGTGGGCCTTGGCGGCGTGGGAATGATGGGACTTCAATTCGCACAGGCCTTGTTTGGCATCTCGCCACTTGCTTGCGACATTGATCCGGCAAAAAGAGAAGCGGCGCTCGCTGCCGGCGCGCATTCCGTTTATGACCCTGCCGACCCCGATGTCCGCAAGCAGATCCTGAAAGAGACGGGCGGTCTGGCGGGGGCTGTCGACTTTGTCGGCCTGGAATCATCGCTCACGTTTGCCCACGGTATCCTCCGCAAGGGCGGTATCGCCGTCGTCTCGGGATTGATGGGCGGAAAGTTTGAAATCCCTATTCCGATGTTTCCGCTGAGGGCGATTTCAATTGTCGGAACCTTTGTCGGATCGTTGCCTGAGGCAAGGGAGATGATCGAGATCGCAAAATCCCAGATGGTAGCGGCAATCCCGGTAGACCATCGGCCGTTGAGCGATGCCAACCGGTCGCTGGATGATCTCCGGAACGGCAATGTGGTAGGCCGGGTTGTCCTGGCACCCTAGAGTGAGTTTGGGTCAGATTGAATCGTTCTGCCGGATTGCATTTTTGTCAGGATCGAGGGTTTTGACGAAGGCCATACCGGGGGTACGGTCGAGATAAAACCCGATGGAACTGGCAAAAAGGCGTCCGGCCCGAAGGGATGAATGAAATCGACCATCCACGGCGTCAGGTCTTTCAACCGTAGCCCCACTACGCTTCTCAAGACCTTCCTGGTGGACTGGTACGATTTCATCCAACAGAACAGGTTCAATCTGACCCAAATTCACTCTGGATTCTTGCCGGTTCTTTCGCTTCTCATGCGAAAGCTAAAGTTCCTTCACGGCATTGTAACCGTCGAGCTCGGCCAGCCTTTTTTCAGCCGCCTGCTTGATCTCCGCCTCAATATCCGAGCGCATTTCCAGCAATTTCGTGAAATCTCGGCGCCTCAGAACAAGAAGGCGGCAATACCCCAAAGCCATTACATCGGCCGACCGAACCTGGCTTTCGCGCAACAAGGCAAGCTCTCCGAAGAAGTCGCCATTGCCGAGCATGATCTGCCTGTCGGGCAGTTCCACCTGCGCCGCACCGGATGCAATGAAATACATCTCCGTACCAAGGTCACCCTTGCGAACCACCTGCTCTCCGGGCACGACAAACAAAGTCGTCATCATGCCCGCAATCTCTGCGCGCTGGTTGTCGGTCAGGCCCTTGAATAACGGCACCTCTGCCAGCAGATCCTCGCTGCGCAGTCCGAGATCGAGGCGCCCGCGCTTGACGAACTCGTTGCGTCTCTGGCCGAGATACCGGTCAAGGTTGGCATAGAGCTCCATGCTGATGATCGAGTCATCCAGCAGTGCACGATACCTTTGTGATTCAAGCCGCAGTCCGGTTCTGGCCAGAATCCCGGTCTGGAGATCGTTGAAGTAGTCTGGATACTGAATTTCGAGAGCGTTGAGCGACTTGGTCACCTCGGCAAGACGTGTATTCAGGACGTCCTGAGCAGTCTCCGAGACCTCTTCACCAACAAGTTCCCCCAGCCGGTCCCTGGCGAACGCGATCAGCGCCAGCACGGCAATCCTGCTGTTCAGGAGTTCTTCGAAGCGCGTCGCAATCGTGCGCGCCAGAGGCTGTTCGATGTCGAAGATGCGGTTCAAGGCGAGCGCGGCGCGAATCCTGTAGCCGAAGCCCAGGACTTCGCGCATGCGCTCCTCGTAACCTTCCCGACCTCCGGTCCGGGCGGCATCGGCGAGCTTTTCGGCTGTTGCGCGCAGTCCCCTCACCGCAGTCCGGCCCATCAGGCTTTGTGCAAAGCGTCGCTCGTAGATTCGACCTTCCAGGTTACCCAGCATCGTAAAGCCTAGCGACATCCTGTCCGCCAGTTCACCGGTTGGAAGTGTATGGGCCTCCCGCTCCAATCCTTCGATCCGGGTGCTGTAGTACTCAGCGAGTTCCTTCTCAGCCTTACTGTGGATATCGTCCACGTCGGCGACATCCTTCATGTGATCCCTGACTTCGTTCAATGCCCCGGCGACGACCCTGCTTCGCAGTGCGATGTCGGCATCCGACAGCCGGTCAAGTCCCAGTTTGTGAGTGAGCCAGCGCAATGTCGTTGCATTGAAGAGAAGCGTGATAAGCACGAACCCGCTCGCGATCGCGCCGACGAGTTGCCGGTCGTCCGCCGGGATCATGCTGTTTTCGGTAACAGCCAACGCGAGTGCCAAGGTCGCCGCGCCGCGGACACCGCCCCACAAGATGAGGGCCTTCTGGGGATTGTTGATCGCCGGGCTCAAACCGCTAAACGTCATCAGTGGTAATAGTCCGAACAGCATCGCGGCGCGCGCGGCGAAAGCCGCCAGATAGACGGCGACCAGCGCGGCCGCGTTCGACCAGTCAAAGCCGATCAGGACACGTGGAACCAGCATGGAGGCAAGAAGGAAGATGAGCGAGTTGGCCCAGAAACCCAGTTGCTCCCAGACCGACATCACCTTCGGCCAGCTTGTGGCAGCCATGTTGATGCGGCCATGCCCGCCGGTAACCAGACCGGCCATAACAACCGAAACGACCCCCGAAGCACCCAGAAGAAATTCACCGGCGATGAATGCGAGATAAGCCAGTGCAACGGTCAGCGTGATCTCCGAGAGGACATTGCCGCGCAAGAGCTGAAACAGAAAGCCAAATGCCCAGCCCAGCAAGAACCCTGCAAGGCCACCTACGGTAAAGCCATAGAGGAATTTCCAGAGGCCACCCAAAAAGGTGATCTCGGCGCCGGCCGTCAGGGCCGCGAGACAAAGCCAGAACAGGACGATCGCCGCGGCGTCATTGAACAGGCTTTCGCCTTCGACGATCACCAGAAGGCGTCTGGGCGCCCCAATATCCCGGAAGATGGCGATGACCGCGCCCGGATCCGTCGTCGAAATCACTGCACCCAACAGGAGGCAAACCAACACGCCGGCGGCCGACATCGCCCACAACACCCCCCCGATAAAGAAGGTTGAAACGATCACCGCCACAATCGCCATAATGATGATGATGGTCAGGTCGTCGAGCAGTCTGCGGACATTGACCGCCAGTGCGATTTCGAACAGCAGGATCGGCAGGAAAATGAACAGCACGGCTTCGCTGTCGATCCCGACGGAGTCGACGATCCACCGGTCCTGCGTACTGAGGAGCAATTTGCTCGGCGCCGTTTCAAAGGCGAGGATGACCGAACCGATAACCAGTCCTACGCCGGCGAGCAGGACTGTGTAAGGCGTATTCAGTCTTTCGGCGACAGGCATCAGCACGCTGACTATGAAGAACAGCGCGACCAGACTCAGGAGGCCAAATTCTACAATGCCCATTCCGAAGCGCCCGCAAATAACAACCCGCCAGCGCGCAATCGCGCTCGCCAAGCCGTAATACCGTATTCAAGACAAGACTGAGCCGACGTCAACAAGTCCTTTTCCATATTGGTAAATTTCATTGCGGCCAGCGGTCGCGGCTCTCAAAATATTCGCGTGAATTGCGATTGGCTGATCGCCTTCAACAGAAGCCACGGTTCCGTTGGCCTCAATGGGCCGCGCCTCATGGATCATGGATGTCGGCTTTTACACCCATCCGACGCACTGTGAAATCCTAATTTGGGGAAATATTGGCTGTAGTCCGAATGCCCTGATTCACGCTGCCGCAAGCTTGCTCAAATCCGCGTTGCCGCCGCACACGAGCACACAGATCCGCTCACCGGACCGTGGCTCGTACTGACCCGTAAGCAAAGGCACCAGAGCCGCAGCACCGGCAGGCTCCGAAGCGATCCTGAATTCGTTCCATAACACTGTTTGCGCGTTCTTGATGTCGGCGTCGTCCAGCGTGATAACGTGATCGACATATCTGCTGGCTGCTTCATATGCTATTCCACCGATCCGGCGCGCGCCGAGGGAGTCTGCCGCAAGTCCGCCAACTTCAACATCGACCGGTTCCCCGGCCTCAAGCGCCGCCGAAAGTGAACGGCAGGCACTGGGCTCTACGCCGACCACCTTGGCATTGCCCCTGAACCAGGACGCTATGCCGCCGATAAGGCCACCTCCGCCGACGGCCACGAACACCGTGTCGACGTCTGCCAGTTGTTCCGATATCTCCAGTCCGGTCGTCCCCTGCCCCGCCACGACGGAAGTATGATCATAGGCGTGTATCGATGTCGCGCCCGTTTCCCGCCGTCTTTCTTCCGAGGCCGCAAGAGCATCCGCATAGCTGCCCGGGACGATATTGACGCCGGCACCATAATCCCGAAGACGTTGAATTTTCACCGGTGATGCGATTTCCGGAACGAATATCTCCGCCGGCACATTCAACTGCTGACATGCGTACGCGACTGCAGCCCCGTGATTGCCACCTGACGCCGCAATGACACCGCTTTCCGGCACGTCCGTCGTCAAGAGCGTGTTGAATGCTCCCCGGGCCTTGAAGGACCCTGAGTGTTGCAGGGACTCAAGCTTGAGAAAGATCTGACCGCCGGTTTCGCTCTCAATCGTATCGCCACGAACCATTGGCGTATGCCGCACCTTTCCGGCAATCCGTTCCGCAGCCGACTCGATCATTGAGCGGGTGATGTCCATTCCCACCTCGTGGTTCATTTCCAAGACCGTTTGCACCTGTTTCCGCAGGCCGGCGTTCAATCCACCGAATTTGCCGCGGAAAATGGCTGTACCGATCGTAAAGCCCCCTGCCCCGGCCTTCGCGACCGAGGCAATTCGTTCATACCGATCTATGCTGCCTGCAACAATGACCGGTCCTCTCGAGCTTCCGACCACAGCCCGCATCAGTTCGTCAACGTCACCGTTCCAGCGATAGGCAAGAAGATCCACACCGTCGACGTTCTCTATTTCCGTCAGCCGTCGCGCACTCTCCGCAATTTCCTCGACCGTACCCAAGAGGCGGCTCGGATGGCCCTCGATTTGGCCGCAAAACGGAAAGTATCGAATTGGCGTTCCCGAGAGCAGCGGAGCGACCTGTTCAGCCCTGGTCCCGCCCAGGAGATAATCGACTTCAAACTCCAAGGCGGCGCGCGCCGAAGTCAGTTCACTTTCGGCATCCAGGCTCACGACTTCCAGGGCGGTACTCCGTCCGCTCGCACGGATCATCGATGCCAGCCTGCGCAGATCATCGAACGGCAACCCGACATCCTTGAAGCCGACCACGGGAACGTCAGCGTCGCCCAACTGCTCAACGCATTCGAATGCATTCTGGACCGTTCGGTCGTTGAGAGTGAGCATGAACACGAATTCTGGCTGCATCAGGCCTCCCCGGCTCTGTGGCTGGCCATCTTCGACGCCGTCACCAATGCCGCGCGAAGACTCGATGGATCGGCTATTCCCCGACCCGCGATATCGAAAGCCGTCCCATGATCGACACTGGTTCGAATGAACGGCAGACCGACTGTGATGTTAACACCCTGTTCGATGCCGAGATACTTTATCGGTATCAGGCCCTGATCGTGATACTGGGCGACCACTACATCGAACTCTCCGCGGCGCGCCCGCATGAAGATCGTGTCGCCGGCATATGGTCCGGTGACCTCAAGACCTTCGCCGGCGGCCAACTCGATTGCCGGCGCAATAATGTCTCTGTCCTCGTTGCCAAACAGGCCATTTTCACCGGCGTGTGGATTCAACCCGGCCACTGCTATTCGCGGCGAACCAATTCCGAGTTCCCGGCAACCGGTTTTGGCGAGACGAATTGCCCTGAGAACGCTCTGCGTACTCAATTCCTCGATCGCCCTGCGCAAAGGCACGTGGATCGAGACGAGCACGACACGAAGCTCATCATTCACCAGCATCATGGAGTAGTCGTCGGCTCCACCCAGATCGGCAAGCATTTCGGTGTGACCAGGATATGGAACGCCCGCCGCAGAGAGCGCTTCCTTATGGATGGGCGCGGTCACAACTCCGGCGATCCTGCCCGCGCCTGCAAGCTCGATGCCGTGCCTTACGTAGTCGAAAGACGCCGCACCGAAGTCCGCACGAATTTCTCCGCCAGCCTCACCGTCGGGAAAGTCGGACAGGCTGATCACTTCCAGAGTTCCAGGCTGAAACTCGGCATCTTCCGGTCCCGATATGTCGCGGATTGACAGGCTCATGCCGAGGCCGGATGCGGTGCGCGCCAGCACCGATGCGTCACCCAGGACGATTGTCGATGGATGATGGAGATTTTCGGCAAACAGCTTTGCCGTGATTTCCGGACCGATACCGGCAGGATCACCCATTGTGATTGCCAGGATTGAGTTGTCTTCGATCGATGTCACTTGAACTGCCAGTCCGGATTCAGATATCGGGCATCACAGTACAATATTTAGACGCCTTGTCCGTCATGACGAGCCTTCAAATCCCCAAGTTGCGTTGTCGTCCACAATCGCGTTAGGTGCGTTGAAAAAGGAACATATCATGGCCACCGACCCTGAAACCTTTGCACTCCTCCTCGATACCGTGCGGAAGTTTGTCGCGGAGCGACTTGTGCCTGCCGAGTCAGAGACCGCGGAGGAGGATCGTGTCGCCCCGGCACTTGTCGACGAAATGCGCGCCCTGGGGCTGTTTGGCCTGTCGATACCCGAGGAGTTCGGCGGCCTGGGTCTGAATATGGAGGAAGAGATCCTGGTCGCCTTTGAACTGGGTCGGACTTCACCCGCATTCCGATCTGTCTTCGGAACGAATGTCGGTATCGGATCGCAGGCCATCATAATCGCCGGCACTGACGAACAGAAATCTAACTACCTTCCCCGCATGGCCACTGGTGAGATCATCGGTTCATTCGCCCTGACGGAACCCGACGCCGGTTCCGACGCAATGTCCCTCCGCACCAGAGCGTCACAAACGGAAGGCGGATATGTTCTCAATGGGACCAAGAGATACATCACGAACGCGCCGTCGGCAGGCGTATTCACCGTCATGGCGCGCACATCCGAAGAGAAAGGCTCCAGGGCAATCTCGTGTTTCCTCGTAGAGAACGGAAGCGATGGTCTTTCGCTCGGCAAGGCAGAGAGCAAGATGGGCCAGCACGGAGCTCACGTGTGCGACGTGAACTTCAATGACTGCTTCGTTCCCGACTCCGCATTGCTGGGAGCGCAGGAGGGGATCGGATTCACGACGGCCATGAAGGTTCTCGACAAGGGAAGGCTTCACATTTCAGCGGTGTGTGTGGGAATTGCCGAGAGGCTGATCGGGGATACGGTGCGTTTCGCAAAGGAGCGTATTCAATTCGACAAGCCGATTGCTGACTTCCAGCTGGTGCAGGCCATGATCGCTGACAGCCAGGCGGAATGTTACGCGGCGCGCTCGATGGTGCTGGACGCGGCCAGACGCCGCGATGCGGGAGAAAATGTCACTCTCGAGGCGTCCTGCAGCAAACTGTTTGCCTCGGAGATGGTGGGACGCGTCGCGGACAGAGCGGTCCAGATCCACGGCGGCGCGGGGTACATGTCCGAATATGGAATTGAACGCTTCTACCGCGACGTACGCCTGTTCCGCATCTACGAAGGCACGTCGCAAATTCAGCAGCTCATTATTGCCAGGGAAACGCTAAACCGAAACTGATCAGAGTTCGGCCTGGATGCCACGGACAAAATCATCCAATCCGACACGACGGGCACGCCTCAGTCTCTCGGCATTGAGAATTGACGATATCGCCCGGTCGCTGCGGCCGAGATCGTCATTTACCAGGACATAGTCATATTCGGCCCAATGGCTGATTTCATCCGAGGCCTTTGCCATCCTGGACGCGACGACCGCGTCGGAATCCTGAGCGCGCGTCTGCAGGCGTTCCTGCAGCGCCGACGCCGTCGGTGGCAGAATGAAGATGCGAACAAGATCGTCACCCATCTTCTGGGCCAATTGCTGGGTCCCCTGCCAGTCGATATCGAACAGTACGTCCCGACCCGCCTCAAGGGCGGTTTCGACTGCAGCGCGCGGTGTTCCGTAGAAATTGTCGAACACCTTGGCCCATTCGAGCAGGTCATCCTGCTCACGCATCGCCGCGAACCGTTCCTGTGTAATGAAGTGGTAGTCAGTACCGTCAACCTCGCCGGGCCTGGGATGGCGTGTGGTCACCGACACCGAAAGAGTGATATCCGGATCTGCCTCCAGAAGCCGGCGCGACAAGGTGGTCTTCCCGGCGCCGGAAGGCGATGAGAGAACCAGCATCAATCCTCGACGCGAAATGGCATTCGCAAGACCGTTCTTATTCAATGTTCTGTACCTGCTCGCGCATCTGGTCAATTACCGCTTTAAGTTCCAGACCGATTCCCGTCAGTGCCGGGTCGCTCGCCTTGGAACACAGCGTATTCGCCTCGCGATTGAATTCCTGTGTAAGAAAATCGAGCTTGCGCCCGACCGGCTCGCCGGATTGAAGAAGATCGCGAGCCGCGGCCAGATGGGCTTCCAGCCGGTCGAGTTCCTCCTGAACATCAACCTTGGCGGCAATCAGCACGGCCTCCTGGTGCAATCGATCTGGATCAAGTGACGGTTCGGCATCCAGAAGACGCGCAATCTGCTCTGAAAGCCGCGTGCTTATCGCATCCGGTTGCCGGGCCGGGGACGTCCTTGCGTCGCCCACGAAACCTTCGATCCGCAAAAGCTGTTCTTCAACCACAGCTTTCAGTTTGGAGCCCTCGGCCGCCCTTACGTCGGCAAGCTGGTCAACAACCGATGCAAAACTCGACAGCATCTTTGATCCGACTTCGTCGCTGTCGTCTTCCGGCCTGGTTTCGCCGATCTCAAGAACGCCTCTCAGCGCCAGGATGCCTTCGGCTGCCGGCGGAGGCGAACCAAGGCGATCGCGCACGTTCTCCAAAATCGCAAGAATACGCTCAAGCGCTTCTTCGTTGACGCTGACTGCACTTGATGAATCGGACTGAGACACTTGCAGGGCAATCTGGCAATTGCCTCGCGAAATACGCGATCCCACGGCGGCGCGAAGGTCCTGCTCCAGACGCTCGAACCCCTGTGGCAGGCGGCACCTGATGTCCAGAGAGCGGCCGTTGACGGACTTGACCTCCCAATGCCAGCGTGTGCCTTCATGCTCGCCGTCCGCCCGAGCGAAGCCGGTCATGCTATTGAGCCCCATTGCGGCTACCTTGAGAGAATCGTTGTCTGGACGCGATAAATCTAACCGGCGAAGGTCAACGCAACAAGCATGATACCCCGATCACCGGTCAGGCTCGCGAACGATGCTGCGCCTGGCCGGCTGTCTGCGTACCGGACGCTGCGACCTCGTTGCAGGCGGTGTTATTTGGGTGGGAACAGCCACTTCCGTGTTGCTCGTTGCGGCGTTGCCCTGCGTGGCACTTGTTGAGGCGGGCGCAGAATCCGTTGACTGAGTAACCGGCTTGGGACGCGGGATCGGGATGCTGCCGGTCCTCCTTACCGGCTTTTCCGCAGCCTCGGTTTCGACAACTGCCTCGGTATCGACCTTGGCCTGTTTGGTCGGCTCTTGCGCTGCGTCAGACTTGGAGCCGGCCTCCACTGCAGGTGCTGGAGGCGGAGATTCATCGGGCGCCGCGCCGCGCAACTCAGACGCGCCTGAAGCCGCTTCCGGCTTTTTCTCCGCATTCGAACGCTCGAGAGATGGCGGCGGAGGCGGAGCCGGAGGCAACGCGTCCGCACTGCTGTTTGCTGACAGCATCGCCGTTGCAGTCGCATCTCCGTCCTTACTGTCCTTGGATTTCGTTTTGCTTCCCCCCGCCAAAGCAGCCTTCGAGGCTTCCAGCGCGCGGCGCTTGGCCTCGATCTTGCGCCACTTCGCGACATTGCGATTGTGCCCGGCAAGCGTGCGTGCAAAGGCATGCCCGCCGGTGCCGTCGGCGACAAAATACAATTCCTCGGTGTTCGCCGGGTTGAGCACTGCCTTGATGGCTGCAAATCCCGGATTGGCGATCGGTGTGGGGGGCAGTCCGTTGATCTGGTAGGTGTTGTATCTGGTCTTCTTCGAAATGTCGCTCTTCAGGATCGGCCGATCGAGAACGCCCTTGCCGCCGACGATCCCGTAAATGATCGTCGGGTCCGACTGCAGCCGCATTCCCTTTCTCAAGCGATTGATGAAGACCGACGCCACCTTTGGACGTTCACCGGCCTTTCCTGTCTCCTTCTCCACGATGGAGGCAAGGATAAGCGCCGCCTGCTTGCTCTTGATCGGCAGATCCGGACTGCGGCCAGCCCACAACCCTTCGATCGCCTTCTCCTGAGCGTCGCGCATACGCTGAACCAACTGGTCGCGAGTCGTACCGCGCAAGAAGACGTATGTGTCCGGCAGCAGCGAGCCTTCCGGTGGCACCTCGGACACTTCACCGACCAGAATCGGATGCTCCTTGATCCTGGCCACAACCTGCATGCTGGTAAGGCCTTCCGGGATTGTGACCTTGTGCTGCACGGATTTGCCCGAAACCAGCGCCTGCATGATCTTCTCCATGCTTGCGCCGCCCGGCAACAGGTATTCCCCGGCCTTGAGCTTGCTCTTGGCGTCGTGGGCAACGACGCCGAGGATGAAAATCCGGGAATCGGTGATGAAACCGCGACTCTCGAGGCTCTCCGCGATGCTCGCCAGCCCCTGGCCGGAAATCACAGCAAAGGGCGCATCCGCCTTCGTCGGCCCGGCGGCTTCAAATTCGGTCTTGAGATATAACAGGATGCCGGCGCCAGCGATCGCCGCAACGAATGCCAACGTGAACAGCGCACTCAGAAATCTGCCGATTCGCCCCAGACCTCCACGTCTCTTGGCCGGGCGCGCTTTTCGGTCGCTGGCCGAGCCACCCGTGTCGTAGTCGTAGTCGTAGTCGCCGGACATGTCTTCGATCAGACTCCGAGTCCCAAACGCGCCTTCCGCGCACGATCAAGCACCAATGCCTAAGCGTAGCGTCGTAGAATAAGCGAAGCGTTGGTTCCGCCAAAGCCGAAAGAGTTGCTCAACACTGTATCGATTTGTTTCTCTCTGGATTTCAGCGGCACAAGATCGATTTCCGTCTCAACTGACGGGTTTTCCAGGTTCAGTGTTGGCGGCGCGATGTTGTCGCGCATCGCAAGAACACAAAAGATCGCTTCCACGGAACCCGCGGCGCCAAGCAAATGGCCTATTGCCGATTTCGTTGACGACATCGAGACGTCTTTAGCGGAGTCTCCGAGAATCCGCGCTACGGCATTCAGCTCGATCTCGTCGCCAAGCGGCGTCGAGGTTCCATGCGCGTTGATGTAATCAATCTCGTCTGGCGAAATTTTGGCACGCTCGATGGCTGCCTTCATTGCCCGGAACCCGCCATCACCGTCCTCGGCCGGGGCGGTAATGTGGTAGGCATCTCCGGAAAGTCCGTAACCGATGACTTCGGCATAAATCTTTGCGCCACGGGCCTTTGCGTGTTCCAGCTCTTCCAAAACGACAACACCGGCGCCCTCGCCCATGACGAAACCATCGCGGTCCTTGTCATACGGACGAGAAGCCCGAGTGGGTTCGTCATTGAAATTCGTTGAAAGCGCCCTGCAGGCAATAAAGCCGGCCACGCCCAGGCGGTTGACCGCCGATTCCGTGCCACCGGCCACCATCACATCCGCATCACCAAGAGAGATCAGCCGGGAGGCATCGCCAATCGCATGCGCGCCTGTCGAACAGGCGGTGACAACGGAATGATTGGGCCCCTTGAATCCGTAACGGATCGAGACGTAACCGGATGCCAGATTGATCAGGCGGCCCGGAATAAAGAAGGGACTGATGCGACGCGGTCCCTTCTCGGCAAGGATCAGGGAGGTCTCCTCGATTCCCTTCAGGCCCCCGATGCCAGAACCGATCAACACGCCGGTGCGGATCTGGTCTTCATAGGCCTCAGGGGTCCAGCCGGAGTCCTGAACAGCCTGAACCGACGCCGCCATAGCGTAGACTATGAACTCGTCGACGCGCTTCTGCTCCTTGGGCTCCATCCAGTCATCTGGATTGTACGTGCCTTCGGATCCGTCACCGCGCGGCACCTGGCAGGCCACCTTGCAGGCCAAGTCGGATACATCAAACGACTCGATGACCCCTGCACCGGATTCTCCGGCAATGAGCTTTGACCAGGTCTGCTCGGCGCCACAAGCCAGTGGCGACACCAAACCCACACCGGTGATGACGACGCGTCTCATCACAACTGTCCCGAAATCATTGTTACGCTCCCTTCACAGGAGCCTGGCCTGACACAATGTCGGCGACTCCGTCGCCGACCAAAAGAGCATCAGATCCTCGCTGCAGTGGACCTCTAAGGTCCAGCCAGATCAGCCGGCGTTTTCGGTCAGGAATTTGACTGCGTCACCAACGGTCTGAATGGTCTCGGCTGCATCGTCGGGGATTTCGCAACCGAACTCTTCCTCGAAGGCCATGACGAGCTCAACCGTGTCGAGACTGTCTGCACCGAGGTCATCGATGAAGCTCGCACCCTCGGCTACCTTGTCCGCTTCAACGCCGAGATGCTCGACAACGATTTTTTTCACCCGTTCTGCAACGTCACTCATTGTTATGTCCTCAAATCATATTGCGCTGGATCAACTGATTCCGGGATGAGCCTTTTCACTGTGAGCTCAACTTTCCTTCAGAGATTTCCAGCAATTTCCGCGGCCCCTGATACGCCCTTCGCAGGATAAAAACCCTTGGAAGCCGCGCGCTTCGTATCACACTTTATCTGCCTTGGCCAGTGAGCCAAAAACACATCAGAGCGGCTTCAGATCATTGCCATTCCGCCATTAACGTGCAGGGTCTGGCCGGTGACGTAAGCCGCTTCGTCGCTGGCCAAATAAACCACTGCACTTGCAATTTCAAGCGGTGTTCCGAGCCGGCCGGCAGGCACTGTTGAAATAATCGCCTCGCGCTGTTTGTCGTTCAACGCATCGGTCATCGGTGTCTCGATGAATCCTGGAGCCACGCAGTTCACGGTGATACCCCGACTCGCCACTTCCTGCGCCAAAGCTTTTGACATCCCGATCATGCCGGCTTTCGAGGCCGCATAGTTGGCCTGGCCTGCGTTGCCCGTGACGCCGACCACAGATGTGATGCCGATAATTCTTCCCCAACGCTGCTTCATCATGGTCCGCAAACTCGCACGGGCAATCCGGAAACCGGCTGTCAAATTGACATCCAGGACCGTCTGCCAATCCTCGTCCTTCAGCCGCATGGCAAGGTTGTCCCGTGTCAGGCCGGCATTGTTTATAACGATATCCAGCCGACCCATGGCGTCTTCCGCCTGACCTGCCAGACCGTCGACCGCTGCCTGATTCGACAGATCGCACGGAACGACATGAGCCCGTTCGCCCAATTCGGACGCAAGTTCCGAGAGTACCGACTCGCGGGTACCGGAAAGCGCGACGACGGCACCCTTTTCATGCAGGGCGCGAGCAATGGCCGCGCCGATGCCGCCCGTTGCGCCCGTAACAAGCGCGGCTTTCCCTTCAATTTCAAACATGAGTTCTTCCCAAGCTGGTTACTTCCGAGCCGCTCTATCACCTCTCTCAAAGGCTCGAAGCGACGGCCTCAATGTCTTCAGGTGTCCCGACCGATGCTGCCGACAGATCACGGTTGATCCTCCTGGCCAGTCCGGAAAGCACTTTTCCAGCGCCAATCTCGTAAACGGCGTCGACCCCCTGCTCAGCCATAAACGAGATGGATTCTCTCCAGCGCACAACACCAGTGACTTGTTTTATCAGCAGATCCCGAATTGTCGCCGGATCGGAAACCGGCTGTGTCGTGACATTCGCAACGACGGGGACGGCCGGCATCTTCATTTCGACGCCGGACAACGCCTCTGCCATCACGTCGGCTGCAGGCTGCATCATTGCGCAGTGAAAGGGAGCACTTACCGGCAACAGCATAGCCCTGCGAGCGCCCTTCTCTTTCGCAATCTCCACGGCCGCTTCGATCGCGACGCGGGCACCGCTGACAACCACCTGCCCGGGCGCATTGTCGTTAGCGACCTGGCAGATACCTTGCGAAGACGCCTCTTCCGCCACTGACGTGGCATCATCGAATTCCAAACCAAGCAATGCCGCCATTGCCCCTTCCCCGACCGGCACGGCCTGCTGCATGGCCCTGCCACGCGTCTTGAGCAATCGTGCCGTATCAGCAAGAGAAAAGGTCCCCGCCGCGGCGAGCGCGGAATACTCACCCAGGGAATGCCCCGCGACATATTTCGCCTTCGTCTCGAGATCCAGCCCCGCTTCGCGTTGAAGAACACGTAACGTCGCGATGCTGACGGCCATGAGCGCCGGCTGGGCGTTCTCCGTAAGGGTCAGATCCTCGTCCGGACCACCCCACATCAACCCGGAAAGGTCTTGAGACAACGCATCGTCGACTTCCTCAAAAACCTCTCTTGCAGCAGTGAACGCATCAGCGAGGGCCTTGCCCATGCCCACCTGCTGGCTGCCCTGTCCGGGGAATGTAAGTGCTGTCGCCATTGCCGCTCCCAAATACCTTGGCCGCATCCCTCTTCCCGAGGACGCAACCTTATTGTCATTCGTCTCAAAACGTAGGGCACAAAAAGCTGGTTAATGGCTTCTGTCAAGCTTGCGTCTTCACCGGATACGATCCGACCGGATCGAGGCACTTTCGTCCGCAGTCGAGAGCAAGCCCGTTCTTCAGACGTTTCGGGCTTGATACAGATTCGAACGGTTCAGGAGAATTGGCTTGAAATCCTGCCCCACTCAAGCTTATAAACCGCGCCATCCGATGGAGGTTCCGGTTGGAGGCTGAACGGAAGGCCTGATCAGAAGCGACTGATCAGGTAGAGCTTTGTCTCATCTTCCCGTGTTTCCGCTCTTTTGGTGTTCCTGCTGAGCCTTTCCGACAAATGTTGGGGCTCAAGGGGGGCTTTGCGCCGGAACCGCGGACCAGATTAGGAAAGGCTCAATCATGCCTCTTTATGAGCATGTCTTTCTGGCGCGCCAGGATATCTCCGCACAGCAGGTGGAGGCCCTGACCGACCAGTTCAAAACAATCATTGGCGACAATGGCGGCTCCACGGCAAAGACCGAATACTGGGGACTTCGCTCGCTGTCCTACAAGATCAAGAAGTACCGCAAGGCACATTACAGCCTGCTGAACATCGACGCTCCGCACGAGGCGGTTGCCGAGATGGAACGTCAGATGCGTCTCAACGATGACGTAATCCGTTTCCTCACCTTGCGGGTCGACGAACATGACGAAGGTCAGTCGGCCATTCTGCAAAGCCGCGGGGGACGTGACGACCGGCGCGGACCACGTCGCGACTTCCGCAATGATCGCGACTCGGGCGGCGACTCAAATGCGCGGAGCGAAGGCAAATCCGAGCAAGGCAAACCAGATCAAAGCAAACCCGAGCAGAGTGCTGATGCACCCAAGAGTGAGGAGGCATAACAATGGCTATGGGACCTTCACGCCGGCCGTTCTTTCGCCGCCGCAAAACCTGTCCGTTCTCCGGTGATAACGCGCCGAAGATCGATTACAAGGACGTAAAGCTGCTGCAGCGCTATGTCTCCGAACGTGGCAAAATCGTTCCGAGCCGGATTACGGCCGTCTCTGCGAAGAAGCAGAGAGAACTCTCCAAGGCAATCAAGCGGGCACGTTTTCTGGGCCTGATGCCTTACGTGATAAAATAAGCTCCGGAGGGGGTCGAAGGCTCACTCTTTGACCCTTTCGAATTCTGGTTGGGGCGGAACCCGATTTCGCCTCTAACCGCTGACAGGCGGGACAGCTGCGATGTTGAACAACTATCTGGTAACAGGCTTTATTGCGGGTTGTGTCTCCGCGGTGCTTTACCTCACCGTGGTGACCGGATCCCTGTTCGGCCTTTTGCTGTTCTATCTCGCACCGTTGCCCATTTTCATAGCCGGACTGGGATGGGGTGTCGTTTCCGCGGCAATCGCCAGCGGTTCGGGATTTGCAGTCACGGCTATTACATCCGGCTTGCAGCCGGGGCTCCTGTTTTTCGCCACGTTGGGCATACCGGTTATTGTGCTGACGCACTTCGCCCTGCTCTCGAGAACAATTCCGGACACGGATCCACAACAATCCGAATGGTATCCGCTCGGTCGGCTTCTGATCTGGATCGGCGTAATGTCGTGCGTCCTGGTCGGGCTCGCCGTCCTGATAACGGGCCCTGGGGCTTCCGGGTTTCAAAACACCGTTCGCGAATTTCTGACCGAACTCTTTGAAACGAACCAGCGGCTGAAAGACCAATTGGAAGCCGGCGGACAGCGTAACGTGGAGCAGATTGTCGACCTGCTGGTCTGGATCATGCCGCCCGCGTCCGCGGTCCTGTGGATGATCACAACCCTGCTCAATCTCTGGATCGCCTCCTGGGCAGTGGAAAAGTCGGGGCGCACACGCAGACCGCGTGATGTGCTGAAGGATATCGATTTGCCAAGACTGGCCGGACCCGGTCTGGCCTTTGCTTTGGTCGTGTCTTTTGCCGGAGGACTGATCGGCATCATCGGGGCTTCGCTGACGGCGGTTCTGATTTTCGCCTTCGTCATCCAGGGGCTTGCGGTTGTTCACGTCGTGACGGAGCGACACGCCTTTCGGCCCGTATTACTCGTCGGCACCTACCTGATTCTTCTCCTGACAAACTGGATAGGCATCTTCCTGATCAGCGTAATCGGAATGGCGGAAACAATTTTCGGCCTCAGGCGCCGGTTCGCCAACCGCGGCGGCCCGCCCGCGCCGGCATGAAGCTCGCGTGAATCATCGACAACTCAAAATCAAAAGAAACACCTGAACTGGAGTAAAATAATGGAAATCATACTTTTGGAGCGCATCGAAAAACTCGGCCAGATGGGCGACGTTGTCCGGGTCAAGGACGGTTACGCCCGTAACTTTCTGCTGCCGAAAAACAAGGCGCTCCGTGCGACAAAGGCAAATCTGGCGCGGTTCGAACAAGAGCGAACCCAGCTCGAGGCGCGGAACCTCGAACTCAAGAACGAAGCCCAGGCCGTTGCCGACAAGGTGGAAGGCCTGACCATTACGGTGATCCGGCAAGCGGGCGACACCGGTCAGCTGTACGGCTCGGTATCCACCCGCGACATTGCCGAAAAGGTCACTGAAGGCGGCGCTACGATCGCCCGCGGACAGGTGGTGCTGGACAGCCCGATCAAGGTCCTCGGGCTTCATCCCGTCCGGATCAACCTTCACCCGGAAGTGGCTGTCACGGTCACGATGAATGTCGCCCGCACCGAAGAGGAAGCGGAACGGCAGGCGCGGGGCGAAGACGTCACTGCCGACAGGTTCGATGAAGACGACGATGACGCGATTGCTGTCGAGGACGTGTTCGAGGACGAAGAACTCGCCAAGGTCGCGGCAGAGGAACTCTCCGACGAGAGCGGCGAAGAAGAGGCCGGCACCGAAGGCTCCGAATCCGATGATACGTCGGGTGACGCTGAGTCAACGGAAGAGGCTCAAGACGAAGACACGCCCGATGAAGAAGCCAAAAGCTGACTGAAACATCTTGCTTGCGAAGAATCTGAGGGTGGCTCGCCATCCTCTTTTTCTCTGTGTTTGATGTTTCTGAAGGCCTTTCGATCAAACAATCCAGCGTATTGCAGTTGCTGAGATCGAAGCGCCCTGCTTAAATGTCGGCAGATTCGCCGTGCGGACTCGTTCCAGTTGGCTAGCCTTCGGATCTAACAGCCGATGGACCGGGCGTGGTACGCCGGCATTGATCAGTGATTTATGGGAAATTTTGCGAGGGGGTAGGCCGAAATGCTTTCCGTCTTGCGGGTTACGTTCGATAGACTCGTTGTTGTCGGGAACCTCACGATCGTGGATGTTCGCGGCAACGAAACTACGTTCGGAGATGGTACCGGGACGCCGGTGCGGGCCAGACTGGCCGACCGCAAAGTCGAATGGCAGATCGTCCTGAACCCTCACCTGTTCCTGGGCGAGGCCTACATGGACGAACGCATCACGTTCGAACAGGGCCGGATCTACGACTTTCTGGCAATCGTCCTCTCGAACATCGAGAAGTTCGAACCACCAAGGTGGATATTCGTCGTATCTCGCCTGCGGTATGTCCTGCGCTGGATCCAGCAGTACAACCCGGCGAAACGCGCGCGGAAGAATGTCGCGCATCACTACGACCTCGATGGCGCCATGTACGACCTGTTTCTCGATGAAGACAGGCAATATTCATGCGCATACTTCGAAACCCCGGACGCCTCGCTTGAAGAGGCCCAGCTCGCCAAGAAACGCCATCTGGCGGCGAAACTCGATGTTCAGGACGGCCAGCGGATACTCGATATCGGATCAGGCTGGGGCGGCATGGCAATCTATCTCGCGGGTTGCGCGAACGTCGACGTGACGGGGATCACGCTGAGCGAAGAGCAGATAAAGGTAAGCTGCGAACGCAGAGAGAGACGCGGGCTCGAACGCCAAATTGATTTTCGCCTGCTTGACTATCGGCTGCTCGACGAGAAGTTCGATCGCATTGTGTCGGTCGGCATGTTCGAGCACGTCGGCGTCATGCACTTTCCGGACTACTTCCGGCAGGTAAAGAATTTGCTCACCGATGATGGTGTCGCCGTTGTCCATTCCATCGGGCGGTCGGATGGCCCCGGTGTGACCAACTCCTGGATCAACAAGTACATATTCCCAGGTGGCTACATTCCGGCGCTGAGCGAGGTTATTCCCGTCATTGAACAACAGGGCCTATACGTTACCGACGTAGAGATCCTTCGCCTGCACTATGCCGAGACGCTTCGCAACTGGCGCGCGCGGTTCCTCGCTAACTGGGACAATGCGAAGTCGATCTACGACGAACGGTTCTGCCGCATGTGGGAGTTCTATCTCTCCGCGTCGGAAACAGCATTCCGATACGAAGGCATGATGGTTTTTCAGATTCAGCTTGCCAAGCACCAGAATGCCCTTCCGATCACGCGCGATTACATCCACGATTGGGAAACCGAGCGGCGGCGCATCGATGCAAAAGGCGACGTCGCGGCCAAGCTGGCGGGTGAGTAGCGCACGATTCGGGATTGCAGCAGAGCGCCGGAGTCAAGCGATTAGCCTCCCGAATCGCCGCAAGCGATATAGTTGTGTGAATAACGGGGAAAAGGATGAATGGCCCCTCCTTTGCCCCAACCTGCTCCTACCGTTTCGCCAGCGATGTGGGCTATCAATAGCCAATGGAACCGTCACCCTCAATTCATACGCCTGTCAGTCTGCATGACGATGCGGAGCCGGAGATTCGGCAGTCTCCGCATAATATCGAGGTGGAACAGGCTCTGCTCGGCGCCATTCTCATCAATAACGAAGCGCGAGACCGTGTCACGGGCTTCCTGTTGACGGAGCACTTTTACGATCCGGTCAATGGCCGCATTTACGACGCTCTCGACCGTCTGATCAACATGGGCAAAACGGTTTCCGCGGTCACGCTCAAGACATTCTTCGATGACGACGAGCAGATCGGAGGCCTGTCGATCACCCAGTATCTGGCGCGGCTGGCCGCAAACGCGACGACGGTTATCAACGCCGAGGAATACGGTCGCCATATCTACGAACTGGCGACACTGCGCGGCCTGATTTCGATTGGATCGAGCATTGTCAACGAGGCGCTCGATGTTGAAATTGAAAAGCCGTCATCTCAACAGATCGAAGAAGCCGAACAATCTCTATTCACGCTGGCTGAGAGCGGCAAATACGGATCCGGGTTCCAGCCCTTCCGGACGGCCCTCACTGACGCGATCGACATGGCCAATGCGGCCTATCAGCGCGACGGTGGCCTGTCCGGATTGTCCACCGGATTGAATGATCTCGACGAGAGACTGGGAGGATTACAACGGTCAGACCTCCTGATCCTCGCCGGGCGCCCTTCCATGGGCAAGACAGCGCTTGCGACCAACATCGCCTTTTCGGTAGCGCGGGCCTATCAGGCGGATCACAAACCGGACGGCACTCGCGAGGTGCTCAATGGTGGCGTCGTTGCATTCTTTTCCCTGGAAATGTCGTCCGAACAACTTGCCACCCGTATCGTTGCGGAGCAGGCGAACATTCCCTCCGAACGCATTCGCCGGGGTAAGATCACAGAGGACGAGTTCGCCCGACTGGTTGACGTCTCCAGAGAACTCGAGGGCATACCGCTTTACATCGACCCGACGGGCGGCATCACAATCGCCCAACTCGCCGCGCGATCACGCCGAATGAAAAGACAACACGGGCTTGACCTGATTGTCGTTGACTACCTGCAGCTCCTGTCCGGTTCGGCACGCAAAGCGAGTGAAGGTCGCGTTCAGGAAGTGTCCGAGATCACCACCGGACTAAAGGCGCTGGCCAAGGAACTTGATGTACCCATCCTTGCCCTCTCGCAGTTGTCGCGCCAGGTGGAAAACCGGGACGACAAGCGTCCACAACTCGCGGACCTCCGGGAATCCGGCTCCATCGAACAGGATGCTGATGTCGTGACATTTGTGTTTCGGGAGGAATATTATGTGGCCCGACGCGAACCGCGGCCGGGCACGCCGGAACATCTGGAGTGGCAGGAAGAAATGGACCGGATTATGGGAATCGCCGAAGTGATCATCGGCAAGCAGCGACACGGTCCGACAGGCACCGTCCAGTTGCAGTTCCAGTCCGACGTCACGAAGTTTGAGGACTTCGCTCCGGAAAACCGCGTCCCCGAACGTTACGATTGAGCCGAGCACCAATGTCCGGACCGGCATTGAACGAGCTTGAAGGGTGCCCAACGGAGTGCGGGCGCCTGACTGTTGATCTGGGCGCGCTGCGTCAGAATTATCTCACGCTCAGGAAATCGGCATCTCCGGCGGAATGTGGTGCGGCCGTAAAGGCCAACGGCTACGGCCTGGGCGCACGTGAGGTCGTGCGAACGCTTCGCGCGGCTGGATGTACAGTGTTCTTTGTTGCCTTGCTCGACGAAGCCATCGAGATTCTCCCGGAAGTCGGGGATGGAACCGTTTATGTCCTTAACGGAATTGTGCCCGGAACGGCGCAACTTTTTGTCCGGCACGGCATTCGTCCAGTGCTCGGCAATATCGAGGAAGTGACGGAATGGGCAGACTGCTGCCGACTGACGGGAGCCCGCCTCCCCGCAGCGCTTCATATCGACACGGGCATCAACCGGCTCGGACTTGAGAGATCCGCGCTGGAACAGCTGATCGGACAAGCCGACCTCCTTCAAGCATTCGAAACGTCGCTCGTCATGAGCCATTTTGCGTGCGCGGACGACCCCAGCAACCCGATGAACGGCAGGCAGCGAAAACTGTTCGCAGAGTTGAAGGACCGGCTCCCAGAAGCGAAGGCCAGCCTCGCCAACTCCGCTGCAACTTTATCTGGTCCGGAAAACCATTTTGATCTCGTCCGACCCGGCATCGCGCTTTACGGAGGCCGCGCGCTGGCCGACCGCCCGAACCCCATGCGACCTGTCGCTCATCTTGCCGGCCGGATCATGCAGGTCAGACAGGTTGAGTCGGGCTCGACTGTGGGATACGGCGCAACATGGACCGCGAAGAGAGAGTCCAGAATTGCGGTCGTCGGCGCCGGATACGCGGACGGCTACATCCGGCTGCTTGGCGGTTCCAACGACAGTGTCCGCGCGCGTGTTTGCATAGGCGATCAAACCGCCCCCGTCGTGGGACGCGTTTCGATGGACATGATCACTGTCGACGTGACCGGCATTGATCCCGAAGTCGCCAAACGGGGCGCAACGGTAGAGCTTCTGGGCAAAAACATCACTGTTGACGAGCTTGCAGACGCGGCCCAAACAATCGGCTATGAAGTGCTTACAAGCTTGGGTTCCCGCTATGGTCGGGTATACTCGCCCGCCTGAGTCGCAGTCTTTCCTTCCATCACAACAGGGAAATTAGTCTCTTGAACGTTCTCGCCATTGTTGGCCGGTTGGTCCTGAGCATTTGCGCCGAGATGGGACGGCTGTCCTTGTTTCTCAAGGACACGATTTTCCATATCTTCGTGCCGCCGACCTATCCGCGCCTGATCCTCGAGCAGATGATGCGCATTGGCTACAACTCCCTGCCGGTGGTCGGATTGACAGCTTTCTTTACCGGCGGCGTGCTGGCCCTTCAGATCTACATCGGCGGATCGCGATTCAATGCCGAGAGCCTGGTTGCGAACATCGTGGCGCTGGGCATCACACGCGAACTTGGTCCCGTGATAGCGGGCCTCATGGTCGCCGGGCGCGTGAGCGCTGCCATTGCTGCTGAAATGGGCACGATGAGAGTCACCGAACAGATTGACGCGCTCGTTACGCTGTCCACCAATCCATTCAAGTATCTCGTGGCGCCGCGCGTCATCGCTGCGGTGACAACCTTGCCCATCCTGGTCGCCATTGCCGACATCATCGGCATCATGGGCGGCTTTATCGTCGGCACACAGAGTCTCGGGTTCAATGCATCCGTCTACGTCCGCACGACCGTGAATTTCCTTGAGTTCGACGATGTGTTTTCCGGTCTCGTGAAGGCGGCGGCTTTCGGTTTCGTGATCGCGGTCATGGGCTGCTATTACGGCTACTACAGCAAGGGCGGGGCGCAGGGTGTCGGTCGCGCCACCACCAATGCCGTTGTGGGCGCATCGATCGTCATCCTGGCGGTCAACTACATCCTCACGTCCCTGCTGTTCTCGTGACGAGGTAGCGCGGTTGTCGGACAATATTCATATCGCCCTCAAAGACGTACGAAAGAGTTTCGGTCCAAAGGATGTGCTACGGGGCATAAACGTGGCTGCCGAGCGCCAACGGTCCCTTGTTGTCATCGGGGGGTCCGGCTCGGGCAAGTCGGTCATGCTCAAGTGCATTCTGGGAATTCTTCAACCGGATGGTGGCGCCATCGAAGTCGACGGCAAGAGCGTGGTGGGACTGCGCGGATCGGATCGGGACGAGTATCTGCTGAAGTTCGGCATGCTCTTTCAGGGAGCCGCACTTTTCGACAGCCTGTCGGTCTGGGAGAACGTCGCCTTCAGACTCATCCAGAGTCAGAAGATGAACCGCAAGGACGCGCGTGACATTGCCATGCAGAAGCTGGCCCAGGTTGGGCTCGACGAGAACGTGGCAAATCTGGCGCCGGCGGAACTATCGGGCGGGATGCAGAAGAGAGTGGGACTTGCGCGTGCCATTGCCGCCGACCCAGAGATCATATTCTTCGATGAACCGACGACCGGGCTCGACCCGATCATGGCCGACATCATCAATGATCTGATTATCAGTTGCGTGGATCAGGTCGGGGCGACCGCCGTTTCGATCACGCACGACATGGCAAGCGCACGCAAGATCGGTGATACAATCGCCATGATCTACAAGGGTGAGATCATCTGGACAGGGCCGGCGGACAAGATTGACGAGAGCGGCAATCCCTATGTCGAGCAGTTCGTCCATGGCAGTGCGGATGGCCCGATCCAAATGGAAGTGCTTAAGCCTTGAGAGGCAGACATGGCTAAGCAGACACGGCGCTTCGTTTGTCAGAGCTGCGGCGCTGTAACGTCCAAATGGTCCGGACGGTGCGATGCATGCGGTGAATGGAACACTATCGAAGAAGAAGCCGGTGTTAATACGTCTGGCGTAGCGGCCAGGCCGGGACAAACGGCACCGAAGGGACGTCACGTTGAACTCGTCGGCCTGAAGGGAGAAGAGGTCGCACCGCCCCGGATACAGTCGGCAATGACTGAATTCGACCGCGTCACCGGAGGCGGCCTTGTGCCGGGTTCGGTTGTCCTCGTCGGAGGCGATCCCGGCATCGGCAAATCGACACTGTTGCTGCAAGTCATGGCAGGACTTTCCGGAGGTAGCCGGAAGGTCGTCTATATCTCCGGAGAGGAGGCCATTGCGCAGGTTCGGTTGCGCGCCGGCCGTCTGGGTCTTGAGGATGCCGGCGTCCTGTTGGGAGCAGAGACCAACCTGAGCGACATACTTGCGACGTTGGAGAAGGTCGGTGTGCCCGACGCCGTTGTCGTGGATTCCATTCAGACAATCTGGTCTCCCGCCCTTGACGCAGCGCCGGGGACTGTCTCGCAGGTGCGTTCGAGCGCACAGGCCCTGATCCACTTTGCCAAGGCCCGAGGTTCGGTCGTAATCCTAGTGGGACATGTTACGAAAGACGGTCAGATCGCCGGACCCCGCGTCGTCGAGCACATGGTCGACACAGTGCTTTATTTCGAAGGCGAGCGAGGTCACCAATTCCGTATTCTTCGGTCCGTAAAGAACCGTTTCGGACCGACAGATGAAATCGGCGTGTTTGAAATGACCGGATCGGGACTGAGTCAGGTTTCCAATCCGTCCCGCCTGTTCCTGGGAGACCGTGACATTGACACACCCGGCGCTGCCGTGTTCGCGGGAATCGAGGGCACCCGTCCCCTGCTCGTGGAGATTCAGGCACTCGTCGCTCCGTCAACTCTGGGAACACCGAGACGTGCTGTTGTCGGATGGGATCAAAGCCGTCTGGCGATGATCCTGGCCGTGCTTGACGCGCATTGCGGACTTTCGTTCTCAGGACATGATGTTTATCTGAACGTTGCAGGCGGGCTCAAGATCCGCGAACCTGCCGCGGACATGGCGGTCGCCGCAGCTCTCGTATCGTCCATTTGCGGCGCCCCCCTGCCCTCAGACACAGTCTATTTCGGTGAAATCAGTCTTTCCGGGAGCCTTCGCCAAACCTCTCAAGCCGAGGGGCGTCTCAAGGAAGCATCGAAACTCGGGTTCAAAAGCGCTGTCGTACCCTCTACCGGTTCGTCAGAAAGGTCCACGGCCCGGGCACCGGGTATCGACGTCAAATCGGTCGATGGTCTGGCCGGGCTCGTCGCGAGCATAGCTTCCCGGGCGAAAGCCAGGATAAACACCGTGGAAGAGTCCGCTCATTCGCACTAAGTACCTGTGCGCGTTAACCTGTTCGTATTGCGAACGGTTGTATCTGAGGCAATCGGAATCGTGCTAGCATTCCGCGTTCAAAGATAGGAATTCAGACCGCTCATGCCGCTGACTTGGCTAGACATTATCCTCATAGGCGTGATGCTTGTATCCGGCCTGTTGGCCATGATGCGAGGCATTACGCGCGAAGTTCTCGCACTTCTGGCGTGGGTGGGTGCATTTATCGCCACGCTGGTGATGTATCCGATCCTGAAGAATCCGGTGAGGGAGAAAATCAACTCCGACATCCTCGCCGATACGCTGATCGTGGGCGGCGTTTTCATTGCGGTGCTGGTGGTGATTTCGGTCGTCACCATGCGGTTCACGGATGTCCTTCTGGAAAGCCGTGTTGGCGCTCTGGACCGTACGCTCGGATTCATTTTCGGGATTCTCCGGGGTCTCATTCTGGTCGTGATCGCTTATCTTTTCTTCGCCTGGCTTGTCCCGAAGTCCGGACAGCCTGAATGGGTCAAAGAGGCACGAACGCTGCCGCTGATCATAGGAACCGGGGACTACATAAGATCGGTCCTGCCGGAAGAGTTGCCACAAGAGATTTTTGACAAGATCGATCCCAGAAGTCCGCAGGAGGCCGAAGAACCCAAAAAACCTGCTCCGGAACCCGAGCAGCCCGGCGTGATCCCGGAAAACAACCAGGAAAGCAGCAGTCAGGGCTACAGAAGCAGCGAACGGCGCGGTATGGACCAGTTGCTGGAGAGTTCGGCTGCGAGCCAGCAATGAGGGCAAGATCACTTGCAACATAGCCGTTCGTGGTACACATACTAGGGCTTCGGCGACATGCACCAGGGCAACGGGCAAATGTCTGACAATACCAACGACACTTTGAGCGATGCGGTTTCACTCGAGGAAGACCGGCTGCATGAGGAATGTGGCGTGTTCGGCGTGTTCAACCACCCGGATGCGGCGGCGCTCACGGCGCTTGGCCTGCACGCGCTTCAGCACCGCGGCCAGGAAGCTGCGGGGATCGTGACGTTCGACGGTCAGCACTTCCACTCAGAACGCCGCCTTGGTCTTGTTGGAGATCAATTCTCCAAGCAGGCAACGATCGATCGACTTGCCGGCAACAGCGCAATCGGGCACGTCCGGTATTCGACCGCCGGCGGGACAATCCTCAGGAATGTGCAGCCGCTGTTTGCCGACCTGGCAGATGGCGGATTTGCAGTTTGCCACAACGGTCATCTGACAAATGCGCTGACCGTGAGGCGCGAACTCGTGAAGGCCGGCGCAATCTGTCAGTCCACCTCCGACACCGAGATCATCCTTCACCTCGTCGCACAATCCGCCAAGCCGCGCATGATGGAGAAGTTCATCGACGCGGCCCGAGCACTTGAAGGGGCGTACTCACTGGTCGCACTGACCAACAAGAAGCTCATTGGCGCCAGGGATCCTTTGGGTATACGACCGCTCGTGCTCGGCGACCTTGACGGGGCGCCGATTCTCGCTTCGGAGACCTGCGCACTCGACATCATCGGGGCCAAATTCGTCCGCGATATCGAGAACGGTGAAGTGGTCGTAATTACCGAAAACGGAATTGAGAGCCTCCACCCATTTCCGAAACTGAAGCCGAGGCCATGCGTCTTCGAGTACATCTATTTTGCGCGCCCTGACAGCATAGTCGGCGGACGCTCGGTCTACGACGTGCGAAAGGAAATGGGTCGTCAGCTTGCACAGGAGACCGGTGTCGAGGCGGATGTCGTCATTCCGGTGCCGGACTCAGGCGTCCCCGCCGCAATCGGCTACGCTCAGGAAGCAGATGTTCCTTTCGAGCTTGGCATCATTCGCAATCATTATGTCGGACGGACGTTCATCGAACCGACCCAGCAGATCCGGGCATTGGGTGTCAAACTCAAACACAGCGCAAATCGGTCTCAGATCAACGGAAAACGTGTCGTGCTCGTCGACGACTCGGTTGTCCGAGGGACCACATCCGTCAAGATCGTTCAGATGATGTACGAAGCCGGAGCACGCGAGGTCCATTTCCGGGTCGCCTGCCCGCCAATCAGGTTTCCGGATTTTTACGGCATCGATACCCCGGACCAGGGAACACTGCTGGCGGCAACTCATACACTGGAGCAGATGCAGGATTTCATCGGCGCGGACAGCCTCGCATTCCTCTCGGTTGACGGACTCTACAAGGCCATGGGTTTTGAAGGCCGTGATCCCGTAAACCCGCAATTCACCGATCACTGCTTTACCGGTGAATACCCGACACCGCTGACTGATCAGCACGGCTCGCCTCCCCCGCGACAGCTTTCGCTACTTGCAGAAGTAGGCTGACCGGCATCTAGGACAGTCAGGCGTTAAGGGTGATGACACGACCACTTCAGGACAAAGTTGCGCTTGTTACCGGTGCATCGCGAGGAATCGGCTACGCGGTGGCACGGCAGCTGGCGCGAGACGGCGCGCATATTATCGCCGTCGCACGCACTGAAGGCGGGCTTACGGATCTCGACGATGAAATCCAGAGTGAGGGAGGCAGTACGACCCTCGTTCCTCTCGACCTCAAGGATGTGGACGGTATCGACAGGCTGGGTGCGGCCATATTCGAACGCTGGGAAAAACTCGATATCTTGGTGGGCAACGCCGGGCTGCTCGGGACTCTGTCTCCGCTCGGTCACATTTCTCCAAAGGACTGGGAAGATGTCATGGCGGTCAACGTCACCGCCAACTGGCGTCTCATTCGCGCCCTGGATCCTCTGCTTCGCGCATCGGAGGCCGGACGTTCGATATTCGTGACATCGGGTGCCGCGATCAAACTCAAGGCCTACTGGGGTGTCTACTCAGTTTCCAAGGCGGCACTGGAGGCGCTTATCAGGACCTATGCCGCAGAGCTTTCCCAGAGCACGGCGACCGCGAACCTGTTTAATCCCGGTCCGATAAGAACCCAGATGCGAGCGAAAGCCATGCCGGGCGAAGATCCTTCCACAATTCCTTCGCCGTCGGATGTGGCCGCTACATTTACCCGTCTCGTCTCGACGGAGTTCACGGAGAACGGCGTGGTTTTCGATTTTCCTTCCGGGGAAACGGTCCAGCGATAGTTGCCGGCGCCTCAGTCGGCCAGGACAAGTCTGAAGCCGACGAGAATATGCCTGATATCATGGGGCCTGGAGTGTCTGGCAGAGGCTCGACAAACTCCACATCCCTTGTCATCCCAGGAACCGCCCTTAACGATATATCGGCCCTTGCCCGCCGGGGTCGATGTCCACTCGAAAACCTGGCCGGCCGCGTCCCGCATCCCGTATGGGCTCTTCCCAGTCAGGAAGGTTCCGACGGGCACTGTATCGAATGGCCCCCGGTCATGACTGTTGAGCCGCGCCGGGTCCCACGTGTTGCCCCATGGGAAAATGCGACCATCGGTGCCGCGCGCCGCTTTTTCCCACTCGAGCTCCGTAGGCAGCCGCCACTTCCGATCTGTCTTGCTGCTGAGCCATTCGGCAAATGCGTTGGCATCGTCCCAGGTTGCCATGACCACAGGATGGTCGGCCCGCCCCTCGGGGAAGGCGCCGTTACGCCACATGTGACGTAACGCGCGTTTGTACGGATGGATGAGTCCCTGGGCCTTCCATGCGTTCGGCTTTATCGACGGGGCTCCCCTTCCCGTCTCTTGAACGAAGGCACGATACTGACGATTGGTTACGAGATCCCGCATAATTGAATAACTGCCCAGCGAAACACTGCCGCGCTTGCGCTCGCCGTCATACCAGCCGTTCTTTCGCGTTATGCTGTGGCCATATGCCTTTTCGTCGAGCCGGTATCCGAGTTCGCGTTCTTCGGAGTCGGATCCCGCCAAAAATGGTCCGGCGGGAACTTCTACAACAGGAGGCAGTTCGATCTCTGCGCCTCGGACACTTGCCGACGACATGGGGAACCCGAACAATAGGGCTAGTCCCAATGCGCCAAAACGCCATTCCACAGTCATACCGATATCCGTCTCGATCTGTCTTTCCAATCAGGATCATGATGTTCGGCGTTGAATCAATTCACGCTTTCGGCAACGATTTGCCTCTTCCTTTGCTATAGACAGCGATCAATCAGGAAACTGCCAATGTCACTCGCCTCCCATGCCGATCCGCGTGCCCCCGCTATTGCCGAAGCACGACTGAATCTCGGTAAATTGACGGACTATCCAGGTCCGGAACCGACGACCATCGATGAAGCCATTGATCTTCAAGAGCGCATTGTCGATTTGCTGCATGATGACGTTGTCGGCTGGAAGATCGGTTGCACAAGCGAGGCGGCGCAAAAGGCGCTTGGCGCAGACGGGCCATTCTTCGGACCGCTTCTTAGAGGCAGGCGTTACGAAAACGGAGCCATTGTTGAAACCGGCGCAGCGGCACTGAGAATTGTGGAAGCGGAAGTCGCCGTAACGGTGGGTAGAGACTTCCTACCGCGGGATGAGGAGTATTCGATCGCGGACGTGATGGAGGGAATTAGCACCGTTCACCCGTCGCTCGAGATCATTGACCGTCGCCTGCCCGGAGGTCTCGATCAGGGTCTTTTTTGGAATGTGGCAGATGGTGGCGTGAATGATGCTGTTGTTCTTGGACCCGGTTCGGGAGCGATGGAAGCAGAAGACTATGCCCAGATCTCGATTTCGGTGGCAGTCAATGGAAACCAGCGCTCGAAGGGTGTCGGATCGAATGCACTGGGCGGCGCTCACCTTGCGGTGCTGTGGCTCGTAAACGAATTCCGAAAGCGCAATCGAATGCTCCGGTCAGGCCAAGTCGTCACCACCGGCCTCACGACAGAAATCTTCACCGTGGATCCCGGCGATCACATTCGCGCTGAATTCACGACACTGGGTGTTCTGGAGGCAACCGTTAAATAAAAAATGAGCCCGCCCCGAAAAGTGGGGCGGGCTCGAAAAATCAAACGGACAGTTCCCTGGAGTTCGGACTCAGTAGCTGTCCTTCTTGCTCTGATCGTAAATGTAGCCGCCGATCGCTCCCACACCTGCACCGATTGCGGCGCCGCAGGAAATGCAGCCACCTGTTAACGCAGTGCCGACGACACCAACACCGGCGCCGATCGCACCGCCGCTCAGGACCCGTTGTTGCGTAGTTGATAGTCCGGAACAGCCGGTAGCCGCCAGGAATGTCACGACCACTGCCGCTGTAGCCATCTTCTGCATGTCATTTCCCTCTCAGATTAGCCAAATTACGCAAGGCGCTCGGTATTCATGCTCGCAAACGAATGTGTACGTAACGTTACCGTACTCTATGGCTCAATATGGGCGCTGACATCGAAATCACAACAGTATTGCAGGATTGCAACACCGAACGGCGATACGGAAACGAGCCCTTATTCATTCACGTACGGATTCTTTCCCTTGCGCAGATGTATTCTGAGCGGAACGCCCGGCAAATCGAAATCTTCGCGCAGGCCATTGACAAGATATCGTTCGTACGCCGCCGGAAGATCCTCCGGCCGGGAACAGAAAACAATGAATGTGGGCGGCCGGGTCTTCGCCTGCGTCATGTAGCGAAGGCGAATGCGCCGCCCGCTTACGGCGGGCGGGCTGTGCCGGGACACCATGTCATCCAGCCAACGATTCAATTGAGCGGTTGAGATACGGCGATTCCAGGTTTCGTAGACTTCCAGAATCGCAGGCATCAGATTGTCACAGTCGCGTCCCGTCAATCCGGACATCGTCACAAGCGGTACACCGCGGACCTGGGGCAGCAACCGTTCACAGCGCTCCAAGAGATCCCGCATGACGGTCTGACGATCCTTGATCAGATCCCATTTGTTGACTGCGATAACAAGGCCCCGCCCCTCCCGCGAAACAAGATCGGCCAGATGGAGATCCTGTTTCTCAAATGGCTGGGTGGCATCGAGAACCAGCACCACAACCTCCGCGAACCGAACCGCTCGCAAAGTGTCCGCGACCGAGAGCCTCTCCAACTTCTGAACAACTTTGGCCTGACGTCGCATCCCGGCGGTGTCAAACAGCTTCACCTGCTGTCCGCGCCATGACCAATCCACAGATATGGAATCGCGCGTTATCCCGGCTTCGGGTCCGGTAAGCAGTCTTTGCTCGCCAATGAGGTAATTGATGAGGGTGGACTTGCCGACGTTCGGTCTTCCAATAACGGCAATGCGGAGCGGTCGAGAAGGATCGAGCTCGAGTTCTTCGCCTTCGGCTACCTCGGTGTCAGGGACGTCCACGCTATCCGCATCCGCATCGAATTTGGGGGTGCTTTGAGCGTCCAGCTTGTCGAACTCTGTCTTCAAGGCGGCGTAAAGGTCTGACGTTCCTTCACCGTGCTCCGCGGAAAGGGGAATCGGTTCACCGAGGCCAAGCCCGAACGCATCGTACAATCCAGCGTCGCCGGCCCGCCCTTCGCACTTGTTTGCAACAAGAAGGCAAGGCGTACCTGACTTCCGAACCAAATCGGCAAAGTGCTTGTCAACGGGAGTGACACCGGTCCGCGCATCAATCAGAAACAGGCAAATGTCTGCTTGAGCAATCGCCGCAATTGTTTGAGCACGCATACGCCCTTCCAGGGTCGCATCGTCCGCATCATCAAGACCAGCGGTGTCCAGCAGAAGGAATTTCAGATCCCCCAACTGAGCTTCACCTTCGCGGCGGTCTCGAGTAACGCCCGGTGCATCATCGACCAATGCCAGCTTTCTACCGACAAGCCGATTAAACAACGTCGACTTTCCGACATTCGGTCGGCCGACTATCGCCACGGAATAATTCATGGAGGATCTGGCTGGCGGTATCGCAGCAGCCCCAACTAACGTTTATCGCATAGCGACAAGGTCGCCGCCGTCGGTATAGAAGTAGATCGTATTGCCGGCAACAACAGGCGAAATCATCATCGCCTCGCCCAGATTGATCGTGTCGATCGTCTGCCCGTTCTGAGGAGAAATACTGCGAATAATCCCTTTCGACGATACAAGGATGAGACGTCCTCCCGCGAGCACCGGTCCGCTCCACTGAGAGTCAGATCCAAGATTCTGCACCCACTTTGCTCCGCCGGTCTTCTTTGACAGAGCCATTAGCTCGCCGCGTTCCGAGACCAGAAACACATACGAACCAGCGACCCAGGGCGTCTGCGTGCCGGCGATGTCCTGGGTCCACCGTCGTTCTCCGCTGTTCAGATCGAAAGCGGCCATTCGTCCCGAATGGCTGATCGCAAAGACAGTCCCCTTGTCGATCACGGGACGCCCGGCAATCGCGTTGATGTTTGCCAGCGAGCTCAAGCCCCCTGCCCTGGTCAGACTGTCTGTCCACAGCGGATTTCCCGTGCTCGTCTCGAACGCGATGATCTCACCGGATGTATAGGGAACAATGACCTTGCCTTGGGAGACAGCCGGGCTGGTGCTCGAAAGCAGAGCAGCGGTTTCGGCGATACCCGCGTACTTCCAGGTCACTTCGCCATCAGCCTGGGACAGAGCGTAAACTTCGTTGTTGATGGTGGTGACATACACCCGGCCACCCGCTGCAGTGGGCGCTGACCGAATTGGGACGCCGAGGGGTTTTCGCCAAACCTGTTGCCCCGTCGAAGGATCCAGCGCAACAACATGGCCGAAACCAATGGATACGAAAAGGCGCCCACCCTCAGCAGCAAGGCCTCCGCCGTAACCTTCATCAGACTCTTCATCTTCCGGTGTCAGCGCGACACTCCACAAACGCTTGCCGCTTGAGGCGTCGAGGGCATGAACAGTCGCCTCCGTGTCCAGCGTAAAGACCTTGTTGCCGAACACAATCGGACTAGCGGTCAACCGACCATGGCTGCTTGAGCCGTTACCAGCGCCCGCCGACCAAAGTCGTGTCAGCTTGCCGCCCAAAGCCACGTGCTGGAGTGCGTTACTTGCGGTACCGCCAGGCTGCGACCATTCCGCATTCGTAAGCGCGGCAGGAACAACGATTGCTTCCTTGCTGGCTTCAGGGTCAACGGTGATTGATTGCTCGGAAGTCATGACCGATACGCGATCGCCCTGAAGGATCACGTTATCGTCGCCGCCACCCCACAAGCCGCTAATCGACGAGCACCCGACGGTCGTCATTCCCATAACTACAACTGCCGCCAGGACAACAGAATTGGATCGGGTTCGAGCGTGTATTGGGTTCGACATAAATTTACGCTCCTACTGGGTGGTCGTCGTCGTCGTGCCGCTGTCGGTCTTGCCACCTGTCTTCGGCCGGCGCTCCGGCGCGAGCAATGAGAGCATCACTTGAGCACGCTGCCTGATATTTGAAGGTGCTGCAGGATCGCCGACAATCTCATTAAAGAGCGTGTCGGCCGATGCAGCGTCCCCTGCCCTGTAAGCAGCGAGGCCAAGAAGTTCACGCGCTGAATTACGCCATGGATTGTCGCGCGTGTTCAATTTGCTGACACGCGCCTCAACATCCTTCCTCGACCCCGTATCGACGAGAATGATGCCGGCCCGAACATTGGCCAGCCCGCGGAGCAGCACATCAAGATTGGAGTCGTTGGCCAATTTGACATACTCCGTCACGGCTGCTGCCTTGTCTCCAGATGCCGCCAAGGTCGCAGCCATCTGAAATCTCGACAATGTCGAATAGCCAACAGGCCCGCCCGATGCCAGCTGGTCAAACGCCTTCTGCGCATCATCCTGCTTTCCGGCAACCGCCAAGTCCACGGCGGCCAGGTACTTCGCGCCCGCATCCTCGGCGACCGATCGCTGGTAGGCCTGCCACCCCTTTATGCCGCCAACAGCGAGCACAATACCAATGCAGGCGCCGACAAAGTAGAAGCCGTACTTGTCCCAAAGGGACTTCATCTGATCCTGACGGATCTCTTCGTCGACCTCTCGGAAAATATCTGTCACGAATCGCGCTCCTGTCGCTCAATTCGGATTGTGCAGTAAATTGCGCCGCAAAATAGACCTTAGTTCGTATCAAGGCAAACGATTGCAGTCAGTTCGGACAATCGGCCTCGACTGGCGGCTCGCCTAGTCCCTGACTTCATACGTGTGCTCTTCAGACGGAAATTTGCGGCTTTTCACCTCTTCTGCATAACTCCTTATTGCCCCTTCAATCGCGGCACCAACGTTGCCAAACTCCTTCACGAATTTCGGCACCTGTGGCGACAGTCCAAGCATATCTTCCATGACCAGGATTTGGCCATCACACTTCGCGGACGCGCCGATGCCGATGGTGGGTATTGCCACCGCATCAGATATCTTCGCCGCGAGAGGTTCTGCAATCGCCTCCAGCACCACTGCGAACGCGCCGGCTTCCGAGACCGCCCGCGCGTCGTCCTCAATCCGCTTCCATTGTTCTCGCGATCGCCCTTGCGCCTTGAAGCCGCCAAGCGTGTTGTACGACTGCGGCGTCAAACCTATGTGCGCCATGACGGGGATACCCCGCTCAGCCAGATAACTTATCGTCTCCGCCATCCTCGCGCCGCCTTCAAGTTTGATGGCACCGCATCCCGTTTCCTTAATGACACGTGCTGCGTTGCCAAATGCCTGCGACGGATTTTCCTCGTACGTCCCGAACGGCATGTCCACCACGATCAACGCTCGCCGTGAACCGCGCACGACCGCTTGACCATGCATGATCATCAAGTCGAGCGGCACAGGCAATGTGGTTTCAAAGCCGTGCATGACCATGCCAAGGGAGTCGCCGACAAGCAGAAAATCGACATACGGGTCTGCCATTGCCGCGGTGTGGGCATGGTACGATGTCAACGAAACGATCGGTTCTCCGCCCTTGCGCGCAGTGATATCGGTTGCCGTCAGGCGCCGAATTTCGCTTTGAACTGACATTCAGATTTCCGATGCGGCAAACGCTGCGATGCAGTCAGAACCTATTTCTGATCGATGATCAATAGCTCGGATCAGCCGCTGATTTGTTGACAAATTTGGCCGTGACAATTCACGCATACTGCCACAAATACCGTCAAAATTCTAAGCCTCTGAAATTGCTTATATGTCTCCCACCCCGCTTGGTAAAGACGGGCAGAAATTGGCCAAACACGACCGAAAGCCGGTCCAACATTTTCGGGCAAGCGGTACGCTTCATGAGCCAAATCTCATGTCACAATGATGATTGATCGCGATGGCTGGAATTGGAACAAGATGCTGATTTCTTTGTTATTGGGATGTCTTCGTCGAACGTATTTTCCCCAGATTCCCATTAGGGTTTTTTTATTTTTCAGACAACACGTTCGCCGAGCGGGGCCGACGTCTACGCGGCGACCGGTTTGCGAGCGCCGGACGACTGCACAATTGCATCTACCAGGACATCCAGAGTGTCGACCACCGGCACATGTGTCTGAAGGTCGGAAGCGAACAACGAAAATTCCGAACACCCGATCAGAATGGCGTGGACTCGTTTTGACTGCAGGGCGTTCACCGTACGTTTCAAAATCGACAGTGCATTGGGCCCCGGTCCATCGGCCTTGATGTGCTGAATTGCGCGTAACACGTCATCTGAATTTTCCGGATAGACGGCATTCAAACCCTGTTTCGTTAGAACTGAGCTGAACAAGTCTGTTTTCTCGGTGGCCGGCGACGCCAAAATGCCGATGTCTGATCTGGGTGCAACCATCGTTGAAACGTGCTTGGCCGCCAACCTGGGCATGTGCAAAAACGGAATATCAACGGCATCCTCGATGACTGCCGCAAAAAAATGAGCCGTATTGCACGGCATTGCCAACACAGATGCACCTGCAGTCTCAAGGCATTTTGCCATGGACACCAGCTCTGGCGCAGGATCCAAGCCCTTCCCTTCAATGAACCAGGATATGCGCGAGGGCACTTGGGGGTTCATGTGAATGAGCAGGGGAATGTGATCGGCATCATCGTGCGCATCAATGGTCTTGATCAGCCTGCTCTGCAGGAGAATTGTCGCCTCTGGTCCCATGCCGCCAAGGACCCCAACTTTCTGCAAGCTCATCACAGTCTCCCGGATACGAAATTGTTCAAAACGCGAAATTGCCCGGAGCTGAGCAGAAACCTTTCAGCAGCCGTGAAGGGCTTTTCTGGCGGGCGTGCCTCTGGAGCAACTGACCAGGTGAAACAGGCCGTCATGCTTAGGCGGCCTCAACCTCACGGTTTTGGAAGTCGAACGCCGAATCATATCCAAACAGGGCGACCGAACCTCCGGTATGGAGAAACACGACGCGCTCGCCTTTTTTGAAATGTCCTTTACGGATGAGATCAATGAGGCCCGCGGCACCTTTTGCGGAATAAACCGGATCCAAAAGAATGGACTCCAGTTCAGCGAACATTGCTATCGCCTCCAAGCCAGAGGCTGTCGGGATTCCGTATCCTTCGCCGACATAGTCAGAGTTCGCGACGACATCTTCACGATTGACAACGCCGGCACAGTCCAATTTCTCTGCTGTCGCGCAAGCAAGGTTATAGACATTTTCTTCCTGCTGGAGCTTGGGCGCGCGCACACTAATACCGAGCAGCGGGATTTGAGCATTGGTCGCTTTCAATCCAACAATGAGTCCAGCCTGCGTTCCTGTACTCCCGGTGGCGTGAACAATATGATCCACGCGAAGGCCGCGGTCATTAAACTGTCCAAGCATCTCGTTGACGCAGTTAACATATCCCAAGGCACCCGTTGGATTAGAGCCGCCGCCTGGAATAGTGTAGACATTTCTGCCCTGAGCGCGGAAACGGTCGGCAGCCGCCTCCAACTCCGCATTCATGTCCAGACCACCAGCTCTCTTCTCCGTTGTCGCTCCATGAAGGTGGTCCAAGAGTACATTGCCATTGTGATTGTAGTTCGCGTTGTTCGAACCGGTCCGGTCTTCCAAGAGGATGTGGCAGCCCATCCCGAGTTTCGCTGCAAATGCTGCGGTCTGGCGCGCATGATTTGACTGGGTTGCTCCCTGCGTCATGACAAGGTCCGCGCCCTGCATTTCGGCTTCGGCCATCAAGAATTCAAGTTTGCGGGTCTTGTTACCGCCGGTAGACAGACCCGTGCAATCGTCGCGCTTGATCCAGATTTCCGGTCCGCCCAGTTCGGCCGTCAGACGGTCAAGTTTTTCCAATGGTGTCGGAAGGTGGGCGATGAAGCGGCGAGGATAGCGAGCGAGATGCATGGGACACTCCGAGTTTGCTTTAATTCGATTTTCTATAGGGATTTTTGGCCGTCAAATTCGAAAAGAGGATATTAAGTTGCACATTCCGCAATTTGATTAACCTCGACTACACTGCCGGCATGGTTGGCAGCGGTCGGTATCGCCAGAAAGTCACCTTGATCATCTGCGCCTTGAACCCGCGCCCCGAGATCGTTGCCCGACCTTTCCTGTCCCGCATTGACAGCCCACCAGTTACAAGCGCATCCGAAATTCCATTTGCATGAATCCGCGACGCTTTAATTGCGCATCGGCGTTTCTCTTGGGCGCATCAATTACTGTGTTATCGGCGTGGCTCCCTGCCGTCAGAACGTTCCGGTCCACAACCCTTTCTAAAGCGCAGAGTTCCACTTGATATCAAGTTCGATTTATGCGCATTAAGTTGCGGGAATTGCAATTTGGTGGGCTAATTATGCGTCTTGAGTGGCTCGAAGACATTCTTGCTGTGTGGGATACCGGATCCTTCAACGCTGCAGCTGAAATGCGTTTCTTGACGCCCTCGGCATTTACACGCCGCGTGCGTACGATCGAGGAGTCTCTGGGGTGTGAACTTTTCGATCGCACAAAGAAACCAATAGTCCTGCGGCCTCATGCTCTTGAATGCTTGCCGGACCTCCGCGACGCGGTCATCGCCCTAAAAAAAGTCAGAGCATCCCTGTCAAATCCCGATGCGTTGCCGGAGCAGCGCGTATCGCTGATATGTCAACACGCTCTCACGGCGTCGGTTGCCCCGAAACTTCTGGACAACTCTTTGCAGGACAACAAGGCCAGCATTCGCATCAAGTCCGGCAGCATGAGTGATTGTGTGCTGAGCCTTATCAGGAAAGAGGCGCAGTTTGCCCTGGTTTACCAGTCCGATCACCACGATCAGGACGTCTTTCCGGACAACTGTCAAAAACTTTCCCTGGGAAATGAAGTGTTTTTGCCTGTCGTGAAACCAGAATTTTTTCCAATGGCATCGGAAGACGAAGATCGACAGGAGGTGCCGATTATCAGCTATCCGCCAAACATTTTTTTGGGAGAGATCCAGCGAAGAGTTCTGCACGACAATTTTCAGAATATGCAGAGGCTCGTAACGGTAGCCGAGGCAGGCCTTAGTCTTGCGGTCGTTGAGTTTGTGAGAAATGGCATCGGTGTGGGTTGGCTACCCAAAACCATCGTTAATCAGGATCTGGCCACTGCAAATCTGATCAGTCTGGAAAATCAACTCCCAAGCTTTGAACTCAACATCATACTGGCACGCTTGAATGGGGATTTGCCCTGTCTGGCAGAAGAGTTTTGGCGAAGGTCTCGTACCAAATTCAATTCACTTGAAAGTGTATTTTGACTTTTTCAGTTCGCGCGCGACAGGGCCTCAATCAAATCAGATTTGGTTGCCGCGGAGACAGCGGATTGTTTCCGGCGCGCAGTGCTGACACTCCAGATATTCAGGGCCGGACGGGCTTTTTTGGGATCAAGCGGGAACACCGGGGCATCCGGCAGATCCCCTACCGAGTGAAGAAGATCTCAGGGTCCAGCAAGTTCACTCTTCCCTGAGCGCGCGGTTGATCTGGTCCTGGATCGGTTTGACGAGATAGGACAGGATCGTCCGGTCATTGGTCTTGATCAATGCCTCGACTGGCATGCCCGGGAGCAGAATGTTACCTCTGATCTTTTCTTTCTCGCCATCCACCAGCTTCAGCCGGGCTGTAAAGAAACTCATGCCGGTGGCCTCATTACGAGTTGTCTCGGCCGAGACCGTGATCACCCGGCCCTTCAGCTCCGGCGTGGTACGCTGGTTGAGGCCGGGCAACCGGATCGTTGCATCCTGACCGGTAAAAACCTGATCGACGTCAGTGGGCGCGACTTGCGTTTCGATGACGAGCGTATCCTCTTTCGGGACAATCAGAAGGATCGGTTCGGCCGGGCTGATAAACGCGCCACGCGTATGAACATTGAGCTGATGAACAAAGCCGGCGCGCGGCGCCTTGATGTGCATGCGGGATAGCTGGTCCTCAGCAGCGGCCTTCTGTTCCAACAAACGGGCGATTTCGCCACGCGTGTCCTGCAGCTTTTCAAGAATCCCGGCCCGGTGGTCTTCCTGCAGTTGCAATATCCTCACCCGGCGTTCGCTGATAGCAAGTCTCGCCCGCGCGGCTTCCGCCTTCAGCGCGCCATGCTCGGCACGAAGACGGGTCTGATCGCGGCGCATGGCGAGGACACGGTTGGCGGAGATGAAGCGCTGCTCCAGGAGATCCTCCAGACCGGCAAGCTCGGAATTGATCAGACGAAGTTCGTCGGCTTTGGCCCGGGACTGCATCTCCAGGCTCTGAATCTCGCTGTTGAGCTGATTTACCTGTTCGTGAAGTTGGTTGACCCGCCCAGCAAGTCCTGCAGCCCTTGCAGCCCTCAACTGACGCTCACCGGAAAGGATGAGGGCAATGCCCGGTTCATGTGCTCGACCGGAAAGTGAAGGATGATTGACGATCGCCGTCCGATTGTCCCGTTCTGCCCTCAGCCGTGCCTCCTGAGCCAACAACTCATCGAGTTCCTTTTTGACAACCGCCAGATTGGCGCGCGTTGTCGCATCATCCAGCCGCAATAACACATCGCCCGCCTTCACCAGATCGCCGTTCTTGACCAGGATTTCGTGGACAATTCCGCCCTCCTTGTGTTTCAGCGTCTTCAGATTGGTTTCAACGACAATGGCGCCGGGAGCGATGACGGCACCGGATATCTGCATCCAGGCGGCCCAGCCAACCAGGAAGATCAAAAGGGCAACCAGAAATAGTCCGGCGCCCCACAGATGACGCCTTATGCTTGTCGCGATACTGATGTCTGCGTCGTTCATGACTCTCTTACACTACCTGCACCGCTTTCGGGGCGCCTGCCAAAACTTGATTCAACACCTCTTCCTTGGGCCCGAACGCCTGCGCGCGCCCCTCATACATGAACAGCACCTTGTCGACGCCCGCCAGCGCGCTTGGCCGGTGAGCGATGACAACAACGATGGAGCCGGTGGCCCGCATGGTCTGAATGGCGCCGGTCAGCGCCGCTTCACCATCGGAATCCAGATTGGAGTTGGGCTCGTCCAGAACCACAAGGAAGGGATTGCCATACAGTGCCCGGGCCAGCGCGATGCGCTGCATCTGGCCTCCGGACAACGTGCTGCCGCTGGCTCCGATATTCGTGTCGTAACCGTTTGGCAGGGAAGTGATCAGTGCATGAGCATCAGCAAGCCGGGCCGCCCCGATAATGTCCTCGGCCGACGGCTCGGGGGCAAAGCGCGATATGTTCTGTGCCACCGTGCCGGCAAAGAGCTGAATGTCCTGCGGCAGATAGCCAATGAAGGAACCCTGCCGCTCCGGCGCCCATTGAAACAGGTCCGCACCGTCCAGCCGCAGCGCGCCCTGCAGCGGCGGATAGACACCAACAAGCGTGCGTGCCAACGTGGTTTTTCCGGCGCCTGACGGCCCGATCACGCCGAGACCGTCGCCGGCAAAAAGGCTGAACCCGACACCCTGCAACACCGGATGGCCCGGCGGTCCGGAGATCAGATTCTCCAAGGCCAGCGTTTTGGTCGGCAGCGGCAATTCCATGCGTTCGGGCTCTTGCGGCCGCCTCTCGATGAGCTCGCGCAGCCGCTTGAACGCCTGCCGGGCGGCGACAAAGGCGCGCCACTGACCGACCGCCAGTTCCACCGGCGCCAGCGCCCGCGACGTGATAATCGAGGCGGCGATCATCATGCCCGGGGTGATCTCCTGCTTGATCGCCAGCCAAGCGCCGACCCCAAGCACGGTGGACTGAAGCATGAAGCGGAAGGACTTGATCAGCGTGGCGAAGAAGTTGGTGGTATCGGCCGCGCGCCTCTGCTTTGACAGAAAGGTCTCGTTGAAGACGCTCCAGCGGTCCTTCAGCGTTGTCATCATCCCCATGGCCGTCACGGCCTCGGCATTGCGCCGTCCCTGCTCCACCATGGAGGCACGCTGAACCGCATGCTGGTTGGCCTCGGTCGAAGGCTTGCGCGAGGTCCATTCGTTCAAACCAATGAGCACGCAGATGACAACCGCGCCACCGGTGGCGACCAGGCCCAGTATCGGGTGGAACATGTAGATGATCGCCAGATACACCGGCATCCATGGAAGATCGAAGATCGCCGTCGGGCCCGGCCCCACGAGAAACTGGCGCACGGTCTCCAGATCCCGCATCGGATCGAGCTGATCGGCCTTGCGCCCCATGAGAACCGGCAAGGACACCGAGAGTTCGAAACTGGTGCCCGACAGTTGCGCATCCAGCCGCTGGCCAATGCGCAGCAACACCCGCGATCGGATGCCCTCGAGAAGCCCGTAGAATATGTATAGCCCTGCCGTCAGTCCGGCCAGAACCATCAGTGTGGGAACGGAACCGCTGGCCAGCACCCGGTCGTAGACCTGCAGCATGAACAGCGGCCCGGTGAGCATCAGAATATTGATCGGCAGGCTTAAAATCCCGATGCCGACAAATGTGGTGCGAAGTGTCGACAGACACTTCGCAATCACTGTGGCCTGCTGGCCCGAGAACGCTTGCATGTACGCCTACGCAAACCGGAAATCATCGGCATCGAGCGTGTCCCACAACACGTTCTGAATAACAATACTGTTGTGTAGATCCAGGGTGATCTTCGTGTCGTCGCCAACAACCTCTACGTGGTCCTTCAAGTCTTCATATGAGGTGAGGCCGGCAACCCCGTTGAACTCGATCACATCGCTTTTGACTGTACCACCGGTGAAATTTTTGATCGTGCGGTGGCCAAAATCATCACCTATGAAAACGAAAGTTTCGTCGCCGGAGTCGCCTTTGATGGTATTCCAAAAAGGACTATCCGTAGTGAGTAGACTACGACCCATAGTGAGTATCAGATCCGAACTGTCCTCCTCGCCCCGGCTGTCGGTGGCCACAACCGTCAACTCGAAGGTTGCTTGGCGCGTGTTTGCGGCTGCGGAAGCGGGGTCAAACCGGATTATGCCTTCGTCCGGATCGATCCTGAAATCACCGGCATCGTCTCCGGTAAGGCTGTAGTAGAGGGCGTCGTCCTCTGAATCGGTAGCGGAGACGCGATACCCAAAGATCGCGGTGGCCTCTTCCAGATCTGAGATCGAAAGCGCCTTTTCGGCGACCATAAATTGGCCGATGGCGCCTTTGAAAATATACAGCTCACCGGGGTCTGATGTGTCATCTTGAAACCTCGTGTCGCCAGCGACGGAACCAAGGCCGTTTGCGTTTGGTTTTGCCGGCAACGTGTCGCCGTCCGTTTCCGCCAAACCGATATATCTGCCGTTTATCACGGCTTGAAGAGTGTAGTTGTTTCCGTCGAAGACCGCTGCCACGGCGTAGTCCGTGTGCGCTTTCACATCATGGCTGAGATAGACTTCATCGTCCCAGCCATCGCTCCACATACCGATGTAGAGCTTTCCGTCTTCCAGATAGATGTTGAAGCCATGGCTCGCGTCACCTTCCTCGTAAATCACCTGGCGGCTCGTCACATCGTCATCCGTGCGGAAAGTGACCCCCCAGCTTCGCGCTGTGGTCGCCTTCTTAAGATCACCGTCCGCATCGTAGACGTACATCTGGTCATTATCGCCGTCGAAAACAACCGCGGCAGCACCGAACAATGTGTTACTCACCAGCCTCGGTCCGACGGTTCCGATTGCTTCGTTGAGGGCGAAGGCTTGTACGCCAGTACCGACGGTATCGGTGGTATCGGTGGTATCGTCCAGCCAACTGACAATGGGTGAAACAGAATTCGGATCGGTCGCGTCCAGCATCACCGTGGCGCTCGAAGCGAACAGGTCTGTCAATGCCGCCGCACCGTCACTATCTCCGGAGGTTGCGTTCTTCAGTTCCTCGGAACTAAACGCCTGTTCGGCGATCATCACCTTCCCGATAGCGCCCTCGAACTTATGGGAGCCATGTTCTGCGCGGTCGCCATTGGGCAACCTTGATAGACCGTTAACGGAACCGAGACCAACTGGGTTGCCATGTTGCGCGAAGCTGATGCCGACATCCTCGGAATCCAAAGAAACACCGTTGATTGCGCCTTCAAAAGTCCCTTTGTCTCTGTCGAAGACGACGGCCAAGGCATAGTCCGTTTCCGTTTTCACTGTATGGGTGAGAACGACCGGGCCCAAGACCCAAGGACCCAGGCTCCAGATACTGATGTATAACGTTGTACCTTGCAGATAGACGTTGAAGCCAGTGTCATAGCCACCTTCCTCGTAAATCATCTGGCCATCATTGATAATTTGACCCGCATCATTGAAAATTTGACCCGTCCGGAAAGTGAACCCCCAGCTTTTCGCTGTACTCGGCCGCCAAATGTCGCCGCCCGGATCGGAGATTTCCAGCCAGTCATCTTCGCCGTTGAAGACAAACGCGGGCGCACCGAATAGTGCGTCAGCAGCCAGTCTTGGCATGGCGGCAATCTCTTGTGGTGAAGCAGTGTTGCGGCCATCGCCATCAATTGAGGTATCGGTCAGGAAAGCGAGGGCGGACGCGTAATGGACAGAATCCGGATTGGTGGCGTCCAGGATCACCGAGGCACCTTCTGCGGCAAACAGGTTCGAGAGGGATGGTTTGACCAGTGTCCCCGGTGAATCGTCAAACACGGGCGCTTCGTTGGGCGTCAACAGGAAATCATCGGCATCGAGTTCCTCCATCCGCACGCCTTGAAGCACAAGCGAGTGATTTTCATCCAGGGTGATGACCGTGTCGGAGCCGTCATAGACAGCATTGGCCAAGATATCCTCAAGAGAGTTGAGGTGGGCGAAATGTCGAAGGTCGATCACATCTTGGCCCACCTCGCCGGCCTTGAAATTCGCAATTGTCCGGTGGCCGAACGCTCCTGCGAATGCGAAGGTCTCGCTCAGGGTGGTTTCATTGATCGCAATCCAAAAATTCGACTGCGTCTCATAGCGCCCTATGGCCTTCGCCGTGACCGTCACCTCAGCCACGGATTTATCCGTTTTGGCTACGGCGCCCGGGTCGAATTTGGCGATGCCGGTCTGCTCATCGAACGTGAACAGACCGTCATCCGTCCCGGAAAGCGTGTAGGTGGGTCGATCGCTATGGAAAGCGACTTCCGCGTGATCCACATGAAACACCCTGGACCCGGTGGCAGGCCGGTTCGAGAGGGATAACGCGTCTGCGATAAATGTCACCGGTGAATTCTCAAACACGGACGCTTCGTTGGGCGTCAAACGGAAATCATCGGCATGGAGTTCCTGCACCAACACGTTCTGAAGGACAATCGCGTTGTTTTCATCCAGGGTGATGATCGTGTCGAAACCGTCATCGGCAGCATTGGCCAAGACATCATCGAAAGAGGTGAGACCGGCAACATCTCGAAGGTCGATCACATCTTCGACCCCCTCGCCGGCCTTGAAATCCGCAATTGTCCGGTGGCCGAACGTTCCCGCGAATTCCAATGTATCACTCCAGGTGGTTTTATCGATCGCGATCTTCAGATCGGAATACGCCACATCGCCAAGCTTGTCCTTGTTCTTTGCCTCGATCGTCACTTCAGCTATCAAATTGTCGGCTGCGGTGTTCGGATGGAGTTTGGCAATGCCGGTCTGCTCATCGAACGTGAACAGCGCGACATCCCTCCCCGACAGCTCATAGGTGTAAGCATCGACATCGAAGATATCCACGCGAAACCACCTGGGCACGGTGGCATCTTCCAGATCTTCGATCGAAAGCGCCTTTTCGACGACCATAAATTTGCCGATGGCGCCTTTGAAAGCATGCTGCCCACCGCCGCTTGAGTCGTCATTGAGAAACCTCGTGTGGGCACCAACAGAACCAAGGGCAATTGTGTCGCCATGTGACGGAAACGGGTCGTCGCCGGTATACACCGAACCGATAGAAGCACCGTTGATCACGACTTCGAGGGTTTCTCCGTCGAAGACCGCTACCACGGCGTAGTCCGTGTGCGCTTCCACATTATGGCTGAGATAGACGCTCTTGGCCCCGTCATCGCTCCACATGCCGATGTAGAGTTGTCCGCCAATCAGATAGATGTTGAAGCCAACCTCCCCGCCACCTTCCTCGTAAATCACCTGGCTGTTGTCCACATCGTCACCCGTGCGGAAAGTGACCCCCCAGCTTCGCGCGTCGGTCTCCTTCCGAATTTCATATTGCGCATCGGAGATTTCCAGCCAGTCATCTGTGCCGTCGAAAATAAGCGCTGAAGCTCCGAACAACGTGTCACCCGTCAGTGAGGGTCTGTCGGCTTCCTCTTTTTGGTACGCAGTATTGTTTTGATTGCCAGACTTCATAGTATCGACCAGCGACCTGACAATATATGTGACAGACGCCGGATCGGTCGCGTCCAGCATCACCGTGGCGCTCGAAGCGAACAGGTCTGTCAATGCCGCCGCACCGTCATTATTTTCGGAGGTTGCGTTCTCCAGTTCTTCAGAATCAAATGCCTGTTCGGCGATCATCACCTTGCCGATGGCGCCTTTGAATGCATAGGAGTCGTCAAGATCTGTATCGTTTATAACGTCGCCAGTGTGCGACCTTGATTGGCCACTAACTGAACCAAGGCTGCTTGTGCCGTCATGACTCGGGAAAGTGTCGCCGGCCTCCTCCGCAAACTTGTGGTCACCGTTGAGTGCGACTTCGAAAGTCCCGTCTTTTCCGTTGAAGACCGCAGCCAAGGCATAGTCCGTATCGCTTTGCACGCTATAGCTGAGAACGACCGGCGTGGGCGGGTTCGTTCCCGTCCCACTGTCATCCGTGCCCCAGATCATGACGTAGACTTTTCCGTCGTTCAGATGGACGTTGAAGCCAGCGCTTTCTCCACCTTCCTCGTAAATCATCTGGCGGCGCAACACATCATCCGCGCGGAATGTGAAGCCCAAGCTTCGCTCTTCACTCGGCTTCGAAATGTCGCTGCCCGGATCGGAGATTTCCAGCGAGTCATTTTCGCCGTCGAAGACAAGCGCGGATGCACCGAACACTTTGTTAGCCACCAGTTCTGGCATGGCGGAACTATCTGCCTGTGAAGCAGTGTTGATGCCATTGCCACCATTTGCGATATCGGTCAGCGAACTGAAGTCGGAATTGACATCGACAGAATCCGGATCGGTCGCGTCGAACATCACCGAGGCACCTTTTGCGATAAACAGGTCCGAGAGGGATGCGGCGCCTACATTTTCGTTAGGCAGTTGGTTCAGCGACTGTGTCCCGGGCTCCTTGATGAGAGTAACGTCTCGCGTCGTGCTGTTCCCGGCATTGTCCCAGACCTGTATGGTCAAGGTGAAAATGCCTACACCATCCACCGATGATATCGCTTCAGATCCGCCGGCGCCTGTATCGCTATTGAGATAAATCTCGCCGGCGTTGCTGACGCTGAACAAATCTCCATCATTTCCATCTGTGATCTCGATGTCGTAGATGCCGCCCGGATCGGTGACGTCCAAAGTCGCGACCACGCCGCTCTCAGCCACGCCGCTCTCAGCCATCCTGCTTGAGAATCTGAACGTCTGACCACTGGCGAAGTTCGGACCCGTCACATCATCATCGGCGAAATTGTCAGCCGAAGCACCACTGCCGAGATGGTAATAGTATTCTGAAAACCCAGGCGTATGTTTGGCTTGACCGCTCATCCCCGCTTTGTCCAGGGCATCGTCGCGGAACTCAAAATGCGCAAGATCACCGATAAACGAATTCGTCGCTTCCGCATTTGAACCCAGCCAGGTCGTCAACACTTTGAACTGCGCAAAGGTGCCGGACTCAGTCGCCTTGACACCAAGAACCTCGCCGTTCCGGTAGAGCGTCATGGTGCCATGTTCAGTGATTGTCACACCCCAGTGAGCCCAATCCCCCGCGATAACCGCATCCTCGACACGCAAGTCTGTTCTTTGTCCAGCGGTGTCGATGTAGGTGAACACCATCGCATCCGAACTGGTGTCGCGCCACAGCTTCAGACGTTCGCCGTGCACTCCCTCTATGTGAAAAAGATGCTGGTGATACCCATCCCGCTCATCGGTGAATTTTGCAAAGGTGGAGAAGGTAAACCCGGGTGCAAAAATCCCCTTGCCGTTGAAAAGAATGTGAGGAACGTCCAAATTGGCACTGCTGTCCGATTCGAAGGTCAGAATCGTATTGCCATAAACGTCTTGCCGGCTGGTTACATTGTTGTATTGGATCAGTTCCAATTCGTCCGCCGCGGTTTGGTCAACGTCTCCGTTGAGCACCAATGCTTGTAGCTGAAATGCAATTGAATCTTCGGCTAAACTCTTCTCGATCACCTCCTCCGCGAAACTTATCCGTGCTCGTTTAAACTTTTCGGAATCGTGGGCGGCTTCATAAGTTGCTTCATAAGTTTCTGACCTTGGCCTTTGTTTAAAATCCTGTACAACGGCCGAACCATATTTTCTTTCCAGACTTTCGGCATCCCCGAGGTTGACGAAATCCCAGCGTTCGCTCACCTCCTCGGGCAGGTGCGCAGGCCAAATGCTCTTGGTCCCTTTAAAATAGACCGCCGGCAGTACTCCCAGGTACTCGATTAACGGCCGATCTCCCACGTCCTTGAAAAAATCGCTGATCGTGATTGACGTATAATCGTCTTTGATCAGGACAAGATCGCTGTAAGTTCGAGACTCACCAGTCTCTTCATCGATGTATTCCTTTTCATCGGAGTAGATCGACCAATCTGTAAAATACCCCTCAACAATGATCGTATTGTTAGCCAGCTCGTCAGCGGAGCCCAAGATCAGCGTATGGCCGGGATTTGCGCTGATTACAAAGGTGTCGATGCCAAATTGGCCGACGAGAATATCGTTGCCACCGCCATTGATCAGAGTATCCTGACCAAGGCCACCGAACAGCTCATCATCCTTTGCGGTTCCTTCGATACCATTGTTGAATTCGTCTCCAATAATGGTGACACCGCTCTCGGCTTCTTTCAACTCGGTGTCGAAATAGGACTTCAAATAGTTGGCGGCGGACAAGAAAACCGACGGACCATTCGTATCGCCTTTCATGATCATAAAGTCCGACCGATCAGGCGTTCTGATCGCCAGGTGAAAGTTCTTTGCGTCGTCGTCCAAGTTTCTCCCGAGGTCGGCGACCGTGTATTTGAAATGATAGTAGTCGCTTTCGCTGGCCTCGAACTGGCCTAACGAACTTTGGAGAACGCTATTGTCGTAGCTCCCACCTTCGAACACGTCGGTTTCTTCAGCTACGCCACCATCCCAGTTCATCCGGGAGATGGTCAGGCTGGTCGTGGCGCCACCGGTGCCCATAAACCAGTAGACCTCGCCTGCCTCCAGATAGATTTCCCCGGTAAAGGTGAGCTCCTTCCCCGCCCACCAAGAACCGGGATCGTATGACAAGAACTCACCTGAAATATCACCTTCATACGCCTCGACCACTTCCGAGCCGCCCGGGGTTTTGTACTTCACTTGCGTGTTCCGCGTGCTGTACCCCGCCTCACCAGATTTGATCAGAACATCGCCAGTATATCCAACCACGGCATATTCACCGGCACCGGCTTGTTTCATGGAAAGGCTGTAGTCGACCGGTTTGACCAATCTAGAGTCGGACGGGCTGTTTTCCTCAACCAGGAAGCGCAAATCATGGTAACCGGATCTGGTCGCGGTGAATGTTTTCTCGACTTCAATCAAATCCAAAGAATCAGCGCTGGATGCAGAATCAGCGCTGGATGCAGAATCAGCGCTGGATGCAGAATCAGCGCTGGATGCAAACTCAATGGCTTCGCCGTTATCGATTTGAAGCACTGCAAATGGGTTGGATGAATCTGTTTTCTCAAAAGCGAAGCGAAAACTGTAATTTTGCCCGTCTATCAGCCACACTTGTGTTTCATGAGATGCAATTCCGCTCAGTAACGTTCCCTCGAAGGCACTAGAGTCGATTTCATCATAACTACGGAAGTCCGCTCCAAGAGCGCCACCCTCCTTGTTAAATTCGTCAATGAATATATTTTCGTGAGGGTCAAATTCGTAGCCTTTTTCCCTCAAGCGTTGTACTGCCTCAGCGCGTCTACTATCAACGTAATTATCTAATGCAGAAGCTTTTTCATAATTGTAACCCCACATTAGGCCTTTCAATTCGTCCTTCAAATCAATAACATACGACTCTTTTTCTTCAAAACTCATGGATGAATGAGAATCAGGAAAATGATATATACTTATTGCCTCAACTATTATTTCCCAATCATATGGATTGTTTTCATCTAGAGATGTTTTGAACAAATTTTTGACATATCCAATTCCGAATCCCTTGCTTTTCAGGTATTCAATTGATTCATCGTATCTTGTTGAAAAGTATTTAATTAACGCATCATCTCTTATTGAATTGTAAATATCTTCCTCTTCTTTCTTCAGGCGACTAACTTCCGCCTCCTTATCTTTATATCCTACATCTTTATGAGTATCAGGAAACTGATATATATATATTGCCTCAACTATTTTCGCCCAATCACCTGGAATTTTTTCATAAAGAGAATGTATGAACAAATTTTCGATATTGATAAATCCGTAGCCCTTTTCCCTAAAGTATTCTTTTAACGCTTCCCATTTCATTCTCACGTATTCATGGCCGTATTTATTCGTTTCAAGAACATTCTCCTCCTTTTCTAAATAAGACATATCTTTAGCCGTAGGATGGAGATAGCTAAACATTGCCTCCACTATTATTGGCCAATCATCTTCATTAAGTTCTGAAAGAACAGGAGAGACATTCCGGCTTGTTGTTTCAAAATATGACAACGCTTTGCTCAAGCTGTTGTCATGATCTTCGTCAAAGGCGAGCAGTTTTTCTGTTGAGTAACTTTCGTCTTCGTTTGCCAGCAAACCGTAGTAGCGAGCTTTGCCCGGCAGATGGACAATGTGGTGGGTATCCGTTGAAAGCAGCAGCGCGTCAAACATCCTCCTAAAGTCGTTACTGAGAAAGATGTTGTTGCCAATCTCCTTCATAGGATCGTCTTCATGCATCTCGCCCGAAATCTGCGGACTGGCCACCAGGCCCGGGTAGGTTATTGCGGGGACCTCTGTCACATCATTATATTTCAGGCCAACTAAGAGCCTTTCCATATTCCTGATAATGACATTGTCCAGCGGCAACGCCGTGTTTTCGCCAATCAGACTGGATAATTCGTCGTCGTTGAGCAGATGATCGGATAAGTACGAGCCCAGTTCGCTGCCGCTCGTTGCCTGACCGAATTCGATCATCAATTCCTTGATCTGCTCGTTCTCCGAATGGTCCTTAAAGGCTGGAAGCAGGTAATCGGTGACGAAGCGACTATCCAGGACCAAGACATCATGACCGTCGCCTCCGTCGACATATAGCTGTTTGCCGGCAAACTCCTTTTTCAGGAGGCTTTTGAAGATTTCGGTGTCGACATCTGACATAGTATCGCCAGACTTGGTGTCGATCAAAGCTTTAAGCGTTCCATCATTGACCGCCTCCAGGGCAGCGGAGAATAACGTCACTCCGCGTCCATATTCCTCTATACCCTGATTGCCAGAATAACTTGTTTGCAGGAACTTCCTGGCAATTACGCCATCAACCTTTTCCATGATTTCATGGGCAGTGGCATACGTAGGAGCAACACCGCCGTAAGTCGCGGCAACAGAGCCACCTTCAGCATTCAATTTTTCCTTAAGAGTTGAATAGTGCTCACCCCGCGCCCAGAAGTCTTCATTGACGTCAATTTTATCATCGCCACCGCCCATCGTGACGATCCTGGTGGTCCTGCCGACGTAAACGGTATCATCGCCATCCAGGGTATCAACTCTCTCCACACTCCAATCATCAGCTTTGTGCTCACGCAGATCAATCCAGTCACTCAGATCGGTTCCGACAATTTGCTCGATGCTAATAAGTTTGTCATTAATTCTTCGATCGTCCAGACGCTCAACTGCATCATATCTTCCCTGGTCGTCCCAACGGTCGTAGTCCCCACCTTTATCCCTTCGTACACGGTCAATTACTTCTCTATAATAAATACTTCCAGCTGCAAGGTGTTTCCAGACCCAGAGAGAATTGCCGCCGTCGCCTGGTGGCGCAACATGAATACCATCGAAAAGATTCTCGGTGTCCATGACACTGTGATCCGAGATATCAAAGCCAGGTCCGCCATCAACTTCCGTCAAAGCACCGGTATCCACATATCTGTCACTACCGGCGTTTGCGAAGATTTTGAAACGTGCCAGTACCTCCTTTGTAATTTCGTGCTTGAATTCAATTTTGTCGTATGTGTCGTACCCGTGCTCGCCGGTATCGCGATCATAAATTTTATCATGTGAACCCGTAGTTATTTTGTACGGAATGTACTTAAGGTAGTTGACGATGAAGTTGAAGTGAAAAACGGTGTCTGTGTACCCCACAACATCACCGGCTCCCGTCACAACATCTTCATCATTTACGACCCATCCTCCGAAATTCTCTAAATCTGACAAATTAAATATATTAAATTCTGGTTGTAGAGTAAATATCGCGCCGTCTTTCTTATTTTGATACTCTACTTCTGGATAGTTGAGGCGCTTCAAAAGCGCGCTGAACAAAAGCGGCGTATAATCTACGATGTATCGTGCCTCTCCATCCACATATGGTATATTAATATGTGCTTCGCTGTTTTCTGCATCTAAGGTAAATGTAATTGTGCCATCGTTTACTTCTTGTCCATTTCGCGTAGCGGTAGCCGCGTCTTCATACCATTTCTTTTTTCCGCTCGACTCTGGAACGATGCGGCGGCTGGCGCCGTGGTTCTGCGCGTCTACTGTAACGTCATTATAATATTCGGTTTCCTCGATTATTGCCTCGTCTTCCGGCAACAAACGCACGGATCCGAAAACAATGGCTTCGCCAAATCTTCCGGAATTGAGCATGTCGTCGAACACGCTGAAGTATGCGGACTTGAATTCAGCCCATTGGTCGTCAAGGTTATTTTGAAAGAATTCGTTAGGTGTTTGACCGTCTTCTGTAATCTCGTCTTTAAAATCTTCGATAAGATCTTTCCGCTTATGCAATTCGACGATCCACAGGACGAACATTACGGCGGCGGCGGCAATCGCAATGATAACTCCAACCCCAGGTAGCATTGCAAGAACGCTGAAAAGCACGTCGAGGTGGACGCGCAAGTTGTGAAAGTCTTTTTGAAGCTCAAGCTCATCTTCCTTAAAATCGGCCAGCACTTGGCTGCTCTTACTGTCCCTCTCTCTCAACGCGTCCACCACCGCTTCCTGCGCGTCAATCATGGCATTGGCCGTCGGGTCAAGTGCAGTGAGAACCCCGACAACGGCGCCGATGCCACCGGAAATAAAATTCATTACGGGAAGCAATTTGGGAGCAAAACTGCCGGCGTACACAGATGCTTGGAATCCGCCTTCAATCATCATGAGGCCGGCGGCAGCGGTTTGGTACCCCATTTGATGCGACAGCGCCTTTTTCATTGCCGGATCGTCTGCCTTAACAATCTCCCCATGCAACGCCGCCAAGGTTAAACTGATATTGGCCAGGGACAAGACACTGCTTGCCGTCATCGCTGTCCAAGCCACCGTTGGCAACTTCCCCTTGAAATAATGCTCCTCAAATATTTCATAGAACTCGCCGAAACTCTCCAGAGAGTGCCACACTATGTCGCATATGAGCGCCGCCTGCTGCAGAGTGGTCAGAGTGTCCCACGTAGGGGAAAAACGCAGTGCAATCTTGCTGGCAAGAAACCCCAACTGCAGAACACCACCAGCATAACCTACATGAGTCTTACCGATTGCCATGATTCCCTTGCCCAACGGTCCGAGCAACGGTCCGTCGCCCATCAGTCCGTCGACACCAGTGTAAGAATCTGCGAGCGCTCTAATAGCTACCCTTTGCGAGTCGCTAAACTCTGTGATAGTCTCTTTAGTTTTACTCAAACCTTCTAGTTGGTTATCCAGCGTTGTTGACGCTTTGTTGGCGAGCTCAACATCATTAAAACCATGCTTTGACATAAAGCTCGAAAGATCTTCTTCAAAATAAAATGCTTTTTTCTCTGCCTCATTGTATTCTTCGCGTGCTTTCGACAGCATATCTTGATCGCCGATGTCTTTGGCGACGTAGTAGTTCAATTCGGAATCTCTATATTTAGTCAGGCGGGCCGAAATATCTGATAATTCCGCCATCGCATTCTTATGCCCTTCAGGATTATCTATATATTTTTCATCGATACCTGTTCTAAATTTATTTAGCGCCTCTTCGTCAAAGAGGGTAATTGACGGATCAAAGTATTTCCGCCCAATGTAATATGAAAATAGGGTAATATAGTATTCTTTGAGAGAGAATTTGACTATGTTCCGGTGCTCCTCCACCATAGCATGTGCCGACTCCGACTCATAACGGAACCTTTCAAGAGAGGTATATGTTACGTTTTGTGTTTTCTTGGTGGCGTAATAACCTTCGTAATCAAATAATTTTCCTAATTGACCTCGCACCTCCAAATGGTAAGTGTAAATAGCCTTCCGAGCCATCGGGTCTATAAACGTTTCGATATACAGAACAATTTTTGAGAGCATGCCGATTGCTCCGCCGAGCATAACAAAAAATTCAGCAACCGAGTCAGGGCTCTCGAAGTTATTCAGAGCCATACGTGTATGAGCAAAATAGTCACTCACACCTTGCGTATGAAATGCCGCGTTTTGCATGTCTCTTGCTGCCCCTGCAGCCGTTCCCGCTTTTTCATTTTGAAGACGACCCCAATTGACAGCATGACCCCACGCGCCCAATGTCCGAGGTATGATTGATATTGCTTCCCCCTTCCAGTATTTGGTAACGAGGTCAGTCGGAACGGGGACATCGGGAAGAGCGGTCGCATCGGAAAGAGCGATCCCGTCGAAGGCAATGTCGGCGAGTTCGTCGCCTACAACATAGCCAAGTAATTCCTGAGCGTCATCGGCACCTACCAGATTGGGGATGTCAACATCGTTTTCCCAGTAGTCTTGCGGGCGCGTCCATTCCTCCGCATCACCTTCGTAAACATCCGTGATATTCAAATAGACCGTGACCGTGTCTGTGTTCTTTGAATCCGTGGCCGATATGCGGAAGGTGATGGTATTTCTTCCGGTTTCATAGCCAGTCAATTCCGAAGCCGCGGCTCCGGCAGCGGTCAAACTGATTTCTCCGGTTACGGGGTCCAGGGAGAAATAGTCGTCCTCGGTGTCCGTCTTGAGAGTGTAGCTGATTAAGCCGTTGTCCTGACCATTGACATCAATCGTGCCGACAACCTTTCCTGCTACCATTTCGTGTTCAGAAACTTGCCAAACGGGCTCCGAGGTGATGTCGGACGCTTCAAAGACGTCACTTACATTCAAGACCATGACTTCCTGCGTCACCAGGTCGGTGTCGGTGTCTGTGTCGGTGGCTTTGGCTGTGACGGTCAGTACAAACTCGTTTCCACCGCTCTCGAAGTCATTCGCTTCACTTCCAGCACCCTTGGCCGTAAGTGAAATCGCTCCCGACTTTTCATCGATGGTGAAATATTCTTTGTCATTCCCGGAGGAGATTTCGTAGGCCAGCTCTCCGCCATTATCGGGGACAGTTGCGGTGAAAGATGCAATCGACTCACCCGCAGAGGTGTTTTCGTAAAAGTCGTATTCGGTGACTTTGGTCACATTGATCGTAACGGTCTCTTCGCTGAAAAGTTTTGAGTTGTCTGCGTCGGCCACTTGCACCCGCAGATCGTAGCTCTGTGTTTGCCCATAATTGAGCGCCCCCGCACCGAATCTACTCAGCGTGATGTTGCCGGAGTCGTCCACATCGAAATATCCGGCTTCGTTGCCTCCGACGATCGAATACTCCACCTCGTCGTCATACTTATCCGGATCCGAGGCGACAAGGGTGCCGACCTTTTCACCCTCCGTGGCATTCTCGGCAATGCGCAAGTGTGGTATGGACTTAAAAACCGGCGCCTCATCGACGTCCTTCACCTTGATCTTAACGGACTCTTCGCTGAAAAGTTTTGGGTCCTTAGCGTCGGCCACTTTCACCCACAGTATGTAGCGCGATGTGCGCTCATGATCCAGCGCGGCCGCACCGACCTCACTCAGCGTGATCTCGCCGGACTCTTCATCGACAACGAAAAATTTGCTGAAGTAAATGTCGTCGATGATCGAATACTTTACCTCGTCGTCATCCTCATCCGGGTCCGAGGCGGTAAGGTAGCCGATACGCCTGCCGTACCAGGAATTCTCGTCAACGCTGAAGGTTTTCAGGCTCGTATAAGTAAAATCCGGCGCCTCATTGAGGTCTTTCACATTGACCGTAACGGTCTCTACGCTGAAAAGTTTTGAATTGTCTTTCTCGGCCACTTGCACCTGAAGGGTGTAGCTCGGTGTGTGCTCATGATCCAACGTGGGCGGGTTGGCAGCATTCAGCCTGATTTCGCCATTGGTTGGATCCACCTTGAAATAGGCTTGGCCGGTGCCTCCGATGATCGAATACTCCACCGCCGTGTCAACGAATTCCGGATCCTTGGCGGAAAGGGTGGCGACCCAATTGCTGCCCGTGTAATTCTCGTCAATGCTGAAGGTTGTTGAGCCCTCAAAAACCGGCGCCTCGTCGACGTCGGTCACATTGATCGTAATGGTCTCGTCGCTGAAAAGTTGTGAGTTGTCTTTGTCGGCCACTCGCACCCGCAGAGCGTAGCTCTTTGTGGCGCTCTCATAATCAAGCGTCGGCGGATTGTCAGCGTTCAGCGTGATTTTGCCGGAGTCGTCCACATCGAAATGGCCTTGGCCGCTACCTCCGATGATTGAATACGTCACCTTCGTATCACCGATATCCGGATCCTCGGCGTCAAGGGTGACGAACCAATCATCGACCTTGGCATCCTCGCGAATGTCGAAGGTTGTTGCGCCCTTAAAAACCGGCGCCTCATCGACATTGGTCACATTGATCGTAACGGTCTCTTCGATGGAAAGCTCTGTATTCTCAAAGTCGGTCACTTTCACCCGCAGATCGTAGGCCGTTATGCCGCCCTCATAATTAAGCGCCCGCGCACCGGCCTCAGTCAGCGTGATCTCGCCGGAGTCTTCATCCACACTGAAGTAGTCTTTGTTGCCATCGACGAGCCAATACTTCAGCGGATACTGGCGCTCTTCAGTATCATCCAGATCCGAGGCGCCAATGGTGCCGATCCATCCGGCCTTGGCATCCTCGTCAACGCTGAAGGTTCTTGGGCCCGTAAAAACCGGCGCCTCATCGACGTTGGTCACATGGATCCGAACAGTCTTCTCGCTGGCAAGGTTTTCGTCCTCGTGATCGGTCACTTTCACCCGCAGATCGTAGGCCTTTGTGCCGCTCTCATAATCAAGCGTCGGCGGAGTGGTATTACTCAGCGTGATGTTGCCGGAGTCGTCCACATCGAAATAGCCTTGGCCGCTACCTCCGACGATCGAATACTTCACCGCATCGTCATCCTCATCCGGATCGTTGGCGGTAAGGGTGTCGACAAACGCACCCGGCCCGGAATTCTCGGCAACGCCGAAGGTTGTTCGGCCCGTAAGAACCGGCGCCTCGTTGGCGTCGGTCAACGTGATCGTAACGGACTTTTGGTCGTAGCGGCCGAAGGGGTGGCTTGGGTACTTCACATACACCCATAGTTCGTAGCTCTGCTCTGCGCTTGTGCGCTCATAATCCAGCACTTCCGCGCCGGTCTGACTCAGACTGATGTCGCCAGTGGTTGCATTCACTTCGAAATAATTGGCGCCGTCGCCTCCGACGATGAAATATAGCGGGTCATCGTCCTTTTCCGGGTCCGAGGCGGCAATCCTGTCGAACGGCTTGCCGGCCGGGGTATACTCGGCAACTTCGAAGACCTGTCCGGGATCAAGAAACGTCTGTTCGACGACATTTTTCACCGTCAAGGTTATGTCTTTCGACGTCTCATTTTCATCTGAGTCGATGGCCGTGACGGTCAGTACAAAGTCATTTTCACCGAAATCGTAGTCGTTCGCTTGACTTATAGCGCCTGTGTCCGAAAGTGAAATCTTTCCCGATTCATTGATGGTGAAATAATTATTTTCATTCCCGGAGGTGATCTTGTAGGTCAGTTCGTCGTCATCGTCTTCGCTGCGGTCATCTTCATCGTCTCTTGCAGCGGCATTTACGATCCACCTACCCGCAAGAGCGTTTTCGAAATAGAAGTGTTGATCTTTGAGGGTGTCGACGAACTCCGGCGCCTCATCGACGTCGGTCACATTGATCCGAACGGTCTCTTTGTTGGAAAGCCATTCGTTGTTTGCGTCGGTCACTTTCACCTGCAGATCGTAGGCCTTTGTGCCGCTCTCATAATCAAGCGTCGGCGGAGTGGTATTACTCAGCGTGATGTTGCCGGAGTCGTCCACATCGAAATAGCCTTGGCCGCTACCTCCGACGATCGAATACTTCACCGCATCGTCATCCTCATCCGGATCGTTGGCGGTAAGGGTGTCGACAAACGCACCCGGCCCGGAATTCTCGGCGACGCTGAAGGTTGTTGGGCCCGTAAAAACCGGCGCCTCATTGACGTCGTTCACATTGATCGTAACAGTCTCTTCGTTGAAGATCCTTTCGTCGTTTTCGTCGGTCAGCTCCACCTGCAGTTGGTAGCTCGGCGTGTCCTCATGATTCAGCGCGGCCGCACCGACCTCAGTCAGCGTGATGTCGCCATTGGTCAGATTCACACTGAAGTATTCGTGCTCGTCGACGACGTAGTACTTCACCTTATCGTCACGCGCATCCGGATCCGAGGCGGCAATGGTGCCGATCCATCCGGCCTTGGCATTCTCGTCAACGGAGAAGATCGGTTCGGCATCAAGAACCGGCGCCTCATCGACGTCGGTCACATTGATCGTGACGGCAACGACCTTGGTGTGGCTCCCTTGGTCGCTCACTTCCACGTCAAATGTGTAGCTCGGCGTGTCCTCATGATTCAGCGCGGCCGCACCGGCGTCACTCAGCGTGATTTTGCCGGAGCCTCGATCCACCTTGAAATAGCCCATGTCGCGGCTGTCTTTGACGATGGAATAGGACAGCGTGTCACCGAAATCCGGATCCTTGGCGACAATGGTGTCGACCAAATCACCCACCTTGGCATCCTCGCGAATGTCGAAGGTCTGTTGGGCGTTAACATCCGGCGCCTCATTGACGTCGGTCACATTGATCGTAACGTTCGCTGTGTCGGAAAGATTCCCCTCCCCATCGTCGGTCACGGTCACCTGAAGTGTGTAGGGATTGTCTTTGCGCGTCTCATAATCAAGCGCCTGCTCAGCGCCTTGTTTCAGGCTGATGTTTCCGGATTTCGCATCCACTTCGAAATAGCGAGCGTCGGCGCCTGCGATGGAATAGGTCAGATCATTTTTTTCCGGATCCGCGGCGTCAATGCTGGCGATTGTCTTGCCGGCCCCGGTATTCTCGTCAACGCTGAAGCTTTGGTCGGCAATAACCGGCGCGTCGTTGGTGCCGGTGACGGTGATCGTCAACGTGCCGGTTACTTCAGATACGCCTCCAAACACGTCTCTCGCCGTGAACGCGATTTCAAGTGGCAGTTCCTCACCTTCATCGAGATGGTCGTAGCTCGATGCGTCGAACGTGTAGGCCCCGTCGCTTTCGAAGGTGAGGCCTTCCGGTGCGCTGCCCGGGTTGACAAGCGCGTAGGTAAATTTCCCCGGTGTTTCATCAGCATCATCCGGATCGGTCACCGACCCGACGACAGTTCCTTTAAGAACCTCGTCTTCATTGACATCACCCGATACATCGCCGACCAGCGGCAGATCGTTGGTGCCGATCACCGTGAAGTTGATGACCGCTGCGGCATGCCCGCCCTTGCTGTCGGACACATTGATTGTGAATGTCTCGAGCACCTCCTCGTCCTGATTGAGCGCGTTGAGTGCCGCGCCTTCAGGATCCGAGGTATTGTATAGCTGGTACTTGTAAGCACCGTTGGCGAGGATCATCAGGGTGCCGTATGTGCCCTGAATGGTGGCCTGCAACAGCCCCTCTCCATTGTCGGCGAGCGCAGTGCCGGCCAGAGTATTGTTCGAACCGGTCGTATCGCCAGTCGAGACAGAGATGACCTCTAGTTTATCGCCTGCGTCGGGATCCGAGGCATTTGGGTCTGCCACAAGTATCCCGGTTCCGGGCGGTGTGAGAACAAATCCATCAACACCTTGACCATCCATGACGAGTGCATCGCCGGTAACGGTGTTCGGCTGGATGTCATGCAAGCCGTAGTCTTCATAGACATTGCCGGAGACATCCTGATTGGCCTGCTGGCTCTGCGTGCTGTCGGCCAGGTTGCCATTGCCGACGGTAAAGCCGCTGACACTCGGTCCGTCGTTCACACCCGTAACGGTGATCGAGAGCGTGGACTTTGCGGTGGCTCCGGAGTTGTCCGTGGCCGTGTAGCCGATCTTGAGGATGGCGTCTTTGCCATCCGGCAGTGAATCGAAATAGGAAGACGGTGTGAAACTGAACGATCCATCGGTTGGGTCGTCCAGATTGAGGGAACCGAGAGTGAGAGTATCGACACCAGAACCTGTTGTGACCTCGCCCTTATCCAGATCATAGCTGATCGTGGCATTCGTCAGGCCGATGGCCGACGCATCGATTGTACCGGATGTGGCGAAGGAATATTGATGGGTATCGTTGATGTCGACATCCGTCACGCCATGGGACAACGTGCCGGTGATCCCCAAGTCTTCGAAACCGGACACCGACACCTCGGCCGCAACCGGCCCGTCGTTGGTTCCGGTGACGGTGATCGAGAGCGTGGACTTTGCGGTGGCTCCGGAGTTGTCCGTGGCCGTGTAGCCGATCTTGAGGATGGCGCTTTCGCCAGCCGCCAGTGAATCGAAATAGGAAGACGGTGTGAAACTGAACGATCCATTGGTTGTGTCGTCCAGTTTGAGGAAACCGAGAGTATCGCCACCAAGAACTGTTGTGACCTCGTCCTTATCCGGATCATAGCTGATCGTGGCATTCGTCAGGCCGATGTCCGACGCATCGATTGTACCGGATGTGGCGAAGGAATATTGATGGGTATCGTTGATGTCGACATCCGTCACGCCATGGGACAACGTGCCGGTGATCCCCGAATCTTCGGAACCGGACACCGTCACCTCGGCCGCAACCGGCCCGTCGTTGGTGCCGGTGACCGTGATGGTCAGCGTTGAGGAGGCGGTGGCTCCGGAGTTGTCCGTGGCCGTGTAGCCGATCTCGAGGATGGCGCTTTCGCCAGCCGCCAGTGAATCGAAATAGGAAGACGGTGTGAAACTGAACGATCCATTGGTTGTGTCGTCCAGTTTGAGGAAACCGAGAGTATCGCCACCAAGAACTGTTGTGACCTCGTCCTTATCCGGATCATAGCTGATCGTGGCATTCGTCAGGCCGATGTCCGACGCATCGATTGTACCGGATGTGGCGAAGGAATATTGATGGGTATCGTTGATGTCGACATCCGTCACGCCATGGGACAACGTGCCGGTGATCCCCGAATCTTCGGAACCGGACACCGTCACCTCGGCCGCAACCGGCCCGTCGTTGGTGCCGGTGACCGTGATGGTCAGCGTTGAGGAGGCGGTGGCTCCGGAGTTGTCCGTGGCCGTGTAGCCGATCTCGAGGATGGCGCTTTCGCCAGCCGCCAGTGAATCGAAATAGGAAGACGGTGTGAAACTGAACGATCCATCGGTTGGGTCGTCCAGATTGAGGGAACCGAGAGTGAGAGTATCGACACCAGAACCTGTTGTGACCTCGCCCTTATCCAGATCATAGCTGATCGTGGCATTCGTCAGGCCGATGGCCGACGCATCGATTGTACCGGATGTGGCGAAGGAATATTGATGGGTATCGTTGATGTCGACATCCGTCACGCCATGGGACAACGTGCCGGTGATCCCCAAGTCTTCGAAACCGGACACCGTCACCTCGGCCGCAACCGGCCCGTCGTTGGTTCCGGTGACGGTGATCGAGAGCGTGGACTTTGCGGTGGCTCCGGAGTTGTCCGTGGCCGTGTAGCCGATCTTGAGGATGGCGCTTTCGCCAGCCGCCAGTGAATCGAAATAGGAAGACGGTGTGAAACTGAACGATCCATTGGTTGTGTCGTCCAGTTTGAGGAAACCGAGAGTATCGCCACCAAGAACTGTTGTGACCTCGTCCTTATCCGGATCATAGCTGATCGTGGCATTCGTCAGGCCGATGTCCGACGCATCGATTGTACCGGATGTGGCGAAGGAATATTGATGGGTATCGTTGATGTCGACATCCGTCACGCCATGGGACAACGTGCCGGTGATCCCCGAATCTTCGGAACCGGACACCGTCACCTCGGCCGCAACCGGCCCGTCGTTGGTGCCGGTGACCGTGATGGTCAGCGTTGAGGAGGCGGTGGCTCCGGAGTTGTCCGTGGCCGTGTAGCCGATCTCGAGGATGGCGCTTTCGCCAGCCGCCAGTGAATCGAAATAGGAAGACGGTGTGAAACTGAACGATCCATTGGTTGGGTCGTCCAGATTGAGGAAACCGAGAGTGAGAGTATCGTCACCAGAACCTGTTGTGACCTCGCCCTTATCCAGATCATAGCTGATCGTGGCATTCGTCAGGCCGATGGCCGACGCATCGATTGTACCGGATGTGGCGAAGGAATATTGATGGGTATCGTTGATGTCGACATCCGTCACGCCATGGGACAACGTGCCGGTGATCCCCAAGTCTTCGAAACCGGACACCGTCACCTCGGCCGCAACCGGCCCGTCGTTGGTGCCGGTGACCGTGATGGTCAGCGTTGAGGAGGCGGTGGCTCCGGAGTTGTCCGTGGCCGTGTA
>CBDHYJ010000034.1:0-71009 GCA_965275905.1 Hyphomicrobiales bacterium | reverse complement strand
CTGATGCCCTGCGGGGTGTAGTAGGACTTGACCGCAAGCCTCGGGTCGATCGGCCAGGCTCCGCCGGATGCGCCGAGGCCGACACGGCTCATGGACTCGACACCGCCGCCGATTGTCATGTCGTGCTGGCCCGACATCACCTCGGCGGCCGCGAAATTGAGCGCGTCAAGACCGGAAGCGCAAAAGCGGTTGATCTGCACACCCGCGACCTTCTCGTCGAAGCCCGCATTGATGGCCGCAGCGCGCGCGATGTCGCCGCCGGCCTCACCAACCGGGTCGACGCATCCGAGCACGACATCGTCAATCATTGCGGTGTCGAGGCTATTGCGATCCCTGAGCGCCGTCAGAGTCTGGGTTGCCAGTTCGAGAGCCGTCACTTCGTGGAGGCTTCCGTCAGGTTTGCCGCGCCCGCGCGGGGTGCGGACATGATCGTAGATGTAACAATCCGTCATCAGATGTACTCCGTGGGGGCCACAGGCCCCGATCAGGTGTCAGCCGGCAGGGGATGTCCCGGCATCAGGTCGTAGGGTGTTGCCATCCGTCGAGCGACTTGATGCGCCCGAGCCAGGCGTGGATGTTCGGGTAGTCCGAAGCCCAGTCCACGCCAATTTCGTCATCGAAGAACAGGTATCCGCACAGGGAGAAGTCGGCGATGGTCAGCCGGTCCAGTGCGGCGAATTCACGGTCTTCAAGATGGGTGTTGAGGACGCCCCATGCCGCCTCGCTGCGGCCGTGCAGAAAGTCCATGACTGCCGGGTCCGGGTCTTTCATGAACTGTTTCAGGAACCGGTAGGTCGCGGTGTAGCTGGTCAGCTTGTGGTTGTCCCAGAGGATCCAGCGCATGATTTCGCGGCGCTCGTCTCCATTGCTCCAGCCGAACTTGCCAAGCTGCTCTGACAGATAATCCAGAATGGCGCCTGTCTGGCTGAGCCGTTGGCCGTCATGCTCCAGAACGGGCACCTCGCCCATGACGTTGATGGCGCGATACTCGGGCGTGCGGGTCTCGCCGTTGAAGAAGTCCACGAAGCGCGGAGTCCAGTCAGCGCCGGAGTGATTGAGCAACAAGGCAGCCTTGTAGGCATTGCCCGACTGAGCGAAGCAATAGAGCGTGTATTCGGTCATGGTCTCCCTGCGACTGACCTTGCCGTGCGCAATCAGAGCGAACGGGCGATCAGCACTTTCATGATTTCGTTGGTTCCGCCGTAGATGCGCTGCACGCGGGCGTCCCGGTACATACGCGCAATCGGGTATTCGTTCATGTAGCCGTAGCCGCCGTGGAGCTGCAGGCATTCGTCGATAATCTTGCACTGCAGGTCGGACACCCAGTATTTGGACATCGATGCGGTGGTCTCGTCGAGTTTGCCGTCAATCAGGAGCCCGGTGCAGTGATCGCAGAAGACCTTTGCGACCGTCGCTTCGGTCTTGCATTCCGCCAGCTTGAATTGCGTGTTCTGGAAATCGACGATCGACTTGCCGAAGGCCTTGCGCTCCTTGACGTACTCAATGGTGAGCGCGAGAGCGCGTTCGATCATGGCCATGGCCTGCAGGGCGATCAGGTGGCGTTCCTGGGGCAACTGCTCCATCAACTGATAGAACCCCTGCCCCTCCTCCGGCCCGATAAGACTGGACGTCGGCACACGAACGTCGTCGAAGAAGAGCTCCGAGGTGTCCTGGGCCTTGAGGCCGATCTTGTCGAGGTTGCGCCCGCGCCGGAACCCTTCGACCTCGTCGGTCTCTATGCCGATCAGTGAAGTCCCTTTTGCACCGGCGTTCGGATCGGTCTTCGTGACCAGGACAATGAAGTTGGCATGCTGGCCGTTGGTGATGAAGGTCTTCTGGCCGTTGATCTTGTAGTGATTGCCGTCCCGGACCGCCGATGTCCGCACGTTCTGCAGGTCCGAGCCGGCGCCGGGCTCCGTCATGGCGATGGCGCCGATCAGCTCGCCGCTCGCCAGCTTCGGAAGCCAGTCCTTCTTCTGATCCTCGGAGCCGTAGTGCAATACGTAAGGCGCGACGATCGCGTTGTGGAGCGCGATGCCGAAACTGTCGAGACCCGCCTTGCCGAGTTGATCGATGATGATCGCCTCGTGGGCGAACGTGCCTCCCGCGCCTCCATACTCTTCAGGCACGGCCGCGCACAGGAGCCCTGCCGCCCCGGCCTTTTCCCAGGCCTCGCGGGGAACGATGCCTTCCTCTTCCCATTTTTCGTACTCAGGTACGCATTCACGTTCGAAGAACTTGGCTGACGCGTCCGCCAGCATGTCGAGTTCTTCGTCCATCCAAGACGGCCGGGGTACGTTGAGTACGGACAATGTCTTTAGTCTCCCTGGTGCTGGGGCGGCCTCAGAAAGCGTCTGCGGAAAGTGCCATCACCGGTGCCGAGCCGCTGCTGATGCGCATCAGATGGGCCTTGGTTTCCGGCAGGACGCGCTGCATGAAATACCGTCCGGTCGCAAGCTTGTTCTCGAAGAACGCACGGTCACCGTCTCCGGCGGCGAGCTTCTCCTGCGCGACCCTGGCCATCATAGCCCACATGTAGGCCAGTGCCACCAGGCCGAACAGATGCATGTAGTCGCTTGAACCTGCCGCCGCCTCGTTGGGGTTGGAGACGCCATTCTGCATCAACCAGCCCGTCGCATTCTGCAGATCCTTTGTTGCGCCGGCCAGAGGACCAACGAAATCCGCCAGCGCTTCATCGTTCTGGTTGGCCGCGGCGAATTCGCCGACCTCCTTGAGGAAGGCCTTGAGCGCACGTCCGTCATCGGCCGGCAGTTTGCGTCCGACAAGATCGAGTGCCTGGATACCGTTCGCACCCTCGTAGATCATCGCGATCCGGGCGTCGCGCACGAACTGCTCCATGCCCCACTCCTGGATGTAGCCGTGCCCGCCGTAGATCTGCTGGGCCGCGACTGCGTTCGCGAAGCCGGTATCGGTCAGCACGCCCTTGATCACCGGTGTCAGCAAACCCATGTGGTCGTCGGCCGCCTGACGCTCACCTTCATCTTCAGCGCGCTGGGCAATATCCTCGCGCAGCGCAGACCAAAGGACAAGCGCCCGAGCCGCTTCGTTGAAGGACTTGATGTTCATCAGATTGCGGCGGACGTCCGGGTGCACGATGATCGGGTCGGCCGCCTTTTCGGGCGCCTCGGGACCGGTCAGCGCGCGGCCCTGAATGCGCTCCAGGGCATAATCCCTTGCGTTCTGATATGCGATCTCGGACTGGGAGAGGCCCTGAATCCCGACACCGAGGCGTGCAGCGTTCATCATCGTGAACATGGCCCGCATACCCTTGTGCTCTTCGCCGACCAGCCAGCCGATGGCGCCGTCGTAGTTCATCACGCAGGTGGAGTTGGCGTGGATGCCCATCTTTTCCTCGATCGCACCGCACGCCACGGCATTGCGTTCTCCGAGACTGCCGTCATCGTTCACGAGGAACTTCGGCACGACAAACAGCGAGACGCCCTTGATCCCTTCGGGACCGCCGGGAATCTTCGCCAGCACCAGATGGATGATGTTCTCCGACAGATCATGTTCGCCGGCGGAGATAAAGATCTTGGTTCCTGTAATCCTGTAGGATCCGTCATCCCGGGGTTCGGCCTTCGTGCGCATGAGCCCCAGATCCGTGCCGCAATGCGGCTCTGTAAGGTTCATGGTGCCGGTCCATTCGCCCGACACAATCTTCGGCAGATAGGTCTGCTTCTGCTCGTCGCTGCCGTGCGTTGCGATCGCCTTGTAGGCGCCGTCGCTCAAACCCGGATACATGGCAAAAGCCATGTTCGCCGATGCAAGGAACTCGTTGAGTACTGAACCAAGGATGAAGGGCAGGCCCTGCCCGCCATGCTCCGTTTCCGCGCACAGGCTGGTCCAGCCGCCTTCGATGAATTGCCTGTAGGCGTCTTTGAATCCTTCCGGCGTGGTCACCTCGCCGTCATTGAAGGTGCAGCCTTCCTTGTCGCCGGAATGGTTCAGGGGATGGATCACCTCCTCGCAAAGCCGCCCCGCTTCCTCGAGGATCGCCTTGATCAGGTCCGGCGTGACTTCGCTGAACCCGGCAATGTTGCCGTAACGCTCCAGTTGAAGGACATCATTGAGAAGGAATTCAACGTCTTTGACTGGGGCATGGTAACTCGGCATCGGATAACTCTCTCTGTGTGACCTGGACTGGTGGTGCGGGTGCGTGCTGGCGCGGTCAATCACCCGGTGCCGCGCATCGCCTCCTCGCTCTCGCGCTCCTTGAGCATTCCCCGGACGATTTCCTTGGTGCGCTCGAGATCGGCGATTGCCTGCTCGATATCCACTTTCTGCTGCTCAAGATGCTGAATGCGTTCCTCGAACTTTCCGAGCGCGACACGAAGCTGGGTCACCTGCCCGTCACGCAGATCATAGAGATCCAGCATTTCCTTGATCTCGGAAAGCGAGAACCCGACGCGCTTTCCCTGAAGGATCAACTTGAGGCGCGCGCGGTCTCTGTGGCTGAAGATCCGGTTCTGGCCTTCGCGGGCCGGATTCAGCAGCCCCTTGTCCTCATAGAAGCGCAGGGTTCGCGCTGTTACGCCGAATTCCTTGGAAAGCTGAGAAATTGTGTACCGTTTGGATTTGATCTCGGCGTCGCCGGTCTCGCCCGGGCGGTTACCGAAGAGAATCTCAGTTGACATGGCTCATCTCCAGTCCTGTCCGATCGTGCGGACTCAAAGTCATATAGCGTGAATTGCCTCCGCATATACTTATCGTTGACGTAAACGTCAACATTAAAATCACATGGGGTCCACACCCAATGCTGATCGGGCCCGGGTGAGATCAATTCTGTGGTCAGGAGTGTGTCGCCAATTGGGCCTTCTGTCCGGACGCGTCGAAACGACGCCGAGCGTCTGTGATTAACACAACCGTTAACATTATTTTTACCATGATAACCGAGGCTTATGCGGAGATCAGAGTGTCTTGAGTGAATTCTCGGAACACCCTGCCTAGGGCAAGCGAAGTTGGTGGCGGATAGATGAAGTCGAGTATTCCGTGGAGCATTAAGGGCATCGAGCCTGAGGCCCGCGAGGCGGCCAAGTCCGCCGCGCGGCGCTCCGGCATGACGTTGGGGCAATGGCTCAACTCCGTCATTCTTGAAACCGATAACGACGACTTCGAAGAAGACCAGAATTACCGGTACCCGGCCCGCAGCACTTCAGCGCGGCGCGAGCCCAAACGCTCCGAGCACGATATCCAGGATCGCCTGGATGAACTGTCCCAGCAGATTTCAGGTCTGGCACGGCGCCAGTCGGAAACCGCCGTATCGCGGGTTGTACAGCCCCAGGTTGACCTGGAACCCGTCACTGATGCCGTGCGCGAGCTTGTTCATCGCGTCGAGCGCAGCGAGCGCCGCTCGGTAGAGACACTGGAAACTTTTGACGAACGGCTTTCGCGGCTGTCGGACAAGTTCGCGTCGGAATTCGAGCAGCGCAAGAAGGGTAAATCGAATCCACAGGACGAAAGTCACCAGGCGTTCGAGAAAACCCTGACCGATATCGTCGATCACATAGAGCAGACGGACCGCCGCACCGGCGAATCAATCAAGGCGATTCAGGCAAGGCTGGAAGAATTCAGGGCGCCTCCGCCGGCAGCGGAGCCTGAAAAGAAAGCCGAACCCGACCGCGAGTTCGTTCGCGTGGAGCGCCAGCTGGCCGAGATGGCCGCGCGGCTCGAGCGGGCGGAACGCCGGAATGCGGATGCCGCGAAGCAAAAGGCAGCGGATCAACGGGCTCTCGAAGCCGCCATGCAGCAGCATCGCGCGCAACAGATCGACCCCGCCAAATTCGTATCCCGCGACGACCTGCAAAGCATTCAGACGAGAATTCAGGACATCGTCAATCGCCTGGACGACACCAACTTCGCAGCAACGAATTCCACGATCGTCAGCATGCAGGAGGAGATTTCGCTCCTCTCCAGCAGCCTTGCCGAGCAAAGGCATGAAGCGGCATCAATCACCGAAGTCGACGGTCTCAGGCAGACGATCGACAACGTAGCCGCCCAATTGCAGGGCATCGCCAATTTCTCGGGTGATCCGGAACAGGCAATCAAGCGCATCGAGGAGGAAATAACAGGCCTCTCTCAAAGCGTCGCGGACCTTTCGATCGAAGCGGCCTCCAGTAAGGAACTGATGGCGCTCCGGGAGAATTTCGACCGGATCGCTCAACAGGTCGAGACCCAGCAGGGCCTGATCAGCCAGTCCGATCCCGACGCCGTCATGCAAATGCGGGCCGAGCTTTCGTCTTTCAATGACACGATTGCCCAGATCCGCAACGACACGGCGTCATACGGCGACGTGCAGGCCTTGCGCGACACCGTCGAGCATCTGGCAGCACAACTTGCCCAGGCCGGCCACTCAGGCACCGACGGCGCGGCTTATATGGCGTTGGAGCACCGGCTGAACGACATTGCCCAGCGCCTCGACCAGAACGGCGGCCAGGGCATTCCGTTGCAGGATCTCAGCGAGATCGAAGGCCGTATCCGGGAAGTCGAAACCCGCATCGAAAGTGTCGGCGCAGCCGAAGGCAACGCGGAAGGCATGAACGTTCTCCAGGGCGAACTTGTGAGAATGTCCGAACGCCTTGCCCAGATCGAACAGGTCGGCGTTCCCCAAAATGCCGACGACGGCGCCATTCATGCCGCTACCACAAACGCCATCACGGCTCTCGAACGCGGCCTTCAGTCAGTCCAGGAAAACGCCGAACGCGCCGACCGCCGGACACAGGAGACCCTCGAGGCGGTTCATGAAACGCTCGAGAAAGTCGTTTTACGACTGGCGCACCTTGAAGACGGGCACGTTGCCGCTCCTGCGGCGCCAATCGAATCGCCGCAAATGGCACCCGGCCTGGACATGGCTCTCGAGCCGCAGACACCAGAGCCGCATGCACCGGAAGCGTTTGCCTCACCGGTGCCGGAAGCCCCGGTTTCACCGGACCCGGCCGCCATGCCCGCACCTGACGTGGCGCCGATGGAGGTTTCAGACCTTCCACTGGCGGGCAAGCCCGCAATAGACATTCAACTGCCGCCGATCGTCGGCCTCGAAGATCAGCCTGTGCAGCCAGGAGCCGAAGCCTCTGTCGCCGACACGGTTCCGCAGGATCACGACTCCATTCCGGACCTGCGTCTCGACCCGATTGATGTTCCGTCGGACCTGACGCCGGAGCCGCTTGGGCCGGCAGCTCCGGAACCGGCACCGCAGGCGCCGGCCGAAGACTTCATCGCCGCTGCGCGGCGCGCGGCCCAGGCCACTTCCGACGCTTCTCCCGACGAAGAGAAGCCCGCGCGCTCGAGACTCAACCTGCTCGGCCCGAGGTCTCCCGAAGAGGCCGAGAATGCAGGCAAGAAGGGCAGCAAGAAGAAGACCGTTCTTCTGGCCGCCGCAGTCGCCCTGCTCGCCATCGGCGCACTGTCCACCATGTCCCTCGTGAAGAACAAGCGCGCGGCACTCACATCAGCGCCGCAATCCAGCGAAGTCTTCACGGCGCCCAAGCCATCAGTTCCGAACGCCGCGACACCCGATGCCGCGGTCCCGTCGACCTCCAACAAAGAATCGAGGACGACCATGCCAGCACCACAAGCCCAGCAAATCGATCGACCCATTAATCCGCAGTCCATGCCCTCGGCAGCGACAAACAAGTCGGACCGCGCAATGCAGGTCTATCAGCAGATTCAGGAAGCGCGAAAGCGGCGGCAGGCCACGACGACCGCCCCAAGCGCTCCCGCCAGCGACATTCCTGTTGCCGTGCCGCTGAGTGACCCGGACGTCACCGGCAGCATCTCAAATCAGCCCACCGCGCGAGATCCGAACGCGATTTCCGGCATCACCGGCGCCGACGCCAGGAATTCCCTGCTGTCGGCCGACAGTGCACCGAATTCCGCCGCGGGCGTACCGGAAACAACCGCTGCAACCCCGCGGTCCGCTGGCTTCGCAAGCGTAACCGAATCGCTGCCGCCGGCGGAGATCGGGCCCATGAGCCTCCGGGTCGCCGCCGCGACCGGCAATCCGAACGCGCAGTTCGAAGTCGCATCGCGCTACACAGAGGGCAAGATCATCAGTCAGGATCTGCGCCGTGCAGCGACCTGGTATCAGAAGGCAGCGGCGAAGGGGCTGGCGCCCGCGCAGTACCGCCTTGGCACACTCTACGAAAAGGGGCGCGGTGTTCCGGCTGACAAGGCTGCCGCCCGTATCTGGTATGAACGTGCCGCCGAAAAGGGCAACCGCAAGGCAATGCACAACCTGGCCGTGATTTATGCCGACACCAGCGGGGAAAATCACGACTTTGCGAAAGCCGCCTACTGGTTCCGCAATGCCGCCGAACTCGGCCTGACGGACAGCCAGTACAATTACGGCATTCTCAACGAACGCGGTCTCGGGGTTCGCGCGAATCCTGCAGAGGCCTACAAGTGGTTTGCGATCGGCGCCGCCAATGGCGACAAGGAATCCGCGAACCGCATGGCCCTGGTCGAAAAGAAACTGTCACCCGATGTTCTGATCCGGGCCAAGCTCGAGGTCGAAAACTGGGAACCGCGGGAGCCGGTCCAGGAAGCCAACATGGTTCCGGTACCGGACGGCGGCTGGGGCGCGACCAAGACGCGGACAAGCAGCGCCGGCGATGCACGGACCTCTATTGCCCGGGCGCAGAGCCTTCTGAACGACATGGGCTACCATGCCGGGCCAGCAGACGGCGTCCTCGGACCGAAGACCCGCGAGGCTATCCGGGCGTTCCAGCGCGACAAGGGACTGACCGCGACGGGCATGGTCACAAAGGACCTGCTGGCCCAGCTCGTCGATCAGCCCGGCTGATCCTCAGCCCGTTGTCGACCGGCCTCAAAACCAACTTCTATCGCACGTATTGTCAGGCTGTCATTGACATGACGGCCTGACAGGCGTTTAACCGGATAAACCAAGCACTTTGGCAGTTCTGCCATGTGTAGCCGCTTACATTGCCTCCGGTCCCGGATCCGCGCCCGTAATGCAGATATACCTTCCGATCGCTGAGCTTTCGGTAAATGTCCTGATCATCCTGGGCATGGGGGGCGCGGTCGGCTTTCTCTCCGGCATGTTCGGCGTCGGTGGCGGCTTTCTAATGACCCCACTGCTGATTTTCGCGGGCATCCCCCCGGCCGTGGCCGTGGCTACCGAAGCCAATCAGATTGTTGCATCATCGGTCTCGGGCGCGCTTGTCCACTGGCGGCGGCGCGCGGTCGACATCAAGATGGGCGTCGTCCTGCTCACAGGCGGCATAGCCGGATCATTCCTCGGGGTCTGGATATTCAGTCTGTTGCGCACGCTGGGTCAGGTAGACCTGCTTATTTCTCTTTGCTACGTGGTGTTTCTGGGCGTCATCGGCGGCCTGATGCTGATCGAGAGTCTGCGCGCCATCAAGCGCTCCAGGAGCGGCTCCGGCGCGCCTGTACGCCGCTCAGGCCAGCACAACTGGATCCACGGCCTGCCCTTCAAGACCCGGTTCCGGAGCTCGAAACTCTACATCAGCGTGATTCCACCACTGGCCATCGGTGCATCGGTTGGCGTGCTTGCCGCCATCATGGGCGTCGGCGGCGGGTTCATCATGGTGCCGGCAATGATTTATCTGCTGCGCATGCCGACAAATGTGGTGGTCGGAACGTCTCTGTTTCAGATTATCTTCGTCACCAGTCTCGTGACCGTCCTGCACTCGGTTCAAAACCAGACGGTCGATGCGGTCCTGGCACTCCTGCTCCTCGCGGGAGGCGTGATCGGCGCCCAGTTCGGCGCCCGGGCGGGACAGAAACTACGCGGTGAACAACTGAGGGCGCTTCTGGCGCTTATGGTGCTCGCCGTGTGCATTCGCCTCGCGCTCGGTCTGGTGCTGACCCCGGGCGAGCTGTTCTCAATGTCGCCAGCCGGCGTGTCGGGAGGTCACTGAGATGTCGTCGCGCCTGAGAGCCACCGTCCTCGCCTTCCTGGTCGCAGTCTATGGGCTGGTTGCCAATCCGACTGTCAGCCGCGGCGAGGAACTGGTCACCGATCTCTCCGATCATCTGGTGGCAATCCGGTCCAACTTTACAGGCACGCAGCTCCTGCTGTTCGGAGCGGTCGAGACGGAGTCGCCCGAGATAAGGGCGCTCGCGCGAGACATCGTGGTTGTCGTGAGAGGACCGGCACAGGACATCACGGTTCGCGAGAAGTCGCGGATCGCCGGCATCTGGATGAATTTTGGCGCGGAAACGTTCGAGGGCGTTCCCGGATATTACGCCGTCGTCAGCACCCGCCCTCTGGAGGCGATTGCGTCGAAAGAGGTTCTGGAGCGCCACCAGATCGGCACGCGGTACATGCGATTCATCCAGAGAAAGGGCGTCACCGAAACATCCCGGGAGGAGACGCCATATAGCGAAGCCATTGTCAGGCTGATGAAAGAACAGGAGCTCTATACCGAGGTTGCCGGGGGCGTCACGTTCCTGGGCAATACGCTGTTCCGGGCCAACGTCGATATCCCCGCAAACGTTCCGATCGGGATCTACACCGCGGAGGTGTTCCTGTTCCGCGAAGGCAACGTCATCCACGCACAGGCCTCACCGCTTTACATCAACAAGAGCGGTTTCGAGCGATTCGTCTTTAACCTCGCTCACCGGCAACCATTGCTCTACGGCGTCGTTGCGGTCATGCTTGCCCTGTTCTCGGGCTGGCTCGCCGCGGTCGCATTCCGCAACCGCTGATCCGGGTCGCCACAACGCGTTTTTCGGACGGCGATGGTACAATATTCGACAGACCAGATCGGAGATCGGAAGGAGATGCCGGGCATCGCCCGCCTGATGGGCTATGCCGGCCTGCTGCCGTTCTTGCTGACCGCCGGCCTGATTTGGTTCGCAACGGACGCCGGCACCGCGGCGACAGCGCACAAGATGCTCATGGCCTATGGTGCTGTCATCCTGTCGTTCCTGGGCGGCGTGCGCTGGGGGGTCTGCATCGGGCCGCTTGCCGGACCGGACCGCAATCGCGAACTGGGCCTGAGCGTGTTGCCGTCCATTGTCGCCTGGGTGGCATTCCTGCCGGGACCAATCCTGGCTCTCGGCATACTCATCACGGGCTTCATCGTGCAGTGCCTCTGGGACGTCATGAGTGTCGAACAGGGCCGGTTGCCCCGCTGGTACGGCACGCTGAGACTTCAGTTGACGACTGTTGCTGTCGCCTGTCTGGTGGCCGGAATTGCCAAACTGATCGTAGGATGACGTCTAGGTTTCCGCACGCAGGCGCCGACCGCTTACCGGATAGACGCCATCACGCCCGATCATCCAGGCATTGAACTTGAGGCCGGAAAACAGCCCCGCAAAGGCCTTCGCCCGAACATTCAGCCCGCCGGTATAGGCACCGAAAGCCGGCATGATCAGCCGGGTTGCATCGGTGACGAAACAGCGCCGCCGCAGCCTCCGGCCGCGCATCACGACCACGGCTGCCGGGTGAAGGTGTCCGGCAATCTCTCCGGTCGCGGGTGCCGGCTGCGGCTCGTGCCGCAGAGTGAGTGGGCCGATCTCGACCTGTTCCGCGACTGTGCCGCCAAGATCATCCGGCGGCTCGGGATCGTGATTGCCAGTGACCCAGATCCAGTTCTGCGCATCCGTCAGAGCGTGAATGCGCTGACGATCATCACCGGACATGCGTGCCGCCGCTCCGCCGTCGTGAAAACTGTCGCCCAACGCGATGACCGTTGACGGGCGATACTTCTCGCAGACCTGCTCCAGGAGCCCCAGGGTGGAGCGCGTGTCATATGGCGGGAGATGCACACCCCGGGCTGCAAACGAAGACCCCTTCTCGAAATGGAGATCCGAGACAATCAGGGTGTCGACGCTCTGAACATAGAGCGCGCCGCTGGTATCGGGCGTCGCCTCCATTCCACAAATCTTCAGCTCTCGCGCCGCAGGTTCTGGTGGCGATTGCTGCTGATTCCTGTCCGACGCCGGTTCAGACAAGCCTCGTTGCCTCCTCGATCAGAGCGTCCGCTGCCTCGGCCAGCAGCGCCTCGCTCGCTTCGCCATAAACCGGTTCGCGCCCAATCTCAAGCATCACCGGGACCGCCAGCGGCGAGACCGCGTCGAGCGACCGGTGGACGATGCGCCCGCGCACGCGGCGCAGAAGGTCTCCCAGTCTCGAGATATCCAGCAGTCCGGAGGCCGCATCGTCCCAGGTCGCGCGAAGCAGAATGTGATCCGGCTCGTGCTCTCGAAGCACGTCGTAGATCAGGTCCGAAGAGACAGTGACCTGGCGGCCCGTTTTCTCCTGGCCGGGGAACCGGCGCTCAATCAGCCCGGCGATAATGGCGCAGGCCCGGAACGTGCGTTTCATCAGGCTCGATTCCGCCAGCCATGCATCCAGGTCGTCTCCCAGCATGTCTTCATCGAAAAGGCTGGCAAATGACAGCTTTCCGGCATGGCTCATCAGGCTCAAGTCCCGCAGCCCCCAGACGGCGAGCGCGTATTCGCTCGCGACGAAGCCCAGCGGACGAGCACCGAGACGCTCCAGGCGGCGCGTCAGCAACATGCCGAGAGTCTGGTGCGCGAGCCGGCCTTCGAACGGATAGCAGACCAGATAATAACGGCTGCCGCGCGGGAACGTCTCGACCAGCAGGTCCTGAGGATCGGGCAGAACAGACTTGTATCTCTGAATAGACAGCCATTCGCGAACCTGGGCAGGCAGATGGCGCCAGTCCTCGGGACTCGCCAGCATCTGCCGTACCCGGTCGGCCAGATAGGTTGAGAGCGGGAACTTGCCTCCCATGTAGGACGGGATCTTCGGTTCCTCGGCATTTGACCGGCTGACAAGCGCTTCGGTCTCCGACAGCCCCTCGAACCGCAGAATTTGCCCCGCGAAAAGGAATGTATCGCCAGGCGCCAACTGATCGATGAACCATTCCTCGATCTCACCCAGAACCCGGCCGCCGCGTGCCGGAAGCGTCTTTCCGCCGGCCGTCCTGCGGCGCACGAGCCTCACTTTCAGCATGGGCGCCTCGACAATCGTGCCGATGTTCAGGCGGTACTGCTGCGCCATGCGGGGGTGGGCCAGGCGATAGCGTCCGTCCGGCTGCACTTTCAGGCGTGCAAACCTGTCGTAGCTGCGCAACGCATAACCGCCGGTCGCAACGAAGTCGATGACGCGATCGAATTCCTCGCGGGTCAGGCTGGCGTAGACCGACGCGCTTCTGACTTCCGCGAACAGGTCGTCTGCAAAAAACGGTCCGGCGCAGGCCGTCCCCATGACGTGCTGGGCCAGCACGTCGAGCGGCCGCTCGAGTGGCGGCTGGCTGTCCTGATCGCCGCGCGCGGCGGCCTCCTGTGCCGCGCGACACTCCAGGACCTCGAAGCGATTGGCCGGGACAAGCAACGCGCGGCTGGGCTCGTCCATACGGTGATTGGCCCGGCCGATCCGCTGCATCAGCCGGCTGGCACCCTTGGGCGCGCCGATGTTGATGACCAGATCGACGTCACCCCAGTCGATTCCGAGATCCAGCGTCGAGGTGCAGACAACCGCACGCAGTTTCCCGTCGGCCATGGCCGCCTCGACCTTGCGCCGCTGGCCGACATCGAGGGAACCATGATGAAGCGCGATGGGGAGCACATCCTCGTTCTGGCGCCACAGATCCTGAAACACCATCTCGGCCTGCGACCGGGTGTTGACGAAGATCAGGACCATCTTGTTGGCCCGGATGGCATCGTAGACCTCAGGATAGGCGTATCGCGCCGAATGACCCGACCACGGCACACGTTCGGACGATTCCAGAATACTGATATCGGGCCTGGCGCCGTCTTCAACGGTTACGAAGTTGCTCAGGGTTCTGTCTCTTCCATCGCCCTGTGGAACGAGAAAGGCGCGCAAATCATCCGGTTGAGCAACCGTCGCCGACAGACCGATGCGGCGGCAGTCCGGCGCAATCGTTGCGAGCCGCGCCAGTCCCAGCGCCAGCAAAGAGCCGCGTTTGGACGGCGCCAGAGCATGCAGTTCATCGAGGACGATGGATTTGAGACCCGCGAAATACCGCTCTGCATTGTCGTTCGCGATCAAAAGTGCCACCTGTTCGGGGGTCGTCATCAGAATGTCCGGCGGCGAGGTGAGCTGTCTCCGCCGCTTGGATTGCGGCGTATCGCCGGTACGGGTTTCGACCCGGATATCGAGCCCGATTTCGTCGATCGGCATCTCCAGATTGCGCGCCACGTCAACGGCGAGAGCCTTCAGCGGAGAAATGTAGAGCGTATGCAGTCCGGACTTGCCTCCGCCCGGCTTTCGCCCGGCGCCAGCCAGTTCAACGAGGCTCGGCAGGAAGCCGGCCAGCGTCTTGCCACCGCCGGTCGGCGCGATCAGCAGGACCGACCGGCCGGAGAGCGCCGTATCAAGAACCTCAAGCTGATGCGTTCGCGGTTGCCAGCCGCGCGCGGCGAACCAGTCGGCGAACTCCTCCGGGAGAGCCGTCACTTGGCTTCGCTCCTTGGTACCGGTCCGGTCAGACATGATTCCCGCTGTAAAAACGACGATTCGCGCTGCAGTCTAGAGCGAGATGGCACCAGATTGTATCGTTCTGCCGACATGCGCTTGTTTTACGATCCGGAGGACTGCTGCGGATGACCGGAAAGAACGTTCTGATCCTGTGCTCGGATGAACATGCACGCTCTGCCGCCGGCTGCTACGGCCATCCGGTCGCCCAAACGCCGACGCTCGACCGGCTTGCGGATATTGGCACCCGGTTCACCCGCGCCTACACGCCCTCGCCGATCTGCGTTCCGGCACGCGCCTGCCTCGCGACGGGCACGCATGTGCACGAAAATCGCTGCTGGTCTTCCGCCCAGCCCTACCATGGCCAGATCGAAAGCTGGATGCATCGCCTGCGCGACGGCGGCCACACGGTTGTCTCGGTCGGCAAGCTGCATTTCCGGTCCCGGGACGACGACAACGGGTTCAGCGAGGAAATCATCCCGATGCACCTGGCCAATGACGGCAAGGGCTGGCCTCAGGGCCTGGTCCGCGATCCGTTGCCGGCATTTGATCAGGCCGTTGAAATGGCGAAAGGTGTCGGGCCGGGCGATACCAGCTACACGGACTATGATCGGGAGATCACGGACCAGGCACGCGGCTGGATCGGACGGTATGCCGGAGCGCTGCGCAACGAACCCTGGGCCCTGTTTGTTTCGTTCGTGAGTCCGCACTATCCGCTGACCGCGCCGCAGCCCTTCTACGATCTTTATGAAGGAGCCGAGATTCCGGAACCGATCGGATTGGCCGAGCCGCCGCGCCACCCGGTGCTGCAGGAGATGTCCCAATTCTGGGACTATGACGCGCATTTCAATGACGAGACGCGCCGGATTGCCAGACGCGCCTATTTTGGTCTGTGCAGTTTCCTCGATGACAACATCCGTCAGGTGCTCGAGGCGCTTGAAACGTCAGGCACGGCCCGTGATACGGTCGTGATCTACCTGTCCGATCACGGCGAGATGCTTGGCAATCACGGGTTCTGGGCCAAATCGGTGATGTACGAGGACTCGGTCGGTGTTCCGCTGATCATGGCGGGGCCGGGCGTACCGGCGGGTGTGAACGACACGCCGGTTTCGATTACGGATATCGCGGCAACGGTTGAACATGTCGTGGGGCTGGGGGAACGCCCGCTGCAGTCGCCGTGGCAGAGCAGGTCGCTCGCCAGAATCGCGACGCGCCCCGATCCCGACAGGATAATCCTGAGCGAATATCACGACGGCGGCAGCCCCAGCGGCTTTTTTATGCTCCGCCACCGCGACCTGAAATATGTTCACTACGCTGGCGGGCATGCGCCGCAACTGTTCGATCTGAGCACCGATCCGCATGAAATGGACGATCTGGGCGAGAAGCCCGAACATCAGGCCGCATGCGGGGCAATGCACCAGAAACTGAGGAAAATCCTCGATCCGGAGGCGGTCAATACGGCCGCGTTTGCCGACCAGAAGGCCCTTCTGGAGCAGTATGGCGGCGCGGAAGCGGTGCTCGCCATGCCCGGCTTCAATCACACGCCGGTCGGCTCCTGACCGCCGTGAACTGGTAATTTCGCCTCCGAATCACTATCTAATGACCGAGTGTGGCTTCACCCGATCATTTTGCTCGCGTTGACCTGAAACAAAGGACCTTTCGCCTTGCGCCTTCTGCTTGCCATCCTTCTTCCGTTCTTTGTGTTTTTCACCATCGGACGGCCGATTGCCGGTATAGTGTGCCTGATCCTGCAGATTACGCTGATCGGCTGGGCGCCGGCGGCCATCTGGGCGGTATACGCCCTCAGCCAGTTCGAGACTGACCGCAAGATCGATCGGATGATGCGCGGAGAAACGTCATGAACTCATTCTTTGGCGGACAACCAGTAGCCGTTCTCCTGCGGCTGGCGATCATCTCACTGCTCGTCGGCTTCATTCTTTCCGTGCTCGGCCTGAGTCCGTTCGACATTGTCGATTCGTTCTTCCGGCTGATCGAACGGATCTACGATCTCGGTTTCGAAGCGTTCGAATGGCTGTTCCGTTACTTCCTGCTTGGTGCCGTCATCGTGTTCCCGATCTGGCTCGTGGTCCGCGTGTGGAAGTCGATGTCGAACAATTCGAGCGTTACCCGCCGCGACGCGTAAAGGACTGCCATCACGCTGGATGGACCGCCTCGGCGGGTCTTTGCGGAATTCACCGGGCGGTCCGGCGCCACGTTCCGGGACCGACGCCGAACGCTTTCTTGAAGCGCCGCGTGAAGGATGGCAGTGAAGCGTAACCGCATCTGGCCGCAACCTCTTCCGTACTCAGCGCCGTCGACCTGAGAAGATCGCGGGCCTTGATCAGGCGCCATGCCGTCAGATACGCGCCTGGCGGCTGGCCGACTGTCGCAGTGAATCGTTCGGCGAAGCGGGCGCGCGACAACCCCGCCTCTTTCGCAAGATCGGTAAGCGTCCAATTCTGCTGGGGTGCGGCGTGGATGGCACCGAGTGCGCGTGACAACTGCGGGTCCGCCAGCGCCTCCATATAACCTTTGTCCTGTATCGCATCCGAGGCGGAGAGCCGCCGCAGCAACTGTGCGAGCACGATTTCAAGTGTCTTGCTGATGATCGCGCCCATGCCCTGCGCTGCAAGGTCCGCTTCCAGTTCCATCAGCCGCAGTGTCGCCGTTACCCAGGGCTGGTCACCGAGATTGCCAGGCTGCAGCAGCAGGAAATCGGGCAGTTGCTTCATCAGCGGGTGGTCGATCCCCTCATCGAAACCGCAAAACCCGCACAGCAGAGTCGTCATCCCATCTCCCTCTCCCTGATAGCGCAGCAAGCCGTCAGAGAGATTGCCCGAGGCCAGGAGCTCTTCCAGCGGGCGCGCCGGCAGTCCGGGAGCGCTGGACAGCACCTGCGAGGCCCCGTTGGGGACAATAATGAGATCGCCCTGTGTCAGTTCCGCGACCCGCCCGTTTGCATGCGTCAGCCAGCAGGTGCCGCGCCGAACCAGATGGAAACGGATTATTCTCCGCTCAGCCCCCAACTCGACTGCGAAATCGCCGCGAAGATCGGCGCGAAAATACAGGTCGCCTCTGATGCGGAGCGACGAAAGAACATCGGATAGGGCATCAAAATTCTTCATTCCGCTCATATTATCAGACTTTCGGATAAATTTTCTGGATTAATGAGCAGTGACGAAACGATCGCAGATTGCCAGGTTTCCAGGGATTCAGACGGAGTGATTGTCGATGACCCTGAGCACCATGGCGGCCCTCGCGGGCTTCGCGTTCGTGATGTCAATCTCGCCGGGACCCGGCAATTTCCTGCTGCTGGCTTCCGGCGTGAACTTCGGTTTCCGCCGCTCGGTACCGCTCATTCTCGGAATCAGCCTCGGCTTCCTGACCATGGTGTTCCTTGTCGGGCTCGGCGTCGGGCAACTGCTCCGGGACAATCCTGCACTGTCGACCGGCCTCAAGTTCGGATGCGCTGCCTACATTCTGTGGCTCGCGTCAAAGATCGCGCGCGCCGGACGTGTGACGTTGTCAGATGATGCGGCGGTGAAGCCCATATCGTTTCCCCAGGCTGCGTTGCTGCAACTGGTCAATCCGAAAGCCTGGGCCGTGGCCCTGGCCGTCACCGTGTCCTACACGCAGCCGTCAGACTATCTCACCAGCCTCATCCTGCTGATCGCAGTCTTTGCAGCCGTTAACTTGCCGGCACTCAGCGTATGGGCGGTCTGCGGGGTCATGATACGCCGGCTGATCAAGGACGACCGCAAGGTACGGGTTTTCAACATCGTCATGGCAACCCTGCTGGCCGGTTCGGTGGCGGTTGTCCTGCTGTGACGGCATACAGCCGCTGCGAGATTTGCCTTAGATCAGGGAGGCTGCGGTTTCGTGCAGAATGGCGTGCCGCCGGGCGAGCACGTCGACGTCATCGACATAGCCGCCGCCAATGACCCCGGCAACCGGGATGGAGCGCTTCAGGCACATCTCGAGAACAAGCATATCCCGCGCACGCAGCCCCGAATCGCTGAGGGAGAGACGCCCGAGGCGATCCTCCGCATGAGGGTCGACGCCGGCGTTGTAAAACACAAGATCGGGTTTCACGGTGTCGAGCAGCCCCGGCAGACGGTTCTCTACAAGGGTGAGATAGTCACCGTCTTCCGTACCGTCCGCCAGGCCGATATCGAGATCGCTCTTCTTCTTGCGTGCCGGGAAATTGCGTTCGGCATGGATGGAGAGTGTGAAAACCCTGTCGTCACCGGCCATGATGTCCGCCGTGCCGTCGCCCTGATGCACATCAAGATCGATCACCATGATCCGGCGCACGACACCTTCCGAAAGCAGCACGCGTGAAGCGATGGCAACGTCGTTGAAGACGCAAAACCCGGCGCCATGGGCAAATGCGGCGTGATGACCGCCGCCCGCGGTATTGCAGGCAAGGCCGTGTTCGAGCGCCAGGCGCCCCGCCAGAACGGTTCCCGACGACGCCAACCGGCCACGCCGGATCACAGCTTCCGTCACCGGAAACCCGATCCGCCGTTCCGCCTTTTCATCGAGCCGGCCTCCGACCGCAGCGGCGACGTAGTCCTCGTCGTGGGCAAGCGTCAGCCAGCCGAGCGGCGATTCGATCGGCTCGTAATATCCGCCGGGCGCGACATGCCCGTCCTCGACAAGCACTTCCGCCAGACGCCGGAACTTGCCCATGGGAAAGCGGTGGTCAGGACGAAGCGGCGCCTGATAATCGGGATGATGCACGATCGGCAGAGGCGTGGTAGAGGAAGCCATGGGCTGAAATCTACCGCAATCGCCCGCTCCGGACAGTCCCCACATGCACACGACCGAAAATGCCCAGCGCACGGACGTGACACACCGCTCCGTGCTGACCATCGCCCTGCCGATTCTGGCGTCGAATGTTTCGACGCCGCTGCTGGGCGTGGTCGATACGGCCGTCGTCGGACAGCTCGGCGATGCCTATTATATCGGCGCGGTCGCCGTGGGTGCCATGATCTTCAGCTTCGTGTTCTGGGGCTTCGGATTCCTGCGGATGGGCACCACCGGCCTCACAGCGCAGGCCGACGGCTTCGGCGACAATGACGAACTGCGAGCCGTGCTCGGGCGCGCGCTCGTCATCGCGGCAGTTGCAGGCGCTGGCCTCATCGTCCTCCAAGTGCTGATCGGATGGATTGCCTTCGCGATAGTCGACGCCTCCGAGGATGTCGAGACACACGCGCAAAGCTATTTCGCAATCCGGATCTGGAGCGCGCCGGCAACGCTGGCAAACTACGCCATTCTCGGCTGGTTCATCGGTCTCGGGCGCACCTCGATCGCCTTCGTGCTTCAGATCATCCTGAATTGCCTGAACATGATCCTCAACGCCCTGCTGGTCCTTGTGTTCGATCTCAAGGTCGAAGGCGTGGCCATCGGCACGGTTATTGCGGAATTTGTTGCTGCTGGTGTCGGGTTCTATTTCGTCGCGCGTGAACTGAAGCGCAGGCCCGGCGCCTGGAGTGCCGCCCTGATCCGCAATGCGGAGAAACTGAAGCACACGCTCGCGGTCAATCGGGACATCATGATCCGGACACTGTGCCTGATCTTTGCGTTCTCGTTCTTCACGGTCCGGGGCGCGGCCTTCGACGACACAACGCTGGCGGCCAATGCCGTGCTCTGGAATCTGTTCCACGTCACCGGCTACCTGCTCGACGGTTTTGCCTTCGCCGCGGAGGTTCTGGTGGGCAAGGCCGTCGGCGCCCGGGATCCGGCACGGTTCAGGCGAGCCGTTGCCATCTCGAGCCTGTGGGCGGTCGGCCTGAGCGTCTTGATCGCCATCGCATTTGCGGTCCTCGGCGGCATCTTCATCGACATGATGACCGTCAACGAGGAAGTGCGGGCAGCGGCGCGTGTCTATCTGCCATGGGCGGCTCTGGCCCCGGTGGTGGGCATTGCCTGCTTCCAGCTCGATGGCATTTATATCGGTGCCACGCGGACCGCCGACATGCGCAACATGATGATCCTGAGCGTGGCGATCTATCTTGCCGCCTGGTGGGTGCTGGAGAGTGCGTACGGCAACCACGGCCTGTGGGCCGCGGTCATGGTCTTTTTCGTTGCGCGCGGCCTCACACTTGGCGTGCGTTATCCTGCGCTCTTCCGGGACACTTTCGCCACGCCTGCACCGGTGGCGGGGCGATAAGCGTCAATCTAGATTGCCGTCATTCCCGCCCCCGATCATGTCGGGGACAGGCTCCTGCGGGAATCCAGTGCTGGAGGCGACCGCATTAAAATTTCGCTTCTGGATCCCCGCCTGCGCGGGGATGACGGTGAGGTAAACTGGACCTTGGGAGATTTTCCGCACGACCGCCGGCTCTACAGGATCTCCAGGACCTTCTCCGGCGGCCGGCCGATGGCCGCGTGCTTCCCGGAGACGACGATCGGGCGCTCGATCAGGATCGGATTTTCGACCATGGCCGCGATGAGAGTGTCGTCAGACAGGTCCGGATCCTTCAAGCCCAGTTCCTTGTAGACCGCTTCACCGGTGCGCATCACATCGCGGGCGTCGAGCCCAAGTTTCTTCAGGACGTCGCGCAATTCATCGGCTGACGGCGGGTCCTTCAGATACTCGATGATCTCCGGCTCAATGCCCCGTTCCTCAAGCAGCGCCAAGGTCTGACGCGATTTCGAGCAGCGCGGATTGTGATAGATTTTTGCGGTCTGAGCCATGTGGCCTACCTCCTGGAGAGCTCGTCGACACCTGTTCCGATCGCATCCCTGATCGAGGAATGGCCGTCTTGTCTCAGCAATTCAACGAGATCCCGCCTTATTGCGGAAACAAGTCCCGGGCCCTCGAAAATCAGCGCCGTATAGAGTTGAACAAGGCTCGCACCGGCTCTGATCTTCTCGTAGGCGTCCGAACCGGAAGCAATGCCGCCGACGCCGATCAGCGGCAATCTGCCACCGGTCAACCGATAGAATTTTGCCAGCACACGCGTCGAATGCGCGAACAGCGGCCTGCCCGACAATCCGCCCGCCTCGCCGGCATTCGGACCGTCCGCGCCGTCGCGCGAAAGAGTGGTGTTTGAGACGATGACGCCGTCAAGCCCGCTGTCGAGACAGGACGCGGCAACATGCTCAAGCTGCTCGTCATCGAGGTCGGGGGCGATCTTGAGCAGGACAGGCTTGCGAGCGCCCGAAGCGCCTGCGAGCTCGCCGCGGCGCTCCTCGATCCGCGACAGCAGGCTCTCCAGTTCCCCGCCCTCCTGAAGTCCGCGCAGGCCGGGCGTGTTTGGCGACGAGATATTGACCGTGAAGTACGACGCCACCTCGTAGAAAGCAGTCAGGCCCAAGAGATAATCGCCGATCCTGTCGTCACTGTCCTTGTTGGCCCCGACATTGACCCCGACAACACCCGGTGCGTTGCCACGATGTTTCAGCCGCCTCAGAGCCGCATCGTGTCCTTCATTGTTGAAGCCAAGCCGGTTGATCACGGCGTCGTGCCCGGGCAGACGAAAAATGCGCGGTTTCGGATTGCCCTCCTGCGGCCGGGGCGTAATCGTTCCGACTTCCGCGAATCCGAAGCCAAGACCCAGTATCGCGTCCGGCACCTGCGCGTTCTTGTCGAAGCCAGCCGCAATTCCGACGGGATTAGGGAAGTCGAGTCCGAACAGGCTGACAGCGAGCGACGGTTCATCCGTTTGCGGATTCCGGCGGTATAGCCCGGATGCGAGCGCGGCAATTGTGAGGTTGTGTGCCGTTTCCGGGTTCAGGGCGTGCAGCAGCGGCTTCGCCAGGGCGAACACGGGTTTCAGTGCTCCAGAGGCGGGAACACGTGCGTCCCGTCTTCATCAATGGGCAGCGGCTCGACACTCATTGCCGCAGAAAGCGGCAAGGCGGCATAGAGATGCGGAAAGAGATCTCCACCACGCGACGGCTCCCATTTCAGCGCCGGCTCGAGTGCACCGGCGTCCACGGCGACGAGCAAAAGATCCTGCTGCCCGGCAAAGTGACGGCGGGCAGTCTCGGCGACCTGATCGGCGGTAGAGAAATGAATGAAGCCGTCCGCGATATCCACGGGCGCGCCGTCGAACCGGCCGGCGGAAACCGCCTCATCCCACTGGGTGCGCGTGCAGATCTTGTAAATGACCTTTGCCGTCATGCGGCGAGCTTGCCCTCCAGACCCTGGGCGATCAGTTCGCGTGTCTCCGCGATCCCGTAGAGCGCGACAAAGGATCCGAAGCGTGGCCCCTGGCTCTGGCCGAGCAGGACTTCGTAAAGCGCACGGAACCAGTCGCGCAGGTTCTCGAACGGGTGCGCCTTGCCGACCTCGTAGACGACCGTCTGAATTGCCTCCGCGTCGGCGTTCGGATCGAGATCGCCAAGCTGGTCGGTCAGATCCCGCAACGCGGCTGCCTCGATCTCGGTCGGCTGGCGGAACGCCTTGGACGGCTTCACGAAGTCATGGAAGTAGTTGACGGCGTAGCCGACCAGATTGTTCAGCACCGGATGGGTCTCCGGCGTCGTATCCGGCGCATAGCGTTTGATGAATCCCCAAAGCACTTCCGGGTCTTCCGAGTTGCTCGCGCTGACGAGATTGAGCAGCACGGCAAAGCTGATCGAGGACTCGATCGCGGGAGGATTGCCGTTATGAATATGCCAGACCGGATTGCCGAGCTGTTCCTTGAGCTCCTGTTCGGGGTACTTGGCAAGGAACGTGAGATACTCGTCGACGTTCTTCGGGATGACGTCGAAATAGAGCCGCTTCGCCTTGCGCGGTCCCTGATACATGAATTCGGACAGGCTCTCCGGGGAGGCGTAACGAAGCCATTCCTCAATCGTCAGGCCGTTGCCGCGTGACTTCGAGATCTTCTCCGCGTTCTCGTCCAGGAAGAGTTCGTAGTTGAAACCGTCAGGCGGCATCCGGCCAAGCGCGCGACAGATCCTGCTCGACAGCTTCACAGAGTCGATCAGGTCCTTGCCGGCCATCTCGTAATCGACACCAAGGGCATACCATCGCATCGCCCAATCGGCCTTCCACTGGAGTTTGCAGGCGCCACCGGTGACCGGGACCTCGACACGCTCCCCTGTTTCAGGGTCACAATACGTGACCGTTCCCGCCTCGACATTGCGGTCCTCGATGGGCACCTGAAGGACCTTGCCCGTGCGCGAACAGAGCGGAAGGAACGGGCTATAGGTCGCGCGGCGCTCCGGACCGAGCGTCGGCAGCACGATCTCCATGACTTCGTCGTACTTTTCGAGGACGCGCCGGAGCGCGTCGTCGAAACGGCCTTCGGTGTAACAATCCGTAGCACTATAGAAGTCGTATTCGAATCCGAAGTCGTCCAGAAAGGCGCGCAGACGGGCATTGTTGTGACGGCCGAAACTGTCGTGGGTTCCAAACGGATCGGGAACCTGTGTCAGCGGCTTGTCGAGATGCTGTGCGACCAATTCCTGGTTCGGGATGTTGTCCGGCACCTTGCGCAGCCCGTCCATATCATCGGAGAAGCAAATGATACGGCTCGGGATGTCGCACATCACCGACAACGCGTGCCGCACCATGCTTGTTCGGGCGACTTCACCGAAGGTCCCGATATGCGGCAGTCCGCTTGGGCCGTAACCGGTCTCGAAGATGATTTCATCCGGCGCCGTTCCGGCCTTCTCGATCCGGTCGAGGATCTTGCGGGCTTCCTCAAAGGGCCAGGCCTTGCTTTCCAGGGCGGCTGCGCGCAGGACGTCTGCAGGTGTATCGGTCATGGTTCGGGGTTACGTGTCGTTGCTCGCGAATTGCGGCGGAAACTAGGTTGCCCAGGGATCGCAGTCAATGCAGTTGATCGAGAATGGCGAGAGGTATGCTGAATGACCGGAATTCCGCCTATAGTGCGCCGATGAACGTTGGCGAGAATACCGATTCGCAACAGCCGTCGCGGTCACTGCGTGACCTGCCCGATGGTGTCGTTCTGAATGGTACGGACGCAACATTCCGCAGCGCCAACGGCTCTGACGAGACAGTCGACCCCGCCGAGGCCCTGGCGCGGCTGGCTTCCGCGCCGCATCTGCTCTGCCACCGGGTCTTTCTGATCAACCGGCTTGCACGCAGCGTGAGGGGCTCCGGAGACCAACGTGCCGCAGCGTTGTCGCAGAATCATTTCGACGTCGCGGAGCTGTACGCGTTTGTCCGGCCCGCGCAACCCGCACTGCCGACACCTTCCGGACTGTCGACGGCAATCGGAAAGAGCGGAGAAGACGATCTGCTGGCAGCCATAGCGGGGGCACTCTTCGAAGAAATGGCATCCGACAGCTACCCGCATGTGCGCGAGTCCCTGCAGATCGCCACGACGATGGCTGCGTCGGGCTGGCCCTGGGGCCAGCTTGTCATCGACGCCCTTCGTGCCGGTGCGCAGGGGCGCGACGTCCCGGGCGCGGGAACGGGACTGAACATCTGGGACCGGCTGCCTGACTGGGAAGAACACGGTCCGGAACCTCCGCCCGGCTCGGACCCGTTGACCCCTGACGAGGCGGATGCCGCCCTTGACAGGGCGCTGGGCGACGGCGCCGAACCGCGGCCGGAACAGCATGCCTATGCCCGCGATATCGCCCGTATCTTTGCCGCCAAAGACAGCCCGGGCGAAAACCATGTGGTGCTCGCCGAGGCGGGCACGGGTCTGGGCAAGTCGCTCGGATACCTGACGCCGGCGCAATTCTGGGCCGCGCGCAACAAGGCCAACGTCTGGGCTTCGACCTACACCAAGAACCTGCAGCGCCAGCTTGAACAGGAAACCGCCCAGATCGTGCCCGACCCCCAGGAACGGTCTCAGCGCGTGGTGATCCGCAAGGGGCGGGAAAACTATATGTGCCTGCTCAATTTCCAGGAGCGGATCGGCCAGTTGAACCGTGCCAGCCGGACCGGTGTCACTCTTGCAAGTCTGATCGCCCGGTGGGGGCGGTACTCACGGGACGGCGACATGGTCGGCGGTGACTTTCCCGCCTGGCTCATCCCGCTCTTCATGGACGGGCTGAGCGACAGCCAGCCGGCATCACCCATGGCGCTTGGATTGACCGACCGGCGCGGTGAGTGCATTTACAGCGCCTGCCCGCATTATCGGAAGTGCTTCATCGAGCGTGCGGTGCGCAAGGCACGCCGTGCGGACATCGTGATCGCCAATCATGCGTTTGTCATGTCACAGACCGCCGTCGATCGTGCGTTGGCCACAATCAGACCGCAACGACAGACGGTTGCGGGCGCCGGCGAAGACGAAAAGCAGCAAGACCGCACGAGCGAGGCAGGCCGCCGTCTGATCTTCGACGAGGGACATCACGTCTTCGAGGCAGCCGACAGCGCGTTCTCGAGCCATCTGACCGGACTGGAAGCGGCAGAACTCCGGCGCTGGATCCGGGGCTCGGAAGGCAGCCGCCGTCGCGGGCGCGGACTGGTCGAGCGGGCCGGCGATCTTGTTGAGGGAGATTCTGTTGCGGAAGGGCTGCTCGATGCCGCCGTCTCGGCAGCACGGGAACTGCCGGGTCCGGGCTGGCTGCAACGCATCGAAAACGGCGCAGGACAGAACAGCGCGGAGCGATTTCTTGCTCTGGTGCGCCAACAGGTTTACGCCCGCACTGAAGGGGCCAATCCCGCATTCTCCCTGGAAACAGAATGCCATCCGGCCGTCGAAGACCTGCTCGAAGCGGCACAGGACTTCGCGGCCGCACTCGACGCACTCGCCCGCCCGCTCAAAGGCCTTTCATCCGCATTGCACGACAAACTCGATGACGATGCCGATGAACTCGACAGCACAACACGCGTCCGGATCGAGGCCATGGTCAGGGGCCTCGACCGGCGCAGCGAACTGGCGCTTTCGTCCTGGCGGCACATGCTGGGCACGCTTTCCGAAGAGACGCCGGAGGAGTTCGTTGACTGGTTCGCGATCGAGATGGCGCGGATGCGGGAATTCGACATCGGTATGCATCGGCACTGGATCGACCCCACCCGGCCGTTTGCGGAAGCCGTCATCGAAAGTTGCGACGGCGTGCTCATTACATCCGCAACGTTGCGCGACCGGCCGCCGGAGACACCGGAGGACTGGTCAAATGCCGAAATGCGCACAGGTGCCAGCCACCTCGCCCTGCCGGCGCAGCGCTTTGCCTATGTGTCGCCGTTCGACTACGGCAAGCAAACCAGACTCTACGTGGTCAATGACGTGAACCGGGACGATCCGCGCCAGGTGGCCGCCGCCTATCGCGAACTGTTTCTGGCCGCGGACGGCGGGGCGCTCGGTCTCTTCACCGCGATTCACAGACTGCGGGTTGCCTACGAGAACCTTGTCGTTCCACTCGGGGAAGCCGGCCTGCCGCTGTTCGCCCAACACATCGATCCGATGGACACCGGCACTCTCGTCGATCTGTTCCGGGCTGACGAAAACGCCTGCCTGCTGGGTACGGACGCGGTGCGCGACGGCGTCGACGTGCCGGGAAACAGTCTGCGGCTGATCGTTTTTGACCGTGTGCCCTGGCCCAAGCCGACGATCCTCGAACGCCGGCGCCGCGAGGCGTTCGGCGGCAGCCGGTACCAGGACATGATGACCCGGCTCAAGCTCCGCCAGGCGTTCGGCCGGCTGATCCGGCGTCAGAATGACCGGGGGGTGTTCGTGGTTCTCGATTCGCGTCTTCCGACACGGCTGACGACCGCTTTCCCGGAAGCCGTGATGATCAATCGCGTGGGCCTCGTGGACGCGATCGACGGCGTGACGGACTTTCTCCGAAAATCGTAATGACGGTCGACGGCATATTCGACCATCAAACCCTTCAACGACGCGAAGAAATGCTCTAGGGTCTCGCGCGAATTCAAAGCCCCAAGGTCCCGCCGCCGTTCTCCCGGTTTTGCGAGCCTATCCAACAGGAGATGCGCATGTCGCAGATGATCAATCACCACTCGGCCCTGATCTACGTCATGGTCACCATGTCCGCCGTAGACCGGAGCATGAACGACGAGGAACTTGCCCGCATCGGCAGCATCGTGCGCAACCTTCCCGTGTTCCGCGATTTCGACGAAGAACGGCTGCTGCATACGGCGCGTGAATGCGGCGATATCCTTTCCGAGGACGGCGGCCTCGATGCGGTGCTTGCCATGGTCACGGAATCGCTGCCCAAATATCTGAGCGAGACGGCTTATGCCCTCGCCGTCGAAGTGGCCGCTGCCGATCTCGATGTGCAGCAGGAAGAACTGAGGTTCCTGCAAATGCTGCGCGACCGGCTGGGCCTCGACAAGCTGACAGTTGCGGCGATCGAGCGCGGAGCCCGCGCACGGCACGCCATTCTCAGGAGCTGACTTCCAACCGCCGAGGACCGACATGAAGCAGCCGGAAAATACCCATCTCGCACAGGTGAACGTCGCCACGACACTGGACGACATTGACAGCCCGAAGCTTGCGGATTTTGTCGCTGCGCTGGATCGCATCAACGCGGTAGCGGAGCGTTCGCCCGGATTCGTATGGCGGCATCAGGACGAGACCGGCAACGCGACCAATATCCAGGTGACCGACAATCCGCGTTTCATCGTCAACATGTCTGTCTGGGAGAGCCCCGAACATCTTGAGCAGTTCGTCTGGAACACGGTGCACAAACGTGTTTACGACAAGAAGGCCAAGTGGTTCGAGACGCCGGGTGAGACCTATTTCGTCATGTGGTGGATCCCGATCGGCCATATCCCGACTGTCGAGGAGGGCCTCGAACGGCTCGCGGACCTGAACGCCAATGGGCCCAGCGAGCGCGCTTTCGGCTGGGAAAGCCTGCCCAACGTGAAGCTCTGGATGGACCAGCGCTGCGCCTAGAGACGCACGTATTCCGCCAATTGGCATTGAAGGCATCGGTAAGAGCTGACGCTCTGTGTTAGTCTCGTTGCGCCATGCCCGCCATGTTTCGAACTGTTGCCAGTGTGTTGCTGATCGCCCTGCTCGCGATCGCGGGGCGGCCTTCGGCTGGTGTAGCCGGCGCGTCGGAGATTGTCGTCTTCGAGAGCGCAACATTCCCGCCGACAGCATTTCAGAAAAGGAAAGCGAAGGCGGAAGGCCGGGAAGCGAAACCCCTGCCCGGCACGACCATTATCGGCCACCTCTACAAGCCTGAAGGTCAGGGGCCGTTCCCCGCGGTCGTGCTTCTCCACGGCTGCGGCGGTATCTGGAAGTGGAACAAGGTCTGGGCAAACAGGCTCGCGGACTGGGGCTACGTCGTTTTGAGCGTCGACAGCTTCTGGCCGCGGCACCGGCGATCCGTGTGCAAGAGCGGCGGCCTGATTCCGGCCAGCGTTCGCGCGCTCGATGCCTTCGGGGCGAAGTCCTATCTGGGCCGGCTCCCCTTTGTCGACGCCAGCCGCGTTGCAATGCTGGGCATGTCCCATGGCGGCTGGACCGTCCTGCATGCCGCGAACCGCAAAGCGTCCGACAAGCTGGAACTCGCCCCGTTCCGCGCCGCCATCGCGCTCTATCCCTGGTGTGACGATGTCGAGCAACTCAATGCGCCGCTGCTGGTCCTGATCGGACAGCTTGACGACTGGACGCCGGCAAGACGCTGTGAATCATTCGCCGCCGTGACCAAGACGGCGCATGAGTTCACCTTCAAGATCTACCCGGACGCACATCACGTGTTTGATCTCGAGGGTGTGGATGAGCGCTATGAAAAATACATCATGCGCTACAACGCCGAAGCGTCAGCAGATGCCATCGCCCGGATCAGGGCGTTCCTCGAAAAGCACCTCTGAGCCACGGCCGGCGGATGCCATCCTTTTGTTCTGGACAAATGCCGGATTACCTGCAGTTTTGGGGCAAATCCGTCGTTTAAACACACAAACCAGTGCGAACAGGGAGAGAGAAATGGCGTTTTCCGTAACACGAATTCTGAGCGGGGCAGCAGCCACATTGGCGGTGGCCGGTCTGGTTGCGACAACCGCGATTGCCGACACCCGCGTGACCTACAAGTCGGCCAAAACGACATCGTCCTACTACCAGATGGCAGTGCAAATCGCCGAAGCCATGAAGGCCGGGTCGGACGGCAAGATCATCGTGACCGTTGAAGAGAGCCAGGGCTCCGTCCAGAACGTCATGGAGGTCAAGGGTCGTGGTGCTGACTATGTCTTCACGACACCGCCGGTGCTTGTGCGTCTGGCGCAGGGTGGCAAGGCCATGTTCAAGGACAAGGGCGATCCCAAGTTCGACACCATCCGCGCACTGTTCCCCATCCCGTCCCTGACCATGCATTTCGTGATGTCGGAAGGCAGCGGCGTGACCGATTTCGCCGGTATGGAAGGCAAGACCATCCTGATCGGCAAAGGTTCGTTCGGCGCACGCGAGGGAGCGAAATACCTCAAGCTGTTCGGCCTTGAAGGCAAAGTGAAGCTGGCGGAAGTCGAGCTTTCGAACGCGGTCAACGCGCTCAAGAACGGACAGATCGACGGTTTCGTGACCGCCGGTTCGTGGCCAGCGCCCAACGTGATCGAAGCCGCTGCCAGCACCGGCGTGAAGGTCATCTCGCTGAATGACGAGCAGATCAAGAAGACCAAGCGCACGAAGCTCACCATCCCGGCCGGGACCTACAAGGGCCAGGATGCCGACATCCTGACGACATCGCTGCCCGTGGTGGCGTACACGACCTCGCAGATGAGCGACGACACCGCCTACCAACTGACCAAGACCTACTGGGAACAGAAGGCCAAGATGGGCAGCTCGGCCGCCTGGTGGAACGGCGTCGACAAAGGCCTGATGGCGAATATCACCGGCAAGATCCACCCCGGTGCCATCAAGTACTACAAGGAAGCCGGCATCCCGCTCACCGACAAGCAGATGTAGCACTCAACCCGAGGCGGGCCCGGGCAACCTTTATGCCCGGGCATCGTCACGAGCCTGTTCCATGACAGCATCTTTCCGGCTCATCTGGGTCCTGCTCGGGGCCGTGCTTGTCGCGTTTCACCTCGGGCTGATCTTTTCGGGGCTGGTCCCGAACCTGGTGAGCCGGCCGATGCATATGGCGCTTGCCCTGCCCTGGGTCCTCGTCTTCGCCTCGACTCAAGGGATCAGCCGCATTACCGGCTGGCTGCTGACCGTGACCGGGGTGACCGCCTGCGGTTATATCGCATGGAACGAGCGGGCGCTCGGTGATCAGTACGGCTCACTTGAGGGCAATCTGCAGATTGCCATTGCGTTCGTGCTTATCGGGATCGTGCTCGAGATGGCCCGGCGCTCGATCGGCTGGCCCCTGCCGGTGCTGGCCCTGCTTGCGCTGCTCTACGGCCTGTTCGGCCAGTATCTGCCCGGCGAGTTCGGACATTCCGGAACGCCGCTAACGAGCTTCCTCGGGACGCTTGTCATCGCCGAGGGCGGGCTCTGGGGCAGCCTTACCGGCGTCTCTGTCGGTATCGTCGCCATCTTCGTCATCTTCGGCGCGATCCTGAATTCCGGCGAAGCCGGCCAGGGCTTCATGAATGTCGCCGCTGCGGCCGCTGGCCGTCTCAAGGGCGGTGGCGCAAAGGTCTCCGTCATCTCGTCCGCCCTGTTCGGTTCGATCTCCGGTTCGGCATCGGCCAACGTGGCATCCACCGGCGCCATCACTTTGCCGGCCATGGAGAAGCTCGGATATCCGAAGCGGCTGGCGGCCGCGGTCGAGTCCGTCGCCTCATCAGGCGGCCAGATCATGCCCCCGCTCATGGGCGCCGGCGCTTTCGTCATGGTCGAGCTGACCGGCGTCCCTTACACCGGCATCATGGCTGCCGCCCTGTTGCCGGCCATCCTGTACTTCCTCGCCGTCTGGGTCGGGATCAACGCGTTCGCGCGGCGCTACCGGCTGGCCGGCATCGCCGATGAGGACAGGCCGGCCACCCGCGACGTCCTGATCACGTCCGCCTTCTTCCTGGTGCCGTTCGCGACACTGCTCTGGGGCATGTTCGTGGCCGGCTACACGCCGCAATATGCCGCCTGCCTCGCGATCATTACCGGAGCGGTCATGCTGCTGATCGACGGCCGGCTCACGTTTGACGCCAAACGCACGATCGACCGCCTGGAGAGCGCATTGCTCGCCGCCGGGCGCCAGGTCTCCATGATCGCCTCCATCATCCTGTGCGCGTCGTTGATCATCGGCGTACTCTCTATCACCGGCCTCGGCGTCAAGATCACATCGCTGATCCTGTCCGGATCCGGGGGGCTGCTCTGGCCGTCCCTGCTCCTGACCGCACTGGCCTGTCTGGTGCTCGGCATGGAAGTGCCGACGACGGCGGCTTACGTCATCTGCGTTTCGGTTGCAGGCCCCGCCCTGACGCAGCTCGGCCTGGATCCACTGCAGGCCCATCTCTTCGTCTTCTGGTACGCGCTGCTCTCGACGATCACGCCGCCGGTCTGCGGGGCGGTCTTTATCGCTGCGGGAATGGTGGATGAGGACTGGCTGAAGGTCGCCCTCAACGCGATGGCGCTGGGCATCGGCCTCTATCTGATACCGCTCGCCATGATCGCAAACCCGACCCTGATCGGGCTTTCCGATGCGCCGGCTTCCGCAGTGCTGACCATGGCCAAGGTCGGGCTGGGCCTCACCGCCACATCATTCGCGATCATAGCGCCCGGCTCCTGGTGGACGAGAGCGGCCCTCATTATTGCCGGCGCAGCGCTGTTGTTCGCGCCTGTCCCGTTGCCGGGCTAGGCCGACACGGACTGACGCCTCCGGCGAATCTCCAAGAGTATTCAGGCCTCTTCGCGGCAGCTGCCCCGTGTCATGGCCTGCCAGCGACCGGGTGTCAGGCCGAACGCCTTCTTGAAATGCCGGCTGAAATGCGCCTGGTCGGCGAACGCCATGGCCGCGGCAATCTCGGCGATCGGAGCCCCGGACTCGATCATTGAACGGCCGCGATGCAGCCGGCGCATGAGATGAAAGCGATAGGGGCTCGTTGCATACATGGTGCGGAAATGACGCGATAGCTCGAAGCGATCGATGCCGGTCACACGCTCCAGGTCCTCCGACCGGACAAGGGCAGTCAGATTTTCCTCCAGATAATCCTTGGCAACTCGCGCCTGATGCAGAGCCGCATGCCGGACAGGCTTGAGGCGTTGATTGGCGTTCCTCGCAAGTCCGCGGCCAATTTCGCCCAGAAGATCATCGACGGACAGGTCTTCGAGCTCCTGATCCAGGTCGCCGAGAACCGTCCGGAGTGCGGCGAACATTCCCTCGTCGACGACGACCGGGTCTGCCACGAAGGGCAAAGGTGCTCCGTCGTCGCCCAGGGCACGGCGAAGCAGGGACGGCTCGATATAGAGCATGCGGTAAAGCAGTCCCTCGTCCGTCGCAGCGCCGCCGTCATGCAGTTCGTCCGGATGCAGCACGATGATCTGCCCGGCCGTACTGTAACGGGTCTCGCCGCGGTATTGAAACGTCTGAACGCCGTGCAGCGTCACGCCGATGGCATAGGTGTCGTGACGATGCGGCTCGAACGCATCACCTGCAAAGCGTGCCTCGATGCGTTCGAGACCGTTCGTGGGCGGCGCGCTTATGATCTGGCCGGCGTCAGGCCTGTCGCACAAACGTTCAAGACCCTCGAAGACCTGTCCGTCTAGTGTCCCGGACATCGGCTCAATCCACCCACCGGTGTTTCAATGGACATTTCCTTCGATACAAAGATTGCGATCGTGCTGCGCGATGATCTGGCCACCTGGCAGGCGCTCAACGTTGCGGCGTTTCTGACGAGCGGTCTTGTCGCGCAATGCCCGGATGTCATTGGCGAACCATACCATGACCGCGACGGCAACCGGTATAATGCTCTATCCGTACAGCCGATGATCGTGCTTTCGGCGCCCGGAGAAACCCTCTCGAAAATCCATCAGCGAGCGCTTTCCCGCGACGTCATCGTTTCACTCTATGTCGAGGAGATGTTCTCGACCGGCCACGATGCGGCCAACAGGGCGGTGTTCGCGCAATACGGTCCGGACGACGCAAAGGTGGTCGGAATCGCATTGCGCGAAGACAGGAAGATTGTCGACAAGATCACCAAGGGCGCGAAGATGCACGCTTGAGCCGGCCCGGCATGGCGGCTTGCCTGTGAAGCACGCGAGGCTTCACGGCTTGACCGGATCGTCCGGTTGAACCCACTTGGGCGGTGGGGGATGATACGCGTGGCAGGCCTCCAGAACCCGTTCCGGAGTGTCCTCGAAAATCAGCATGTCCGCGTAGATGGGCTTCAGGAAGCCCTGACCGACCATCGTGGAAATCATTTCACGCAGCGGGTCGTAATAGCCCTCGACGTTGAGGAACGCGCACGGTTTTTCGTGAATTCCAAGCTGGGCCCAGGTCCATTGCTCGAAGATTTCCTCGAGCGTCCCGGCGCCGCCCGGCAGAGTGACGAAGCCGTCAGCGCAGTCAGCCATCTGCGCCTTGCGTTCATGCATCGTCTCGACCTCGATGAGCCGGCTAAGCCCGTTATGCGCAATTTCCCGCTCGATCAGCGCCCGCGGCATGATTCCGGTCACCACTCCGCCGGCATCGAGCGATGCATCGGCGACGATGCCCATCAGTCCGACGCTGCCGCCGCCATAGACCAGCTCATGGCCCTGCTCGGCGACAAGGCTGCCGAGCTTCCGGGCCGCATCTCCGTAACTGTCGGACAGTCCGGGGCTTGATCCGCAGAAGACACAGATTCTCATGGCGACAGTTTCGCACCTGCCGCCGTCAGATGAACAGAATTCGTCCTGCTCCTCCACAGCAAATAATCGCCGGCCGCAAACGATGTCGCCGCCCGTTTGCGCGGCATTACTGGCGAACGAAGCCGGCAATGGCTGAGACCGCAGCGTTCCAGTTTTGCTCTGCCGTGTACCCGCTCGATTTTCTGGGCACCAGGTCGTGGTTGCCGTCCGGCAGCCAGCACAGTTCGATACTGCCTGAGAGCGGGTAGCTTGCGACCTCGGCTCTCGAGCCGAAAGGATCCCGTTCCCCCTGGCAGATCAGAGCCGGGGCGGACAATTGCTCAAGATGTCCGGTGCGGAGCTTTTCCGGTTTGCCCGGCGGGTGAAACGGGTAACCGAGGCAAATGAGCCCGGCGCACCTTCGCGCCTCGACCAGCTCGTCGACGATCAGGCTTGCAACCCGGCCGCCCATGGATTTGCCGGCCACGAAAATGTCACCAGCCGTTGCCGCCGATACCTGCTCAACGACATCCCGGTAGAAGCCTGTGAGCGTCGTTGCCGCCGGAGGCGGTCTCTTGCGTCCGGAGACCCGACGGTCGGCCATGTATTCAAACTCAAAACGCAGTGCGCGCAGTCCGCAATCCGCGATCCTCCGGGCAACCGCCTCCATGAATTCACTATCCATCGGAGCGCCCGCGCCGTGCGCAAGAATGATCGTCGCCGGCGCATCAGCAGGCCCGTTTTTGAGGAAATCAACCATGTTTCACACAGCGAATTGATGCCGGGATCGGTGGCTCAGACTATGCTTTTGGACGGTCAAAGGCCATATTGTCCCGCATGGAAATCATGTCGATCGATCCGGGCACCGAGTCCACGACACGCCTGATTGTCTTCTGTGCCGTTCTGGCGGTCATGGGACTGTGGGAATTCGTGTTGCCGCGCCGCGACCGCGTTGCGTCCCAGGCCCGCAGATGGGTCACCAATTTTGCCATCGTGGCCATCGATACAGCGGTCCTGCGCATCGCTTTCCCGATCCTGGCGGTCGGTCTTGCCGCGGAAGTATCACTGCGCGGCTGGGGCCTGTTTGGGTGGCTCGACTGGCCGGGATGGCTCGAGGTCATCCTGTGCATCGTCATCCTTGATTTCGCGATCTACCTGCAGCACGTGGCATCGCACAAGATTCCGGCGCTCTGGGCGCTGCACAAGGTGCATCACGCTGACCGCGACTTCGACGTCTCCACGGCGATACGGTTTCACCCGGTCGAAATCGCGCTTTCCATGCTGTGGAAGTTCGTTGTTGTTATTGCGTTGGGAGCGTCGCCGCTTTCGGTCTTCCTTTTCGAAGTGCTGCTGAACGCAACGGCAATGTTCAACCATGCCAATGTCAGGCTTCCTCTCGCGGTGGATGCGGTTGTCCGCCTTTTCGTTGTGACACCGGACATGCACCGGGTGCATCATTCGGTCATTCGCAAGGAGACCGACTCGAACTACGGCTTTAATCTTTCGATCTGGGACCGCGTGTGCGGAACCTACCGGGCGCAACCGGAGGCAGGTCACGACAACATGACGATCGGCCTCAGCGAATATCAAGACATGCGGCCCACACAACTCGGCTGGAGCCTCGCGCTGCCGTTCCGGTCATCACTGACCCGCCGCAGTCCTGCAAAGTCTAGAACAGGGCCTGCGGAAAGTACCGAGTGAACAGACGCTGATAGAGACCGGAACGGCGGACCCGGTCGAGCCCATAGTCCAGTATTCTCTTCAACTGCTGATTGTCTCTCTTGAGGGCGATGCCGACACCGTTTCCGAAGAAACGCGGTTCCGAATAGGCGCCGCCCACGAATCGGCAACAGCCGCGCGAAGCAAGTCCTTCAAGCCAGAATACGAGGCCGATGGCGTCGTCGAAATAGGCATCGACGCTGCCTGTGCGCAACGCTTCACCAGCCTCCTCGGGACGATCGAAAACCTTGACCTCCGATTCCTCGAAGAACGTGCGCACGAATGCCTCGTGGGCGGTCCCCTTGACCACTGCAACGCTGCGTCCGTCGAGAACATCCGGATTGACGTCCTGCAACGTGTCTTCCTTGCGGACCACGAAGCGTGCCGGTGTGTCGTAGTAGCGGTCCGAAAACAGGAACCGCTGGCGCGTTGACCTGCTTATACGATGTGACGCGATGGCGGCATCCGCCTTGCCGGTCTCCAGTTCCTCGGCCATCTTGTCCCAGTCGACGCGGCGCACCGTGCAGCGGACCTTGAGAGCAGTGCAGATGCCCCAGGCGACATCGATATTGAACCCGACAAGGACCCCTGTCGCGTCGAGGTAGTTGAATGGCGGATAGTCGGCGGTGGTGATGAACCGGATGGTCTGAACGTCGCTTAACTCGGGCTTGTCGACGGCGCGTTCCATGGGCCAATAGCCGGGCACATTCGGCAGGCTTTCGCGAACTTTTGCTTCCCGGTCTTCGGCATCCGACTTTTTGCCGATCGTGGAACGCTCCGTCTCGGACTGCTGCGAGGCCGGTTGCGCCAGGAGATCGCCGGTCGGAGAAATCGCGACCGCCGCAAACATGAACGCGAACGCAAGACTCCGCAACGCCGGCCGGCGTGCCGCGCAGAGGCATCTCGCAAACGTGTCCCAGTCGTTCCGCATTTCGATATGGTTTTACCTTATTCGCGCTCCGGCTCCAGTAAAACTTGGATCAGCCGGCGTTAACGATCTCCTAACCATGTTTTTGGCATCACTTGGTACACCAAGCTGCGAATCCCTTTCCCAGCCCGGAGTTCAAATGGCTGATTTTTCGAGACTTTCCATTCTTGTGGTGGAGAACAATCCGCACATGCGGAACCTCGTGCGCGAAATGCTGACGGCCTTCGGCGTTGCCGGCATTCAGGAAGCCGAAACGGTGCTGACCGCGCATCGCCTGGTCAACAGGCAGAGTTTCGACTTTGTACTCCTCGACTTCTTTCTCGACCGTCTCGATGGCGCTGACTTTACCCACATGGTACGTCATGACGAGCAGTGCCCCAACCGGCGCGTCCCGATTCTGCTGATGACGGCCATGCCGAACCACAGCAAGGTGATCAAGATGCGGGACTGCGGCGTCAATGACATCATCGCCAAACCGTTGGCCCCAAGACCCCTGTTCATGCGGATGAACGCCCTGCTCAACAATCCGAGGGAGTTCATCGTTTCCAAGGGCTACGTCGGTCCGTGCCGCAGACGTCGCCAGATGGAGATTCCACCGGAACTGGACAGGCGGAAAGCGGCGGCAGCCTGACAAAGGGGCCGCCCGCTCGCTGATCGTGTCTGCCGGACTGGAGCGGGTGAAGGGAATCGAACCCTCGTCTTAAGCTTGGGAAGCTCCTGCTCTGCCATTGAGCTACACCCGCGGGTCCCCTGATCCTATAGCACGGTTGATTCGGCTGGTCGATTCGCCCCCTCCCGAAGCGTTTTACCATGGGATTCGTGCCGGCTGCCGTAAGGTAAACCCCGAAAATCGCCCATTTTGGCGGACATTTTTCAGGGACGGCCCACGATTTGGGCGTGCACGGAGCATCCGCGATCACGGGACACACGGATCTGCTAAATTTATCGTGATTTTCGGCGCATTATGCTCGTGGCAACAGGGGAATATTGATAGGGTGCGGCGCCATGACAGACATTCCATTTGAGCCGACGCCAGACGGCGCAGCGCTCGCCTCCGCAAAATTCACCAACCCTGACGTGACCGCGAAGGGCGAAACGCGCGCGTCTGTTGCGCTCGATCATCTGGATACGCTGTGGATCAACACAGGTACGCTTTGCAACATCGAGTGCCTCAACTGCTACATCGAATCGAGCCCGCGCAACGACCGCCTGGTTTATTTCTCGGCGGACGACGCAGCAAAGCTGTTCGATGAGATCCGCGTTCTGGGTCTCGGCACAAGGGAGATCGGCTTCACCGGAGGCGAGCCGTTCATGAACCCCGACATGATCGCCATGCTGGATGATGCGTTGACGCGCGGGTTCGAGGTCCTCGTGCTGACGAACGCGATGCAGCCGCTGCAGCGTCCGCGCATCAAGAAAGGTCTGCTCGATCTCAACGAGAGATTTGGCGATCGGCTGTCGATTCGCGTCAGTCTCGATCACTATTCGGAAGCCCTGCACAACACGGAACGCGGGCCGGGCACGTTTGCCATGGCGATCCGCGGCATGGACTGGTTGTCCGAGAACGGCTTCCGCATAGCTGTCGCAGGGCGGACCTGCTGGAACGAGTCTGAAGAAGAGTCCCGCGCAGGGTACGCGCGCATGTTCGCCGAACGCGGATACAGGATCGACCCGAACCACCCGATGGAACTCGTGCTGTTTCCGGAGATGGACGGCTCGCTCGAGGTCCCTGAGATAACGACCGAATGCTGGGGCATCCTCGGCATCAGCCCGAGCGACGTCATGTGTGCGACGAGCCGCATGGTTGTGAAGCGCAAGGGCGACAGCGACCCGACGGTCATGCCGTGCACGCTTCTGCCCTATCAGGAATCTTTCCGCATGGGCAGTACGCTGCGCGAGTCCCTGGCAGCGGACGAAGGCAACTTCGAGAATGGAAAGGTCAAACTCAACCATCCCCATTGCTCGAAATTCTGCGTACTCGGCGGCGGCTCCTGCTCAGCTCACGACTGACGACGCCAGCGGACTCACATTCATTCAGTCACGATCGTACGGGCGGAAGTGCTTCGACAATTTTAGGCCCTGGCGCTGATAGTGCGAGCCGATGCCTGAACCGTAGACCTCGCGGGGCGCTTCCGTCAGCGGCTCATACACCAGACGGCCAATGATCTGCGAATCCTCAAGGATGAACGGCACCTCGTGGCTCCGCACCTCCAGCACGGCCCGGCTTCCTTCGCCGCCGGAGGCACTGTGGCCGAAGCCGGGATCAAAGAATCCGGCATAGTGGACGCGGAATTCACCAACCAGGGGATTGAAAGGGACCATCTCGGCTGCATAGGCCGGCGGCACATGGACCGCCTCCTTGGACACGAGGATGTAGAACTGGTCCGGATCAAGGACAAGACTGCCCCGCGCCTGCAGCGGCTCCCAAAAGTCGAGAACATCGTATGACGCCTTCCGGTCCACATCGATCAAGCCGGAGTGGCGCTTTGCCCTGAAACCGACGAGACCGCCGGTTGCGTCGCCCGCAAGGTCGACGGAAACGGCGATCCCCTCATCAATGTTCGGCTCACCGGACGACACCAGTGTCATTTCGCTGTGCAGGTCCCGCAAGTCAGAATCAGCGATCCGTGCATTGCCGCGCCGAAACCTGATCTGCGACAGCCGCGATCCGGTGCGTACGAGAACCGAAAACGTGCGGGGACTGATTTCCGCATAGAGCGGACCGGAATATCCGCTCTCGACCTTGTCAAACTCCTGTGCGCGATCGACGATGACACGGGTAAAAACATCGAGACGCCCGGTCGAGCTCTTGGGATTGGCCGCTGCCGCGACAGCAGGATCCAGATCCAGCGTTTCCAGCAAAGGCACGATGTAGACGCACCCGGTCTCGAGAACCGCGCCATTCCTCAGATCGACACTGTGAAGAGCCAGTTCCTCAAGCCGTTCGGCGACCGTGTGACGCTGCCCCGGCAGGAAACTCGCCCGAACCCTGTAGGCCACCTCTCCCAGTCTCAGATCAAGGCTCGCCGGCTGAACCTGGTCCGTATCGACCGGCCTGGCCAGCCGGATACGCTGTTCTTCAATCAAGGATTCGATGGCGTGAGCCGGAAGAATACCGTCTCCAGGTGCCGCGGCCGCTGCAACTTCGCTGGTTTCGTGCACTGAGATTTGTCCCCCTCAATACCGGATAACGGCAAGAACTCCCGAATTCATGGTCTCTTAACCTATTGCACGTGTAGCGCCAAGTATGGCGTGTTGCGGACTGGCGGCGCAGTTCCGGTTTGCGGTAAACTCCCGCCGAAGCCGGCACGAGGGAATTACGCCGTCCAAGGGGGTTCGCTTTCATGTACAGCAAAATGACCCGTTCGATCTCCATTCAGGTCGAGCCACTCTACCTGGAGGATCAGTCGTCACCGGAGGATGACTATTTCGTCTGGGCCTATACGATTGCGATCGAGAACACCGGGTCGGAAGTCGTTCAGCTCAAGACCCGGTACTGGAGGATCACCGACGCCAACGGCCATGTCGAGGAGGTCCGGGGTGCCGGCGTCGTTGGCGAACAGCCCGTGCTGGAGCCGGGAGAGAGTTTCGAATACACGAGCGGGACGCCGCTCGGAACGCCGTCCGGTATCATGGATGGCTCTTATCAGATGGTCACCAATGACGGCGAGCTCTTCAATGTCGAAATCCCGGCGTTCTCGCTCGATTCACCTTACGCTCGCTACAGCGTTCATTGAACGCCGCGCCGCGGGCCGGTAGCAGGACAGAACGATGATCGATATCCGGCCGATCGTCCTGGTAATCGGCATCCTGCTGAGCATGCTTGGCGTTGCCATGGTGCTTCCCGCGCTGCTCGACCTTGCCGACGGCAACGAAGACTGGCTTGTGTTCGCGCAGTCGTCCGTTCTGACCCTGTTTATCGGAGTGGGGCTGGTGCTCTCTTCCTGGGGCCGAACCGGCACGCTGAATGTCAAGCAGGCGTTTGTGCTGACGGTCGCGTCCTGGATTGCACTCACGGCGTTTGCGGCACTGCCGCTCACGCTCGGCGAATTGCGGCTTTCCTACACTGATGCCTTCTTTGAGGCGATGTCGGGCCTGACGACGACCGGTGCCACCGTGATCACCGGGCTCGAAGGTCTGCCGCCCGGAATCCTGCTGTGGCGCGCCTTGCTGCAATGGCTTGGCGGTATCGGCATTATCGTCATGGCGGTCGCCGTTCTGCCGATGCTGCAGATCGGCGGTATGCAGCTCTTCCGCATGGAGTCCTCGGACAATTCGGAGAAGATCCTGCCCCGCGCGACCCAGATTGCCGGCTCCATTTCCCTGCTCTACCTCGTGTTCACGCTGGCCTGCGCCGTAGGCTACTACTTTGCCGGCATGGGTGTCTTCGATGCCGCCAGCCACTCCATGACGACGATCGCCACTGGCGGGTTCGCCAATTACGATGCTTCTCTCGGCCATTTCGACAGCGCTTCGATACACATGATTTCTGTGGTCTTCATGATCCTCGGGAGCCTGCCGTTCGTGCTCTATCTCCAGGCGGTGCGCGGCAATTCGCAACTGCTTTTCCAGGACTCCCAGGTGCGCTTTTTCCTGCTCGTGCTCGCCGTGGCCATCGGAATCATGTGGGTGTACCAGGTCACGGAAGAACTGCACACGACGCCAACCGCACTGCAGCACGCCATCTTCAACGTGGTTTCGATCACAACCGGGACCGGATACGCCACGACGAATTACGGTGCCTGGGGCGGGTTCGCGGCACTGTTCTTCTTCTGCCTCATGTTTATCGGCGGCTGCGCCGGCTCGACGTCCTGCGGCATCAAGATCTTCCGCTATCAGGTGATCCTCGAATCCGTCCGCGTCTACCTGAACCGCATCCTTTACCCGGAAGGTGTGTTTGCCGCCCGCTATAACGGCCGCCAGTTGCCGGAGAGTGTCATCAGCGCGGTCTTGAGCTTCTTTTTCCTGTTTTTCCTGTGTTTCGCGATCATGGCGCTGGTTTTGAACCTGATGGGACTCGACAACCTGACCGCGCTTTCGGCGGCCGCCAGCGCGATGGCCAATGTGGGACCCGGCCTGGGCGAAATCGTTGGCCCGGCCGGTCACTACGGCCCCCTGCCCGACGCCGCAAAATGGCTGTTATGCCTCGGCATGCTGCTGGGACGCCTCGAACTCCTGACGGTTCTGGTGCTGTTCACGCCAGCGTTCTGGCGCGCCTGAGCCGAGGGTATCAGACCTTGGAGACGGTCCGTTTGCCGTATTTCGCCCAGGTCCAGTAACGCCTCACGAGATTTGCCAAATCCTGCTGAACACCAAGCGTCGCCGGCACCAGCAGCAGAACCAGAAACGTCGCCACCGCCAGACCGAATACAAGGGTAATGGCCATCGGAAGAAGAAACTGCGCCTGCAGGCTTTTCTCGAACATGAGCGGAAACAGGCCGCCGATGGTGGTCAGCGACGTCAACAGCACGGCGCGCAGGCGGTCCTGGGCGCCGCCGACTGCAGCCTCTTCCGCGGATTCGCCCTGCTCCATGCGCTCGGCGATCCGGCTCATGAGAATGATGGAATCGTTGACCAGAATTCCGGACAGGCCAAGCAGGGCAAACATGCTCAGGATGGTGAGCGCAAACCCCATAACCATGTGGCCGATGATGGCCCCCACAATCCCGAACGGGATGATGAACATGACAACGAAAGGCTTTGCATAGCTGCCAAATACCCACGCCAGAATGATGTAGATCAGAACGAGCGCCAGCTGCAGTCCCCTGTTGAGATCGCGAAAGCTCTCCCGCTGCTCCTCGGCGCGCCCGCCAAACTTGTAGTCGATTCCGTATTTCGTAGCGATTTCAGGCAGCGCCTTGCCATCAAGATTGGCAAGGATTGCGGCGCTGTCGGCCTGAGCGGCATCGACATCGGCGGTAACCGACGCCTTGTTCCGGCCTTCCTTGCGCCGGATGACGGAGAACCCAACCCGTTCCGTCAGGCTTGCCACTTCCGACAGCGGCACTTCCTCGCCCGTCGGACTGCGCAGATAGAGCCTTCTCAGGGCCTCGTAGCCGCCGCGGCCGTCATCCTCCTTGACCCTGATGGTGATCTCCTCGTCGGCGCGGGCGAACCGTCGTGCAATGGCACCCTCGAAGGCGTTGCGAACCTGGCGCCCGATCGATTCGGTCGTGAAACCAAGTGCCAGCCCCTTCGGTGTCGGTTCAAGGATGATTTCCTGCTTGCCGTAAGGCAGGTCGTCATTGATCGCGCTCACGCCGGGGAAACCGGACAGCAGGTTTCGCACCTCAAGCGCGGCTTTCTTCAGTGTCTCGGGATCGGCATTGCTGAGTTCGATGTCAATGTCGCGTCCGGGCGGACCGGCGCGCCGCCCGGTGACCGTAATGCGCTCCAGACCCGGGATCTTCGGCAATACGCCGCGCCAGGCCCGGATGATGTCATTTGTCCTGACCGTACGATCCTCGGCCGCCGTGAGCTCAACTTCCAGACGCGCCAGATTATCCCCGGTGGAACTGCCCGACTTGCCCAATGTGGCATAAGTCGCAAGAACCAGTTTCTCGCCGGTCGCACCGCCAAGTTTCGCTTCCGCCTCCCGCAAAGACTCTTCGATGCGCTGCATGGCCTGTTCCGTGTCGGCCCTGGGCGTTCCCGCACCGAACACGGCACTGGCGAAAATCGTCTCCGGCTCGGGCGAGGGGAAAAACTGGAACTTCGCCCGGCCACCGACCATGAGCCCGACCGACAGAATGAGGATCCCGATGGCGGATGCCACCGTTGTATACCGCCAGCGGAAACAGATCTGCGCGAACCGGCGGAACTGATGATCGCGGAAATAGGCGAACCCGTTGTCGAACCATCTCCGGAATCGCCCGGCATCGTCGGAGTCCGGTGTTTCCGACATGACTCAGATGGCCGGGCAGAATCAGGAAACACTCGATCAGGCTGGCGATAAGGACCGCAACCACGACCAGAGGCAGTGCGACGATGATGTCGCCGATGCGACCGGTGACGAGCAACAGAGGCAGGAAAGCGACCTGCGTCGTAAGCATGGCCGCAATTACGGGGGCCAGCATTCGCCCGGCCCCTCGTTCGGCCGCTTCAACCGGCGAGTCTCCCAAGGCACGCCTCGTGGCGGTGTGTTCTCCAACCACGATGGCGTCATCAACGATGATCCCCAATGTCAGGATCAGCGCGAACAGGGAAATCATGTTGATCGACTGCCCGCTCGCCCACATGACCGCAAGCGTCGCCATCACGGCCACCGGAATTCCGAAGGCCACCCAGAACGCGATGCGCATGTTCAGGAAGACGAACAGCACGAACAGCACAATGGCAAGACCGCCGAGACCATTCTTGACCAACAGCGATATGCGCTGAATGACCCGGTTGGCGCGAACATCGTACTGGACGACATGGAGCGTGGGCGGGAGTGTCGGCCTCAACTGTTGCAGGTACGTCTCGAGCTTGTCGGCGACCTCAAGCGTGTCCGAATTCACTGCGCGCTGAACATCCAGATTGATCGCGCGCTTGTCACCCCAGCGCCCCTCGTCAGCGTCCTTGTCGAACCGCCTCTCCACGAGGGCAATGTCGCGCAGCAGAACTTTCTCGCCGCTTGGCAGCGCCTTCACTTCCAGTCGCCGCAGCGTCTCGGGAGTCTCGACTTCGCCGATCGAGCGCACCTGCCGATCGACAACACCCTCCACCGTTCCCGACGGCAGATCCTGGCTGATCTCGCCGATGCGCGCCGCGATATCGGCAACGGTCAGATCGAGCCGCCTGAGCTGTCCCTGGCCGACCGTAACCCAGAGTTCCTCGTCACGCGCACCGTTGAGCACCACGCGGTCTATGCCGGATTCAAGCAGTCCGTCGCGGATCTGCTTGGCATATTCCTTGAGCGCAACTTCGCTGAACGGCCCGTAGACAACGACACTTGCCACGGATTCGTAGAACGCTATGCGATTCACGATCGGGCGTTCGGAGTCTTCCGGCAGAGTCGTGACCCGTCCGACCGCGGCCTCCACATCGGACAGGGCCTTGTCCATGTTGGCATCCGATTCGAACTCCATGGAGATCGTGCCGCTGCCTTCCCTGGCCGTCGATGTGACCTCGTCAATGCCGTCCAGGAAGCGCAGTTCCGGTTCCAGTGCCTCGAGGATGTTCGCCGTTACGTCCTCCGCGGAAGCGCCCGGCCAGGCGACGGATACCGAGATCCTCGGAACCTCGAGCGTCGGGAAGAACTGGGTGTTCATGCGTGTCAGGGCGAAGATGCCCAGCAGCACCATGATTGCTGCGAGGAGGTTGGCGGCATTGGGGTGCCTGACAAACAGCCTGATCAGTCCGACGGCGTGTTTCTTTTCCGCCATTCTCAGCGCACCTCGACGCGCAGGCCGTCGCCGATCTCCGAGATTCGGGTCGTGACGACTCTCTCGCCGGATTTGACGTCGCCGCGCACAAGGACGTCGCCGCCCGAATACCCCACAAGCTCCACGATCCGCGACTTCAGGCGATCCTGTTCGATCACATAAACCGTATTGCCGGAATAAAGCGCGGTTTCAGGCAGTGTCACCACGTCGCTGTATTCCTTGTCGTCGAGATAGACCTCGACAAAGGCCCCGACACGCAACGGGACGCGACCCTCGATGCGCTCGACCCGCGCGAAGACGTCAACGCCCCCCGATGCCGCCGCAATCTGCGCGGCCACGCGCTCAACCTTCGCGGAATACTCCACCGCCTCGCCGCCGACGCGCCAGATGACCTTCACCTCACGGCCCTTAAGCCCCTCGCGGTCGGTCACCAGACGGCCGTACTGAGCGTCAGGCAAATTGAATTTCACGTCGATGCGATTGGCATCAATCAAGGTTGCAACCCGGTCGTTGGCACCGATCAGCCGTCCGACCTCGGCCGCCTTGTCCCAGATATAGGCATCGAACGGGGCCACGAGACGCGCGTCGAGCAGATTGCGCTCCGCCCGGCTGACGCTGGCTTTGAGACGCTCTATCTGCGCGCGTTGCTGCGCGGCCTTGGCATTCTCGATGGCAATACTGCTGATGCGCTGCTTGACCGCCTGGTCGCGCTGGCTGACGAGGACCTGACGGTCGTCGACAGCCTTCTGCGACAACAGCCCCTGTTTGACCAGCGGCCGCGCGCGCTCGAGATCCACTTTCGCGAGTTCCAGCTGGCTCCGGGCTTCGTCAAGCTGATCCTGCTCAAGCGCAATCCGGGCTTTGGACTCGCCGAGCCGCGCTTCGGCTTCGGACAGGTTGGCAACGGCCTCCGAAAGCGCCGTCTGGAATTCGAAGGGGTCGATCTGCAACAGCAGGCCATCTTTCTTGACGACGCCGCCTTCAAGGAACGTAGAGCCGGTCTCCAGCACCTCGCCGGCGACGAGCGCGCGCAGTTCGACGCGACGCCCGGGCTGGGCTTCACCAAACAGTTTTACGCGCGGTCGATGGCTCGAAACCGAAACGGGTATTGCCGAGACCGTAAACGTCTGTTCGCGCACCGGGCGCTTCGCCACGTCCGGCTTTGTCGACTTGAGAAACAGGAATCCGGCGATTGCCGCCACCAGGAGCAGGACGGGAAGCACAACGAGGAAAAAGACACGCACCTTGCTTGCACGCGGCCGGTGCTGCGCTTCGGATGTACGTTCTTCCGGGTTAATCGCTCTCATTTTCACCCAACCTGCTATCCGATCGCAGATCCACTATCGCGATCGCGGCGACGGATCTGCAGTACATTGATCTCCAACAGAGCTGCTCCCGACTCTCGCACAGGCAACATGAACGGGAGATTATAGTCCACAGTCGCCCAAAACCGGCCAGTTTCCGGGATTTACCGTGAACAGGCCCGGCGACAGGGTTGAATACGGAGATTCCGCCAGATCGGTTTGCTTCAATCCGGCAGACGCTGTTCAAACCTTCGTCGATTGACCCGGCAATGTCCGGCAGTAGTATGCGCCGATCGAATTCAGTGGACGCAAAAAACAATGCCCGGAAAAACGTATACGCCCCGCGAGATGCTCGAAGCGCTCGTCGCTTTCGACACGACCAGCCACCTGTCCAATCTGCCGCTCATCGACTTCGTCAGGGATTACCTGGACGGGCACGGTGTCACGTCTGCGACCGTCATGAACGACGACGGCACGAAGGCGAACCTCTATGCGACGATCGGGCCAGACGACATCGGCGGGGTCGTGCTGTCGGGACACACCGACGTCGTTCCCGTTACCGGGCAGAACTGGTCCACCGACCCATTCGCTCTGACGGAGCGTGACGGGCTGCTCTACGGGCGCGGCACATGCGACATGAAAGGGTTTGTGGCGACAGCGCTCGCCATGGTTCCCGAGTTTCTCGCGCAGCCGCTGACAACTCCGGTTCACTTCGCTCTTTCCTACGACGAGGAGGTCGGCTGCCTCGGCGTCCGTGACCTTGTCGCCCACGTCGTCGACGAATTGCCCCGGCCGCGGATCGCGATCGTCGGCGAGCCGACCAGCATGCGCGTCGTCAACGCCCACAAGAGCGGATATTCCTTCCTCACCGAGATCACCGGTCATGAAGTCCATTCCAGCGCCACGCAGGACGGCGTCAATGCGATCATGATCGGCGCTGAACTGATCGGCGAGATCGAGCGGATCGCGGATGAGATGCGCGAGCGCGGAGATCCGTCGGGCCGTTTCACGCCGCCCTACACCACCGTGCATGTCGGCACGATCGAGGGCGGCACTGCACTCAACATCGTGCCCAAGACCTGCCGTATCCACTGGGAGTTCAGAGGTCTGCCGGGGATCGACATAAACGAGATCCCCGACCGGGTCGACCGGTTTGCCCAGGAGCAACTGCTGCCGAAGATGCGTGCCATAGCGCCCGAAACCGGCATCGTCACAACCATGTTCAACGACATCGCCGCCTTTGCGGGCGCAGAGGGTTCGCCCGCGGAATCTCTCGTCCTGGCACTGGCCAGACAGAATGAAACCCTTACGGTCTCCTATGGCACCGAGGCGGGCTATTTCGAGGACGCGGACATTCCGACCGTGATCTGCGGGCCCGGTGACATCGCGCAGGCGCACAAGCCGGACGAGTTCGTATCGATTGCCCAACTCGACGAATGCACCGCCTTCATGCACCGGCTCATCGATCACCTGCGCTGACCACAGACCGGAGGTCCTTCACGCCTCGCGGAACTGTTCGGGATCAAAGTCGTAATCGAGATTGCAGAACTCGCAGGTCACGACAATGCGACCGTCCTTGACCATGTAGTCCCGGTCATCCTGGGAAAACTGCTTCAGCATGGTCTCGATGCGCTCTCGCGAACACCGACAATCGCGCTTGATAGGCTGGCTCTGGAATACGCGCACTCCATCCTCATGATAGAGGCGATAGAGCAGGCGCTCGGCAGCAAGGTCGGCATCGAGCAGTTCGTGGTCCTCGACCGTGTTCATAAGGATGCGCGCGCGGGTCCAGCGGTCGTCCTCCGTCGTGTCCTCCGGCAATTCAATACCTTCCGGCACGTCTCCCGCCGGGAAGTCCGGCATTCTCGCACCACCGTCCTTCGGCAGATGCTGAACGATCAGTCCGCCGACCCGCCAGGCAGACCGCTCACCGCCGTCGCCCTGATTGAACACCGGCGCCACCGCCAGCCGCACGGCGGTCGGTATCTGCTCCGACTGGCGAAAATAGACATGCGCAACCTCGCTCAGAGAGCTTCCGTCCAGCGCGACGATGCCCTGATACCGGTCCACGGCAGCACCCTGATCGACCGTCATCGCCAGATGCCCCTTGCCGAGCAACAGGCCGGCGCCCGGCATCATGTCACGTTCCAGTTCCTCGACCTTTTCGGGATCGTAGTGCGCGTACGCCCTCATGCCGCCCGGTGTCTGGAAATCGACGACCATCATGTCGACGGGACCGTCGCTTTTTGTCTGTAACGTGAACCGGCCCTCGAATTTCAGGGCAGCACCGAGCATGGCCGTCAGCGCAAGCGCCTCGCCGAGCAGTCTGGCGACGGACTCCGGATAGTCATGACGGGACAGGATATCGGTTGCGACGTCGCCCAGCCTGACGATCCGGCCGCGTACGCCGAGCGCCTCGATCTGAAACGGCAGGACCCGGTCGTCTTCCGGGGTCTCCAGTTCGCCGACAGGCACATATACTTCTGATGGTGTCACAAATGCCTCTTCATTCCGGTATCGGCAAAATCGCGCCGTACCCGCTTTAAAAGCCGTTCATGCCTATAGCGTGCCGGCAGGTTCGTCCCCGGCGAATCCGCCTGCAAACGATCCGGATTACATCAATACGGTACGGCGGCGGTCACGCGCCAAGGCACCAGGCAAGCACGCCCTTCTGGGCGTGCAATCGGTTTTCCGCCTCGTCGAAGACGACCGATTGCGGACCGTCGATCACCTCCGCGGTGACCTCCTCTTCGCGGTGAGCGGGAAGACAGTGCATAAATATTGCGTCGTCTGCCGCTTTGTCCATAAGCGCGCGGTTGACCTGATAAGGCTTGAGCAGGTTATGCCGAGTGCCCGCGTTTTCGTCGCTCATGGACACCCACGTGTCCGCGATCACGCAGTCGGCGTCCGCGACGGCTTCCTCCGGTTCCCGGGTGATCGACACATCCGCCTTTTCACCCCGTGCCCAATCGACGACCGCCGGATCGAGATCAAGTTCCTCCGGGCAGGCCACGCGAAGCTGAAAGCCGAACCGGCTCGTGGCATGAACCCAGGAGTTGGCGACATTGTTGCCATCGCCCACCCATGCAACGACACGTCCCTTGATCGGCCCCTTGTGTTCCTCGAACGTCATCACGTCAGCCATGATCTGACAGGGATGGGAGCGATCCGTCAGCCCGTTAATCACCGGCACCGTTGCGTGCTCGGCGAGTTCCAGAAGGTTCTCGTGCGTAGACGCGCGGATCATGATCGCGTCGACATAGCGGGACAGGACCCGCGCCGTATCGGCGACCGTCTCGCCCCTGCCAAGCTGCATGTCGGAACCGCTCAGAAGGATGGTCTCTCCGCCCAGTTGCCGCATGGCGACATCAAACGACACACGGGTGCGCGTCGACGGCTGTTCGAAAATCATGGCAAGCAGCTTGCCGTCCAGCAGGCGGCCATCGTCGGCCTCTCCGCGGTTGCGGCCGGCGCGCGCGGTCTTCATGTCCGAAGCCGACTCCAGGACTGAACGCAGCGAAGATGCGTCCAGATCCGACAGGTCGAGAAAGTGTCTCGGCCGGGCCTCTGTCACGACACGGGCTCCGCCGACTTTTCCCGGGCGCTTTCCAGCGCCCTGCAGGCGGCCTCGATCTTTTCGACCGCGGCATCGATTTCTTCAGCGCCCGAGATCAGCGGCGGCAGAATACGGACAACATTGTCGCCGGCACCGACGGCAAGCATCTTCTGTTCCATGAGCGCCGCCGCCAGATCCGTATTCGCCACTTTCGCTTTCAGGCCAAGCATGAGCCCGACACCGCGAACGTCCTCGATAATGTCACTGTGTTCGTCCGCGATCATCGCAAGCTTCTGCGACAGCCGAATGCCGTTTTCGCGTACGCGATCGACAAACCCGTCTTCTAGGACGACGTCCAGGACCGCGTTGCCGACCGCCATGGCTAGCGGATTGCCGCCGAACGTGGTGCCGTGCGTTCCGGCGGTCATGCCGCTTGCGGCGTCCTCCGTGGCAAGGCAGGCACCGAGCGGAAACCCGCCGCCGATGGCCTTGGCCACCGCCATAATGTCGGGCGTGATGCCGGCCCACTCGTGCGCAAACAGCTTGCCGGTCCGGCCCATGCCGCACTGGATTTCATCAAGCACCACCAGCAGGCCGTGCTCGTCGCACAACTCCCGCAAGGCGCGCAGGAACTCGTTTCCGGCGACGTTGATACCGCCTTCGCCCTGTATCGGCTCGATCAGTATGCCGGCCGTATTCTCATCGATGGCAGCCTTGACCGCCTCTATGTCGCCGAGCGGAACCTGAACGAATCCGGGCGTGCGGGGGCCGAATCCTTCGAGGTATTTCTCCTGGCCACCGGCGGCGATTCCGGCCAGCGAGCGGCCGTGGAAGGCGCCTTCAAACGTGATCAGCACATAGCGGTCGGGATTGCCCTTCGCGGCGTGGTATTTGCGCGCCATCTTGATCGAGCATTCGATCGCCTCGACGCCTGAATTGGTGAAGAACACGGTATCCGCGAAGGTCGCCTCCACGAGACGTTCCGCAAGCCGCTCCTGGCCCGGAATCTGATAGAGATTCGAGGTGTGCCACAGGCGTCCGGCCTGCTCCGTCAGGGCTTCCACGAGATGCGGGTGCGCATGGCCGAGCGCATTGACCGCAATGCCGGAACCGAAATCGAGATATCGCTCGCCGGTGGTCGCAATCAGGTAGGCACCCTCGCCCTTTTCAAAGGCGACATCATTGCGCGCGTAGGTAGGCAATACCGGCGTAATCATTGTCCAACTCCATGACTGTATCGGACCATGTGTCCAAGCAAAAAAGCCGCCGGGCGGATCGGCGGCACGAACTGTCCTGATAATGCGAAGATATAAGGAAAAAGAGGCGGAAGTGTCAATTTCAAGCGACAGAAATTGTCCCGACAAGATCGAAATCAATACCAAAATAACGGACGTCGGCTTCGGCGCGGCTCAAAACCAGGGCCAAGAGACAAATTCCTATGTGCGGTTAAAGTCGCGTTGGGTCTTGCTGACATCGGAATTGGCGGCCAGAATTGCCGAGGGGAGACAGGTGACTGTCTGGGTGGACCAATCATCGAAAGGGAGTTCCGGGGATGAAGCTTTTGAAATATTTACCAAATCTGGCGGCGTTGGTGATGATTGGCGCCTCGCCCGTGGCCCTGGCGGACACCACCGACGTGACCTGGCAGACCAAGGTGGTGCTCGAAAAGAAGGGCGCGCACTGCGTCGACGACCCCAACTGCTTCAACCGCTTCCACCCGGCCATCCCGCCCGCGACCAAGGCGAAACCGGGCGACATGATCGTGTTCCACACGCGAGATGCGCTGGACTCCGACCTCAATCTCGGATCGAACGCCGACGACCTGGCCGCCCTCGATCTTAATCTCGTTCATCCGATGACGGGTCCGGTGTTCATCGAGGGCGCGGAGCGCGGCGACGTGCTGGCCGTTACGCTTGTCGACATCGCACCCGACGAATACGGCTACACGGTCATCGTGCCGGGGTTCGGATTCCTGCGCGATATCTACACCAAGCCCTACCTTGTGAACTGGAAGCTTTCCCGGACGCATGCGGTCTCCGACCAGATGCCCGGCGTCAAGGTACCGTACGAGGCCTTCATGGGGTCCGTGGGCGTGCTGCCCGGCGAGGCCGAGACCGACGCATGGCTGGCGCGCGAAGCGGCTCTCGCCGCGGCCAAGGGCGTCGCCCTGCCGCCGCAGCCGATGGGAGCGCTCCCGACCGCCGTCTGCGGCCCGGAGGGTTCGCACAAGGACAAATGCCTGCGCACGATCCCGCCGCGCGAGAACGGCGGCAACATGGACGTCCAGCAGATGCAAGTCGGAACAACACTGCTGCTGCCGTGCTTCATCGATGGCTGCGGGCTGTTTGTCGGTGACGTGCATTTCGCGCAAGGTGACGGCGAAGTCTCCGGCACGGCGATCGAAACCGGCGCGGTCGTTACCCTGACCACGGAAATCCGCAAAGGCCAGGGCGCGGTCATCAAGGGGCCGGAAGTCGAAGGCGGTTCGCAGATCAAGGACATGGAACCCTCGAAGTTCTACCAGACGGTCGGCCTGCCGATTAAGGAGGCCGGCGAAGTCCCGCCGCCGCTGCAGTATCTCGAAAGCGAGAAGATCAAGAATCTCGAAAACCTGTCGGAAGACCTGACGCTCGCCGCACGCGATGCTCTCAAGAAGATGATCGCCTACATTCAGCGCGAGCACGGGCTGAGCGCCGAGCAGGCCTACATCCTGGCAAGCGTCGCCGTGGACCTCCGGGTGGGTCAGGTGGTCGACGTGCCGAACTATGTGGTCACCGCGGTGCTGAACCTGGACGTGTTCGACAAGTGAACCGTCGCCATGTGATCGGACTGGCCCTGTCCTGCATGGGCTGGTCCGCAGCGCAAGCGCATACGCCTTACGGTCAGTGGGTCGTCTATCGGAAGAAGCATCTTCTGATCGGCGCCCACCGCCGTGACCCCGCAACCTATGACCTGGCGAAGACGCTGACGGGCGTCCTGGCCGAACACCTGCCGAAGGCGCGCAGCCGGGTCGCCCGGGCACCGGATGCGCGGCGCCTCGCCAGCCTGCTCGGCACGGATCAGCTCGATGTTGCTGTTCTTGGCAGGGCCGACGCCGAAGACATGCGCGCGGGCTCCGGCCAATTCAAACCTTATGGCGCAATCGGGATTCTGCAACTGGCCCTGCTGGACGAGTATGTGCTCGTCGCACACGAACGGTTCCCCGCACGGCACGCCTGGCTTGTTGCCGCTGCCCTTCACGCCGGGTCCGTGCTGAAGGAGAACCGGAGCTCCGCGGCCGATATCATCGATGTGCATCCCGGCAGCGCAATGTTTCTCAGCGGGAAGCCCGAGCCCAAGGGCAACTGACCGGATAACCTGTGCAGACCGGCCACTCTTGCGGAAACGGCACTCGTCGGTTCGCGCGTGAGGCCGATATCGATCACATCATTCCAACGGGGAATGTTGAATATGCGCGTTTTCGCTGTTTTCTCACGCAAAATGCGTTGCTAGCATCCGCCCAGGGAATGGGACACATACGGAGCGTCACCACCCATGTCAGACAAGAAAACCCAATCCGGACTCCTGAAAGCCGCCAGCACACTCAAACCCGGCGATCGTTCCGAGACGATCTATGACCAGTGGTCCGACAGCTACGACAAGGATCTGCAGGATGAATGGGGCTACATCGCGCCTCGCATTGCCGTCGATGCACTTGATCAGCTGGTCGACCGAGACACCGTCTCGATCGCAGACCTCGGCTGCGGCACGGGCCTCGTCGGTGAGGAACTGGGGTCCCGGGGATATCAGACTGTCGACGGCTTCGACATCTCCGAAGGCATGCTCGAGCAGGCCAGGACGAAGAACGTATACCGCACCGTGACGCGCGCGGACCTGACAGGGCGCATACCGGCGGAGGACGGAACGTACGACGCGGCGCTCTGCATCGGTGCAATGGGCGCCGGCCATCTCGATGCCCAGCACGTGCCGGAGCTGATCCGGATCGTCAAACCCGGTGGCGTGCTCATCATCTACATGAACGGCGCTTTCTACGACGAGGAGAACTTCGAGGAACGGCTCAGAGAACACGAGGCAAACGGCGTCTGGTCGATCGAAGCAATTACCGGGTCAAACTACATGGACGCGCTCGACCGCCCGGGGAAACTGATCACGAGCCGCAAACCGAAGGACACCGAGGGGTGAATGAAATTCGGGTCGATAACGCCGTCACACGGCTTGCGCGACACGTTGCGGATGCATCCGTCGATATCGAACCGGATACCCGGACCGTCATTCGAAATGCACTGATCGACACTCTGGGCTGCATTCTGCTCGGTGCCGGAAGAGAAACCGCCCAACAGACCCTGAAAGCTGTCTCGGGGTGGGGCCACGGATCCAGCCGGGCGTTCGGCACCGCTCACCGTCTGCCGCCGCCATGGGCCGCAATGGTCAACGCAACTGCGGCCCACGCCTTTGACTTTGATGACTGGGAGGCGCCGGGCAATACACATCCCAGCGCCGTGCTGTTTCCCGCAATGCTCGCGGCAGCGGACGGACGGGCACTGAACGGTTCGTCCCTGATGGAGGGATACATCGTCGGTTTTGAGGTAATCGCCAGGCTTGGCGAAGGCCTGAACTATGAGCACTACGATGCAGGCTGGCATTCCACGGCAACTCTCGGTGCAATCGGCGCAGCAGCGTCTGTAGCCCGGATAAAGGGCCTTGATGCGGCGCAGACCGGCAATGCCCTGTCAATCGCCGCCAGCCAGGCGGTGGGATACACCTGTCAGTTCGGGTCGAACGCAAAACCGCTTCAGGCCGGCTTTGCCGCAAAGACCGGTGTGGTGTCTGCCGCGCTCGCTGCCGAAGGCCTTACCGGCCAGACGCACGTGCTGGACGGCAAATCAGGGATTACCGCCTTGATGGCGCATGACGACACCGCCCGTTTCGAAGCCGCCATGGCGCGGATGGGACAGACTCATGCGTTGACGGAGCACGGCTTGCTGGTCAAGGCCTACCCGTCATGCGGCTATACGCACCGCTTGGTCGACTGCGCGCTCGCCATTCGCGGTCGAGATGGTTTCGACGCGAATTCCATATCCGGCATTCGCTGCTCGCTTCCGGACTTCCACGCCGCCATTCTGCCGTTCCAGATCCCAACGAAGACGTCCGAGGCCCTGTTCAGCGCTCAATTCTGCATCGCCCTCGCGCTCAAGCGCGGCAGGGTCACACTCGCGGACTTTGATGAACGAGCCTGGACCGACAACGAGATTGCACGGCTGAACAGGCTCGTTGAGCTTGAGGTCCGCAAGCCCCGGAATCCCGATCTGAACTATGACCCGGCCGACCCGGACTGGCTGATTGTCGAGTTTTCCGACGGCCGAACCGAGCGCTCTGACGCGGTGTTCCCTATCGGCGCACCGCAGAATCCGCTTTCGGCCGAGCGAATTCTGGCCAAATTCAGATCAAATGCCTGTCTCCAGGAAAGCGTCATCTCAAGCGAAGAGGCAGAGGCCTTCGAACGCCTGAAACGCTGGGATACGCAGGCGGATGTAATCGAGATTGTCGATCGGTTCGGAGAGCCCACATGACTGACAGCGGCGAGAACACGGCCCGCTCCCTCACCAGTGCCCAGCGCAGATCCGGCGGCCGGGCGGCACGGCGCAAAGAGCGCGCCGATGGCGCCGGCGCCGGACCGACAGAGGCAGTCTGGCCCGGGATCAAGGGCGGGACGTACCGGCCGCTGACGGGCAATGACATCGAGAAGATCCATGAGACGGTTCTGGAGATCCTTGCCGAGATCGGGCTGCGTGATGCGACCGAATCCTGCATAGAGACCGTGGTGCGGGCCGGTGGCCGGCTCACCGGAGACGGCCGGCTGCTCATGCCGGAAGCGCTTGTCGAAGATACGCTCAAGTCCGCGGGGCGAGGCTTCAAGCTCCATGCTCAGGATCCGGCGCATGATATCGAGCCCTCGTCCACGCGAATCCATCTGGGCACATCCGGGGCCGCGGTACACGTGATCGACAGCGCGACCCGGGAGGTCCGGGATTCCAGCCTGAGAGATCTCTACGACATGGCGCGACTGGCCGACGCCTTGCCGAACATTCACATGTTCCAGCGGACCGTCGTCGCACGCGATATCCCCGACCCATACGAAATGGATCTGAACACCGCCTATGCGTGCATGAAGGGAACGGCCAAGCATGTCGGCACCAGCTTTTCGGATGCCGCGCACCTCGAGGATGCGGTCAAGATCATGCAAATCATCGCTGGCGGCGAACAGGCATTTCGCGCGCGGCCCTTCCTGTGTGTTTCGACCTGCTTCATCGTGCCTCCGCTCAAGTTTGCGGAGGACGCCCTAAGGGTCATCGAGTGTGCCGCGCGACACGGTGTGCCGCTCAAGCTCGTATCGGCCGGACAGGCCGGCGCGACGAGTCCGGCTGCACTGGCCGGCGCCGTGGCGCTCCAGACCGCGGAGGTTCTGGCGGGGCTGGTCTATGTCAATCTGCTCAATCCCGGGCATCCGGCGTTGTTCGGCGCCCTGCCGTTCGTCTCCGACCTGCGGACGGGGGCCATGTCCGGAGGCAGTGCGGAGCAGGGCTTGCTGATGGCGGCCTGTGCGCAGATGGCCCAGTTCTACGACATTCCCTGCGCCGTCTCCGCCGGGATGACCGACTCCAAGATGCCCGACTTTCAGGCCGGATACGAAAAGGGTTACACGGAATTGCTGAGCGCGCTGGCGGGGGCGAACCTGATCTACGAGGCCGCGGGCATGTACGGGTCCCTTCTGGCATGCTCACTGGAGAGTTTCGTACTGGATAATGATCTGATCGGCGCTGTCTTGCGCGCGACGCGGGGCATAGAGGTCAGCGATGCGTCACTGTCGCTGGACACGATACGGGACGTCTGTATCGACGGCCCCGGCCACTTTCTGGGGCATGCCCAGACGCTGGAACGGATGGAAAAGGACTACTTCTATCCCAAACTCGGCGATCGCCAGACGCCGCAGGAATGGTCGAAGGCCGGTGCTCCGGATCTGCTCGAACTGGCGCGTGACAAGACGGCCGAGTTGCTGGCGGCACCGCCTCCTGATCATATCCCGGCAGATGTCGACCGCGAGATCCGCCGTCGGTTCCCGATACGTCTGTGAAAGCACGACAACGTGTCTGCCGGCCGCTGGTGTGGCGTTGAAGTGACGGTGGCGCGAAATTGAACGCCTGCGGCCCTTTTTGCCCTTAAAACCCGCTCTTCCGCGGCTTATCTTGCTCGCACGTGATGATTGTGCGCATCGGTTTGTGCACGCTTATTTCAAGCAAGATACCTGTGGATTCCGGGAAAAAGACTTCCATAAAAAGTCAAATTCAGTTGCACCGGAGTCCGCGCATATTGTAGGTTACCTTTCGTTAACCACGACATATAGCGTATCTCGGACTTCAAAAGATTGTTTCAGCCGACGGTGGCGACATCGGCGAGAGGGGCGGATTCCGAGTCGGTCGTGGATCATTTCGGATGCGGAATTTCAGGGGGAATGAATGTCCTGGACCGATGAACGTGTTGAATTGTTGAAAAAGCTCTGGACCGAGGGTCTGAGTGCCAGCCAGATCGCCAACCGAATGGGTGGCGTGACGCGGAATGCCGTGATCGGCAAAGTGCACCGGCTCGGCCTGTCCGGACGCGCGACGCCGTCGCGAGCTTCCCGGCCGCGGCCGCGCAAGCCCCGCGCGCCTTCTCACCCTTCGGCGGCCATGTTCCGTACGGCGGGCGCTACGGCGCTCAAACCGGACGTGAATGCCGAACCGGAGGCCCTGCCCGAGCCGGAACCGACACCAATCCATGAGATCGAGATCCCGCCGGGCGAACGGCGGACGATCCTCACGCTGACGGAGCATACGTGCAAGTGGCCGATCGGCGACCCGGGCACCGAGGAATTCCATTTCTGCGGGCGCAAATCCGCCAATGGTCTGCCTTACTGCCCATATCATGCATCGATTGCATATCAGCCGGTGCAGGACCGGCGCCGCCAGAAGAAGGTTGCGCGCGGATAAGGGAATTTTCCTGGGGGGCTCTTATCCCCGGGATTCGTCCATTCCGCTCCCCCGACCAAACCGCCCGCGGTCTTATCTGACGGACGGTTATGCCGGGGGAGCGGGATGGCGCATCGGAAGCGGGGGTCCAGCGCCCGCCCGGTCATTCGCCTGACAATTCAATGAAAATCAGGACGCCGCGGCGTCAAAGCGCTCGTCGAAGGCGTAACCGGTTCCTCTGACGGTCCGTATCGGATCCTTGACGCGGCCCCTGTTGAGGCTCTTGCGCAACCGTCCGACGTGAACGTCTACCGTCCTGTCATCGACATAGATGTCGTGTCCCCAGACCGCATTCAGAAGCTGGTCGCGCGTGAACACACGACCCGGATGACGCATCAGGTGCTCAAGGAGACGGAATTCAGTCGGGCTCAGGTTGAGGTCCCGGCCATTGCGCATGACACGCTTGCTTGACCGGTCGAGCGTGATGTCGCCGGATTCGAGCCTGTCCGCCACCGCATCCGGATTGGCACGCCGCAGGATCGAACGAAGACGGGCAATCAGTTCGGGAACCGAAAACGGTTTCACCACGTAATCGTCCGCGCCTGTGCTCAAGCCGCGGATACGTTCGGATTCCTCGCCACGCGCCGTGAGCATGACGATGGGGATCTCCCGCGTTTCGGTCTTCGCCCGAACGCGGCGGCAAATCTCGATGCCGGACAGACCCGGTAACATCCAGTCGAGCAGAATCAGATCCGGACGACGTTCCGCAATCAGGGTTTCGACCTCGTCGCCGTCCGCCGTCGCGGCGACGTCGAAGCCCTCTGCTTCGAGATTGTACCGCAGGAGAACCCGCAAGGGCTCCTCGTCTTCAACAATCAGTATCGATGCAGCCATAGTTTCTTGATTTGGAATCGGATGATCAGTCAGTTCCATTGACACCCACCGGCGTGATGCTGGTGACATCACTCTTCGGGCGCTCCTCTTCGATCAGTTCGCCTTCGACGAGATAGTGAACATTCTCGGCAATGTTGGTCGCATGGTCGCCGATACGCTCGATGTTCTTGGCGCCGAAGAGCAGATGCGTGCAGATCCCAATATAACGCGGATCCTCCATCATGTAGGTCAGGAGTTCGCGGAACAGGGAATTGTAGAGTTCATCGATTTCCTCGTCCGCCGCCCACACTTCCAGCGCCTTCTTGTTGTCGCGCTGGGAATAGGCGTCGAGCACGTTCTTCAACTGGGTCAGGGCGCGATTGCCCATCCGGCCGAGGCTGCGGATAATCCGCGTCGGCTCGTGATCATCGATCGCAAGGCTCCGCTTGGCGATGTTCTTGGCCAGATCGCCAATGCGCTCCAGGTCCGAGGAGATTCGGATGGCGACAATGATCTCGCGCAGATCAAGCGCCATCGGCTGACGCTTGGCAATCATGAGGATTGCCTGTTCCTCGATCTCGCGCTCCAGAACGTCAATCTGCTCGTCTTCCTCGATGACACGCTGTGCCAGGTCCTTGTCCCGTTTCTCCAGGGCATCGATCGCCCTGGAAAGACTGTGCTCCGTAAGCCCCCCCATCTGGGCGATCTTGGTGCCGAGTCCAACGAGTTCGTCTTCAAAGGAAGTGACTATGTGTTCGGTCATTCCCAAAACCTCCTCAGGCGGGTCGCTTCAGCAACGTGCCGCATCGATTATCCGAAACGCCCAGTGATGTAATCCTGCGTCCGAGTGTCGGACGGATTCGTGAAAATCTGATCGGTGTCGCCTTCTTCGACGAGAACGCCGAGATGGAAAAACGCCGTCTTTTGAGACACACGCGCTGCCTGCTGCATCGAATGCGTGACAATGACAATCGTGTATTTCTCGCGCAACTCGTCGATCAGTTCCTCGATGCGCGCGGTTGCGATCGGGTCGAGCGCCGAACAGGGCTCATCCATGAGAATGACTTCCGGATTGACCGCAATCGCCCGAGCAATGCAGAGACGTTGCTGCTGGCCACCCGACAAACCCGTTCCCGGTTCCTGGAGTCTGTCCTTGACCTCTTCATAGAGCCCGGCCCGCTTCAGGCTCGTGACGACGATTTCCTCAAGCGTATCCTTGTCGCCGGCGGTTCCGTGAATTCTGGGGCCGTAGGCAATGTTGTCGAAAATCGATTTCGGGAAGGGATTCGGCTTCTGGAAGACCATGCCGACGCGGGCACGCAATTCAACCACGTCGATGCTCGGATCGTAGATGTCAAAGCCTTCCAGACTGATCTTCCCGGTCACCCTGCAGATGTCGATCACATCGTTCATCCGGTTGAGGCACCGCAGAAACGTGGATTTGCCGCAACCCGATGGTCCGATGAGGGCCGTGACCTGATTTTCCGGAACATGCAGATCGACGTCGAACAGAGCCTGCTTTTCTCCGTAGAAGACGTTCACCTTGTCGCCGATCATCTTGATCGACGGAGGCGCTGTTTCCGCCACGGGCTCCGCCACATCGACCGGTGCTGCTGCTTCATTCATGAGACATACTCTCGCTGATCTACCATTTGCGTTCGAACCGCTTGCGCAGGAGCACCGCGAGTCCGTTCATGAAAACGAGGAACCCGAGCAGTACGAGCGTGGCCGCACTGGTCTTGGCAAGAAACGCCCGCTCGGGACTGTCCGCCCAGATGTAGATCTGAACGGGGAGCACCGTCGAGGGATCCGTAAAGCCGCCCGGGATATCAACAATGAAGGCCACCATGCCGATCATCAGCAGCGGCGCGGTTTCGCCGAGCGCACCGGCCATGCCGATGATGCTGCCGGTCAGGATACCCGGTGCCGCCAGCGGCAGAACGTGATGGGTGATGACCTGAAGATCCGAGGCGCCGACACCAAGTGCGGCTTCGCGGATGGACGGAGGCACCGACTTGAGCGCGGCGCGTGTCGCGATAATGATCGTCGGCAGCGTCATCAGGGCCAGCACCATGCCACCGACGAGGGGCGCCGATCGCGGCAGCCCGAAAAAGTTGAGGAACACCGCAAGACCGAGAAGACCGAACACGATCGACGGAACAGCCGCCAGGTTGTTGATGTTGACCTCGATCAGATCGGTCCATTTGTTCTTGGGCGCAAATTCTTCCAGATAGACCGCCGACGTCACGCCGACGGGGAAGCTCAACATGAGCGTCACCAGCAGCGTGAGGAACGATCCCATCACCGCGCCCCAGATGCCGGCCTGCTCAGGCTCCCGGCTGTCGCCCGCGGAAAAGAACGTCGTACTGAAGCTGACCTTGACGCGATCCAGTTCCTGGAGCCTGTCGAGCCAACCGATTTCCTTGTCGGTGACACGGCGGTCCTCCTCGGGAACGTTGCGGTCGATCAGTTCCTTGATAACCAGGTCGGCATCATCGGAAAGCTTTACCCATATCGGCACGGTCTTGCCGGCCAGGGACCTGTCATTCTCGATAGCATTGCGGATTGTCACGTCCGCGCCGGAACTGAGCAGCTTGCCGAGGGTGCGCCGCTCTCTGCGTTCCGTAACTTCAGGGACGAGTGCGTAGAGCGCTCTGCGCGCCATGCCGAGGAAATTGGCACTCCGCAGAGCCGCGTCGGTGACTTCCCCGTTCTCTGTCACTTCCGCTTCATCGAACACAACGTCGAGCTGAACTTCGGCTTGAGTGAATGCCGGAATTGCCCGGTACACCATCGTGCCGACGAGGAATGCCAGAAACGAACCGGCCAATATGATTGCGGCCAGACCGTAAATCTGGAAACGCCGCTCGGCGCGATACCGCTTGGCAAGCAGCACTTTCGTTTCTTCACGGACAAATGAGGTGGCGGGTGTCATGGCTACCTGATCAGTCATAGCGTTCCCGGTATCTCTGCACCACCTTCAGGGCGATGACGTTGAGCAGGAGAGTGATCGAAAACAGCAGGAGGCCGAGCGCGAATGCCGCCAGCGTCTTGGCGCTGTCGAACTCCTGGTCGCCGACGAGCAGCGTGACCATCTGCACGGTGACGGTGGTCACGGCCTCGAGCGGGTTTGCAGTCAGGTTCGCCGCGAGGCCTGCGGCCATGACGACAATCATGGTTTCGCCAATGGCGCGCGATACCGCGAGCAGTATCGAGCCCACGATGCCCGGCAGCGCAGCCGGGAAAATGACCTGCTTGATGGTCTCCGAACGGGTCGCGCCAAGCCCGTAGGATCCTTCCCGCAGGGACTGCGGCACGGCTGTCATGACGTCGTCGGAGAGGGAAGAGACAAACGGGATGATCATGAGACCCATGACGATGCCGGCGGCCAGCGCCGACTCGGACGCAACCGTCAGGCCAATGCTCTCGCCTACATCGCGGAACATGGGCGCGACGATAAGGGCGGCGAAGAACCCGTAGACAACCGTCGGGATGCCGGCAAGGATCTCGAGGATCGGCTTGGCGACCGCACGGAATCGCGGGGTCGCATACTCCGACATGTAGATCGCCGACAACAGGCCAACCGGCACGGCCACGCACATCGCGATGACCGTGATCAGCATGGTGCCGGCAAACAGCGGAACCGCACCAAACGCGCCCGACGCGCCGACCTGCTCGGCACGGAGTGCAGTCTGCGGACTCCATTTCAGACCGAACAGAAACTCTGAAACCGGCACCTTGCCAAAGAACCGCACCGTCTCGAAGAGAAGCGAAAGAACAATGCCGACGGTGGTCAGAATGGCGATAAGCGACGCCGCTATCATTATGATGCGGACGATCTTCTCAACCCGGTTGCGCGCGCGGAACAAGGGGTCAAGGCGTCCATAGGAGAGCCAAAGCCCGGCAGCCGCAACGACAAGCACAATCCCTGCAATCAGCCAGACCGCATTTGTCCGGAATGAACCGTACTCTGCGGCGATCTTCTGCAGCGTTTCGTCGGCACCCGCGACATTGACGCCTCCGACTATGCCTTTGACCTGGGAAATCGCGAGGTTCAGCGCGGAATTCTCGGTCAGGCCAAGTGTGTTTTGCAACTGCGAGCGCAAGATCGAATCTGCCACCATGGGCTCGATCGCGATCCATAGCAGAAAGACCAGCGCGGCAGGCAAGAGCGCGATAAGCGCGACATAGGCGCCGTGATAATTGGGGAGGGAATGAACGTGATCAGCGGTCCGGAAGCCTACGCCCTGGCGCCGGCCCATCAAAAAGCCGAATGCTGTCAGGGCAACGAGGACCAGCATAATGAAGGTGTAAGACATCGCACCCCTGCCGCCTTTTTCAGGCCGTAGCCGCTTTTTGTTTTGGCGCCACCGCGGTCGCCGGAGAAGTGGGGCGGCATCCGCGAAGGATGCCGCCCGTATTGTGTTACATGCTCAGCGGAGAAAGGCTCTGGGCGCTGCCAGAGATTTCCTTGCGCTGATCAGCAGGAAGCGGGATCAGGCCCTTGTCGACGAGGTAACCCTCATCGCCCCACGCCTTGTCGCTCGTGAATTCGGTGACGAATTCCTTGATGCCCGGTACGACACCGACGTGCTGCTGCTTGACGTAGAAGAACAGCGAACGAGACACGCCATACTTGCCGGATGCAATGTTCTCGAAGGTCGGCTTCGCGCCGTCAACGGTGGCACCCTGGATCTTGTCGGCGTTCTGGTCGAGGAAGCTGAAACCGAAGATGCCGAGAGCGGCCGGGTTGGCTTCGAGCTTCTGCACGATCAGATTGTCGTTCTCGCCGGCTTCGACGAATACGCCGTCTTCACGGATCGAATGTGCAGCGGACTGGAATGCCTTCTTGTCCTTTTTGCGAAGGGCGGCAAGCATCTCGAACTTCTTGGCGCCACCTTCCATGGCGAGCTCGACAAAGGCGTCGCGCGTGCCGGACGTGGGCGGCGGGCCGAGGACTTCGATCTTAGACTTCGGAAGCGACGGATCGATGTCACTCCACATCTTGTAGGGGTTGTCGACCAGCTTGCCGTCAACCGGAACCTTGGCTGCCAGAGCCTGGAAAACCTGCTTCTTGGTCAGCGTGAAGGGCTTCGAGGACTTGGAGTTGGCAAGGACGATACCGTCGAAGCCGATCTTCACCTCGGTGATACCGATACCGGCATCGGTGCACTTCTTGAACTCGGAAGCCTTGATGCGCCGCGAAGCATTTGTGATGTCCGGGTGCTCCAGGCCGATACCCGCGCAGAACAGCTTCATGCCGCCGCCGGAGCCGGTCGACTCGACAACCGGGGTCTTGAAGCCGCTGGCCTTGCCGAACTGCTCGGCAACTGCGGTCGAGAACGGGAACACCGTCGAGGATCCGACGATCTGGATCCGATCGCGGGCGGATGCATCGCCGGCCGCCATCAGGGCTGTCGCGCCGATCGCGGCAGCGACCGTAAAGAGTTTGAGTTTCACTGAAATCTCCATGTCATATCGTCTCTGCTTCGCCGGCCTGGCACATTTTGTGTATTCGCTACGGAATTCCACCACGTGTGTCCTGATGCCATCGCCAGCCCGCGCCGGGATACCCGAAAACCATGCCTCCCGACATCTACGCCGCGGACGCTAGCCCTCAGCGGTTTCGGTTATATGACGGATAGACAACAGTTATATGACAATACAACTCATTGATTTATATGAATTATATCAATTTCGACCTGTGCAAAACTTTTACGCTGCGGCGCCATCGGAGGATGGAAGGTCGACAATGAAGCTTGCGCCCTCGCCCACCCTGCTCCGGATGGAAAGCCGGGCCCGGTGGCGATTCAAGATATGCTTCACGATGGCAAGCCCCAGTCCGGTTCCGCCCTTCTGACGGCTGTCGACCACATCGATGCGATAGAACCGCTCCGTCAGGCGCGGGATGTGTTCAGCGGAGATACCGGGTCCGAAGTCCCGGATGGAAACCTGTGCGCCACCGTCGTCGCCGGGCTCGCAGTTGATCTCGACGCGGTCGCCCGATTGCCCGTACTTGATCGCGTTTTCAATCAGGTTCTGAAACACCTGAACCAGTTCGTCCCGGTCGCCGCGCACGAACATCGGTCCGCCGGACGTCGACAGTTTCAAATCCAGGTCCGCCTCATCCGCGAGCGGTCCCAGCATATCGATGACATGCCCGACAACCTGGACCACATCGACCTCGTCGTTTGGCCGCAAATGCGCATTCAGTTCAATACGGTTGAGTGACAACAGGTCGTCGATCAGACGCGCCATCCTGGACGCCTGAACATGCATCAATTCCAGAAACTCCTCGTGAGCCTTGGGGTCATTCTTCGCGGCACCCTTCAATGTCTCGATGAACCCGAGCACCGACGCCAGCGGCGTGCGCAACTCGTGACTGGCATTGGCGACGAAGTCGGCCCGCATGCGTTCGACACGTTCCTGGCGCGTCAGGTCCCGAAGCAGCAATGCGAGACTGGCCCGACCGGCAGGGGGCTTTTCACCGTCGCTGGGAACGATCGATGCAATGTGAACCTCGAACCGCCGTTCGATCGGGACACGTTGCTCGTAATCGACCTGAACGCTGCTGCCGCCGTTGCTGGCGTGCGAGATTGCATCCAGCACCATCGGCGCGCGGATGACGGCCGAGATATGCCGCCCCTGCTCCACCGTCTCGAAAACCGCACGCGCGGGTGCGTTGGAATGCACGATATCTCCGGCACCGTCGAGAAGCAGAAACGGTTCCGGCATGGCTTCCGCGACCGCTGCCAGCATATCGAGCTGGTTGTCGGGCCCCTCCACGGGCGGTGGTTCGGCTTGCTCGTTACGGACCTGGTCTCGCGGATCCGCCGGTTGCTTCGCCGCGTCAACTCTCGATCCGATCAGCTCGGCCATGGCAATGATGGCGGCAGCGCCGACAGCCCACCCAATCGACAAAGGCGTCAGAGCAACAAGCACCGCCATCACGAGGATCGCGGCGCCAATCACCAGAATCTCACGAGGCACTGTCATTGCCGCATAGGTCCGAACCAGAAAGAGGTCAACGTTCTGCTCTGAATCAGGGCCTGGCGCAAGGGTCCTGGTTGCCGCGCCCCCTGTATCGGTGTAAACGAACCGGTCGCCTATTTGAGCATCCGTATGCCTGATACCGCAGTTTCTTCATCAACGCCCGAGCCTGTTACCGCGTGCCTGATTGGCGCGTGCGACATTGAATTGTGGGGCATGACCGGCGAGGAGCGCGCCGAGCGGCTTGTCAGGCGAGCCGGCGCGGACGAGGTCCTGATCGGAGGGTTTGCCGTCGAAGAGGGCAGAACGGCGTTTCTCATTCGCACGGACACCGTAATAGACGAGGCCCTTACCAAGGCGCTGTTCAAGCAGCCCAACACGATGCTGATCCTGGAGCGTCCAGAGGGCAAGCACGCCATTGCGGCACATGTCGCGCCTGATCTGGTCACCACGGCCAAGGCACATCTGGATCAGATCATCGTCGATGAGGAGCAGGTGTCCAAAGCGGGAATAGCGATCAAGTCGGCGGAAGAGGTTGCCGGTCAATTTGATGCTGTCCTGCGGAAACGTTCCAAGCCACTCGTCAGAGAGATCACACCCGATACAGTCCGCGAAATCGAGCAGGCAACGTTTGACGCCGCATACAAGGGCGTTACCGATTTCGTCACCAAGTGGGTCTGGCCCCGGGTGGCATTTCCCATCACACGATATCTGTCGCGCCGGCAGGTGACGCCCAATGCCGTGACGACCGCAAGCTTTGTCTGCGTGATCGCCGCTTTAATCTGCTTCATGAACGGGGCCTACCTGACCGGTATCGTCTTCGGTTGGCTGATGGCGCTCCTCGACACTGTCGACGGCAAGCTCGCGCGGGTGACCCTGACGTCATCCAAGTGGGGCAACGTTTTCGATCACGGTATTGACCTCATTTCGCCGCCGTTCTGGTGGCTCGCCTGGTGGTGGGGCCTGGAAGGGCGTGACGGCGAAGCCCTTACCATCGCCATGTGGATCGTGGTCGGCGGTTATGTGGCGGGCAAGCTTCTGGAACAGGCCTTCATCTCGATATTCGGACTGAAGACGCATATGTGGCAGCGGCTCGACTCCCTGTTTCGCCAGGTCACGGCACGGCGCAATCCGAATCTCGCAATCCTGACCGTGTTCGCGGTACTCGGCATGCCCGATATCGGTTTCCTGGCTGTAGCAGGCTGGACGGTTCTTTGTTTCGGGTTTCACAGCGTCAGGCTGGCGCAGGCCTATATGCTGCGTTCAAAGGGGACCAAAATCGTCTCCTGGCTTGACGCCTGAGATCTGGAGTGTTCAACGGGTCTGCGGCAAACGCTTGGGCCGAAAGAAGACCGACCTTGCAAGCATCCTGAACGGTGCGCTTCCAATCATTGCATCCAGTGCCCAGTCCGGCGCGGCGTTTTCATATATCCAGCGGAGCATATGCTTGGCACGGAACCGAGGGTACTCCCGCGCCAGCACCTCGGCTGGATGTGCGCCGTTTTCACGTTCGTGCGCCGCTATCAGCCGAGCAAGCCGTTCCCCGTAGTGCTGGGCCGTGTGAATGCCGCCGGCGGTCAGGGGAGATACGGTTCCCGCCGCATCTCCCAACAGCAACACATTGCCATTTGCAAACGGGCTGACGAGGCCGCCGACGGGAATCAATCCACCGCGCCGTCCGACGATCCGCGCGCCGGACATATCGAAGAGCGGTGAAATACGATCGATGAACGCGTCGATGTCAGGCTTTACAGGCAATTTCGATGCGAGGCCGACCTGCGTGATGCCGACACCGGGGATGACCCAGCCGATGTAGCCGGGCGCCAGTGCGCTGTCGATAAAACAGTGAAACGCTTCACGGCCGTCCGGAGCAAATCCTTCAAACTCCGCTTCCGCGCCGAGCAGAAAACTGGAGTTGCCACCCAGCGCGAAGTCGCCTGCGACCTTTGAACGGGGGCCGTCGGCCCCGATCAGCCAGCGGCACCGCAGATCGTTTTCCGCCAGAACGATCTCGGCGCCCTCGACCTCACCGCCCCGGTAAGCATCGCCGAAACGGATCTCCGCACCTGCGGCGGCGGCGCGTTCGGTGAAATGAACCATCAGAGCCGGCGTGTCCGTGGTGAGAAAGAAGTAGTCCGACGTCTCGATCTCAAGCGTGCACATACCGGGTGAGTAGAGTTTTATGCCGGCAATGCGCTTCACGAGCTCAGCGGGCAGATCGAGCCCGACAGTTGCCTCCTTCACAAGAATGCCTGTGGTGTGCATGCCCGTGCCCGCGGCTCTTTTGCGCTCCAGCACAACCACATCATAGCCAAGAGCTGCCAGACAAGCGGAGCAGGCCAACCCGGCGAACCCTGCACCGACAACCACGACGTCACATTTCAAGATATTCGACTCCGCGTGAACCTGACCGCTTGCAGGTAACCCTGCAAAGGCAGGTTTTCAACAGGCCAACCGGTGGGACGGTAATCCTGTTGATCGAAGTCAACGCCCGATGGGCCGAGCGGTTCTAACAAAGTGAAGATGCAAAACAGAGTTCACGGGCGCTTTCCGGCGACTGACCGGAAAGCACACCGGCAAGACTGGAGCGTGACTGATGAAGAACATTGTGGTTGCTCTTGACGGATCCGACAATGCGAAACGAGCGCTTGATACGGCAGCGCAACTCGCCGGTAAGTTCGACGGCAGACTGACGATCGTCCATGTCGCCGGAACCAAACCCCTCGGCGAAGAAGAACGCCAGATGGTCGATGTCGAGTTCGCCGACAAGATCGGCAAACACGTCAATGCTTTGGGCCCGGAAGCGGCGGAGGGCTTCAAGGCGTCGGGTTTCCGCGGCTTTCTGAGCCGCAGGGCCGACGAAGACGCCGTCATCAAGAAGGTCCTCGGCGAAGCGATCCTCGAGGCCGCAGGGAGCAGCGCCAAGGCACTGGGCGCGGACAATGTGGAAACTGTTCTCGAGGACGGCGAAGCGGCCAGCAAGATCGTCGAGGTCGCGAATGCCCGCGATGCCGACCTGATCGTGGTTGGCTGCCGCGGATTGAGCGAACTGGGTGAACTTGTGCATGGGAGCGTTTCTCACAAGGTGAACCATCTGGCCGCCTCGAACGTGATGACCGTCAAATAGCACTGACTGTGCCCCATTGATCCAGCGCAAAGCCCTCATTTTCCTCAGGAATTAAGGCTTTGTTCATCATGTTTGCCCACAGTTCCAAACGAGAATACGCGCTGTAAAACAGCGTTGGGGACTGCGGGAAAAGGGGGCTGTAAATGTCAGCTGCACTCATGCCGGTTGCTGAATCCGAGGGCGATCCGGACGACATGTTCGAGCGGAGCCGTCAGGAGATCGAAAGCCTGAAGAGCCAGATCGACCGGGTTGGCGGCGTTGCGGAGCAGATTAACGCCATCGCCCGCCAGACGAATCTGCTGGCCCTTAACGCAACGATCGAAGCAGCACGTGCCGGTGAAGCGGGACGCGGCTTTGCCGTTGTTGCAAGCGAGGTCAAGACGCTGGCAACCGAAACCAGCAAGGCAACCGAAGAGATCGCCGAGATTCTGTCGACCCTGATCCATCATGCGGACCGTCTGCGTGAGCAGAATGCCGATATGGCAATGGCAAACATGGCGGGCGCCGAGCCGGCACCTGCAGTCGACCGCGCACCAGCGCCGCCGGCTGCGGCAGCGCCGACGCCGGCAGCGCCCCGTCATACGGATCATTCCGAAAGTGACGTGGCGGCGAAACCGGATGCTCCCGACATCAAGCCTGTGACGACAGAAGCCTCTGGAGCAGGCCTGCCCGGGATTACGAGCGAAGAAAGTCAACTGGTGCTGACGAGTTTCGCCAAGATTCTTCCCGCAGCTGACCAGGCCGTCGACCTGCTCTTCGACCGTCTCTTCGAACTGGCGCCGGAAATCAAGTCTTTGTTGCCCGAAGATGTCGGTGAGCACAAAGGCACGCTGGTTACCGTGTTTGAAACGATCATAAGCCAGCTCGACGATCCGGATAAACTGATCCCGCAACTGGAGGAATATGGTCGCGCCTACGGCGGCTACGGCCTTTCGGATGCTGACTACGACCCGATCGGGAGCGCCCTGCTCTGGACCCTGGAGCAGGGCCTGGAAGGGTCCTTCACGCCTGATGTGAAGGCGGCCTGGATCTCCGTATACGAAGTCGTTTCCGGGATCACGTCGAAGGCCGCAGCCGAGGCTATGTAAGGTCGCCCGCACGGACCGCTTGAGCCGGGGAGCCGGCATCGGGGAGAACGATGGAAATCTTCGTCGACGCTGACGCGTGTCCCGTGAAGGACGAGGTGATCCGCGTCGCCGAGCGGCACGGGCTCACCGTACATATTGTTTCGAATTCCGGGATGCGTCCTTCCCGCAATCCCGCCATCCGTCAGGTCGTGGTGCCGGAGGGTCCCGACGCAGCAGATGACTGGATCGCGGAACACATCTCGGCCGACGACATCGCGGTTACAGCCGATATTCTGCTCGCCTCACGGTGCCTGGACAAACAGGCTGCCGTTATCGGTCCGAATGGAAAGCCGTTCAGCCAGGAGAACATCGGTATGGCGGTCGCGATGCGGGACCTCAACGCGCAATTGCGCGAGACCGGCGAGATAGCGGGCCGCAATGCGGGGTTTACGGCACAGGACCGATCGCGATTCCTGCAAACGCTGGAGAACACGATCCAGCGAACACGCCGGTGACGCCGGATCAGGTCGCATCGGAAAGAGGCGGCACCTTGGGTTCGTCTGACTTGCGTAGCTGGCTCTCCCGATAGGCCAGATAGGTCGTGCTCGCGAAGACGACCGCCCCGCCGATCCAGATAAACAGGTCGGGGATTTCGGCGAAGAAGACAAAACCCAGGAGCGAGGTCCAGACGAGCTTGAGGAAATCGAACGGCATGACAACGCCGGCTTCCGTTTCCTTCAATGCCTGGGCCAGGGCGACCTGTGCGAGTGTTCCGAGCACGCCAATCAGGAGCAGCCAGATCCAGGTGCCGGGCTGCGGCGTTTGCCAGACATAAAGGGCCGGTCCGAGCGAAAGGAGCGTCAGAAGCAGGTTCATGTAGACGGTAATCGTCATGCTGGATTCCGTGCGCGCCAGAACCTTGATCACGATCATCGTGATGCCCCAGAGAACGGCCGACACCAGGACAAGGATCGAGCCGAGATCAAT
>CBDHYJ010000033.1:0-96005 GCA_965275905.1 Hyphomicrobiales bacterium | reverse complement strand
CTGAGGGACAACTCGTCGAGCACGACGTCGTTGCCGTTGATGACGTAGCGGGCCGACGCCGAGCGGAACGAGCGGGCGTTGGGCAGGGAGAGGTTGAGCGTCCGCAGCAGCACCAGCGCCAGCGCGTTGTCGTAGAGCCGGGCGTCGACGATGTTCATGGCGCCGCGCCCGCGACGGGTCGACGCGTCTTCGTAGTCGGCCTCGAGCGCCAGGCTCGCGGACAGCCTCCCGGAGTCAAAGAGTTCGTCCTGGCCCTTGGCGTCGGCCTTCTCGGGGTAGATGAACGAGTCGCTATCGGTGTCGTGGATCTTCAGGTCCACCGCGAACCCGCCGCTCGCCGACAGATCGAGCCAGCCTTCGCCGATGAACATCCCGCCATAGATGTTGCCCTTGCAATGCTCCAGGCGGAGTCGATGCATGTCTTCGTCGGTCACGAGGTCCATGGTGAAGGGGGCCATGAGACGGTTGGCCGCCCGCAAACGGTCGGCCTTGAGCGCGATCTGGATCTTCGGGCCGGCCGAGTCGGGTCGATCCACCACTTTCACGTCGAGCGTGCCGTCGAGGTTGGTGATCGGCACGCCGATGCGGGCGTGGGTGTCTTCGATCGCCAACTTACTTTCGAAGGAGTAGGCCGGTTCGCCGGCGGTGCCGGGGTCGAACTGGAGTCGACCGCTGTCGATGTTGACCTCCCCGTTGATCTGGATCGCGTCGATGGTGCTGAGCACATAGCTGGGCAACAAGGCGCGGGTCGGCTCGCCGATGCGGTTGATATACCCCGTGAAGTTGATCGCGGCGCGGCGCTGGGGATGGAAGTGGGCGAACCCGGACGCGGTGAGCCGGCCGTCGGCGTAGGCGCCGCCCAGCGAGTCGAAGTCGATGGAATCGGCTTTGACGGTGACGTTGCCGGTCATCGTGTCGAACGCGAAGCGGTGGTCGTTGTAGTCGAAGGCGAGGTTCGCCGGCTGGATCTTGGCGTGGAACTCATCGGCGCCGTGGTCCATCGTGCCGGCCAGGTGGACCGATCCGTCGATCGTGCCTTCCGGGGTGTACTCGTCGAGGAGGTTTTGCAGGGTGTCACGGGCCGGGTGCTTGGGCGGGAGCCACGCGAGCAGGTCGCGATCGATGTCGAGGTCTTTGGCGGTCAGGTCGAGTTTGAAACTCTCCGTTTCCCCGCCGAAGCGGGCCTCCGCCGACGCGGTGAGGACCGCGTTTTTATGCCGGGCGGTGAGGTCGCGGATTTCGATGTGGTCCTTGTCGATCGCGGCCTTGCCGGCGACATCGGTGATGATCACGCCCTGACCAAAAGGCTCGGCGGTGGCGTCGGCCAGGTCGAGCAACACCTCGAACCCGATGCCGCGGTCTCGGGTGTAGGAAACCGAACCGTCGCCCCGCAGGTTGCCGGTCATGTGAAGCTTGTCCAGCCACTCACCCTTGCCGTCCGGCAGCGTCGAGATCAGCAGCGGATCGATCGGCATCGAGGCATCGGAAACGGTGAGGTCCGGGCGCAACGGCTGGCCCGGCCCGTCGTCGGGGATGGTTCCCTTGGCCGTGAGTTCGGCGCCGGTCGGTCCCTTGGCGGTGATGGTGTTGACCCGGACGCCTTGTCGGTTGGCGACGATGCTGCCACTGGTGATCGTGACTGGATATGGCCAATACTTGAACACCACGCCGACCCCCGCGGGCTGGATCGTGGTGGTCAGGGAGTAATCGGAGTCTTTGCCGAAAGGCCGCTTGATCTGGACGTCGACGTCGATCGTTCCGCCGAGATCGAAAGCCGGTGGGCTGGCCTTGTCCGCCTCGCTTGGCGTGGACCGGATGACCTTCTCGGCGAGCAATCGCTTATACGCCGGTTGATTGAGAAACAGCGGAAAGATCGCGCGTCGGCCCGGGTCCATCGCGTCGACCAGGGTCTGGTCGAGCGGGACGCCTTGGCCGTTGACGGTGATGTCCACCTTCGCGCCATCCCAGGGCGGCAGCACGCTGCCCGCGACGACGACCTTGCCGCCATCGGGTCCATAGCCGGTGATGTCCAGGACGTCGGCCCGGTCGTTGGTCAGGTGGACCGCGCCGGTCACGCTGTGCACCGGATAGCGGAATCGATAGAACGCGGCCTGGGCGTCAACGAGTGTCAACGTGCCGTCATACAACACTTCGGACGATTCCGGATCGGCACCCGCATCGGCTGCAGACGCCCCACGCTTCAGGCTCAACGCGAGTTGGAACTTGCCGGATGGATCGTAACGATCGAAATGTTCCCGCACCTGATCGGGGAGGTCTTCGGCGAAGCCCGGGGTCTCCTCCAATTCGAACACGTCGGTCTTGAGCGTGAAAGAGAACGGCGAGTCGATCGCGAGCCCATCGATCGTGCCGTCGATGTGATAACGGATGCCTTCGATCAAACCGGTAACATCGGTGGCGGTGAAACGATCGCCTTCGATCCGGAAGGAGCCGGAGACATCGGTCATCCGGCTGCGGAATTTTTCATACGGCACGGTGAGTTGGCCGTGTTCGATGGAGAGCGAAGCGATGAGCCCGGTGGTCGGGGTGTATTCGACATCGAGGCTGGGGACGGTGCCCGCCGGTTCGAGCCGATCCCACCACTGCCGGACTTCTTTGGAGAGGAAGTGGCGTTCGGGCCGGTCGAAGGTGAATTGCTTGAGCGCGACGGAGAATGATTTGTCGCTGAGGTCGAAGCGGCCGGTAACCGTCGGGCCGGGTTGGCCGCCGGTCTTGGGCTGACGGAAGTTGAAGGTGTAGGCGGTCGTTGAGTCCGCGGATCGATTGATCCGGCCGTCGACGTTCAGTACATCGAGCGAGTTGTATTGCCCGTCTTCCACGACGCCGAACGCGATCGACGCGTGACGGAGAAACAACTCGGGCAGCACCAGGGGCAGGTTCTCGTTGTCTTCGGTCGAGTCCTGCTGGGCGAGCATCTGAAAGTTGAACAAGCCCTTGTCGGTGTTCTCGGTGACGTACGCGGTGGGGCGGACGATGACGGCGGAGTTGACGTTGAGTCGGCCGCGGATCAGGTCGGTGATGTGGGGTTCGATGAGGATGTTGTCGGCGGCAAAGAGTCGTCCCCCCTCACCGGGCACACCCGGGACCGAGACGACGACCCCTTCGAGTTCGATGCGGCCGGTCCAACTCAAGGCGGCGCGGTCGATCGTGGTCTGGGTGCCCAGGGATTGGCCGATGAGGTCCGCCGCAAACGCGGCCAGGCGTTGCGGCCGGGTGGCGTAGTAAACCGCGCCGGACACGCCGAGGACCAGGATCAGCAGGACGAGCAACACACGCCGCCGCCATCGGCCGGTGTGTTTGTGTCTTCCGTGGAATCGAGGGCGGGGTCTGAGCAAGCGGTTGATCAATCCGGGAGCAGGCAAAAAGGGGACAGAATCACTATCGGCATTTTACGCCCCCACCGGGCATTGGCTATGCTTTCGGCCATGGAAATGAAACCGACTATCGAATACGACGATTTCGCGAAGCTGGACCTGCGGGTCGCCACGATCGTCGAGGCCGAGGAACACCCCAACGCCGATCGTCTGATCAAGCTCCAGATCGACCTCGGCGGCGATCGCCGGCAGATCTGTGCGGGGATCAAGGCCTACGTCGACGATTTATCGGCATTGGTCGGTCGCCAGATCATCATCGTGGCCAACCTCGCCCCGCGCAAGATCCGCGGTGAGGAATCCAACGGCATGCTGCTGGCGGCGTCGGCGATGGACGGCGACGAGGTCCGCGACGTCGTGCTGCTCACGCCGAACAAGGAAGTGCCCGCCGGTTCGTCCGTGGCCTGAGTGGCGCGTTCACGCCTCGGTGTCGTCGGTGGCCGGGGCTTCCTCGGCCACGGGTTCACCGAACGCCTCGGGCTTCCAGTTCAAGCGTTTGGCCACGGCGTCGAACGACAGCGGGTCGTCGTCGCTCTGGAACAGGGAGACATCGATCATCCAGGCCAGCCCGCTGCCCCGCAGGGCGCGTGTGTATTGGCCGCGGGTGATCGGTTGATACCCGTCGACTTCAAAGACCGCGAGGCTCAGGCGTTCATCGACCCCCGCGGTGCCGATGCGGGTGTCGGGCGGCGCCTCGGCGATGTCGCCGCCGCTCTCGAACGCGGCGGTCGCGCGTTCGAACATCTCACGCACCAGTTCCTCGCTGGTGCCGATGTCACGGATGTCCGGGACCGACATGCCCCCCTCGACGGGGATGCGCCGCACGACCGATGGGATGAATACCACCGACGCGCCGATCTCGGAGGCGACCTCGGTCAAGCTGCTCTCCTGGGCTCGGGCTTCCCACGTGGCGCGATCGTCGAGCAGGAGGCGATATGCCGTGAGTTGACGGGCGTCTTCGGTCACCTGGTCACGCACCGCGTCGAGGCTCGCCGCGTCGTGTGACGGCTCGGCGGCGGTCAAGCGGAACAGGATCCGCGAGCGATCCGCGCCGATCAGCGGTGAACCGGGCAGGCCCACTTGCAAACGTTCGGGCACCAGGGGGTTGTCCGAGGCGGGCCCCATTTCCTTGGCGCTCATGACGTACTGCGTCAGGGTCACCTGCGGCCGACGCTGCATCATGGCGAAGTCAAGCCCGGGCAGGTCCTCCAATTCCGAGACCGGCGTCCAGTGGTCGGTCTCGTTGAAGACCATCGGTTTGACCTCGAAGTCGAGTTCGAGGCCGTCGGCGATGCGTTGCAGGTCGATCGGGGCGAAGTCGTCGGGCACGACCTTGTAGCCGCTGCGCTCTTCCAGCCCGCGCTGGGCTTCGAACATCTGGGCGAGCGCCGCTTTGGTCATCCGGTCGGCCAGGGAAGCGGCTTTCTGCTGCTTGAGCGACATGACGATCACCTCGCGCACCTCGCTGTAGGGCGGGGCCTCATCGGACCCCGGCACTTTGGGCATCGCGCTCTTGTTTTTTTCGTAGAACTCGTAAGCCTCGGCCTCGTCGACCTCGACCTGAGCCTCGGCCCGGTCGATCGGGATCACCAGATATTCGATCTTCACCCGGTCGGGCGTGCGATAGCCGAAGCCATAGGGCGCCGACCCCGGGAGGTTCGACTTGTAGTCGTCGAACAGCTGCTGAAGGTCGGCTTCGGTCGGTTCATTGATCATGTCGAGGTATCGGGAGGCGCCGACGAGGATGGCTTCGCCCGAGACGGTGGCGCCCTGTTCCTGAAGGAAGTGTGCGATCAGGGGGGCGCTGAGCCGCTGACCGCCTTCGACGGCATTGGCGGTCATGAACGCGGCCTGGAAGTTGCCTTGCTGCATGAACTGCGTGGCCATGCCGAGTGCGTTGATGCGCTCAACCAGCGGGGCGTAACTGTTGCCGCGGATCAGCTGGTCGTAGCGGTCGAGCGTGAGCCAAGCGAGGACGGCCCCGCGGATGGTTTCGGGGGTGGTGCCCATGTTGTCGGCCATGCGGGCTAGGCCGGTGTCGTCGATGCCCAGCAGTTGAAAAATGATCTCGGCCTCGGACGGCCCGGCGGAGATGCCCAGGCGCTGGGCGTCGCGGCTCATCAGGACCCACTTGAGCGGGCCGTCCTCGGGGCCGGCCAGGGCACCGGCCATCTGGCCGGCCAACGGCAGTCGTTGGAGGATCTGCAATTGGATGGCCGCGCCGCGGCGGTCGAATTCGGTGACCTTGCCCGTGTCGCTGGTGCCGAGGGTGTAATTGCCGCTGCCGCCCGAGCACTGCGTGAGCGATTGCGGCACCAGGAACGCGACCATCAGCAGGCAACCGCCCCAGACGAGGATCACTTTGTTGTATTTGCGGAAGAGCTTGAACACCGTGGGAGTCTCCGGTCAATCGGGAACCGGGCAGTATACCGGATTCCGCGGTTCTCCCTACCGCAGGCCCAGCGGGCCGGTGCCGCTGAGACCCTCGGGGCGAAGCTCGAAGCCGAAGAAGGTATCGTTGTCGACCGTGTCGATGTTGGCGACCAGCCGGGCCCGCCAGCGGGGTAGGCGGCGTTCGAGCACGGCCTCGAGCCGGCGGGACTCGTCGGCCCCGAAGTCGAAGACGTAGGCGACGCCCACGGCATACTTGGTGGTGAGTTGATACGTGAACCCCATGCCCAGCAACCGGCTTTCGAGGACTTCGATCTCCTCATAACCGATGTAAGTCGCCAGCCGGGGCGTGTGCTCCGTCGCGAGGTGCACCCGCCACTGGGCGATGTCGCCCGAGTCGGCCGACCATGTCAGCTCCCCGGTGGCGCCGACCGCGTCGGTGACCATCCAGAGGGCCCGCCCGAAGAAGTGGTCGCCGCCGATGCTGTATTCCGGGCGGTAGTCGAAGTAACGGGGCAGGGCGGCCGTGGACCCCACCTCGTCGAACGCGAAGAGGTAGCGCGTGTCGACGACCAGCCAATCGACGCTGCGACGTTGTGCGCCTTGTCCGCGTTGGGTCTGGAAGGTGTTGCGGACACCGAGCGATACGCCGTAGCCCTGTTGCAACGATTCGACCTCCGAGTCGAAGACCGGCAGGTCGCCGAGGTCGATCGTCGTGCCGCTGGCATAGACGTTGACCATGGGTTCGACGATGTGCTGCAAGCGGTTGATGTCGAGTAATTCGTTCTGAGCGTCGTAAACACGGTGGAACTGCGTCGACACCCGCGTGCCGGCCTGACCCCAGAGGCGCACTTGATCGGTCTCGCCGGAGAAGGCCTGGAAGTCCTGGTCGTAGGCGGTGATCCGGCCGACGACGTAAGGCGTGATATCGACCGGTCCGGCGTTGAGGGGCACGTCGATCTCGTGCCGGCTGTCGACCCGCGTCACCCAATCCGTGGGGATGCCGGGGAACCGATCGGAGAACGGCTGACCGGGCGCGATGCCGAAGACCGCGGCCGAGGACGCGGCGGTGAAACCGCGGTCGCCGGGTGTGTCGTCGCCGAAGTCGATCCTCATGCGGCTGACGCTCGCGTGGCCGTAATAGGTCGCGTGTTCTTCGAGGAGGCTCCGCCCGATCATGACCAGCGCGACCTCCGGCAGCTTGTCCACCGTGTAGCCCGGCGACTGCAGTGTCGTGAGCTGGGGCGTGAAGTCGGTCAGGTCGTATCGACCCAGCAGCGTCAGTGCCCAGTCGTTCTCCTGCTTCTTGAGGTAGAAACTCGTCTCGTACTCCTTGGCGGTGTCGGCCTGATCGCGGAAGTATTCTTCGAGGAACGTGTCGTCGGAGACGTAGGCGATTTCGATCGAGGCCTCGATGCCGAAGTCGAGATACTGGCGGTGCTGCGCGCGGAGATAACCGCGTGTATCGCCTTCACGGTCGACGTCGTTGCGGCCTTCGCCGAGTTCATCCTTGCCCAGTTCGTAGGGGATGATGTAGGCGTCGAATGTGCCGAAGAGGTTGGGCAGGTCGTAGTCGAGTTCGCTCCCCAGTCCCGGGCCGTGTTCGCCGAAGTAGTCGAGGTTGCCTCCGAGGCTCACGCCGTCGGGCGCGACCCGGCCGGCGAGGGCGAAGAGGTCCCAGGTGGTCCGGATCTCCGGGCCGTTGTTGCTGCTGTAACCCAATCGCACGCGGCGTAGCGGGACGTCGGTCGCCTCCCCGGCCAGCACCGGCCACCACGCGAACGGCACGCCGGCGAACTGCGGCGTGATGTCACGGGCTTGAAACAGGTTCCGCCGATTGCCTCCCTCGTCACGCACCTGGTCGAGGGTGATGCGTCCGGCTCCGATCGCGAAGTGTGGCACACCGAATTCGCTGGTGGTAATGAGTGCCCGTTCGGCCTCGAAGCTCGACGCCGAGGTCTGCCGCATGAGGTCGGCCCGGACGTAGAGCGGCACGTCGCGCTCGATGTCGTAGCTGTACAGCACCGCGTCGAGGATCACCGCGCGATTACGGGGCAGGTCGTAGTAAACCCGCGGCGCGCGGATCGTGTAGCCCCCGCTGGTCGCCATCACGTCGTCTTCGAGGTAGATGCCCACGATCCGGTCGGCGGGGATCGCGCCGGTCGCCAATTCGTCGAGGTCGCCTTCGACAAACAGGACGACACGCTCGGCCTGCAGCGCGACGGAGCGATCGACCTCCGGGTCTTCGTAGGCCAGTTTCGCGTTGCCGATGAGCATGATCGCGCTGCGGCCATCGTCGGTGGGCTGGAACACGACGTTGTCGAAGCTGTAGAGCACCGCGCCGCGGGTGGGCAACACCTCGCGATCCAGGTCGCCGGTGCGCTCGGCGCTCTGCTCGAGGGTGCGTTCGGCCATCGCGATCGCTTCGGCCTGGATCGCCCGGCGGCGGTCGGCGATCTGTTGGCGACGCTCGTCCCGCAACGCGATCTGGGCCTCGCTCACGATCGGGTTGTCCGGCACCGGCAACAGCGGCCGGGCCAGCGCGGCGCGGTACGCGGCGAAACGCTGTTCGGCCGTGGCCACCAGCGGGTCCTCCGGGGCCGTGTCGGCCGCGGTCGGCAGGTCGGTGCTCAAACGCACCTTGCCCGTCGTCGACACGGTGACCAGTAATTGCGGCGACGACGCCTGTACGGGGCCCTGGCCTTCCATGACGTCGGCGTGATCGAAGTAGGTGGAGAGGTGCCGCACCCTCCGGCCCGGCAGGGTCTGCGTGTCGATGCGCACGACCGCTCGGTCGCCTTCGAAGCCGTACCCGCCCACGGCGACCGATACGTCGCCTTCGAGCAGGAGGTAGCGCACGTCGCCCTGCGACCACACCGTCGCGCGGTTGCCTCGGATCATCGCGTCGGCGCGGAGCACCGGGTCGGCCAGCGGCAGCTGGGCGTCGGGGACCATCGGCAGCGGCGATTCGAGCAGCGTGGGCTGGACAGATTCGTCGTTCGGCGGTGCGTCGCGATCCTGGACCACGCCCAACGGCTCTTCCGCCTGCGCGGAACCCGCCAGCCCGACCGTCAGACACAACAAAAAGAGGGCGAATCCCTTCACGGGTCGCGAGTGTAGGGCGGAGGGGGAATCGCGGCAACAATCGAACGCTTATCCCGCGGTCATTTCCGCAGGAACGGGTCACTGCGCATCGAGCGCAAGCCGAGCGTCCGCGGGTGATTCGACTTCGACCGCCGCCTTGGGCGGGAAGAACGCGGTGTCGGCGTCGGGGCTGAGCACGACGATCTGCCACAAGTCGACGGTGGCCAGCTTGAAGCGGTAGAGCACGTGCAGATCGAGGTCGCCCAGTGCTTCTTCGAGCGACAGATCGCTCCGCCAGCCGATCTTGACGAACATCGGGTTGAGCACCTGCTCCCACCAGGCGATAAAGCCGTTGGTCGAGAGGAAGTGGTTGAGTACGACGATGCGGCCACCGGGCTTCACCAGCCTTTTGGCCCAGGCCATCAGTTGGGCCGGCTCACTGACGACACTGACCGTGTGCGAGATCATGATGTGATCGAAGCTGTGATCCGGGAAAGGCGGCTGCATCGCGTCGCCTTGCACGAGGTGGCAGTGATCCAGCCCCAGTTCCCGAGCCTTGTGGATTGCCTTGCCGAGCATCCCGCCCGAGAGATCCATGCCAACGACGGTGATGTCGTCGCGATAGTGTTTCAGGGTCATCCCCGTTCCGACCCCGATGTCGAGCACGCGTTCGCCGGACTCCGGCCGAAGCTGTTCCAAAGCCTTGATCTGACGCTTGTGGACCAGGGCCCCGAAGGTGTTGTCGTAGACCTTCGCCCACAAGTCATAGAGTCGGCTTGTGGCCGGTTCATTCATCTTCATAGGGGGTCCGCCTTCGGTCGATCGATGAGAGTCAGCGTTCGGAATCAGTTTCCGGTTGTCGGCCGCGCTAGTTCATTGGCCAGCGCGAGCACGTCGGGCACGACGCCCCCCTGGAGAAACTCGCCGCGCAGTTGCCCTTCTCGGTCGAACACCAGAATAGCGGGGGCGGTCACGTTGGTCCACTTTTCGCCGATCGCGTCGACCATCTGCTCCTGGATCGCGGGATCGGGCATGAAATACGCGTTGTCCATGGCGTGCTGCTCGATCAGGAACTGCTTGACCTCCGGCTCCCGGGCCTCGCCGTCGATGCTGATGCTCGCGATCTGGGCCCGGTCGCCCATGGCCTTGATCCCGCTGTGCAGGCTGGGAAACATCTCGATGCAGGGCACGCACCACGTCGCCCAGACGTCGATGACCAACACCTGATCCTGCTCCGCGGCGTCGGTGATGAGGGCCTCGACCCCGGCGGTATCGATCCGCAGCAGGATGTCCGCGGACTCCACGCCGTCCTGGGGTCCCGACGCCGCCACGGCCGGAGATTCTGCCGGCCCCTCGCCGCATCCGAGCAGGGCCAAGGGCAGCATTCCCAGGGCGATCCATCTCATCGGTGTATTTTTCATGCCCCAAGCATAGGCGAGTCTCCTCGCCGCCGCCGGACCACCCCGCTAGGATGTGGGGATGGAACTCACGCTCAACGGTGAAACCAAAGCCATCGCGGGCCGCACCGTCGCCGACCTGGTCGCCGAGTTGGGCTTGGCCGGCCAGGCCGTCGCCGTGGAGGTCAACCGCGAGGTCGTCCCCCGCCGTGATCACGAGATAACCCGATTGAACGATGGCGACACCGTGGAAGTGGTCACGCTGGTGGGCGGGGGTTGACTTAAGTGAAAGCAGCCACCGCGCGCCGCGGTGATGGGCTCGCAACCGATGGAAACCGATATGTCGACGCTTACGACGCCTCAGCAAAACGCCCTGCAACTCGGCCCGGTCACTTTATCCTCCAGGCTCATTGTCGGGACCGGGAAGTACGCCGATTACGAGCAGATGGAAAAGGCGCTCGACGCTTCGGGGGCCGAAGTGGTCACCGTCGCGGTGCGCCGGGAACGGTTGATCGACAAGGAAGGCCGGTCTTTGCTCGACTACATCGACACGGATCGGTACACGATCCTGCCCAACACCGCCGGTTGCTTCACGGCCGAGGACGCGGTGCGCGTCGCGCGCCTCGGACGAGAAATCCTCGACCAACTCGACAACCCCGGCAAGCAATGGGTCAAGCTCGAGGTGCTCGGCGACAAGAAAACCCTGTTGCCCGATCCGCAGGGCACGCTCGAGGCGACCAGGGAATTGGTGGCCGATGGTTTCGAGGTGCTCTGTTACACCAGCGACGACCCGATCATGGCGGTCAAGATCAAGGAGGCCGGCGCGACGAGCGTCATGCCCGCCGGCTCGCCGATCGGTTCGGGCCAGGGCGTGCTGAACCCTAACGCGATCCGCATCATCCTCGAACTGCTCAAGGACGGCGACGAGGGCTATCCCGTCATCGTCGACGCGGGGGTGGGCACGGCCAGTGACGTGACGGTCGCGATGGAACTCGGGGCCGACGGCGTGCTGCTCAACACGGGCATCGCCCATGCCAACGATCCCGTCCGTATGGCCGCCGCGATGCGCCATGCCACCGAGGCCGGTCGGCTCGCCTATCTGTCCGGCCGGATCCCCAAAAAGCTCTATGCCACCGCTTCGAGCCCCTGGTCGGGCGTGATCAGCTATATCCCCGGCGAATGATCCAACGCCTCGTCTGGGGCGTATTGATTGGGATGGGACTGCCGGTCGGGTAGAATAGGTGACACGACCCTAACACCCTCGGAGGCCTGTGATATGCGAACTTTACTTCTGATGACCGGCTTGATGGTCGCTCTGCTGGTGCCCTCCGCCTGGGCTCAGAACAACCAGACGCCCGACGAGCAGATGTCGCCGCGCGAACGCACCAGCTACGCGGTGGGTTATGAGATCGGTCGGCGGGTGAGCCTGGGCGAGCTGAACATCTCGCCCGAACAAGTCGCGGCCGGCATCCGCGAAGGCAACAAGGGCGGCGAAACCGGGCTCGAAGACCCGACGCCCGGCTTCCGGCTTGGCCAGATGATCGTGGCGCGGGGATTGAACGTGTCCCCATCGGTCGTGGCTGAGGCGATGAAGGATGCGATGGACGGCAACGTGGCGTTGCTCGATTCCGACAGCCGGGCCGCGGCGCTGGCCGAGGCGACGGGTGGCCCCTATGCGAAAGTCGAGACGAAGGTCGACGACAGGGTGTACGGCCAGGTGAACGAAGCCGAGGCCGCGCGGGTCAACTCGCGTGCGGGTTACGGCGCGTGGTCGACGCCGGGCGCACGCCCGGTGCCGGCGGGTGCGGGCGGGATCCCGCAGGGGGCGCAACAGGGCTCGGACATCCGCGTGTCGAGCACCGGCCGGGTCGAAGCGGGTGTCAACACCCAGCGGGTCAACGCGGCCGTCGCGGGCACGTCGGTGAATAACGCCGAGGTCGACGCCTTCGAGCCGGTCCCGCCGGGCCAGGCGCAGGGACGATAAAGAACAAGGCCCGGGGTTAACGGGCCTGGTCAATCGGTTCTTATCCTAAACAGTGATCTGTGCGCTCATCGCGCGTCGGCCATTTCGCCGAACAGGTCGATGACGAAGCGCGGCTGTTCTTTGCCTTTGGTATTGATGAACCGATACTCGCCGCCGAAGCGGTCGGCGATGGCTTCGAGGGCGCCGGCCGGGTCGCGGTAATAGAACTGCACGGTGTTGATCTTCACCTGACGGTCGCCGACCATACGGCCGAGGTTGGAGATCATCCCGGTGTCCGTGCCCCAGTCGGACTGTCGGCCGAAGCCGTCGTCCGAAAGGATGTAGACCTCGTCGACGTCGTACTTCAACGCCGCGGCCAGGGCGTCGGCCACGTCGGATTGACCGACCGGCTTGACGTTGCCCGAATCCAGTTGCATCCAACTGTAGACCGTGGCCTTGGTGTGGAAGCTGTTTCGCTTGAGGCCGACCGGCGGGGCTTCGAGCACCTCGTCTTTCCGGAAGAAGATCACGGTGAACTCGGTGGGCCTTTCGAGCTTGTCCATCGCGTTGCCGACCCAGAGGATGACGTCGGCGAGGCTGTCGACGAGCGAGCCCGAGATATCGACGACGTAGGCGACGCGGTGGGCGTCGGTAGTGGGGGCGTCGTGCTTGGTGCCGACGATGATCTTGCGGGCGGGTTCCGCGGGGCGGTCGACCCGGATGGCGGCCAACTGCTCCGGCGATGGGTCTTTTTCGAGTGTGACGGTCGGGATGAACACGACCTCGGTCGGCTCGTTGGGGTCCACGGCGGGCGTGTCACCGGGCAAGGTGATCAGGTCGGGTTCGACCGCCTTGCGGGCGGCGACCTGTTGGGCGATGGCGCCCAGGACGTGGGTCGGTTGGCTGGGCTCGGGGTTGGCGGGTTGACGGGTGGTCAACGCCGCGGCTTCGCGGGACGTGGTCTGCATGGCGGGGATCGGCGCGGTGCGTGCGAGGTTCTCGCGCGTCGGCAGAGGACGCGGCGCGACGGACATGCGGTCGCTCGATGCCGAGGTCGCCCCGATGGGCAGCATCGACGCGATCAGCAGCGCGATCGCGGCGTTGATCGCGGGCAGGGCGTAGATCAGCAGCCGGGGCCGCTGCCTGCAGTACGCCACCACGCCGCGCCGGACGGCGGGCCAAGTGGGCAGGTTGAAGATCGACAGGGATCGGCTTTGCCGCTTGCGACGCGACGAGCGGTATTTGCGGACGACATACATTCGGGCCTCACTTTCCGCTGCGTGTCGCCCGGTGCAGGCCGCGCGACGCGAGGTGTCTTAACGGTCAAAATCGACCATCAATCCCTAACCGCGTGAAAAATGAGGTTTGTCAGTATGGAAAAACGGGGACTTATCGGGGGTTGGCCTCCGAAGCACCCTGCCCAGTGTCGACGGGTGGTTTGGGGTCAGGCCGCGAGGCGTTCGGTGTGTCCCGCATCGTCTTCCAGATTGCCCACCAAGTGGAACCGCTGGGCGTTGATCCGCTCACGGTCGGTGTCGAGCGCGGCCGCCATGGCTTCCTGGGCCCGACGCAGGCGCGTCAGGTTGGCCCATTCGCCGTCCATTTCCTCGCGGAGCCGCCGCAGTTCGGCGCGTTCGTCCTGTAACTCGGCGAGGGTGCGTTCGACACGGCGTTTCTGGGCGTCCAGTTCGCTTCGGTCTTTCTCCAAGTCCGCCATGCGCTGCCGATGTTCGGTCCGAAGCTCACCCAGACGGGTGCGATAACCCTTGAGACGCTCACGGTGCTGACGCGTCGCGTCGCGGCCCGCCTCGACCCGCTGCTCCCGGCGTTCGATCTCGGCCGTCCGCGCCTCCAGGGTGTGCTCGGCCTCGCCGTGCCACTGGCGCAACTGGTCGAAACGCTGCTGCAGGTCGTCCACGATCGTCGCGGCGGTCGAGCCGAGGCTGCCGGCCTGGGCCGCCAGGTCCGTGGTGGGCTGTTCGTGGTCGCTCATGTCCATCTCCCGAGGGTGCGTCTGTGCTGGTCGTCCGGCCCCTATCGACTATCGGGATGATGAGGATGCGGCTTTACGTCGAATCCACAAAGCCGGGCTAAGGCGAGACGATCCGTTTGAGGACGTCCCCGGGGCCGATGCGTTCGACCTCGGCCTGGGCTTCGCGTTCGGCCAGGTCGAAGTCTTCGATCGTCGGTGGGGCGGTCAGGTCCAGTTCGGTGTCGTCATCGACTTTCGCGAGGGTCAGGGAGCCGTCGCCGCTGACGCTCACCGCCCAGCGCCCGTCGCTGAGTCGGCGGTACGCCGCCTTGCCCACCGCCGCGCCCCCGGCGTCCCAGTCGACCGCGGCCAGCTCGGGGTTGATCACCACGCCGCTGCCCGGAGCCGTATCCTCGTCGAAGACCCGGCGGATCCAGAGCCGACCGTTGACCACGACGAAATCCACGTAAATCTCGTTCGCGGGGTCGTAAGGCGTCGGCACTTTCTTGAGCACGCCCTCGGCGGTGCGGATGGTCACGCACACCTCCCCGTCTTCGACCAGCAATTCCGTGACCGCCGTCTTGCGGATCGCCCGGTTGTAATTCTCACGCAGCGTTTCGTACTCGTCCCCCAATTCGACGAGCCGATCGCGATAGACCTCGGCCGTCATCTGCGATTTGAGCACCGCATAGCCGAGCAGCCCGAGCCCCGCGACCAGCGCGATGCCGAGGATGGTCCCGATGCGTTGGAGCATACTCACTGGTTATCGGCCGATTCGGGCGGTGGGGTTGAAAGCGATTCGCTGATTAAGGTTTGGATCAACCACAGAGACACGGAGGCGCAGAGACTGAGATGGATTTATCCCAACTCAACTTTATCTCCAGCTGGCGGTCCTTAGATCGTGGATCATGCAAGAAAAAATGAGTAAGACAGCGACCGAGACTGAGAGGCCAAGGCAACCCCAGAATCCCAGCACGGGCTCCCCCGGCTGTTTGGAGCGTTGAACTACATTTAGGATGGCGCGTATGACAAGGTACACGATCAGGCCTGATGCAACGAACGCCGCAGCGGAAATAAGAGTCCCTATCAAAATGGTGGGGCAGGCGTCCTGCCTGCCTCGGGCCGAAGGCCCGAATCGCGTTCAACCTCAAGGCTTCGCCTTGACGGCAGGCGAGACGCCTGCCCCACCTGCCATTTTGTTAGGCGCTCTTATTTATTTTGAGAACCGCAGTTTGAGCCCCGCCAGCAAACGCTCGAACACCGTGTCCGCGTCCGCCGTGGCGTCGATGACCAGGTAGCGGTCTGGGTCGTTGGCGGCCTGGTCGAGATAGCCTTGGCGCACGCGTTTGTGGTAATCCGCGCCTTTCTGCTCCATGCGGTCGAGCAGTGGGTTGAGGCGGGTCGCGGCGGTCGCCTGGTCGACATCGAACACGACCACGAGGTCCGGCCAGGTTTCGCCCAGCGCGACCATGCCGGTGCTGAGGATGTCGGCGACCGGGATGCCCCCGGCCGTGCCCTGGTAGGCCAGGGTCGAGCTGATGAACCGGTCGGCGAGGACGAGGCAGTTCATATTCAGCGCAGGGCGGATGCGTTCGGCGACGAGTTGGGCCCGGCTGGCCATGAACAGCAGCATCTCGCAGCGCATGTCCATTTCGCCGTGGGCGTCGTCGCGGTATTCGAGCAGGACCTTGCGGACCTGTTCGCCGATGTGTGTCCCGCCGGGTTCGCGGACCTCGCAGACACGGACGCCCGCGTCCTGCGCCAGGTCCGCCAGTCGGCGGAACTGTGTCGACTTCCCGCTGCCGTCGGGCCCGTCGAAGACGATGAACTTGCCCCGCAGCGCTTTGATCCATGCCTCGGTCATGGCGTGGAGAATAACGGATTTCGGCCGAAAGATAACCACGGAGACGCGGAGAACGCAGAGCACGCGGAGGAAGGCAGGATGAGGTTTATTCTGGCCTCTGTGTCCCCCGTGTTCTGTGCGCCTCCGTGGTTTTCTTGGTTTCAATGGAATAAAGTGAATGAAATGAAAGACGCCTACCTCGAACCCTATCGCGACGCGATCGACGCACACGGGCCGACGTTTGCCTCGACGCTTTGGGCCAGCGAGCGGACGCAGAAGGTGCGGTTCGAGGTGTTCACGCAGATGCTCTTCCTCGCGGGCAAGCGGGTGCTCGACGCGGGGTGCAGCCGGGGCGATTTGGCGAGTTTCCTGGTGGATCGGGATATCGCCTACGAGCATTACGTGGGCGTGGACGGCCTGCCCGGAATTATCGAAGAGGCCAGGCGGTTGAACATCCCGCGGGCCGAGTTTCACGCGGGCGACCTCGTGGCCGATCCGTCGCTGCTGGCGATCGGTTCGCCGCAGGTCGTGACCATTTCCGGAACGCTCAATACGATGGACGAATCAACGACCATGAAACTGTTGATCGCGGCCTGGCACGCCACGAGTGAAGCCCTGGTCTTCAACTTCCTCTCCGACCGGTGCGGTCCGGGCGCGACGCCCCAAGCCTACCCCGCCCATCGTCTGCCGACATTGAAGCTCCTCGATTGGGCGTTTGCCCAGACGTCTAATGTCCAACTCCGCCAGGATTACTTCCCTCACGGCCACGACGCGACCATCCTGATGCGCAAGGCAGAATAAAGAGAACCACGGAGGTACAGAGAGCACCGAGAACACGAAGCAAGACAGATTTGCCAAGTTGTGAGTCATGTTTTCTGTTCGTCTTTTTTTGCCTTACCCCGAGTTCTCCGTGTCCTTCGTGCCTCCGTGGTTTGTTGGGTCTGAGTTCGCGATGAAACAGCGCATCACCAACTTCCTCGCCTGGACCAGCGGGTTGCTTTTTCTGTTGGTGACGCTGATCTGGTTGCGGAGCCTGTTTGTGTCGGACGTCATTCGGCCGAGTGGCGAGGCGGGTCGTCCGACGGTGTGGATCGAATCGCGGCGGGGGCAGATCGGTTTCGAGCTGTTTCCCCAACGCATGACCACACGGGAACAAGGCGCCTGGCTGCGCACCAGCCGCGCCCGGTTGGGCTGGCTGGACCCGATCTCGCAGAGCACCGCCCATCACGCGTTGGGTTTTGGTTTTGAGCGGACGCAGACCTCGTGGCGGGTGGTCACGCCGTACTGGCCCTGGGCGGCGGCCGGAGCGCTGCTGCCGACCGTCGTGCTGCTGCGGCGGGAGCAACGGCGCCGACGCCTAGCGGCGGGGCTCTGTGCCCAGTGCGGCTACGACCTGCGTGAAAGCCGCGGTTCCTGCCCGGAATGCGGGTCGGCGGTCCCCGGCTAGCCCCGAACGCCAATCCCCCATTTTTCCTTTGACAACCCCCCCTGACCCACACCTATAATGGTCCCGCTTCGAACCGGGCCCCGTTGTACCGGGCCCCAGGGGAGACCGCCCGCGACGGGCGACCAGCGGCAGACGACCAGCCCACGGACGGGCCTTGTCGGGCAGGAGGCCACATGATCGCGTCCGCCACGCCATTCCGACTCCTCCCCGACCGCGATCAGGGCATCCCATCACCATGAAGATCGACCCCCGTTTCATCCAGGACAGCGGACCGGCCATCTTCACCGGCAACGAGGCCATGGTGAAGGGCGCGCTCGAGACCAAGGGCGGTGTCCATCTGCTCACCGGCTATCCGGGCTCGCCTATTGCGCCGTTCTTCGACACCATCGAGGCTATCTCGCCGCTCCTCGATGCCCACGGCATCGTCGGACGCATGGCGGTCAATGAAGCGATCTCCGTCGCGATGGTCAACGGCGCCCAGATGGCCGGCTGCCGCGCGATCACCGCGTTCAAGTCGGTCGGGCTGCACGTTGCGTCCGATGCCCTCGCGCTGGGTGTGTTGGCCGGGACGCACGAAGACTCCGGTGGATTGATCGTCATGGGTGACGATCCGTGGTCTGACTCGACCCAGGTTCCCGCGGACTCGCGTTTCCTTGCTGAACACGTGCGCATGCCCGTGTTGGAGCCCTGTTGCACGCAGGAGGTCAAGGACTGGGTCGACCTGGCGTTCAAGATCGGCCAGGCCGGTCACATTTACATGGGCTACCTGATGACCGTCGCCAACGCCGACGGTGGCGGGACCGTGCAGTGCCGGCCCAACCAGTTCCCGGCGGTCAATGAGCGGCAGAAGACGGCTCTTGACTACGGCAAGGATATCGAACCGAACCTCGATTCGACGGTGCTGCTGCCGCCGCGCACGTGGATCAAGGAGCTGGGGATGACGGCCCGGCTTGACGCGGTCAAGGCCGCGGCCCGCAAGCACGGCGTGAACCGTATCCTGCAGCGACCGCAGAAGGGCGAGCGTGTCCCGCTGGGATTTGTCGCATGCGGCGCCGCCTATGCCTACCTCGCTCACGCGCTGTCCGAGTTGAACCTCACCGGGCGATTCCCCATCCTCAAGCTGGGCATGGTCTATCCCGTCGACGAGCAGATCGTGCTCGACCTGGCGTTGCAGTGCGATCAACTGGTCGTCATCGAGGAACGCCGTGGCTTCGTCGAGCGACAGGTTCGCGATATCGTCGATGGCTTGCGGCAGACCGGCGACCTCGATGTCGCGGTCTACGGCAAGCGTTTCCCGAACGGCCTGCCGGGTATCCCGGAGACGCGCGGACTCAACCCGTCGCTGCTCATGGAACGCTTGATCCCGCTGATCAAGGATCACCCGACCCTGCCGATCGAACTGACCAACGGCAATCTCTCGACCCAACTCGAACGCATCCAGGCGACCGGCCAGTACGACGTGGGCATCCCCGTGCGGACGCCCGCCTTCTGTCCGGGATGCCCGCATCGCGACTCGTCTTCGGTGCTGCTCGAACTCCGCCACGACCTGCTTGATGCCGACTACATGTCGCGTACCCACAAACGCAAGCCCGTCGACCTGGTGGCCCACGGCGACACCGGCTGCTACACGATGCTCATGTTCGACCCCAACAAGCCGCTGATGCAGAACTACAGCGGCATGGGGTTGGGCGGCGGTACCGGCGCGGGTATCGATCCTTTCATCGAGAACAAGCAGATCGTTTTCATGGGCGACGGCACGTTCCACCACTCCGGCCAGATCGCCATCGGCCAGTCGATCTACAACGGCCAGGACATCACCTACATCATCCTCGAGAACAAGACCACGGCCATGACCGGCCACCAGCACCACGCCGGCAACGACGAAGACGTCATGGGCCGGGTCATGAACCCGCTGGACATCGAGCGCGTCGTCACCGGGATGGTCCCCAAGAACCTGTCGCGCGACGTTCGCATCGTCCGGATCAACCCCGCCGACCGCGATCGCTACCGCAAGCTCATGGAGCAGACGATCCTCGCCGACGGCGTCAAGATCGTCATCGCTGACAAAGAATGCGGCATCACCTACCACCGCCGAGGCAAGCGTGAGGAACGCCGGCTGATTAAAGAGCACGGCTTCCTGCCCAAGAAGACGCACATGAACGTCGCCACCGAAGTGTGCGAGTTCTGCCTCGAGTGCACTAACCAGACCGGCTGCCCGGGGCTGAAGATCGTCGACACGGACTACGGCCCGAAGATCCAGACGGACCTGTCGTGGTGCGTCAACGACGGCGCCTGTCAGCGCATCCACGCCTGCCCGTCGTTCGAGGAGGTGACGATCTATCGGCGCCAGCCCAAGCGGATGGGCGATGAACACGTCGAACTCGACAGCCTGCCCGACCCGACCCCACCGATCCACGCGGACCAGGAAACCTGGCGCTGCTACCTCGCCGGGGTTGGCGGCATGGGTATCGGCCTGTGCACCGCGCTGCTGGTCACCGCCGGCCACGAGATGGGCTACGAGGTCCAGTTCCTCGACAAAAAGGGCTTGGCGATCCGCAACGGCGGCGTTTTCAGCCAACTCGTTTACACCCGCGCCGGGTCTGCTGGAAATAGTAACGGGAATGGCAACGGCAACGGGAACGGGAACGGTCAACCGCATGTCCCGACGTCCACACCGTTGATCCCGTATGGCAAGGCCGATCTGCTCCTGGGGGTCGACCTGCTCGAAGCCACCCGCGGGCTCGATCCCAAAGCGCCTTACCGCGTCGCCAGCCCCGACCACACCGCCGCCGTCGTCAACACCGCCAAGACCCCGACGATCCTCTCGCTCATGGGTCGGGACGACCTGCGTGTCGATAAGCTCGAAAACACGCTGCGGCGCTACACCGACCCCGACCACTACTTCGGCTTCAACGTCGGCGACCTCTGCGAACGCGTCCTCGACTCCAAGCTCTACGCCAACATCATGATGATCGGCATCGCCTTCCAGAAGGGCCTGCTGCCACTCAAGCGCGAGGCGTTGGAGAAAGCGATCCAGATCGTCTGCCGCGGCGAGACAGACCGCAACCTGCGCGCGTTCAATATCGGCCGCAAGATCGCGGTCCAGCCCGAGTTGTTCGTCGTGGAGATGCAGCACGAGTACGAATCGGCCCGCCGCGCTTTGCGTCGCAAGGAAAACACCATCCGCGCCTGGTGGCCCGCCCGCCGCGCCGACGCCGTCGCCCGGCAGTTCCGTGTGCTGATGAAGCAGACCTTCCGCAGCACCCGAGGCCTGCGTGTGCCCGATGCCCTGATGCGTGACGTCCTTATCCGTGCCTACGACTGCCTGGTCTGGGGCGGCATCGACTACGCCCAGCGCTACTGCGACCGCCTCGTCGAGGTCTTCCACAAGGACCACCCCGAGCACGGCTACCTCATCACCCGCGCCGTCGTCTGGAACCTCGCCAAGTCGATGCTCATCAAGGACGAGGTCTACGTCTCGGCCATGCTCACCAGCCCCGAGAAATACCGCAAGGACCGCCGACGCTACAACGTCAACCCCGAGCGCGGCGACCGCATCATCTACAAACACCACAACCGCCCCGAGTTCGATCTGTTCGGCCGATCCATCCGCTTCGAGTTCAAGGCCCGCGACTGGCAATTGCGCCTCATGTCGGGCTGCGGATTCCTGCGCAAGCTCATGCCCAAGTGGCACCACCGCGAAAAGGACTTCCGCGACTGGTATGAGCGCCTCGTCGACAAGGCCGACTGGCACGGCGCCAACGACTACCAGCGCTGGCTGGCGATCCTGTCCGTCCCCGAAACCGTGACCGGCTACCGCGAAGTGCGTTACCCCAAGATGACCGCCGCTAAGCGCCAAGCCGAGACCTACCTCGACATGGACCCGGCCGATTTCGATCCGGCCAGGCGTCGCCCGGTCGATAAGCAGGCGTCGGTCGAGCTGCCGGTGATCCAGTAAGACAGGCATGCCTGTCTGTCTTGCCTTATTGGCTTTCCCCTACTTCGGCCACATCAAACGACAGGTAGCCTGCATGTCCAACCCGTAAATGCTTGAGACCAATTCATCCTTACCGCACATTATATCCGCCGGACCGACCAGTAAGGAATCCAGGCCCTCGACCGCGGCCATTTCGTCGCAGATCTCGAGTCCTGGCATCGTCTCTACTTGCGCGATCACCAGAGTTTCCGCGTTCATGTGACGGATAACCTGATCGAAGGGCGTAGCCTCATAACCCAACTGCGGCGGGCCGAGTCCGTAGCCTCGAACGCCCTGCGGAGGAAACTTCGTCCAGCTCACCGCTTTCTCGAGAATTTCTACCGATTCAGTGCGCGGGAAAATGACGCCCTCCGCGCCGCTATCAAGCGCGCGGGCGACGAGGTCGTATTGGAAATCGGGCACGCGGACCACGGGAGTAATCGGCGTCTGTAGTGTGGCTTGGACGAGGTCGTGGAGCGTCTCAGTCGTAAAGGGGCCATGCTCGGAGTCGATAAACACCCAATCAAGCTCCGCCCGCGCCAGCATCTTCGCCAGCTCCGGTATACGGATCTGGCTCTGGCTAATTCCAACCGCCGTCTTGCCTTCGCGCAAAAGCTTCTTGGTGCGGTTCTCGCGCATGGCTCACCAGTATGCCAGAATCCCTCCGCGCCCCTTGCGATCACGCTGCTAGGGGAATAGCATTGGGGCAGTTCATATCTCGGGAGGTGAGGAACTATGCACCGAATCACCCGGTACACACTGCTGTTCGCGCTTGGCGCCGCCATCGCGTCCGCCGTTCCCCGGCTCGTTTCCATCGAGCCTGATCTCGCGAAGCCCGGTGACGAAGTCACCACGCAAGGCCAGGACGTCGGCCAATCCACCGTCGTCAAGCTCTTCCTAACCGCCGGCGGAAAAGACATCGAGGTCGAAATGAAGGAGCAGACCGACGACTCGATACGCTTCCAAGTTCCGGCGGATATCGAGCTTGGCGCCTACAACCTGATGATCCAGACCGGCGGAGCGGCGCCGGCGCTGATGGAGCAACCGGTTGTCTGCACCGTGGAAAGCGCGGAAGGGATCGAGAAGCGCCGCAAGGAAGAAGAGGAGTTGCTCAAAGCGCCGCCGGAACCCGCGCCGGCCGAAGGCGAGCCAGGCAACCAATAGCAGGCCGGCGCCCCAAAAGAGAAAGGGCGCGGCCCCCGTGGCCGCGCCCTTAGCTAAAGGTAGTCTGTCCCCGACTATTGCATTAGCCGGTGAACTTCGCTCTTGACCATCTCAAACGCGGCGCCGAGCTGCTGCTTGGTCGGCGCGTGGAAGAATTTCCCGATCGGCTGGTTGGGGTCGTGCACGCCGGGTCCCAGAATCGGATCGTTAGCGATTCGTTTTAGCAGGTCCACGTCGAGCGGCAGCTCCGGCGGATTGGACGTACCGCCCAGTCCGACCGTGAAGATCGTGACCGGAACAACGGCATCCGTTCGCGCGCGAAGGCCGGTGTTGATGGCCAGGTTGGACGCGATGGCGCGGAGAGCAAAGCCGTCCATTGCGGGCTTTCCGCTTCCGCCCCAACCGGGGATTGTGCGCGGACTGCTGCCGTCGGTTCCGTTGATGTCGGCGATCTCGAGGTCCTGGACGAAGTTGCTCAAGTCCGTACCCCACGCGAAACCGCATCCGGTCTGTAGGCTGTCGTCCGTGACGGTTGGCGGCCCAGGGTCGAGCAGATTGAGGCCCATCGTAGAGTTGCTCGTGCTGTTCGACGGCGCCTGCGCGCTTCCGGGTCGAGTTTGGCCGTTGCAGGGCCCGCTGGTCACGTCGAAGTTTGCGGAATAGGCCGTCGCCGCGCCGTCGGTGAAGAACACGATCACGTTGAGCGCACTGGTGTCGGCCAGATCGGCTAAAGCGTCGTAAGCCAGCCAAAGTCCTTGCTGCAGGTTCGTGCCCGAGTTGTTCGACACATGAGCGTCGATCATGCCTTGCACGTTGGCCTCGAAGTTATAGTCCGGCGCGGCATCCAGCGACGCTTCGGCGCCGAACACCACGAGGCCGAGCCGATCGCGGGTTTCATCGAACTCCTCGACAAAGTCCTTGGCGACGTCCTGCAGGATCGTCCACGCTCCCGCGCGATTCATCGAGCCGGAGCGATCTAAGACGAGCATCAGGTTCACGTCCTGCCGGATCGCGGTCGCTTCGACGTTGACGTCCAAGTCGCCAACCCCGAACAAGCCCATGAAGAAGGCCGGCGCCGTGGCGCGTCCGATCACGGTGACTTGCCGCGTTCCCGGGGTCGGGCCGGGCTCGATGAGGGGGGCCTCGTAGCTGGCGCTCTGGGTGAGCAAATGCCCGACCGGAAAGTTCGAGGTGAACATGTTCAAGGCCATCGCATTGGCTTCCGCCTGCTGCTCGGCCGGCGTGTCCCCTCTTCCGAAGTTTCGGGCGGCTGCTAGCGCCGCCGCGTCCGTGGCGATTACGAGGTGCGCTCGCACCACGTAGATGTAGAGCAGGTCGATCGCAAGACCGGCCATGCCGAAGAGCATTCCCGCCGCCATGGCGAGGATCAGGGCGACCTGACCTCGGCGGGGCGAGTTGGGGCGCGTCATCGGGTCCCTCCTTGGGACGCGCTCGGCTGCTTGCTTAGAAGTAGGAGCGCGTATAGATGGTGTCCACGTCAACGAACGGCGCGAATGCCAGCTCCTTCGGTTCGTAGATGACTTCGCTGATGAAGATGCGGTCGCTGTCCCGCATCACAGCTAAAAGCGCCGAGGGAATGCTCGCGATCGCTGCGGAATCGTTAAACGGATCCACTGCGATGGTTCCATCCGAGTTGACGGGAGGGGTCCCAAGCGGACTCGCTCCTTTTGCCGGGTTGCCGATGTCATGCCGTTGCAAGAACACGGCCAGTCCTTCGTTGTTATAGCTCTGGCCCATGGGGACCTTTTCGACGAGCGAGAGATAGATGACGCCTTCTCCGCCCGAGGTCTGCATATTCAGACCCGAGGCGGACTTCAGTAGCACTTGCTGACTCACGAGGTTGTTGAAGTCGACGCCGCGCGAGAACATGCCGCCGGCGTTACGGCCGACCTGAATCACCGTCTGGTGGCGGTCGAACATCATTCCGATGGCGAATCCGCCGAGAGCAAAGAGAATCAAGAACGGCGCTGCGACGCCGAGTTCCACGACCGATTGGCCGCGGCGGCCGTCGCCCCGACGCGAGCGATTCCGGGCCGTGGTTGATCCCTTGGTCCTGTTTTGATCCGTCATTGTGATTCCTCCTGCAATGCTCTAAGCGCTCAGGCCCTTTCTATCGCAACGCTTACCGCGGAGGCGGCGCGCCGGTGAAGGGCTCCATTTTGTCGACTGCGGCTACGGTGATATCCAAAGGCCCATTGGCCCCCAGGCCGGAAAGCGGTCCGATCGTCGGGATCGCGTAGTCCTCGACCGTAACGACCACGATGTTGCCCGCGCTGTTCAGGGGCGTCTGGCAGCTTGATGAGCAGCCAGGCAAGAAGTAGTCGATCTTGATCAGGCCCTCTTCGGCCACGCCAAGAAGACCGCCCGAGTTCGTCTTGACCACGTTCTTGATCGACTGGTCGTGCCCGAGGCCCGGCTGCACCTGCGCGGTGATGGCGTAGCGTACGCCTTCTCGCACCGCGTGGTGGAGTGTGCCCCGCGTGAAGATCGCCATCGAGAAGTCGAAGATGGCCAGCAGGATCACTAAGAATGGAATGAATGCCAGCGCGAATTCGACAAGCGCGTTACCGCTGCGGTTGTCGCGCTTCCGTCCGGTCCTGCCACGCGTTTGTTTAATGTGTCGGTCCACGAGAGCCCCCCTATATCGGTATCCGAGGCGGTTTTACCCCTCGACTATAGGGCTGGACGGAAGTATGGACCACTAGGTGACTTCCTAGTATGCCGTTAGATCGGACGTATGAACGCTAAGGCCATCCCCTTAAGATGACGTTACGCAGCGGCGCCCGCTCATTTGTGAGTTGAGTTTGTTGTTCTCCGCTTAGTCGCGCGCTTCGCGTTTTCGAAAGCCTTTGTTATGTACGAGTTGGCGCTGCGCCCGTAAAGCGGTTCTGGTCTGGCGGTCCTGTTGGGGGAGCCAACGACGTCTCCCATCATGGCTTCGCGCCCGGAAACTTGCAATCGTTACGGAAGTAAGTTGTCTCAGCATTCCAGTCCTCCCTGATGCCTGGTTTTTTGCTTACAGCGCTTTGCCCGTCGACGTGTTGAACAGCATGATGTCTTCCGGCTTCACCCCGAATGTCATTGCGCGGCCGGTGGCAATCGGAGAGGCACTGTCACATTCGACGAGCACTTCGGATGCCCCGCAGTGCGTCATCAGAACCGAATGCGCACCGAGGTATTCCGACACAATGACCTGAAGTTCGATTGGCGCTCCAACCGAAGAATCCTGCGAGAATGCTGACGGTCTAATGCCGACCGTCACGGACCTGTCGCTTTGTCCCTGCACCCGGCTTCGCAGTTCGGCGCTCAGCGGCAGGCGATAACCGTCGCCGGCAACACAAAGGTCGTCGGCTGAGCCGTCGAGCTCGCCCTCGAGAAAATTCATTGTCGGGCTGCCGATGAAGCCGGCGACAAAACGGTTGGCCGGGCGCTTGAACAACTCTTCCGGCGTGCCCTGCTGCTGCACCACGCCGTCCGACATGACGACGATGCGGTCACCGAGCGTCATCGCCTCGATCTGGTCGTGGGTGACGTAGATCATGTTCTTGTCGAGCTTCGCCCGTATCTCGGCCAGTTCGGTGCGCATCTTTATGCGCAGCTTGGCGTCGAGATTCGAAAGCGGCTCATCGAACAGGAAGGTCGAAGCATCCCGCACCAGGGCGCGCCCCATGGCGACACGCTGGCGCTGCCCGCCGGAAAGCTCCCCAGGCTTGCGGTCGAGCAGATGGCCGATATTGAGCGTATCCGCGACCCGCCGGACCTTCTTTTCGATTTCGGCTTTCGGCACCCGCTTCAGGCGCAGCGAGAACGACATGTTCCGCGCGATATTCATATGCGGATAGAGCGCGTAGTCCTGGAACACCATCGCAATATCGCGGTTCTTGGGCGCCAGATGACTGATCGGTTTGTCGTCGAAGTAGATTTCGCCTTCGCTGAGTGTCTCCAGACCCGCGACCATGCGCAAAGTCGTGGACTTTCCGCATCCCGATGGCCCGACCAGAACGGTGAATTCCTTGTCGGCGAACTTGAGGTCGATGCCGTCCAGGACCTGGACGTGACCATAGCGCTTGACGAGCCTGTCGAGCCTAATCTCCGGCACAGGCGATCCTCCCGGTCGCGATCGCGGCACTTTTTGCTGTGCCGTCTTGCGTTGCAATTATGGTATCGATACCATAATTTCCGGATTGCGACAAGCGACGGGTATCGGCGCGGCAAGCCGTTGCGGTCCAACTGCTATGATGCCGCGGCGGGTGCGGGTGCTGATCCCGGCACTCACCAGTTCATCAGCGGGAACCGTGCGAAGCGGAATGTCGAAACACGAAAAGCCATCGGACAGCAAGACTGCCGGCGACGAATCGAGACCACGCAAACTGCGGATGACCGATGTTGCGCGGATCGCCGGCGTCTCCCCGATGACCGTATCGCGCGCGCTGCGCCGCAGTTCTCCGGTTGCCCGCGCGACCCGCGAGCATGTGCTCAAGGTGATCGATGAACTGGGCTACGTGCCGGATCAGATCGCAGCCGGACTGTCTTCCCAGCGTTCCGGCTTCATCGCCGTGCTGGTGCCTTCGCTCAACAATCCGCACTTCGCCGATACTGTCGGCGCACTGCAGGATACCCTCAGAGAGTCCGAATTGCAGACTCTGATCGGCCATACCAACTACCTTGCCGACCAGGAGGAAAAGCTGGTCGAGACAATGCTCCGCCGACGTCCGGAGATGGTTGTCCTGACCTATGACGGACACACCCCGCGTACGCGCAGACTGCTCGCAAATGCGGAAGTTCCGGTCATCGAGATCTGGGAATTGCCCCGCAAACCGCTGGGCCACGTGGTGGGTTTCTCCAATAAAAGGGCGGCAAGCGCACTCACCAAACAATTGATATCAAAAGGCTATCGGAAATTCGCGTTTATTGGCGAAACCGACGACAAGGACACGCGCGGCGCCGCCAGGCGTGCCGGCGTGCGCGATGCATTGCGTGACGCTGGTCTCGATGACGGGCGCATGCTGGCATTCGCACCGCCTCCGATCAGCATGTCGCAGGGTGCCCGTGCCTTTACCGAGGTCATGCAGCGCTGGCCGGATACGGAGATTGTTGTTTGCGTGTCCGACCCCTGCGCCTTCGGTGTCCAGACGGAATGCCAGCGGCGCGGGATCGCCATCCCGGGAGATCTGGCCGTTGCCGGCTTCGGCGACTTTGAGGTTTCGGGTCTCGCCGTGCCTGCGATCAGCACCGTCGCCGTCAGTGCCGAAGAGATCGGCCGGCGGACCGGAGAACTGATTCTCGAACTGCGTGCGGCCGAATTGCGTGGCATCCGCCTGACGTCCCAGATCATCGAGATCCATGCGTCACCACTGGAGCGCGAGAGCACGTGATCTCCGGTCAGATCGGATCCGCCGGGCCGACCGAACCGGCTGGAGGAAAGCACAGTCCGACAGGGAACCCCGCCGGACCGTCGGCACGATCGCCTTGAGGTCCTGATTCGATCGGAATCGACCTGCGCCGCTTTCGATTCGGCTTGTGATATCGAAATGCTGTCGTTTTGCGTTCTCGCGCGCTTATGGTATCGATACCAAAATCGAATAGCAGGGAGTTGGTTGAATGTCCTTCTTCGAGGCGGCCGCCCCGGTCTTCAACACATTTGTCATGGGCAATGCACCGGTCAAGCAGATCGCGACCGGATTCGACTGGGTGGAAGGGCCTGTCTGGTTCGGCGACGCGGGCTGTCTCCTGTTCTCCGACATTCCGAATAACCGGATCATGCGCTGGACGCCGGATTCGGGCGTCACCGTTTACCGGCAACCGTCCAATTACGCCAACGGCCACACCCGCGACCGGGAAGGGCGGCTCGTCTCCTGTGAGCATGGCGCCCGCCGCGTGACCAGAACCGAGCTCGACGGCACCGTGACAGTCATCTCGGACAGCTTTGAAGGCAAGCGCCTCAACTCGCCCAACGACGTCGTCGTCAAGTCGGACGGCACGATCTGGTTCTCCGATCCGCACTACGGGATCATGACCGACTATGAAGGCTTCAAGGCCGAGCAGGAACTGCCCTGCAATGTCTACAGGGTCGATCCGTCGACCGGCGGCATGGACGCCGTCGTGACCGATCTCGCCTGTCCCAACGGCCTCGCTTTCTCACCGGATGAGACTGTGCTTTACGTTGCCGACACCGGGGCCATGTTTGATGAGGACGCGGAGCGTCACATCCATGCCTATGCGCTGGACGGAGACTATCCGGGCAAAGGACAGGTGTTCCACACCGTCAGTCCCGGTGCGGCGGACGGCTTTCGGCTCGATACTGACGGCAATATCTGGTCGTCGGCCGCCGACGGCGTTCACTGTATAAGCCCTGAGGGCAATCTCCTCGGCAAGATCCTCGTGCCCGAACTTGTGTCCAACGTCTGCTTTGGCGGCCGCGCCAAGCACCGGCTCTTTATGACCGCAACAACCAGCGTTTATTCGGTGGTGCTGAATCGGCGCGGCATCCAGCAGCCCTGAGTCCGGATAGACTGCAGCACCAGCAGAAACGGGTAAGCATGGCCGGAATGCCGGCGATCGTCCTCGGCCTGTCGTCCCACATACCACAACGATGCCATTCAACCAGGTTGGCAGGCCGTTTTCACCGGAACAGGTAGATCGGGCTCGACCAGGCCCTGTGGCCGTCAATCTGCTGCACCCGGACATAGAGCCGCGTGTCGCCTGTCTCACGCACCGGACAGGTCATGGTGAACGCAACATTTCGTTCCCCCAGGCGGTCCGGCAGCCGCTGCAGGGCGAGCCGCCGGTCGAGGCCGCCAGCATCGAAAACGGTCTCCTCGACGCCCAGGCCGGCAATCTCCACATCCGCTTGCCCGTGCGCCGTAACGATACGCATTCTTCCCTCGGAGCCGGAATTCAGCCACAGGTCGATGCCGCAATAATTGCCGGTCGTGACCGCTTTCCACGCCAAAGCGCCCTCGCTCTGATCCCGGATGCCGCGGTCGAGGTTCCAGTTGTTGAACATGGCCGCCTCAAGGATCCGGTTCCCCTCGACCTCAAGGTTGCCGTCCCAGGTGGTGGTGCGCGAACGGCCGCGGTATTCCGCGCCTGAAAAGATCATCCGGACGCGCGCCCCGAGGTCGTCTGCTTCATAGGGTCGGTGCGTCGCGACCAGATCCGTCCCGTCGAACACGTCGACCCGTTCCACGGGAGCCGAGCCGCAGACCGTGACGGCAAGTTCGACCTCATCGTCGCGCACCTGCGCTATGTCGCCTATGAGCAGTTCCGGGACGTCTTCCGAAGCCGCATTGTCGAACACGGCGGGGTCCCGGGTATACCGGGTAGCGCCGCCCGCTGGCCGCGCCTTGACATCGAGGTAAAGGCGCGTGCCCGTGGTGCCGTAATGGCGCCGTGCACGAAGCGCGTCGAAGATGCCGTCGCGCGTCAGTTCGTCCGCCAGATAGCAGGTAAGACCGCCGTAGGCCCCGAAAAAGCTGGCGCCCGGGAAACTTGCCCCCACCCGGCCCTTGTGGCCGTCGGAGTTGCAGACGACGCCGACCCTGTAGTTCTTCAAAAAGGCGTCATGCAGCAGCCACTCGAAGGTTCCCCAGGAGGAATGCACCTCGACGGACGCCTCGAGTTTGCCGTCATGGGCGTAAGCGATATCGGCGTAACGGCCGCCGCAATGGGCCCAGCACACGCAATCCTCGTCTTTCAGGTGTTCGAACAGGTCGAACGCGGTATGACCGTCGTTTTCCTCGTCCGAGAGGTCCGCAACCTGGGCATGGGAGGAGCGGTAGATCGGCCGGCCCTCGTGCCGGTAGAAGACGTTGCGGTCGCCGCCGATGGCCGTGTTCGCCGACCACTCGTATCCCGGTATGGCCACGAAGCGGCCGGGCTCGTCGAGCCGGGCGGTCAGCGCATTGAGGTCCTCCCAGAAGGCGCCGGTCATCTGGAAATCGTTGCCCTGGTGCGAGCAGACATCGAGGAAGGCGCGGTCGCGCGCGAACAGGAAATACTCCTCAGCGGTGTTTGTGCCGAGCGTCTCGTTGGACTGGCCGTGCAGGTCGCCCCAGAAATGCAGCCATCGCGGCTCGCCCTCGACCAGGAGCGGATTGCTCTCGCACAGGACCTCGCCGGCCTCGTTCAGCACCGTTATCGTCAGTTCGCCCGGCGTCTCGGCGCAGACGCCTTCGAGCACGGCCGCAAACGCCCCTTCCTCGAATGCGACCCGCTCCGGCAGGCCGGCGACCGGCCGCGACGGCACCAGGGTCAACATCTCGCCGATCTGATTGCTCGGGTTGCCCCAGGCATCCTCCGCCTTGATCGACAGCCGGAACGGATCGCCGGTGCGCTTCAGGGTCGGCAGGACCGCGCGCCAGGTGACGGGCGGCCCGGGCACGATCGCGACATGCGGGCTCTCCGGCAGCGCCACGTAGTCATAAGTGGCAATAGCGTCAACGAACACCTTGAACTCGAAGATGCTCTCGCAATAGGTCTGGACGCGCACGCCCTTGGATCCGCCGCTTTTGTCGCCGAAACGCACGGTTATGGTGTCGCCGGGTTTCAGGAAATGCTCCTGGATCCCGATATAGAGCGCCCGGCTCCATGGCCGGATGTTGCGCTTGAATTCCCAGCGACAGTCGAGCGTGGCTCCGTTCGATGCGACCGCCGTGGTGTAACCGGGGGCGGCGGGATCGTCGAATTGCACGGGGCCGAAGTCGGTGGCAAACCGCATGGCGATCTTGATCGATCCGGTGTCGTCGATGCCGAAGCGGCCGGCCGTGTAAACCAGCTCGAAGCTCTGCCATGACCCCGCTTCCACCGGGCCGGAAGGCGAGATCGTCGCGGACCCCATCAGTTCGGGGCGGTATTCGGAATAGGGCATGAAGTGACTCCGGTGGCGGGACTGGCGTGAGAGCACGGACGGGAATTATGACCCTGGCGGAACGCCGCGCAAGCACCGGGTTGGCGCTGGACCATCGGCGGGCGTGCCACTGCCCGCTGTTGGCGCCTTCAATCGGGTTCCGTGATACCTTTTAGGTCGGGGTAAACCCTTGCGCGATCGAGGTTGAGGGCCGGGACCATGTATCTTGATGACGGTGTCATCATCATCCGGGATCTGCGGGAGGCCGAAGCGGAGGCCTATGTCGAGATTCTGTCCGACGCCCGTGTCTCCGGCTCGCTGCGCGGCGCGGTCCGCCCGGGTGGCCCGCAGACCCTGTTGAGTGAATATTCCCGCACCGAACTGCGCCTGAAGTTCTCCCACACACGCAAAAGGACCGTCTCCGGGAGGCCCTGTTACTTCGCGATCGCGCTCAGCCATACCGGCCGATTCATCGGCTCCGTCGGGTCATACCCGATCGACGGCGAAAACATCGGCTTGAGCTACTGGATCGAGGCCGGCCTGCAGGGCCAGGGCATGGGCACGCGCATACTCCGGCTGTACTGCCCGGCCGCGCTGGTCCATTTCGGGCGCGACCGGATCATTGCCAACGTCGCTCTCGACAATCCGGCCTCGAGGCACGCCGTCATCAAGGCCGGCTTTAGATTGTCACGCTTCCGTAATGACTCTGGTTTCGGTTCATCAGAGGGGCGTGAGCTTTACGAATTCGCATTTTGACGGAAATCGGGTGGTCATCGCCGGCCAGCCGCCCAAATTTAAAACGGGGCCGGAACGATCTCCATTCCGAAGCAGTCGTTCCGTGTCCGCGACCGCGTGCTGAATAACCGCCATGAGTGTCCTGAAGGAGACCGCCGGGCCGAACGCTCAACCGGCACCTCTGTCAGCCGGCGGCCATCCGGTCGGTCCGCGCGACGTGGTACCAGTCAAGTGCGGATTCGGCCATACCGCGCCGGAAGGTTTCGCGCACCAGGGCTCCGAGATCGTCCCGGTCGCGTCCTGCGAAGTCCGCCCGGCCGAGAGCCGCGGCGACGAAGTCCGCCTCGACGGCGGCGGCATCCCGGATACCGAGCGATGCGACCTGCCCGCCCTTGAACGGCGCCTGGAACAACAGCAGTTCCGGGTCGAGGCAGCGCCCCTCGGCGAGCCTCCAGATCTCGTAGTCGAGGACCGAGCGGGCCAGCTCGGCATCGGGCAGAAAGTCTTTCATGGCCATCGTGCCACGCAGCGTCATGCCGAGCTTCGCCGTAACGGCGGCCGACGCCGGATTGACCTGGCCGAAAAGGACTGCGGAAACGCCGCCACACTGAGTGTTGCCGAAAAGCCACATAATCGCGGCCCGCGCTGCCTCGGTCGCAACACCCCTGCCCCAGCATGCCGGAGCGAGCCCGTATAGGATCTCCGGGTCCACGCCGATATCCGGCTCGGTGAACCCGCACCACCCGAGCAGCGTCCCCGGCGGCGCGATGGAACTGTCCCCGGACGTCACCGCCCAGGTGCCGTAGCCGTGAGTCTCCCACGACGCGTTGTGCCAGCCGATCCTCCTCCGCGCACTCGACAGACACTTTTCCGGATTGGAGCAATCGGCGGTGATATTGCGCGTGACCTCGGGTTCGGCGAGGATCTCGGCAAGTGCGTACGCATCTTTTTCCGAGAACACATGCATACGCAGTCTTTTCGTCGTGAATTCGAAACGGCCGGTCATTGCCGCGAGTCCCTTTTTGCCCGGCGGGAGGTCCCGCGCCGAAAGTTATCATTAACCATATTTATCGATCAGGGCCGCCCTGCCCCCGATCATCGCGGCAAAGTCTGCATCCCGAAATCCGGCGACGACGGCTCCACGGCCGGAGCGTCAGCGCCTCGGTATCATAGCCGGTCCGCATCGGCCTTGAGCTCCCGCCGGCCCGCTGGCAGCCTACGTTGACACCCTTCACGCGCGCATTGGGCGTTGGCCGCAAACAGCGGGCGCGACCCTCGTCTCTCCGCCAGACGAGGCAGGTCCGGCAGGCCGCATCGGCGCCCTCGCCGGCCGTAAGAATCGTGTCCCCGGCGGTTTCGATCCGTTCGGCCGGGTTCCGCACCGCCCCCCTGCCTGGCATCCAGGCCAACTCGGCCCGAGGCGCGACCACAAGACAAGAATCCGACCTTCGATCGGGCCAGCGCAGTCGCGTAGCACTACGTTTTCCGGATCGAAACCGGCACGCCGGCGCTACCCTGACCGAACGGCTGAATTCCGCTGATTTATTTGCCAAGAATGCGTGAAGGAACCAACGCCGTCAATCCGCGCGTGAACACGGTTCTACCGCGCCTCCAACGACCGGAGAGGCATGGCGCTACCGGCCCATCCGGCGCCCAAATGAGCCCGTACAGCGCCCCAAAGCGACGACGGCCCCCGAACCCTGCGCTAGGGTCCAAACGGCGCTCTACGGCGCTGTGAGAGCCTCGACTATCGCGTTGCCTGGGCAATCGCACGGGCAGAGCCACACCCGCGGCGCGGTGAACTGCCGTGTCTCAAACACCCCTGCCGGCGCTCTCCCGCCGCGCCGCCGCGAGTGTCCGCAGCAGCCCAGGGGCCAGAGTCTCTTCGCAGTGCAGCACGAAAATCGCCATCGGCGCTTCATTTTTTGAACTACGTTCAAATTTCGGCGCGCAAACGTTCCGACGGTGTTAACGGTCTGTTAACCATGTTGTGTTTGCCGCGCGACGGACGCTCACACACCCGTCGTCGCTGCCCGGACCGGCCACCCGACCGGCCGTCCGACCACGATTTTTGAACTCCGTTCAAGACTATCGCCTTTCCGGTCCGGATGGCGCATCGGATGTATCCACATAATCCGACGCGGACGCAGATGCGGCATAGATGCAATCCGGGTGAGATCCGAGTCCGGTACGGGTGTACCGAGGCCCCTTCTTGCCCGCCTGCCCGCCCTCCCGAACCCGCCGCGGGCCCCCGGCATCGCCGCCTCGCAGGGCGCCTGCCCGAGAGCCATTCGAGGCAAAGCCGCCACGGCCAATCAGATCAGGCCAAAATCGCGCGAATCATCGCCAAATTGTGTCAATTCTTGTCTATTCGTATAGACACGATTATAATATGCGTGAGGTCATCCGCTGAAACGGGCGATTCAGAGATGTAGACAGGAGGCGACTTGACTAAGACAAATGTCTAAAAAACGCCATCGTGGAACAAGAACCCGTGACTTTTCAAGACTTTACAGACGGCCTAGCGTATTTAATGCTCTGTGACAAAGACGCCGTCTGGCGGTGACAGAATTAACGAGGAACGATCAACAAATGTCCGGAGGACACATGAAATGTTGACAGGTCGCGCTGCCGAAATCCTCGAAATCGTGCGAAACAACCCCATGATCACCCAGGCAGAGCTCGCGGAGCGCCTCTCGATCACCCGGTCTTCGGTGGCAACATACATATCACGGCTGACGGACTCAGGCCACATTCGCGGCCGCGGCTACGTCCTCAATTCCGAACCCTACGCTGTGGTCGTCGGCGGGGCGAATCTGGACGTCGAGGGCCGGCCGGACGAGACCATGGTGACGGGTGAATCGAACATCGGCAAAGTGACCGTTTCGGCCGGGGGCGTGGGGCGCAATATCGCGGTGTCGCTCGCGGGCATGGACGTGCCGACTCATCTGATCGCGGCCCTCGGCGAGGATGATCACGGCCGTTTCGTCCATGCCGAAACCGTCGCCCGCGGAGTCGACTGTTCGTCCGTCGTCTGGTCGCCGCGATACCGCACTGCAAGCTATGTTTCGCTGCTGCGCGGCGACGGCGAGCTTCTGGCCGGCGTGAACAACATGGACATCATGGAAGCGGTCGGCGCTGCCGCCCTCGAAGCGCGGCGGGACCTGATCCGTCACGCGACGGTCGTCGTCGCCGACTGCAACCTCTGCGAATCCAGCCTCGCCATACTCTCGGATTTCTCCCGAACCCTGTTCGTCGACTGCGTATCCGAGGCAAAAGCCACCAGAATCCGGCCGTTTCTGTCGTCCGTGCATACGTTGAAGCCGAACCGGGCCGAAGCCGAAGCCCTCACGGGTATGTCCATCCATAACGACACGTCGGCCCGCGACGCGGTGATGTGGCTGCTTTCGGAGGGAGCCGATCGCGTTTTCCTCACGCTCGGCCGCGAAGGTGCGATCTGGGCGGACCGCAGCGGCAGAAGCGGGCGCCTCCAGGCTGCCGCGTTCAAAGCGCTCAGTACGACGGGCGCAGGCGACGCCTTTACGGCCTCGCTGGTTTCCAGCCATCTCAACGGCATCGACAGCGCCATCGCCGCCCGCCTTGCCGGCGATGCCGCAGCCAGGGTCGCGCAATCGGACGAACCCGTCGCGGATCCCGAACCCGAACAGGATTCCCCATGATTTCAACAAATTCCGCCAGGATCGAACCTGATTTCAGCGCCGAAGTGCTCGAGGCGCACCGCGACGGCAAGGCTCTTGTCGCCCTGGAATCGACCATCATCACGCATGGCCTACCGCATCCGGTCAATCTCGAGACTGCGAAATCCGCTGAAAACGCGGTGCGCGCCCACGGTGCCGTCCCCGCCACCATCGCCGTCATGGACGGCAGGCTGAAGGTCGGCCTGGAGACGGACGAGCTCGCCCGCATTGCGGATCCCGCGGCAGGCGCGCGAAAAGTGGGATTGCCGGATCTTGCCGCCTGCCTCGTGTCAGGCAGCCCCGGCGGCACCACCGTCGCCGCGACCATGCGCATCGCTGCATATGCAGGGATCCGGGTCTTCGCGACCGGCGGGATCGGCGGTGTTCACAGAGGTGCCGAAAAGACCTTCGACATCAGCGGCGACCTGACGGAACTCGGCCGCACACCCGTGGCTGTCGTCAGCGCCGGCTTCAAGGCGATTCTCGATCTCGGTCTCACGGTCGAATATCTCGAGACCCTCGGCGTACCCGTCATAGGATACGGCACCGATGTCCTGCCGGCGTTCTACGTCCGCGAAACCGATTACGGCGTCACGGAGCGGCTCGACACGCCCGGACACGCCGCGCGATTCCTGCATACGCACTGGTCGCTCGGCATCACAAGCGGTGTCGTGATCGCCAATCCGATTCCGGTCGAGCATGGCCTCGACCGCGCAACGGTCGAAAACGCGGTTGCCGACGCCGCCCGCGACGCGGACGCGGGCGGCATATCCGGCAAGGCGCTGACGCCGTTCCTGCTGGCGCGGATTTCCGAACTGACAGGCGCAACCAGCCTGGACGCCAACCGGGAACTTGTTCTCTCGAATGCTCGCGTGGCGGCGGAGATTGCCGTCTCGCTCCATGAAGTGGACTGATGCCTCATCCGGTGGCAAATCCGGCCCTCGGCTTGTCGCGGAGAGCAAAGACCATCAGCCCTGCGATCACGGCGAGCCACAGCGACGACCACCAGACCCAGTCGTAGCGGGCATAGAGATCGAACAGGACACCGCCGAAATAAGCGCCGATCGCCGCGCCGATCTGATGTCCCGCAGAGATCAGACCGAACGCGAGTCCCATGACACGGACACCGATGTGACTGGCAACAAGACTCGCGGTCACCGGGACGGTCGAATAATCGACCAGTCCGAACAGGATCGCGAACAGAAACAGCGTTTCCAGGCTGACGCCGACATGGACGAGAATGATGAATGTCAGGCCGCGGATCAGATAAATGCCGCCAAGCAGAAGCGGGCGGTGCACACGATCCGTCAGCCAGCCGGCCGCGATCATCCCGACCAGATTCACGGCCGAAAGCAAACCGTAAGCCGTTGCTGACGGAACGGGGCCAAAACCGCAGAACGAGGCGTAGGGCAGGAAATGCGTTTCGATGACGCCGGATGTCGTGTAGCCGCAGATAAAGTAGCTCCAGAACAGGATCTGGAACGCCGGCATACGGATTATCGAGAGCGTGTCGGTCATGAATCCGGATGAATGGTCCGAAGCGGCCGCGTCCCCGCGGCCGGACCCGGCGCCCGACGGAAACCAGCGGACCACGCAGATCATCATTACAACGGTTGCAATTCCCAATGCGACGAACGCCACCCGCCAGCTCTGCGATGTCAGCAACAAGGCGAGGAGCGGTACGACGAGAAACTGGCCGCCGGTGGATCCGGACGTGGCGATACCTGTGGCGAGGCCGCGATTGGCTTCAAAGTCCTGCTCAACGGCCGCGGACACCACATGGGTTGCGACGAGGCCGAAGCCGACCGCGGCGATACCGCCGAAAGCCACGAAAAACGCCACCGGACTGCTCGTAATCGCAATCAGAAAGCACCCGGCGGCCAGCATTGCCAGACCGATCAGAATAACGGCACGCGCGCCCTGGCGGTCCACCAGACGCCCTCCCAGGGGCGCAAGCATTGCCATCGTAATGAGCGCAAACGCAGCAGTTCCCGAGGTGAAACTGCGTGACCACCCCAGTTCCTGTTCCAGCAGCGGCATGACAAGCCCGAAGGCCGCCCGCGCGGAATAGGCGAAGGCCAGCGCCAGGAAGGAAAGGGCGACGATGAGCCAGGGACGCCATGCAACCTGATCGGGCTCCGGATTCCGCAAGACAGCCTCGGTAGATCAAAACGACAGAACGAATTCTGTTTACCCGCCGCTCGACTTGGCATAAATGACAATATGATGTCAGATTCTGCCAACTCCGGGTATAAACGCGAAATCCCGCCGAGACGCGTGGTTATCGTCATCTATCCGGGCGTCACCCTGCTCGACGCCGCAGGTCCGGCGCAGGTCTTCACGACCGCCAACAATGCCGACGCAATTCAACCCGGCACACCGCGTTACGAAGTCGTTCTGGCCTCGCCGGCGGGCGGCGAAATAGCGACCGACACAGGCATTGCGGTCGGCACGCTGTCGCTCGAACAGGCGGCAGCAGACCCCGTCGACACGCTCGTCATCGCGGGCGGCGACGGAATTTTTGAACTCATCGAGGAACAGACGCTTGTCGACTGGGTATGCGCCCTGCAGGACGACTGCCGCCGTATAGCTTCGACCTGCATGGGTGCGTTTCTGACAGCGAGAGCGGGCCTGCTCGACGGCAAGGCCGCCACCACCCACTGGCGCTACGTTGCCGATCTCCAGCGCCACCATCCCGAAATCGACGTCAAGTGCGATCCCCTGTTTCTGAAGGACGGCAAGATCTGGTCGTCCGCCGGCGTCACGGCCGGTATTGATCTGGCCATTGCCATGGTCGAGGAGGACCATGGGCACGAAACCGCAATGCAGGTCGCCCAGTCACTCGTCGTGTTTTTCAAGCGGCCCGGCGGCCAATCGCAATTCTCCAATGTTCTCCGGGCTCAGCAGTCCGATCGGGACGGCACGTTTTCCGATCTGCACGCCTGGATCGCCGCAAATCTTCAAAACGATCTGAGCGTCGAAAGACTCGCGCAGCATGCCGGCATGACCCCGAGGACATTTGCCCGCCGCTACCGCGAGCGGACCGGCGTCACCCCGGCGCGATCGGTGGAGATGCTCCGCGTCGACGCTGCCAAGCGGTTGCTGAAGAATGGCGCCCATGCCCTTGCGGAGGTTGCTGCCGCAAGCGGTCTCGGCGATGAGCAGCGCCTTCGGCGCGCATTCATGAGGCATGTGGGGACATCGCCGGTCGAGTACCGGAACAAGTTTTCCGGGAAACTCTGCGGATAGGCAAAGTCCCGCAATCGGGCCATCACATCCCCGCAATGACCGCGACACACTTGATATCCGGACCGGAAAACGGTGCGCTTTTGGCTCAACTTGTAACAATTCGGAAAGCCGCTTCTTAACGGAACACCGCTACACTCGAAGGCAGGAGAGAGATGATCTCTGAAACTTTGGTCGGGGATCGAAGCGTTAGGGCCTCCAATAAACAGTGAATCTGCCACCGCCCCCGGCAGAAAAGCTAGCTATAACTTGGCCCGTTAAGGCGCCCGATACCCGTACCTCGTGGCAGAAAACGGGTTCTTGATCATGCGTAGCGCCGCTCATTTTGTTGCCGTTGTGCTGGCCTTGGCGATGCCTCTCATAGTGCTGGGACAGCAGGCCATTATTCAGAAACTCGCAGCTTTCGGTCATTTTCTGACCCTGGGCTTCGATATTTCACCCATCTTGTCCAAAAGCGTGGGGTTTGGTCCCTGGGCCCTGCTTGCCGCCGTCGCGTTTGTGCTGACCGCCGGTGGCCTGGCTCTGTTTGTCCACCAGGCGCGCAGTCTCGCTGCCGTGGTTGCGGCGGTCATTCCGCAATTTGCTACGCTGTGCCTTGCATTTGCGACGATCGGACTGGCCGCGGTCAGCAACGACCAATTGACCGCCGGACTGATTCACGCGCTTGGTTTCACGAGCCTGGGTATCAACATGGCCTATGCGCTGCTTGTCGCGTGCTGCTCGGCGCTGTTCTACATGCTCTATCTGAATTTCGTGAACGGGCTGCGGCGATAGCCGCATAACGGGTAATGTGCCTTCAACTCTGCTTCGCGTGAAGGCCTATGGCGGTCTTTACAGGAGCAACTGGCCCTCTCAGTAATCCTTGCCGGGGCAATGCACCGGCAAGGATCCACTTACACGATCGGCACTCCGCAGCATCTGCCAATGGATTCTTGGTCTCGCCGAATGCTCGACCAAGAATGACAAATGCATAGCTGGAAAAGCCTATGGTGCGAAACCAGGGTCGGGAGCACCAACTGAACGTTGTGTACGCAAATACTGCGTACGCAAGCCCTTTCGGTGTGTGATCTCGAACAGCCGCAGGAAACGTCCGGATTCGGATATGCCGTTCGCCAAATTTGACCCGGCGTTGCGCTAAAGAACGCCCAAAACGGCAGTTTTCCAAAAAAAAACGGCGGTGGATCGCTCCACCGCCGTCTCTATGTCTCCAGCCCGTCAGGACCAGCGCAATCAGAATCCCCAGCGGACACCGGCGCGGATAGCGTGATCTTCGAAGTCAGGGCCGCCGATCGAAATGCCGCGATAGCGGTAGCCGATGTCGAGTTCGGTGCCCGGCGAGACGTCGAAGCTCAGTCCGGCGTAGCCTGCATAGGCAAAACCGTCATCGTCGCTTCTGCCGGAGAAATCGACGTCACCGTAACCGATACCGGCACCGACATAAGGCTTGAACCAGGCCGGGCCGAGATTGAAGTCGACATAGGCGTTGGCCAGCACCGTGTAGGCCTCTGCATCGACACCGCCGCTGAGGTCATATTCCCCTGTATAATCAACGGTTACGTCGGTGCGCAGCAGATCCGACCACCGGTAACCGATGCCGATTCCGCCGGTAAACGCTTCATCACTGCCCTGGCCGTCAAAAATGCCGAGGCCGACGTCACCGCGGACATACCAGTTGCCCAGAACGGGCGGCGCCGGCGCGATAACGCCCGCATCGGGCGCCGGCGGCAGATCCGCGGCCACGGCCTGCCCGCCCCCGGCCAACAAGGCCACCGCAGCGACAGACGAAAGAATTGATGTTCTTGTCATTCCTATTCCTTTCAGACTTTCAAACACCGCCCGCTCTGGCTGATCCGTGAGGTAGGTGCCGAAAGTGTTCAAACCGGGGCGTCGCGGAGACCTGAATATGTTGCCAACGAGATGACAATCCGGTGTTGCGCTTTTGCCACGATTACTCTGTTCAAGCTTCCAAGGGAATCTCGCCCTCTAATCCTGACTCGCAGATATGCCTCTGACGCGGCCCCTTCAAGCCGTTGAGCGATCAACTCTTTTTGACGACTTGTTACAGAGATCACGTCGGCAGCGCGTTCCGGCCGGTGCTCGTCGCGCCAGATGAGGGCCGGGCCATACCCGTTGCCAACGCCAGGCAGGAAACCGCGACCTCAAAGGACGCCGGTTTGAGCCGACTACGGGACGGTCGTACCGCCTCCGGAATTGATGCCGGAAAACCGAGCAGACTCACTCCAAGGGGCGTTCGGCGAATCAGGGTATGGCCGCCTGGAACGGGTAGTGCCATATGAAAAACGGCAGATTTCTGTGATTTCTTTGTCAGCGTGAACGCAACAAGCCATCCGGCGCAGGCGAGAAAGATCGGGGGAAGGCTGAAGACGCGGCGGCTCGGAGAGGAGCGTCAGCCTACAGGCCGCGGTAGAGCCGCGGACAGTCTTGATAAGAAATTGCTCGTTTTGGTCGGAACGACGGCAAACGTCAGGCCGCGCACTTCCGCCGGAAGGTGGCTGAGACGATCTGCCGCCATACCGGATTTCAGGCGTTCAGGTCCGGCGCACAGCTTCTGGACCCGGGACCGCCGTTTAATCGAGAAGACCGGATACCGATCGCTCCGCGGCATCGAACGCCCCCTCGATCAGGCCCGGACTTTGTTCGGCCGTTTCCGAACCGGCGAAAGACACGCGACCGTCAAAATACAGCCGCCGCAATTCGGCGGGTCCAACGCTCGGATGGACCATGGGCCCGGTGAGATCTTGCGGAGCGGCAACGAGGGGATCCTGTGACCAGTCTTCGATATGGACCGCAACAGGATCGGGCGTTTCGGCTCCGAAACAACGCTTCAATTGGCTGTGAATCCGGCTCACCAGACCGTCGCCCGCTTCGAGGCGCATCTCATGAGGCCATCCGATAAATCCCCACAGCGCGGCGGTGGTTCCATCACGGCCGGAATGATCATGGCATTCGACGATCGGTCCGGTATGGCCGACAATACGTCCGGACAATCCCAACTTGCGCCAGAACGCCGTTTCATAGATGGCCACGACCTTTGCATGCGGCGCCATCCATGTGGGTGTCCCGACAAGCGCATGCGCCAGCTCACGGGGAAGGTGCGGTTGCCAGTTCACCGTATTGAGCGCAATGCGCGGCGGCATGGCGACGATGAGCCGGCTCGCTTCGACCGGTGCGTCTGACCCGGTCGTGACTGTCACCCGCTCCGGCTCGATTGCCACGGAACTCACCCGTGCTCCGGTTCGGATCGTTCCGCCGGGGAGTTTGCGCACCAGCCCATCGACCAAAGCCTGCGATCCGCCCGCGACGCGCATGGTTCCGATCTGCCCTGGCACGAAGGCACGTTGAGATAACTGCCCGTCGCCCTGGTCGAGAATCGCATCACCATCATCAAACTGGGGAAACACGGATAACCCGAGTGTTTCGATCCAGCGGGCAAGGACAGGCTGGTAGGCGGGCCAGATCCAGGTCGGCCCAAGATCGGCGAGATAACTGCCGCGTCCATCAAACACCGACCGGACGCGTCCTCCCGGGTTCTCACGAGCCTCGAGGACGCAAACGGACTTGCCGGCTTCATGCAGCAACAGCGCAGCCGCCAGACCACTCAGTCCGCCGCCCAGCACAACCACGTCGAATTCGTCTGGAGAACCGATCATCCCGAGCTTCAACCGCCGGCAAGGGCTTGTTTCGTTGACGTGGCGGTAATGGTGTCGAAGACCTTGATGCTGTTCATGCTGGTGGCCAGCATCATTGCGCCCTGATGGGCAGCCAGGACGGTGCTTGCCAGATTCCGGCGCCCGGTTCTGGAAATCCGGCCGGGCAATGCTCCCGCCACCCAGTCGATATTGGCATCGAAGAAACTCTGAACGCCGTCCGCGACCGGATGCGGCAATCCCCCACTCTCGGCTCCCAGCAGGCCGCACAGGCAAATGGCATCATCCTCGACCAGCGCATCCCGATAGACCCGGGTGAAGGCTTTAAGCTTGTCCGCAGGGGTCTTTGCTCTCGCGGCGCACTTCTCCAGCGCATTGAAGAACCGTTCCGAGTAGCGTTCGACAAGCGCAATCCCGAGGTCTTCCTTTCTCGAGAAGTGATAGTGAACGCTCGAACTCTTTATGCCGGTATCTTCCGCCAGATCGCGAAAGCTGACGGCGTTGTAACCGCCCTTTCGCATTCGCTTTTCAGCCGCGTCCAGCAGCTTTGTCGTTGTTGCCGTCATTTCACGCCAACCTCGCTAATCTATCGATAGATAGATATGGCATTTCGATCTCAGGAATTCAAATCAAAGCCGTTGACGAGACAGTCGCAGGATGGGCGTCGGCGACCGACCTCACACAGGAATGACAAAAAGGGCTTTTCTTTTTTCGAAATTAAACTACCTATCAGTAGATAGATAATTCAATGAAAGGCGGTTACCGTGAAAATCTATGATATCGAAGGCTTCCCGAACCCCGCGCGCGTCCGCATTGCCCTCGCCGAGAAGCAGGCACTGGACAAGGTGGAGTTCATTCCCGTGGATGTAATGAACGGCGAACACCGTTCCAAAGCCTACCGGGCGAAGAATCCGGATGCAGCCGTGCCGCTTCTTGAGCTGCGGGACGGGACGTACATTTCGCAATGCACGGCCATTACCGAATACATTGACGGAGCATTTGACGGCCCGTCGCTATGCGGTACGGACGCCAGAGCGCGTGCGGTGATCCATATGATGAATCGTCGTGCAGAGAGCGGCCTGCTCGACGCGGTCGGGGATTACTTCCATCACGCGACCCCCGGTCTGGGACCGGATCTCGAAACCGATCAGAATGCCGAGTGGGGCAGGAAACGGGAGAAGGTCGCCACCGCCACGATGCACTATCTTGATGGCGTTCTCGCGGACAGCGAATATCTGGCGGGAGAAACGTTTTCGATGGCGGATATCACGGCGTTTGCCGGACTGGCCTTTGCCGATTTCGCAAAGGTCGAGATTCCATCCGAATTGACAAACCTGATAGCGTGGCGCCGGAAAGTGGCAGAACGGCCGAGCATTGCCGGGTGACGAACGGAGAGAAAGGGAAAGACCATGGAATTGAACGCTGATTTCAGCCGGCGGGTCGTCATTCACTCCGAAGACGAGCCCTGGAAGAGCTCCCCCATGCCGGGTGTCGAACGGCGTATGCTCGACCGGATCGGCGGAGAAGTCGCCCGCGCGACAACCATCGTGCGATATGCGCCGGGCAGCAGGTTCTCCGCACACACGCATACCGGCGGAGAAGAGTTCATTGTCCTTGACGGGGTGTTCCAGGATGAACACGGCGACTTCCCGGCGGGGACCTATGTCCGCAATCCGCCAACAACAAGCCATACGCCCGGCTCGGAAGACGGTTGCACGATATTCGTGAAACTGTGGCAATTCGACATGGACGATCGCAATCAGTTTCGGAAAGACATGGCCGCGGAACTGCGGCCGGCAGGCACAGGGCTGACCGTCGCGGAGCTTCATCGAGACAGCCGGGAACGGGTCATCTACCTGGAGGCCGAGCCAGGCGCTGCAATCGAAATTGCTGAGCCGGGCGGCATTGAGCTGCTGGTGATCGGCGGCGCCCTGACCGAGGCTGGCGATGAGTTGCGCAAGGGATCCTGGTTGCGGTTGCCGGAAGGCGCATCATTGTCCGCCGTGGCAGGTTCCGAAGGTGTAAAGGTATGGATGAAAACCGGCCACCTGCCTCACGCAAAAGCGCCCTCGGTCTGACCGGCAGCAGCCGGCAAGGGACTGCAGTCATACCTGTGCCATTCCCGGTACGGTCCGTCTGCAGGAGTTGCAATATGGCGTCGCCGGAGGGTGGTCCGGTCTGCCGGCGTAGTCCGGACCCCTAGCCGGTTGATCGATCCGGTCATCCCGAACATGCGGTATGGCCGGATATGCAGGTCGGGCCGGGAACGCACTACCTCTGGAAAGTGCCGAAAACTGCATAAATTCTCTGAATGGCCGGGTCTGACAATCCCCGGGCTTACCGGGATGACTCGGTCGAACCGGCCCGGCCGGGAATGCGATTCCGCCGACATTTGCGCGATGGGGTATGACCTCGGGCGGACACGGCGGCACCCGGTATGGCAGTGCCGCACCAGGCACTCCCTGCGCGCACGAAAAAGGCCCCGCCGGAAACCGGCGGAGCCTCGTACCGATGCTGTCAAAGGCAATCAGTAATCGTTGAAATTGTAGCGCAGACCAACGCGGAAGTCGTGAGACTCCAGATTGGTGACCTTGATCGGGTCGGGACCCTTGGCCTTGGCCTTGCCGAGATCGATGTAACGGTAACCCGCATCGACCGTGAGGTTCGGCGTGATGTCGTAGCTGACGCCGGCCATCAGCTGATAAGCGAAGTCGATACGCCCGTTGCTGCTCTGGTTGACCGGCAGATTGATGTCATGAAGGTTGTTGTAGGAGACACCGATACCTGCGCCGACATAGGGCGTGAAGCCGTTCCACTTGGTGATATCCCAGTAACCGCTGACCATTGCGGTGTAGGCCTCCAGCTTGGCGTCCAGATCGTTGAAGCTCGTCTCAAGCTGAATGTCGTCGCGGTAACCGACACGAACGTCGGCGCGGAAGTACGGTGTTACCTGGCAACCGATACCGCCTTCGACAAACCATGTCTCGTCATCCTGCTCGCCGAACGCGATGCCATGGTTCTTGGTCACTTCCGGCTCTTCATGCCAGGAATAGCCGCCGTCGACGCGGACATACAGACAGGAAGGCCGCGCCACTTCAACTTCCGGCGGCGGGATCAGGACAGGCGGTTCTGGGGGAAGGTCGGCTGCTACGGCTTGTCCGGCGCTCATCAGCATCATGGCGGTTGCCGCGCAGCCCGAGATCAACTTTGCTCGCACACGCATAAACTCTACTCCGTTACTGCCTACAGCGGTTACCGCCGCTGCACGGCTACATCACATACACCAACCGAGGATCCGGTCGCTTCGCCTGCGCGGAACTCGGTTCCTCACACGCCGGTCGGTCTCGGTGAAGCGACGAATGCGATCCTGAAGACCCCATTCCCCACTTCAGTAACCTTAGTTTTTAACCAAACAGATTAAGAAGGGCTTAAGCGTGTCGCAGTTTTTGTTGAGGCCAGGACCTCGGACGCAACATCAAGCGCGGGCCTCAAAAATAATGTTTGAATTTCAGCATGTTACCGGATCCGGCAAACACTTTCCAAAGAGCGTTTAAAGCGTTCCGGGAAGAGAAGAATGGGCGCGCGGGAAGGCCCGCCGCCGGGAGAATCTGACGCAATTTGGCACATGGCCGGGTCACATGACCCAGCCGGCGTAAACCACGATTGCGACCATAAGGACGGCAAGGAAGATATTGACCGCACGCAAGACGCGCCCGTCCCGGACACCCTGCCTGATGAATCCGCCGCCGAGCACCCAGAGCGAATTGAGCGGCAGGCTCACCACGAGGAACACCGCGAAGATCACGAGCGCCCGCGACGCATAGTCCGGTCCGTCGCCGGCAAAGGTGACATAGGCCGCGATCACCGTTGCATAGGCCTTGGGATTCAGCGGATGGACGATAATACCGCGCAGGAAGCCCCAATTCTCCGACGCCGCGCCATCTTCCGGACGCGACAGTGCCACCCGGATGGCGAGATAGACGATGTAGGCCATGCTCAGGATCTTGAGCACGCCGTACACGTCCGGACGCGCGGCCAGGATCGATCCCAGCCCTGCGGCCCCGGCCAGGCTGACAAACTGGAAGCCGCCGTTCTGGCCGATCATGAAGGGCAGCGAACGCCGGAAGCCGAAATTGAATCCACTGGCGAAAAGCAGCATGTTCGCCGGCCCGGGTGTGCCGACCATGCTGGCGGCGAACGCCACGACGAGCAGGATTTCGGCGGCGGGCATCATGCTGCCCGCCGGCCGGATTCCACACCGGGACCGGAGAGGACGTGATGGGAGCTCCGGTCGGCGGCGGGAACCGGTTCGCCACGGGCGAACCGGGCCGGCGGGATTGGCGAGGGGCCGGAGGCTTTGCCGGCGATCTTGAACCCTCGCGGATCATGCGCTGTTGCGACACCGCTGCCGCATCGGGCAGACGGCGTGGCGCAGGCGGCCATTGTCAGCGCCAGAACGGCTTGTCGAGCTCTGAACGGACGTCGGCTTGTGTGAGACCGATATCCTTGAGCAGACGGGCGTCGAGGCTGGCCAGGGCCCTCCTCTGGCGATGGCGCTCGAGGGCCGCACTCGCGAAACGCCAGATCCGCGCCACGCTGAATGGCCTCGGCGTGCGAAGCAGGTCAGACCTGTGTGGACTGCCGACCGGTGCGGCCGGCAGACCCGTCGAGATTGAATTTTGGGTCATCTTGGGCACCTCAATTGTTAGGGTACAATCTATCAAAATTGTTGCGATTGTTACCGTGAATTGTTATTAATGTACTGGCCGAAAAATATTCAAGGAAAACATTGTCACCATGACAATATGGCAACCCGAATTGTCCGGAGACACGCGCCCGAAGTACCGCGCGCTTGCCGACCGGCTTGCTTCCGACATCCGCACCGGCCGCCTCGCGCCCGGCACACGGCTGCCGCCGCAGCGCGACCTGGCCTATCATCTCGGCGTCACGGTCGGCACGGTCGGCCGGGCCTACGACATTGCCGCGCGCGCAGGCCTTGTCGCCGGCGAGATCGGCCGCGGCACCTACGTGCTCGGCGACGCCGCCGAAGATCCGCCCGAATCCATCGGGATGTACGGCATCACCGAGCCACATCTGGTCAGCCCGTCGGGCACGACCGTGCCGATGCGCGAAAACCGGCCGGCGGATGTCGGCCAGAACGACGCCATCGACCAGGCCGCGCGGCGGGTGCTGGACCGCGGCGAATATGGCCGGCTGCACAACTATGTCGGTCATGGCAGCAGCGGCAGCCTCGCCAACCGGAAGGCGGGCGCAACCTGGATTGCGCGCGCCGGGCTCGACGCCGATCCGGAGCGGGTAATCATGACGCCCGGCGCCCAGACCGGGATCGCAATCGCCATCATTTCCGGCTCAAGGCCCGGCGACCTCATCCTTGCCGGCGAACTCACTTATCCCGCCGTCAGCGACCTCGCTAGGTCGCTTGACCGCCGCATCATGGGCGTGCCCCTGGACCAGGACGGTCTCTGCCCGGACGCGTTCGCCGCCATCGCTCGCGATCATGCGCCCGCACTGCTGTTCGATGTGCCGACGCTGCACAATCCGACCAGCGCGACAATGCCCGAGGAACGCCGCCACCGGATCGTGGACATCGCGCGCGGTCATGGCGTGCGCCTGATCGAGGACGAGGTCTATGCCGGGGTTCTGGAACGCGACCAGCGGCCGCCGCCGCTCGCCGCGCTCTATCCGGAGGGCACGTTCTTTATTGCCGGGCTGTCAAAGGCCGTGGCGCCCGGCCTGCGTTCGGGTTTCCTTCTGCCGCCGGCCGAACTGATCGGACGAGCGCGCGCAGTCAATCACAACCTGACGCTGGGCTGCCCGCCGCTCATCGCCGACATCGCCAGCGAACTCGTCACATCCGGCATGGCGGCAACGCTCGCGGACCGTCAGCGCGCCGAGATCGCCCGCCGGAAGGCGATCGCCGGGGAGATTCTCACAAGCGCCGAATTCGCCACCAGCGAGGGCGCGCCGCACCTCTGGATGACCGTGCCCGACCCGTGGCGGGCGGCAACACTCACCCAGGCCGCATTCAACCGCGGTGTGACCATTGGTGCTGCCGACGAGTTCATGGTCGGGCAGACCGCATCGGCGATCCACAAGGTGCGCGTGTGCCTCGGCACGCCGCCTCATGTCGATGACTTACGGCGGGGACTGGAGGTTATCGAAGATCTGCTGCGGCGAGGGCCTTCGGATGTGGCCGGCACGGTGTGACAACCACGGTCAGGCGGCGGCCGTCTCCTGCAGCACCGAAACGATATCGTTGACGACGGATTTGACGAGTCCCTCGTCGTCCCCCTCGCCCATGACGCGGATCAGCGGTTCCGTGCCCGACGGACGGATTACCAGCCGTCCGTTCTTGCCAAGCCGCTGCTCTCCGTCCCTGATCGCCTCGACGACCTGCTTTTCACCGAGCGGTTCGCCCCTCTTGAAACGCACGTTCTTCAGAACCTGCGGCAACGGGTCGAACAGATTGCACGCCTCGCTGACCGGCTTGCCGCTCGCGGCAATGACGGCGAGCACCTGAAGCGCGGCCACCAAACCGTCGCCAGTGGTCGTGAAATCGCTCAGCACGATATGCCCGGATTGCTCACCCCCGACATTGTAACCGTGCGAACGCATGTGCTCGACGACATAGCGGTCGCCGACCTTGGTGCGCGCCAGTGACAGGCCGATGCCCGTCAGGTACCGCTCAAGACCGAGATTGGACATCACGGTGGCGACAATCCCGTCCGCGCTGAGGCGGCTCTCGTTGGCCCACGTCGTGGCCACCAGCGCCATCAACTGGTCACCGTCGATAATCCGGCTTTTTTCGTCGACGATGATGACCCGGTCGGCATCTCCATCAAGCGCAATGCCGATATCGGCACGCAGCTCACGGACCTTGTCGCGCAGCAGTTTGGGCGCCGTCGACCCGCATTTTTCGTTGATGTTGAATCCGTTCGGATCAACACCGATCGGCACAACCTCCGCGCCGAGTTCCCACAAAACTTCGGGCGCAACCTTATAGGCCGCCCCGTTGGCGCAATCGACAACGATGCGGATACCGTCGAGTCGAAGGTTGCGCGGCAGGGTCCGCTTGGCGAATTCGATGTAGCGGGCCTGCGCATCCTCAATTCTCTTCGCTCGCCCGAGCTTGTCCGAGTCGGCCAATGCGGTCTCAAGCCCGGTCTGCATCAGCGACTCGATCTCGAGCTCCTGCTCGTCCGACAGCTTGTAGCCGTCCGGCCCGAACAGCTTGATACCGTTGTCGTGATAGGCGTTGTGCGAAGCCGATATCATCACACCCAGATCGGCACGAAGCGACCGCGTCAGCATCGCGACGGCCGGCGTGGGCAGAGGCCCGAACTGAAACACGTTCATGCCGACCGAGGTAAAGCCGGAAACCAGGGCGGGTTCGATCATATAACCCGAAAGACGCGTATCCTTGCCGATCACGACACGTTGCGCGTGGTTACTGCGCGTAAAAATACGGCCGGCCGCCATGCCGACCCGCAGCGCCGTCTCCGCGGTCATCGGCCATTCATTTGCCAGGCCGCGAATTCCATCGGTACCAAAATACTTTCGTGACATAGAACTAATCCCGGATCGGGTCGATTTTCTGCTGGAAATCTGCCATCCCCGCGCTGCGCGCGAATGGCCGATTAGACCATTTCGAGGGCGGTTTTACCATACAGGCCATGCGCCAAGATTTGGTTAAACGGTATTATTCCCTTCGTGCAACCGTCCCCACACGGCGACGGCCTGAGCGGTTTCGGCGACATCGTGAACGCGCAGCAACTGCGCACCCTGGGCGACAGTGGTCAGAGCGCTGGCGATGGAACCGGGAATCCGCTTCCGGGCATCTTTTTCGCCCGAAACCGCACCGATGAAGCCTTTGCGCGACACACCGATGAGAAGCGGAACACCAAGCCCGTGAAGCACACTGAAGTGACGCAACAGATCGAGGTTGTGGTCAACGGTCTTGCCAAAACCGATGCCCGGATCGGCAATCAGCCGGCTCCTGTCGATCCCGGCCGCTTCGCACACGTCGATGCGGCTGGCCAGATAGTCGTAGACTTCGCCGACCACATCATCGTAGCGCGGATCGTTCTGCATCGTCCTCGGATCCCCGGCCGCATGCATAAGAACAACCGGCAGACCGCTTTCGGCTGCAACATCCACACTGCGTTCGTCGTAGCTAAGCGCAGAAATGTCATTTATCAGGCCGGCTCCCGCATTTGCGGCCCGGCGCATGATCTCGGCTTTCCGGGTGTCGATCGAAACCCTGGCGCCGGACGCCACAAGCCCCTCAACCACGGGCATGGCCCGCGATACCTCGACGTCAAAGTCGACCGGCTCAGCACCCGGTCGTGTTGATTCTCCGCCGACGTCGAGAATGTCCGCACCCGCCGCCAGCAGCGCCTTCCCATGTGCGATCGCCTCCTCGGCGCTGTCGAAAATGCCGCCATCGGAAAAGCTGTCCGGTGTAACGTTGACGATCCCCATGATCACCGGGCGGCTGGATGTCCATCCAAACGGCATGGACCGCGGCGCCTCGATGCGCTCGACAAGGCCCCGGAGCGCCGGCTCGGCCGACCCCGCGAGATCCGGATAGGAAACCGCCCGACGGCGCGCCTTCGGAGCATGCCCCTCGACAATCTCGCCCGCGGAATACGCGATCGAGCCACCGGCCAGCGGCCCGGCAACGCCGGACGCAACGGCCTGCGATCCGTCTTCGCCATAAAGCAGTCCTGTCGGACGAAGATACAAGTCGGACGGCAACGAGGCGCTCCCTGATCAAGGCAAAAGAAAACGGGCAGAACCTAATGCGGGTTCCGCCCGATTTCAAAGAAGCTTTTGCAGTCTGTTCAGGATTGCGGTTGCGGCTCCATGCCACCGGTATCGGGCGAGTCATCGCCAGGCTTCGCACCGCCCGTGGTCGGGACGGCGGAGCCAGCCTCCGGCGGCGTATCGTCGCCGGTATCCCGCACCGGCTGTTCGCCCTTCAGAAGCCCCTTGATTTCGTCACCGGTAAGGGTTTCGTACTCGAGCAGGCCGTTGGCGATCACATGGAGCTCGTCGGTATTCTCTTCGAGAATGTTCGTCGCGAGCTGATACCCTTGATCGACGAAGCGATGCACCTCGCTGTCGACCAGCTTCTGGGTCTCGTCACTGAGGTTCTGCGTCCGGGTCACCGAGTGGCCCAAGAAGACTTCCTCTTCGTTCTCGCCATATGCCAGCGGTCCGAGCTTGTCGCTCATTCCGAACTGCGTCGCCATGGCCTTCGCCATCTTGGTCGCCATCTGGATGTCGGACGAGGCGCCGGACGTTACTTTGTCATGGCCGAAGATCAGTTCTTCCGCGACGCGACCGCCCATGGCGACAGCGATGTCCGCGTGAAGTTTGGCACGCGTAATGGAAACCTGGTCACGTTCAGGCAGACGCATGACCATGCCGAGAGCACGGCCGCGCGGAATGATCGTTGCCTTGTGGATCGGGTCCGATTCCGGAAGCTTGAGCGCCACAAGCGCGTGCCCACCCTCGTGATAGGCCGTGAGTTTTTTCTCTTCCTCGGTCATCACGAGCGAGCGCCGCTCGGCACCCATCATGACCTTGTCCTTGGCGTCCTCGAATTCCTGGTGGGTGACGAGCCTCTTGGACCGCCTTGCGGCAAGCAGCGCCGCCTCGTTCACCAGGTTGGCGAGATCCGCGCCGGAGAATCCGGGCGTGCCGCGGGCAATGGTCTTGGCCTCGACGTCAGGCGCGAGAGGCACCTTGCGCATATGCACCTTGAGAATTTTTCGCGTCCGATGATGTCCGGATTCGGCACAACAACCTGACGGTCGAAACGGCCGGGACGAAGCAGCGCCGGATCGAGAACGTCGGGACGGTTGGTTGCGGCGATCAGGATGACGCCTTCATTGGCTTCGAAGCCGTCCATCTCGACAAGCAGCTGGTTGAGCGTCTGCTCGCGCTCGTCATTGCCGCCGCCCAGGCCCGCGCCGCGGTGCCGTCCGACAGCATCGATTTCGTCGATGAAGATGATGCACGGCGCGTTCTTCTTGGCCTGCTCGAACATGTCGCGGACACGGCTGGCGCCAACGCCGACGAACATCTCGACGAAATCGGAACCGGAGATCGTGAAGAACGGAACGTTGGCTTCGCCGGCAATGGCGCGTGCCAGCAGCGTCTTACCGGTGCCGGGAGGGCCAACAAGCAGCGCGCCCTTCGGGATGCGGCCGCCGAGTCTCTGGAACTTGTGCGGATCACGAAGGAACTCGACAATCTCCTGCAGGTCTTCCTTGGCTTCGTCGATGCCTGCGACATCGTCGAAGGTCACGCGGCCGTGGCGCTCGGTCAGGAGCTTCGCCTTGGACTTGCCGAAGCCCATGGCCTTTCCTCCGCCGCCCTGCATTTGCCGCATGAAGAAAATCCACACCGCGATCAGGAGCAGCATCGGGAACCAGGATACGAACACGTCAAGCAGGGAAGGTACGTCTTCACTGGCCGGCCGCGCCGTGATGCTCACGCCCTTTTCATAAAGGCGATCGACGAGGTTTGGATCTTTGGGGGAATAGGTCTGGAACGCCCGGTTGTCGTTGAAATGTCCGGTTATCGTCTCGCCGGCTATTGTGACGTCGCGAACGTTGCCGCTGTCCACTTCAGCAAGAAGTTGCGAGAAACTGATTTCATTGGTTGCCGCGCGTTGGCTCGGGCTCTGAAACAGGTTGAAAAGCGCCATCAGCAACAGCGCTATGATCACCCAGAGGGCGAAGTTTCTGAAATTGTTCACACGAACCCCTTTCGAACCAGTTCTGGATGTTTCGCGTATCTCGTTTTTAACACGAAACCGGACTTTTTGCCCCTATCATCGCTCAGATCATAGATAGGGCGGCGGACCACATTTGCCAAGCTTCTCATATGCGAAACCGCGCATGAACCCGACTATGATGCCTTCTTTACGCCGACACGAGGCAAGATTAGGGCATTCGGGTAAATTTGGCGTTATGCAATCAGACCGTAACGCCCCAAATGCAACCTCTCAACAGGTCGCGATCATCAAACTTAATGTCGACGCCGGAACCATTAAGGCTCTCTCCGGAGCCGCAGATACCGATCAGCCGGTCCCTGTACCAAACTGACGCAAGCGTAAGCCGCGCATCGGCCGGTAACTGACCGATCTCTTGGCCAGATAAGTCGTGATCTTCGGGCTCCGTTTCACCCAGTGCCCGAATGATCACCTCCTCCGGACCGTCTTCCGCGACCGCGACGTTGAACCTGCCGTCCCAAAGCGCACTCTCGCCCCGCCGCACTGAAAGCGCCTCCAGCGAACCCGGCCGCAGTTCGCGTGCGATGATGACGCCGGTCCCGCCGCTCCTGCGCAGAATGCCCCCCCCGAGCGTTGCGGCTTCGAACGCTCCGGAAAGCAGTTCCACACACAGCCGCTCGACCTTGTCCCGGCCTGGCGGATATACGCCGCCACCGATTGCGGTCAGACAGCGTTCGAGCACGCGCTCGATGATCTCCTGCGGAAGGCCGACAAGCACCGGCAACTCGATCCTGCAAAATCCCGCGCCTGACGCGCGGACGCCGGCCTGCATCGCATTCCCGACCTGCCAGTCGATGGCTTCCCGCGCCTTGGCAAGACGGGAGGCGGCAAGAGCGATCGCCTCGGAGGTCAGTCCGGTTTCGGTCAACTGCCTCAGGGTTGCGCGAACACGCACCCTTTCAAAATCCTCATTCAGATTGCTGGGATCGTCGAACCAGGGATGCTTCCGGTCCTGAAGCGTCGCGATCAGTCGTGATTTGGCAACCGTCAGGAACGGGCGGACCAGGTCGACGCTGCGCCGACTGGCCGTCGCGCGCATCGCGGACAGGCCATCGAGCCCGCTGCCACGCGCCAAACGCATCAGGACAGTCTCTGCCTGATCATCGAGCGTATGCCCGAGTGCGATGGCGTTTGCCCCGCTGTCCCTGCACCAGCGACACAACAAGTCGTAGCGCCGGTCACGCGCACGTTCCTGAAGGCGACTCCCGGGCGGCAGATCCCGACATGTAAGGATCACGTGCGGGATTCCCGCCTGATCCGCCCAGTTCGCGACAGATTCCGCTTCAGCCCGGGACTCGCCACGCAAACCGTGATCGATTGTGATGGCCGTGAGACGCGGACGCTCCGGAACACTGTTCGCCCATTCGGCTGCGAGCACCATGAGAGCCACGCTGTCCGGGCCGCCCGACACTGCAATGGCAACATGATCGTACGGCGTCAGTGGTTCGAGAAGATCGGCCGCTTCGGCGGGAGATATTGTAGTGCTGGTACTGGACTCAGCACCCGGCACGTGAGCGCTCTTTTTTCGCCACCTGGCGAACCGCCTGCGCACGGGGAAACCTCTTCTGCGCCTCAGCCAGTGTCGCGCAGGCCTGCCTCTTCTGGCCGAGCCGCGCAAGCGTCATGCCCAGTTTCACAAGATTGTCCGGGGCCTTGCGGCCTTTCGGATACCGCTTGTATCCGGTGAGGAACGCCTTGGCGGCGCGATTGTACTGGCGCCTGGCATAGTAGGATTCGCCCAGCCAGTATTGCGCATTGCCCGCAAGCTTGCTTTTGGGATAGCTCCGCAGGAACTTCTTGAAGCCGGCCTCCGCGGCGCTGAACTGCCGCCGCAAGAGCTTCTCGTGACTGTCCTGGTAAAGCGCGTCCGGACCGCGGGGCGCATCTGACCCGCTGAGCGGCTGGCTGGTCACAGGCTCAGGAACCAGCGAAGACGATTGCGATCCACTGCCGGGTATTGTCCCGAGGATCCGGGGACCCGGTGCCTTGTCCAATCCACCTCCGTCCGCTTCGGACCCTGAAAAGGCCGTATCCGGAAGTTGCGACTCCGGGGAATAGGTCACACCCCCGTCGAGTGACGAACCGGGCTGCTCCACTCTGGCGACACGGTTCGCGGATCTCGGGGCGTTCAGGTTTCCGGACCGTCCCTGGCCTGCGCCAAGGTCCCGGAACCGAAACTCGACATCCTCGGAAAACCTGTTGAATCGGTCGCTGAGCTGCTGGATCTGAAAGCTCAGTTGATCGATCTGTCCGGTGAGATTCCGGAGCTGTCCCTCGACACTGTCGATGCGCAAGGCAAGTCCCGCCTCCGACGCAACGTCGCCCTGGGACCCCGATCCCTGCAACTGTGTCGCCCCGCCGCCTGGCGCCTCACGCAGGCGATAGATCTGGTCCTGGAGGCTATTGATCCGATCGACCATACCCTGCCAGTCTCCAGGCGCCTGTGCTTTGGGAGTGTCCATACCCGCCAAAGCCACCATTCCTGCTCCGGCGATCGCCGCAATTACTGTTGGGAATCTTGCCATGATCGGCATCGCGCTACTCCGCAAATTGGACACCGCAGACCTTCGACTGAATCACGTTGATAGTACAACGGTTTCGTGAGTCGTTCTGCGCTTCGACAGGCTTGCACATCTGGTATACGGCCCAAAGCCGCATCGCGCAAACCGCAATCCCGCAGAATCTCCGGCCAGAATTATGGGACGTTCACGACCAATTCAAGGCGTTGCGGGCGCGATCAGGATGCCGCACCCTCGGTGACCACAGTGACCGCACGACGGTTCTGCGACCAGCAGGATTCCGCATCGCAAAGTGCGACCGGACGTTCCTTGCCGTATGATATCGTTCGTACCCGCGCTGGTTGAACACCCTGACTGACCAGGAAGTTCTTCGTGTTCTCCGCACGTCTGGCGCTCAGAGCCAGGTTGTACTCCCGCGTACCGCGCTCGTCCGCGTGCCCTTCAACAAGGATTTTCACCTGCGGGTAAAGCTTCAGCCACGCGGCCTGACGGCGCAGTGTCTCCTTGCCGGTCTGGGTCAAACTCGTGATGTCTGTCGGGAAAAACACCCGATCACCGACATTCACGATGAAATCCTGCTCCGAGCCGGGGGTCGCTGCCGTCCGGCCGTCGAGTTTGGATGACGAGGAACATGCCGCCACGACAAGCATTAGGCCGCAGACGACAAGAGCCCTAAGACTGTTCCCATGGCGCATCATATACTCTCACTCCTCATTCACAGACACTCTCGGCACCTGTCTGCAGATGCAGGTCCAACCCCATGGCATAAAGCCAAGCCCCTCCCTACGGAGTTCAACACCACCCTGTTGGTCTTGTATTTGATTTTTGTGGCCTCTTGCTCGCAAGCTGCCGGAACACTACTTCGACAGACCTAATTGATCAAGGGCGACCAAGCCGGGTCGGATGCAAAGGTCTGTGTTTCAACCTGCTGTTCGTTGTAGCCGGTAAGATCCACCATCCATAGTTTCGGACCGCCCTGCTCACCGCGCGTTTCCCGAAAAAACATGAGAACGCGGCCATTTGGCGCCCAAGTCGGGCCTTCATTGTGGTAACCCTCGGTCAGGATACGTTCACCGCTTCCGTCCGGCTTCATGACCCCGATCAGGAACTTTCCCTGCTGAATTTTTGTGAAGGCGATGAGATCTCCGCGCGGTGACCAGACGGGCGTTGAATACCGACCCTTGCCAAAGCTGACGCGGCGCTGATTCGAACCGTTGGCGTTCATGACGTAAATCTGCTGCGATCCCGCCCGATCCGATTCGAACGTGATCTGCCGACCATCGGGTGAATACGACGGTGCGGTATCGATCGCAGCCGTATTGGTCAATCTCGTGGTTTTTTTGGTGCGCAGGTCCATCGAATAAATATTTGAGTTGCCGCCACGCTGCAGACTCATGACGACGCGCAGGCCGTCGGGCGAAAATCGAGGCGCGAACGTCATTCCGGGGAAATCGCCGACCGATTCCTGCTGACCGGTCTCGATGTTGTAAAGATAAACGCGCGGCCGGTCGCCCCTGTAGGACATATAGGTGATTTCCTGCCGCGTCGGGCTGAATCGCGGTGTCAGCACCAGCGCATTGCCGTTGGTCAGCCGCCTGTAATTGAACCCGTCCTGATCCATGATCGCCAGGCGCTTGATACGATTGCTCTTGGGGCCGGATTCCTCGACAAAGACGACCCGCGTATCGAAATAGCCATTCTCGCCCGTCAGACGCTTGTAGATCTCGTCGGAGATAAGGTGCCCGATGCGCCGCCAGTTGCGCGGCGTCGTGAAGAAACGCCTTGCCCGCATCTCCTTCTGGGCAAAAACGTCCCACAGCCGGAATTCCGCCTTCAGACGACCGTCGCTCTGCACAGTTGCGCGGCCGGTGACGAGTGCCTGGGCGTTGATGATCCTCCAGTCACCGAAACGCGGCGCTTTGTCAAAGCCCGACAGCTTCTCGATGAAGGATGCCGGAGGCAGCGGCTTGAACAGGCCTGACCGCCGCAGGTTGTTGGTGATCACCGTCGCAATGTCTTTGCCGAACTTCTGTTCCTCAGCGGAATTTCCAACGAAATCGGGTAGGGCAATTGGCATGGGCTCCACGCGGCCCTTGGTAATATCGATCTCGATCAACGCCCGGGCATCAGGCGCCCAGGAGAGAGTCGTGATCGTCAGAACGGCGGCGGCGAAGAGAATTCGGCCTACGCGTTCGATCAAGTTTCCTGTCATGGATCTCTTTTCCGCTTTCGACCTTGAATTGGGGAAATACATTCAGCCCCGGTACATGTGAGCAGGATTGAAGTTTAAGATAATCTGCCGCCAAGCCCCATATTTTTCAGCCGGCATCTGATACGGCTCACAGCGCCGCACCGCACGGATCGCACTTTCGGCGGCGACCTGAAAATATTGACTCGATCCCGAATTCACAAGTACCGGCGGCGATTGCAGTGTGCCGTCCTGCCTCAGGGATATGCGCAGCTTGATCAGCAGATCCTGCGCTCCGGCCGCACCGGTCGGCGGATTCCAGCATCGCTCGATCTGCGCCCTGAGGGCATCTTTTTCGTCGAGGGTCATCTCCGCGTCGCTGCCGATGCCCAGGTCGATATCACCCTCTGTCGGGCTGCCTTCGGCTATTTCCGAAGGGTCGATCCGCCTCTGATTCTTATCTTCGCTCTTGTCGAGAAGCGCCGAAATCTGATCCAGGTTGAAATCGTCCTGTTTCTTCTTAACGACCCGCTTGGGAGGTTTGGGCTTGATCTTCGGACGCGGGACAGGCTTGGCGGCGGCCTTCGGCTTTTCGAGCTCTTCCGATTTCGGCTCGGGCTGCGGATCCGGCTCTGGCTTCGGTTCCGGTTTGTCGTTGACCTTGGCCTTTTCTTCACGGACCTGCGGCGGCGCTGGTGTTACCGCCTCGGGTTTCGGCTCCGGTTCGGGCTCGGGCGGCGGCGGAGCCGGGTCAGGTTCCAGGGCCGCTATCTGCTTCTGTTCTTCGGCCGGTTTCGGTGCCGGACGTTCCGGCTCCTTTTCCACCTTCTCAGGCGCGATCTTCTCGGTCGGCTTGGCGTCCTTCTTCTGAGCCTGAAGCTGAGTAAGCTCCGACACCGTCAGGATTTCGACCGGCACGGCCTCGGTCAGTTTCGCGTCGTATTCCTCCGGATCGGGCAAGCCGATTACCGCGGCGGCGATAATCACCGCGTGAACCACGACCGAGAATGTCACACTTGCATACATATTCCGGTTCCGGGACGCTAACCGTCTTCCTCTAGTTCCGTCACCAGCGCTATCCGCCGGAAGCCGGCGGCGCTGACTGTCCCCATAACCTTCATGACCGTGCCGTAATTGACCTGCCGGTCTCCCCGCACGTAGATTCTCTCTTCGTATCCGTTCTCCGTGATGGCAAGCAATTTCGGCACAAGTTTGTCGACCTCGATTTCCGTTTCCTGCAGAAACACGCGGCCTTGAGTATCAACCGTTATGGTTAGCGGTTCCTTGTCGCCCTGCAACGGCTTGGCTTCCGTCTTCGGCAACTCGATCGGCACACCGACCGTAAGCAGCGGCGCCGCAACCATGAAGACGATCAGCAGCACCAGCATGACGTCCACAAAAGGCGTCACGTTGATTTCCGACATCGGCACGTAGCTGCCGCGTCGCCTGCGGCCTCGTCCTCGTCCGCCTCCCGCGCCTGCCCCTGCACCTGAAATCGCCATGCGTTACATCCGTTCGTCTATCTGACGTGACATTATCGCAGAAAACTCGTCTGCGAAATTCTCCATGCGGCCCGCGATCTTGGAAAGGTCGGTCGAAAACTTGTTGTAGGCGACCACAGCCGGAATGGCCGCGAGCAGTCCCAGCGCCGTTGCGAACAGCGCTTCGGCGATACCCGGTGCCACGACGGCAAGGTTCGTGTTCTTGCTGACGGCAATCGCCTGAAAGGCGTTCATGATCCCCCATACCGTACCGAACAGCCCGATGAACGGGGCTGTCGACCCGACCGTGGCCAGGAACAGGAGCCGGTTCTCAAGTCGCGCCATTTCTCGCTGGATCGTCACCTCCATGACCTTCTCCAGGCGCATCTGCAGGCCGCCGATGGCAGGCCGCTGGCCGGTATCGCGACTGCGTTTCCATTCCCTCATAGCCGCAACGAACAGCGCCGCCGTACCGCGGTTCGGACGGTGACCGAGCGTGGAATAGAGCTCATCGAGCGACTGGCCCGACCAGAATATCTTTTCGAACCTCGCGATCAGACGCCGGACCCTGCCGATTGAGAACATCTTCTCGAAAATAATCGCCCAGCACCACACGGACGAGCCGATCAGCCCGACCATTACGAGCTTGACGACGATGTCCGCCTGGAAAAACAGCGACAGAAGCGAAAAATCGCCGGGCTGAGTCTGAAGCGCAGCCGTAGCGATATCAGAGGGATTCATTCAGTAGGCCTCTTAATCCCTTGCATCTGGTCGTAGACACCAATTCCCGCGCGAGCGGGCCAACCGCGACTCATTTGACTGGAAACTCCAAGCTCGATCCCACCAGATGGATCGCCCCAATGCCGAATATAGGTATTGCGAGACGGATGAAGAAGCCGGTCAATGTGTTAAAACTAGGGCGTTCCCTTCCGATGGCGGAAGACGCACTGCCTACAAACCCAACCCAAAACAGAGTCTCTTACTGTCATAACAGAGCCAGCGTGACAATACATCCATGCCCGGTTTTGCGGATGAAACGCGGTCAGCCGGTAACATCTGCGACATATGGCGCAACCAGATCGAGCATTCTGCCGGGAACACGCACCGGGCGCCCGCCCGCACCGACGAGCGCGACCGTCACGTCGGCCTCGAAAATCCTTGCGCCGGCGCGGGCGACTTTCTGGTTGATTTCGAACCGTGCACCGGAAACACGCACGAACGTGGTCTCAACCTCGAGCAAATCGTCAATCATCGCCGGTTTGAGGAAGTCCATCGTGATCTTCCGCGCAACAAACCCGTAGGACCGGCCTTCCCAGACCGCATCCCTGAGGTCCGAATGATGAATGCCGATAAGCCGCAGGAAGTCGGAACGGCCGCGTTCGCAGAACTTCAGGTAATTGGCGTGATAGACGGCGCCGGAGAAATCCGTGTCCTCGTAATAGACCCGGACCGGGTATCGATGCGTCATTCCGTCGATGCGGCCGGCAATATCCGGCCATGCTTCGCCCCCTGCGCGTTCAGTCATCCTTGCGCTCGTTGTCATCGAGAAACAGTTCAGACTGCGAACCCTGATAACCGGCCGGCGTCGCAAGCCCCAGGTGAGCGAACGTATTCTGGGTAACGACCCGGCCGCGCGGCGTGCGGTTCACGAAACCCTGCTGGATCAGGTAGGGCTCGATGATCTCCTCGATCGCGTCGCGCGGCTCGCTGATCGACGCGGCAATCGTCTCGATCCCGACCGGCCCGCCGCCAAAGTTGACCGCGATGCAGTTGAGATACCGGTGATCCAGCGCGTCCAGCCCGCGAGAATCGACTTCCAATTGCGCGAGCGCCCGGTCGGCTCTGGCGGCATCGATCTCATCGGCGCCCGCAACGGACGCGAAATCGCGGACGCGGCGCAGGAGCCGGCCGGCGACGCGTGGTGTGCCCCGAGAGCGGCGTGCGATCTCCGCCGCCCCGTCCGGCGTCATCGACACGCCCAGGACGCGCGCGCCCCTTGTCACGATGTCCTGGAGTTCCTCCTCGGTGTAGAAATTCAACCGCACCGGAATTCCGAACCGGTCCCGCAACGGTGTCGTCAGCAGACCGGTGCGCGTCGTCGCACCGACCAGCGTGAATCGGGCCAGATCGATCCGCACCGAGCGGGCCGCCGGCCCCTCCCCGATGATGAGATCGAGTTGGAAGTCTTCCATCGCCGGATAGAGGATTTCCTCGACCGCCGGATTGAGGCGGTGAATCTCGTCGATGAACAGCACGTCGCGTTCTTCCAGGTTGGTCAGAAGCGCGGCAAGGTCGCCGGCCTTGGCGATCACCGGTCCCGAGGTCGCACGGAAGTTGACGCCGAGTTCGCGTGCGACGATTTGCGCGAGCGTCGTCTTGCCGAGACCGGGCGGTCCGGCGAACAGCACGTGGTCGAGCGGCTCGGCGCGCGACCGCGCCGCCTCGATGAATATGCGCAGGTTGGACCGCGCCTGAGCCTGTCCGATGAACTCCTCGAGGCTGAGCGGACGCAGCGAACTGTCGCTGCCGTCCTCGCCGGTCTCTGCGCTGTTCACAAGCCTTTCGTTCATCGCGCAAGCTCCTTGAGCGCGACCCGGATGAGATCTTCGGTCCCCGCATCCTCACCGGACTGCCTGATCGCGGCGCTGACCGCGGCACCGGCCTGGGTTTGACCGTAGCCCAGATTGACCAGTGCCGACACCGCGTCGACGGCGGGCGTCGCAACCGTCGCGTCGAGCGCGGTCTGCAGCCCTGCAAGTGCCGGATCCGCCCCGGACATCGCCGGGGCCTTGTCCTTGAGTTCGGTAACGATGCGCTGAGCCACCTTGGGTCCGACGCCGGGCGCGCGCGCGACCTGTGCCTTGTCCTGAAGCGCGATGGCGCTCGCCAGCTCGGCAGGGCCCAGCGTGCTGAGAATGGCGAGCGCCACTTTCGTGCCGACGCCCTGAACGCTCAGCAGCAGCCGGAACCAGTCGCGCTCGTTCTCAGACGCAAACCCGAACAGCCGGATCTGGTCCTCGCGCACGTAAGTCTCGATCGCAACCGTCGCGGCCTCTCCGGGCGACGGCAGCGCGGCCAGTGTCTTGCCCGAGCATTGCACGTGATAGCCGACACCGCCCACATCGACGATGACCCAGTCCTCGCCGTAGGAGTCGATCAGCCCCTTGAGCTTGCCGATCATGACGCCTTCGCTCCCGGCAGAGGGATCCGGCCCGAGACGCCGCGATGGTGCGCATGGGTGATGGCGATCGCGAGGGCATCGGCGGCATCCGCATTGGCCGGACTGCACCGCGGCAGCAGCACTCCGACCATCATCCGGATCTGTTCCTTGCCGGCATGGCCGCTGCCGACAACGGATTTCTTGACGTGGTTGGGAGCATATTCGGCCACGCGGAGGCCGGCCGCTGCCGGCACCAGCAACGCGATCCCGCGGGCATGGCCAAGCTTCAGCGTGGCGCCTGCGTCCTTGTTGACGAATGTCTGTTCGACCGCGGCTTCATCGGGCTCATATTGCCCGAGGATGCTGTCCAGCCCGTCGTGCAGTTCGACCAGCCGCTCGGCGAGCGACGCCGATGCCGTCGACGACACGGACCCGTTCGCCACATGGCTCAGCCGCGTCCCCTCGCAGTCGATGATGCCCCAGCCGGTGTTGCGCAGCCCCGGATCGAGGCCGATCAGACGCACGCGCGCGCTCATGGCCGGACCGCCCGCCGCTGCGACCGTTCAGCCGTCGAGCCGCTCGAACACCGCGTCCGATACCTCGAAATTCGCATAGACGTACTGGACGTCGTCGTTGTCATCGAGAACGTCGAGCATGCGCAGCAGTGTTTCGCCCTTTTCGTCATCCAGTTCGACCGTGTTCTGGGGTTTCCAGATGATTTTGGCAGCGCGCGGCTCGCCGAAGCGATCCTCAAGCGCGCGCGCGACATCATGCAGTGATTCGGCGCCGCAGATGAGTTCATGACCGTCTTCGGTCGATTCGCAGTCGTCGGCCCCCGCATCGATCGCGGCCTCGAACATGTCGTCCGCCGATGCCGCGTCTGCGTCGAACTCGATCGCGCCGACCCGATCGAACATGAAGGAAACCGACCCGGTCTCGCCCAGGTTGCCGCCATGCTTGGAGAAGGTCGCCCGGATCTCGCTCGCCGTCCTGTTGCGGTTGTCGGTCAGGCTCTCGACAATGACCCCGACGCCGCCGGCACCGAAGCCCTCGTAGCGCACTTCCTCGTAGTTCTCGCCGCCGGCGTCCTGGCTCTTCTTGATGGCGCGCTCGATATTGTCCTTGGGCATGTTCTGCGCGCGCGCCGCCTGAATCGCCGTGCGCAGACGCGGATTGGCGTCCGGATCGGGCATGCCCATCTTGGCCGCAACCGTAATTTCCTTCGCTAGCCGCGAGAACAGTTTGGCGCGCTTCTTGTCCTGCGCCCCTTTGCGGAACTGGATGTTCTTGAATTTTGAATGTCCAGCCATTTCGACCTCTTCCACCCGACGTGCCGCAACCGCTCGCGGCCAGCACGTATCAACCTCAGAATTTGCCGATCTTATAAGCGCCGCCGGGTCATCAAGCCAAGCCTTTTGCGCGGCGATTGCCCGCCTCCACCACTGTCAATACTATCGCGGAGCAGGCGCCTTGGCGCGACATTCGGGAGACGGACCGTGCCAAGTCAAACGCAGAACCACCTGGATACGCTCGCCGTCACGCTGATGGTGATGGTCGCGGCGACCTGGGGATTTAGTCAGATCGCCGTCAAGGTTGCCAATGGCGGCATCTCTCCGATCTGGCAGGCAGGGCTCAGATCGCTCGGATCGGCCCTGATTGTCTGGGCCTGGTCGTGGTCGCGCGGGGTCCGCGTCTTTGAACGCGACGGCACCCTGTGGTTTGGTGTGTTCGCCGGCATCATATTCGCCGTGGAGTTTGTTCTGCTCTTTGTAGGCCTCGTCTTCACGACGGCTTCCCGCAGTGCCCTGTTCTTCTACACGCAGCCGTTTTTCGTGGCGCTCGGCGCGCATCTGTTCCTCGCTGATGAACGCCTAAACACAGTCAAGTCCATCGGACTTCTGCTGGCCTTCGCCGGCATCGCTCTGGTCTTCGCCGATGCCCTCCGCTTCCCCACCTATCGCGAACTCCTGGGCGACGCGATGATACTCTTTGCCGCTATCCTCTGGGGTGGTGCCACCGTGTTCGTCAAGGCCAGCAGGCTGGGCAGGATCAGTCCCAACCGCACCCTGCTCTACCAGCTGGCCGTGTCCGGGATCATGCTGCCGCCCATATCGCTTCTGATCGGCGAGCCGGGATTCTTCAACCCGACGCCGATCGTCATGGCGTCATTCGCGTTCCAGGTCATTCTCGTGGTGCCCGTCAGCTTCCTCACCTGGTTCTGGCTCATCAGCCGCTATCCGGCATCGCGCGTCGCGGCATTCATATTCCTCGCACCGCTCTTCGGCGTTTTCTTCGGTGTGGTCCTTCTGGACGAACCGCTGACGCTTACGCTGGTCATCGCGGCGGGTCTGGTGGCCACCGGACTCTATCTCGTCAACCGTCCCGCAGGTTGAGGGCCCGCGTCCGGCATTGGGACGGTGGCGCTGCACCTTCACGCCTTAACACGTCGTTAACCGGCATTGCCTAGCCTGCCTGCGGGCTAAGATGATTTCCTGGGCTGAGAGGCACAACCGATGACAGAATTCAAGCGCGCTGGCGCAGATCACGAGGATCTGACCCTTCAGGATGCGACCACAACTCAAAATGTGGCTGCGCTCGGCCATCTTGCGCGCCTGTCGCAGCTCGGTGCCGTCACCGGCGAAACCATCGATCATCTCCGGGACCTGGCCGAAATCTGCGGAGAGGCAAATGTCACCATCGCCTCGATCCGCGAAAAGCTCGCCCAGGGAGATGCAAGCCAGAACCCGGCGACAATGGCCGAGATCCTCGACAAGCTCGGCAGCATCACCGACGCCGTGGAAGATGTGAACCGCCGCGCCGATGCGCGCGTCGTCGAGTTCCGCAAGGCCGCGGGCCAGTAATCAACCGACAGAAAAGCGGATTGCCAAGGCCGGCTAGCCGAGTTCAGGCATCGCCTGCGACAGACTTCCACCCTGCCGCACCGGCTCGATCCGGACGGCCAGCCCAGACTTGTCCTCAAGGTCGACAAGAAACCCGCTGACCGTGGCCTCGTTCATGGCCGGACTCATGCGCCCGCTCGGAATCTTTCGCAGGAACCGGTTCAGCGGCTCCTCCTTGTCCATTCCGATCACCGAGTCGTAGTCACCGCACATACCGACGTCCGTGGCATAGGCCGTACCGCCCGGCAGGATCTGATGGTCGGCGGTGGGAATGTGGGTGTGGGTGCCGACAACAAATGAGGCCCGGCCGTCGACGAAATGCCCCATGGCCATCTTCTCCGAAGTTGCCTCGGCATGAAAATCGATCACGGCTGCGTCGCATCCCTCGCCCAGAGGACAAGCCGCGAGTTCGCGGTCGATCGCGGCGAACGGATCGTCTAGCGGGTCCATGAACAGCCGCCCCATGACATTGACCACGAGCACGGTCGCGCCGTTCGCGGCTTCGAACACGCCGGCGCCCCGTCCCGGAGTGCCTGACGGATAATTCACAGGACGCAGCAGCTTCGGGGCACGTTCGATGAACACCAGCGCCTCACGCTGGTCCCAGGCATGATTCCCCAGGGTGACGGCGTCACAGCCGGCATCGAGCAGTTCCTCGAATATCTGTTCGGTAATGCCGAAACCCCCGGCCGAATTCTCGCCATTGGCGATCACAAAGTCCGGCCGGAGTTGCTCGCGCAGGCCCGGCAGCCGGTTTACGACGGCTTCCCGGCCCCGTCGCCCGACAATATCTCCAAGAAAGAGAATGCGCATGTCCGCGTGATCCTAACGTTCAGCCGGTAGAATCTCTACCGGGCCGGTTTCGGTAATAATGGCATCGAGCGGCTGATCATAGTCATCGACCGGACAGCGGTCGACGCCCTGAGCATCGAACGCCAAACCGATTGCGGTCACCGTCCGTTCCGAGCGTGCAAGCGCCAGTGTCCGGTCGTAGAAGCCTCCGCCATATCCAAGCCGGTATCCGTAGCGATCAAACGCAAGCATGGGAACGAGCAGGACGTCGGGATCGACCGTTTCGGCTGTGGCGGGCGGTGCAGGGATGCCGAATGATCCGGGTTCGAGAGCTCCGCCCGGAACCCAGAGGCGAAACTCGAGCGGCCTGGCCTTGCCGATCACCACCGGCAGCCCGATCCGCCAGCCCTTCCCGTCCAAAGCGTTCAGCAATGGCAGGCAATCGATTTCCGTCTCGAACGGATAATAGGCCGACACAATCCCCGGCTCGAATTGATCGAGAACGGGCGCCGCAGATTGCGCGAGGGCCGGGCCGGCGCCTGCCGTTGCGTCGAAAGCCTGCGCCCGCACATCACGGGCCGATGCACGAAACAGCTTCTTGGCCTCGATTGTGGGGTCGGGGTTGGCCACGGATGAATCCAGTAAACGATTCGCCAGGCATCGGCCGGACGTGCCGAAAGGAAGGGGCGGAGCCGCACCGGCCGTGGGACTGTCGATCCCGGGAACCTACAAGCGTAGGTGGGCGCCGAATGAAAGGAACCACGATTCCAACCAGGGTCAGCTCCCGAAGAGATCGATAAGGCCCCGGGGATTGTGTGTCCGCACGCACCGCGCAGCACCGCCGAGCCCAATACTTAGGCCGAAGGTGTTAAATTATCCAGTACCTGATTTGCCAATATCGACGACTCGGGGCGAGTCAATCGCTGCTGTTACTTTGACGCCGCGTTCAGATCGCTGCTCAACGCCTCGATTCGTGCCGCAGCCGACTCGAGTTTCTCGGCGATGGAATCCTCAATGGTCTTGCCTCTGTCGAGCGCCGCCGATCTGGCATCTTTCAGGCCGTCAATTTCCTCCTGCAGTCCCTCGATCCGGCGCAAGGCTTCCGACAGTTTGTCGGCAACGACCAAAGACGCCATCAGTAGCAGCCGGCTGTCGCCGACCTGCCCGACCTTCTGCTTCAGGGTGGACACTTCATTGTCGAGGAAAGCGGCCAGTTCGGCGAGATGGTCCTCCTCGCCTTCGTCGCACATCATTGTGTAGGGGCGGTCGTTCACCCGCACGATCACCTGCGGCATTCCTCAAGCCTTTCCGCGATGGTTGGCGCGCCACGCCCGCTGCAGTTCAGGCGCTGCTCAGTATCGCCTTTATGTTGTCGATCGCCGCGCCGAGACGCGCAGAGACCTGATCGTTGGCATGGCCGAGTTTCTTGGCTCTCGATTTTACCGCATCGAGTTCATCCGCCAGCTTCGAGCGATCCTCGAGCAAAACCTGTTTTTCCGCTTCCAGGGCTTCCCGTCGCTCCCCCGCATCCTTGGCGTGCATCACAGCGGCTTCGAACCCTTTCAGGGCGGATTCGAACCGCTCAAGCGCTACATGCATTCTGGACTTTTCAGACATCGGGACCCGCCGCAACCAACTTACGACGTTGGAAAGCCGCTCCAAACACGTGCCCCAGGGGCGAAATCCACGAGCTCCCCAACGGGAAAAACATTAGGCGGTCGCCAACCTTACCGTCAACAGTCTCGTGCTCTGTATCAAGAGTTGTCCGGACATATCCACGGTGTGCGTGCGACTGGAGGGCCGATTTACAATCCTTGCCATTGACTCACCATTGCCAAATGGTATTTGTCTGCGCGTTCAAATCAGGCAGCGACACCATGACACCAGCTGATCGCGCGACAGCAACCATCGAAAACGCTTCAGACGACGCCGAAACGGGCACCGCCAAGACCAGACAAATGGCGAATGCCGTTCGGGCATTGGCCATGGACGCCGTGCAACAGGCCAATTCCGGTCATCCGGGAATGCCCATGGGCGCGGCCGATGTGGCGACGGTCCTGTTCACGAAGTTTCTGAAATTCGACCCGGCAAATCCGGACTGGCCGGACAGGGACCGTTTCGTCCTGTCGGCAGGGCACGGATCGATGCTGCTCTATGCATGTCTTCACCTTCTCGGCTACGAAGACATGACCATCGACGAACTCAAGAATTTCCGCCAGTTTGGCTCGAAAACAGCCGGGCACCCGGAGTTCGGTCACGCCGCCGGCATCGAGACGACGACCGGACCGCTCGGTCAGGGTCTGGCAAACGCTGTCGGAATGGCTCTGGCGGAGAAGATCCTCGCCGCCCAGTTCGGCGGCGAAATCGTTGATCACTATACATACGTGATCGCGAGCGACGGCGACCTGATGGAAGGGATCAGCCACGAGGCAATCTCGCTTGCCGGCCACCTCAAGCTCGGCAAGCTGATCGTTCTGTTCGACGACAACGACATTTCCATCGACGGCCCGCTTGATCTTGCAGAGAGCGGAGACCAGTTGAAACGCTTTGAAGCGGCCGGCTGGAATACGACGCGTATCGACGGCCATGACAGCGAAGCGATCGAAGCCGCGATTGCGGCTGCCAGGGAAAGCGACAGCCCCACATTGATCGCCTGTCGGACCGTTATCGGCCTCGGCGCACCGAACAAGCAGGGCACGGCATCGGCCCATGGCGCGCCTTTGGGTCCTGACGAGATCGAAGCCGCGCGAGCCGAGTTGAACTGGACGCACGAGCCTTTCGAAATTCCGGCTGATATTCGGGACGCATGGCGAATTGCCGGTCTGCGGTCCAGTCAGGCACGGCGCGCCTGGGAAGGCCGGGTTGCCGAACTCGATGCCGACAAGCGCGCAGATTTCGAAAGACGTCTTCGTGGCGACCTGCCGTCGGGCCTGACGCCCGCGCTGAACGCCTACCGCGAGGAACTGGCCAAGGAAAAGCCGGCTCTCGCCACCCGGAACGCGTCACAGAATGCCCTTGAGGTAATCAACGGTGTTGTCTCCGAGACGATTGGCGGCTCCGCCGACCTGACCGGCTCGAACAACACGCGGACAACTGAATTGGGGGGAATTTCAGCGGAGGACTTTTCCGGCCGCTTTATCCACTACGGCGTGCGCGAGCACGGCATGGCGGCAGCCATGAACGGCATGGCGCTGCACCGCGGCCTGATTCCCTACAGCGGCACCTTCCTGGTCTTCTCCGATTATTGTCGACCGTCCATCCGCCTTGCCGCGCTGATGGGCCAGCGCGTCATACATGTGATGACACACGACTCCATCGGACTTGGAGAGGATGGTCCGACCCACCAGCCGGTCGAGCATCTGGCCAGCCTCAGGGCGATGCCGAATCTGAACGTTTTCCGCCCGGCCGATGCAACCGAAACGGCGGAATGCTGGCAGTTGGCGCTGGAATCGAAGGAAGCGCCGAGCGTCCTCGCTCTGACACGACAGAAACTGCCGGCCGTGCGTCTGGATTATGAAGAAAAGCCGTTGTGCGCGCGCGGCGCATACGAGCTGAGTGGCACGGATGGTGACGCCGCTGTCGCGATATTCGCCTCCGGTTCAGAGGTCGAGATCGCACTCGCGGCCAAGAGCCTGCTCGATAAGGCCGGACACCCGACACGGGTGGTTTCTGTTCCTTGCTTCGAACTCTTTGAGCAGCAGTCACCGCAATATCAGGCCGAGACGATTGGCGATGCGCCTGTCCGGGTCGCGGTCGAGGCGGCCATCAGAATGGGCTGGGACCGGTTCATCGGCGCGGACGGCGTGTTCGTCGGCATGACGGGCTTCGGCGCGAGCGCACCCTATCAGGAGCTCTACGGAAAATTTGGAATTACAGCGGAGGCCGTTGCCGCTGCGGCGCAGGAAAGACTGGCCGCCAAGAAATAGGCTTTTTGCGCTGGATCAATGCTCCGCCGGGCCGGCGGACGTAGCACACGAAACTAACGATCGAAAACTCATCCGGAGTCGGGAGAAGCAATATGGCTGTTCGCGTGGCAATCAACGGATTCGGCAGAATCGGCCGTCACATCCTCAGGGCAATCGCAGAGTCAAAGCGCAACGACATCGAAGTCGTGGCGATCAATGATCTGGCTTCATTCGAGACCAGCGCGCATATTTTCAAGTACGATTCCGTGCATGGCCCCTTCCCCGGCAATGTCGAGGTCTCCGACCATGCCTTTGACATCGGCTCGGGGCCCATCAAGTGTTTCTCGGAGCGCAACCCCGCCGACCTGCCGTGGAAGGATCTCGGCGTCGATGTAGCGATGGAATGCACCGGCATCTTTGCCAGCAAGGAAAAGGCCTCGGCACACCTCGAGGCAGGTGCGCGCAAGGTGCTCGTGTCGGCACCGGCAAGCGGCGCGGACCTGACAGTTGTCTACGGTGTCAATCACGACCAACTGCAGGGTGATCACACCGTGGTCTCCAACGCCTCGTGCACCACCAACTGCCTGGCCCCGGTCGCGAAGGTCCTGCACGACCTGTGCGGCATCGAACGCGGCTACATGACCACGGTCCACGCCTATACCGGCGACCAGCGCATTGTCGACACCGAGCATGGTGACTTGCGCCGCGCCCGCGCCGCAGCCGTGTCGATGATCCCGACATCCACCGGTGCGGCCAAGGCCGTCGGCCTTGTCATGCCGGAACTCGCCGGCAAGCTCGACGGCACCGCCGTTCGTGTGCCGACGCCGAACGTGTCACTCGTTGATCTGGTTTTCGTGCCGGGACGCGAGGTCACCGTCGACGACGTCAACAACGCCATGACGGATGCGTCGAACGGCGCCCTGGCGGGTGTCCTCGACGTCAACAACGAACCGCTGGTATCGATCGATTTCAATCATCGCCCGGCCTCCTCGACGTTTGACCTGACCCAGACCCAGATCGTCGACGGCGGTCTCGTGCGGGTGCTTAGCTGGTACGACAACGAGTGGGGCTTCTCGAACCGCATGAGCGATACTGCGGTATACATGGGCAATCTCTGAACAGGCTCCCCTTCGCGCGGCAATGACAGGCATCAGAACACTGGATGATGTAGACGTCACGGATCGGCGCGCTCTTGTGCGGGTCGATCTCAACGTTCCGCTCGACGACGACGGCAACATCAGGGATGCCACGCGCATCGAGCGAATCCTGCCCACAGTCGAAGAACTGCTCGACAATCAGGCGGCGGTGATCCTGCTGTCGCACTTCGGTCGTCCAAAAGGTCAGCGTGTCGACTCGATGTCCCTTCGGCCGGTTGCGGAAGCGCTCGGCACCATGCTCGACCGGCCTGTCAGTTTTGCTGGCACGGACTGGCGCGACGACGTTCCCGGAAGAATTGCCGACGACATCGCCCCCGGCGATGTGGTTGTCATGGAGAACACGCGGTTCCATCCGGGCGAGGAGAGCGACGACCCGGAATTCGCGAAGACCCTGGCGAAGCTGGGCGACGTGTTCGTCAACGACGCGTTTTCGGCGGCCCATCGCGCTCACGCCTCGACACACGCGGTCGCACGCATGATGACCGCGGTTGCCGGCCGCGCAATGGAAGCCGAACTCAACGCCCTGACGTTGGCTCTGGACGCGCCCGACCGGCCTGTCGTTGCCGTGGTCGGCGGTGCGAAAATCTCGACCAAGCTCGATCTTCTGGGGTCGCTGTCCCGAAAAGTGGACACGATCGTCATCGGCGGGGGCATGGCCAACACATTTCTTGCCGCACTTGGCAAGCCTGTCGGCAAGTCCCTGTGCGAACACGATCTTGCAGACACGGCACGCGCCATCCTGAGCGCCGCGGAACAGGCGGAATGTGATATCATGCTGCCCGCGGATGTCGTGGTGGCGTCTAATTTCGAAGCGGATGCCCCGAACCGCACGGTAGCGGCAGACGAGGTCGGCGACGACGACATGATTCTCGATGTTGGCGCTGCAACCATCGCGGATCTTGAGAAGCGGTTTGCCACGGCCCGGACAGTTCTTTGGAACGGACCGCTCGGCGCTTTCGAGATACCGCCGTTCGACCGCGGCACGAATGCCGCTGCTGCGTGCGTCGCAGCGCTGACGGATGGTGGAGACCTGCGGTCGGTGGCGGGAGGCGGAGATACGGTCGCCGCGCTCAACAATGCAGGTGTTGCGGAGCATTTCACCTATATCTCGACCGCCGGCGGTGCGTTCCTTGAGTGGTTGGAAGGCAAGGAACTGCCGGGTGTCGAAGTTTTGAGACAATGACGGGAACAGCGCGGCACATCATGCCGGCGCGATGACGGAAGATAGGAACGGGAAGATGTCGGAAAGATTGGAAGATATTGCCCAGGCAATGGTCGCGGAAGGCAAGGGAATTCTGGCGGCGGACGAAAGCTCCGGCACCATCAAGAAACGCTTCGACAGCATCGGAGTTGAGTCCACTGAGGACAACCGGCGCGACTACCGCGAGATGCTGTTCAGAACCGAAGTCGCCATGCAGAACCACATTTCCGGCGTCATCCTGTTCGACGAGACGCTGCGCCAGAACGCGGCCGACGGTACGCCGCTGGTCGAGATCATTTCCGGCGCCGGCGCGGTTCCGGGCATCAAGGTCGACAAAGGCGCAAAAGATCTCGTCGGTGCGCCCGGCGAAAAGGTTACCGAAGGCCTGGACGGACTGCGCGAACGCTTCGCCGAATACCACCAGCTGGGTGCGCGTTTTGCCAAATGGCGGGCCGTGATCAACATCGGACAGGACATTCCGAGCGGATATTGCATCCAGGCCAATGCCCATGCACTGGCGCGCTACGCCGCGCTTGCGCAGGAAGCGTCCATCGTTCCGATCGTGGAGCCCGAAGTGATCATGGATGGCGGCCACGACATTGACCGCTGCTTTGACGTCACCGCAGCGGCACTGAACGCTCTTTATGACGAACTCTACACCCAGCGTGTCAGCCTTGAAGGCACGGTTCTGAAGCCCAACATGGTGGTGTCCGGCACGGAAAATTCGGTGCAGGCCGGTGTCGAGGAAGTTGCCGAGAAAACCGTAAAGTGCCTTAAGCGCTGCGTCCCGTCCGCGGTTCCGGGAATCGCATTCCTGTCCGGCGGTCAATCCGATGAGGATGCGACAGCTCATCTGTCGGCAATGAATGCCATGTTCGATCTGCCCTGGAACCTGACCTTCTCCTACGGCCGTGCCTTGCAGGCCGCGCCGCTGCAGGCATGGGCCGGAAGCAGCGACAATGTTGCCGCTGCGCAGGCGGCATTCGCGCACCGCGCGAAGATGAACGGCCTGGCGACAACAGGTGGCTGGAACCAGGGTCTCGAACAGGCCGCCTGACCGTCAGGCTTCGGCGGTCTGGTAACCTCAAATCGACGGACGTCACCAATCCGCCTCAATTTCCGATAGGCTTGCATGGTCGCATCGCAACCGACGGGGCCATTAGGTATGACGACATCGCTGTGCCGTCTTTACGTGACGATCGCACCGCATTCCGACGACGGCCAGCTACTCGAATCGCTCGGCCGGATACTCGATGCCGGCGATGTCGCGTGCATCCGCCTGCGTGCGGCCGGCACAGGCGACTCCTTTGCGGATCTGGCCCGCGCCGTAATCTCGCTCGCCCATGACCGGGACATTGCCGTTGTCATCGATGATGACGCGACACTGGCAAAAGCGATCGGAGCGGACGGCGTGCACATTACTGGCGAACTGGGCCAGTACCCGTCGGCAAGGTCCTTGCTCGGCGAAAACGGAATCATCGGCATCGACTGTACCGGCTCGCGCGACAAGGCCATGTCCGCCGGCGAGCAGGGTGCCGACTACGTCTGCCTGTCGGGCGGGGATCCGGAAACGGTAACCTGGTGGACACAACTTTTTGAGGTGCCATGTGTTGCCGCGCTGGATGAGAATGCCGACCATATCCGCGACGTGATTTCCGGCGGCGCGGAATTTGTCGCCATTGATTGCGATACCGGAGACGGTTTGCCCGGCGCTGTCGAAACCGTTGCCGGAATCGACCGCATGATCCGCGAGATAGGCAGGGAGCTGGATTGACGATGAAAGCGGCATTGGCCAGGGTATTGCTTGTGGCGGCCATTGCACTTGTGCCGCCCGCGTCCGCCCTTGCCGACTACGCCGAGGCCTTCGCGGCCTATGTTCGCAAAGACTGGTCGCTGGCATTCAAGGAAGCGATCGAGGCCGCCAACATCGGTGATGTCCGGGCCGAAGCCATGCTCGGCGCCATGTACTACGATGGACGCGGGACCGCCCGTGACATCGACCTGGCGCTGCGCTGGTACAACAGCGCGGCCGAGAAGGGTCACAAAGGCGCACAGTTCGAACTCGGGCTGATCTTCGCGACCGGTGAACTGGTCCAGGCCGATCGCGCCAAAGCCAGAAAGTTCTTCGAACTCGCCGCCAACCAGAACCATATTGGGGCGCAGTACAATCTCGGGCTGATTCATGCCGGGGACAGCAAAGAAGAAGCCAACTGGCCGGAAGCCGCGCGATGGTTCCGGAAAGCGGCCGAAGCTGGCAATCGCGAGGCGCAGTACGCTCTCGGCGTCCTTTATGTCGAAGGCAAGGGCGTTGAGCGCAACGCCGTCACGGCGGCGAACTGGATTTCGAAGGCCGCCCTGCAGGGGCTGGCGGACGCCGAACTTGAATATGGCTTCATGGTGTTCAAGGGAGAAGGCGTTCAGAAGGACGAGGAGATCGGCGCCAAATGGCTGCTCAAGGCCGCTGACCGAGGCAACGTGGTGGCGCAGAACCGCATGGCCCGGCTCTATGACGCCGGACGCGGCGTTAAACAGGACCCGATAGAAGCAGCCAAATGGCACGTTCTCGCCCGCGATTCCGGCCTCCACGAAAAGAAACTCGACAAGCTGCTGACAAGACTCACCGACGCTGAGCGCAACGAAGTGACCCGCCGCGCATCCGCCTGGCGTGAACGCAAGGAAAGGACAGCGCAGACCCAGACCAACTGAACCCCGTTCCGGTCAGTTCATGAGGAGCGGATCGAACGGGCAAGTGGTCAGGTTCTCGAAGCCGGTTTCTGTGACCAGCACCTGGTCTTCGAGCTTGATGCCTTCCTTGCCGCCGACACTGCCGATATAGGCCTCGACACAGAACATCATGCCGGCTTCGACGACGCCGGGATACCCGCGCTCCTCGAAGTCGTACGGGTACTTGATCGCAGGCCATTCATCGCACAATCCGACACCGTGGAACTTGGAGCCGTAGCGCAACGCGACGAATTCGTCGGGCAGCATATGCCCGCCGAAGGTCAGTTCCTCGAAACTCACGCCGGGTTTGAGCTGCTCCATGTTGGTCATGATGTGTTCGTGGGCCACGGCATGAAGCCGCCTCTGCTCGTCGGTCGGCCGGCCGTCTCCGATGAACCAGGACCGTGAAATGTCCGCGCACATGCCGTAACAGCCGATCAGGTCGGTATCAAAACTCAGAATCTCGTTATTCTTGATGATGCGCGGGCCGCACTCCTGGAACCAGGGATTGGTACGCGGGCCGGACGCGAGGATCCGCGTTTCTATCCACTCACCGCCACGCCTGATGTTCTCCTTGTGAAGCTCCGCCCAGACGTCGTTCTCGCTCACTCCGGGAACAGCCGCATCCCGCATGGCCGCCACCGACTGCTCGCAGGCCCACATCGCGCAGCGCATGGCCTTGATCTCGTCCGGCCCCTTGATCGCCCGCGTGCGTTCCGTCACCTCCTCGCCTTCGTGAATCTCGATTCTCAGCGAATCGAGCGCCCGGACGCCCGCAATCTGGATCTTGTCGACGGCGAGACGGCGGTTTCCGCCACTGTGGGCCCGCAGGAGTTCGTCGATCTGGTGTGCGAACAACTCGGCCTTTTCTTCGCTGCGGTCGCCCGTAGCGAAATAGAAGAAGGAGGCGCCGGACCTAACCTCTTTGACCAGGGGATTGTAATCGGACATGTAGGGCAGACCGCCATACTCCCAAAGCACCATGTGCCCGTCGGCAAGCAGCAAACACGCCCTGAACGGATTGTGCGCCGCCCAGAGCTGCATGTGAGTTGTATCGGTCGCATAGCGAATGTTGAGCGGGTCGTACATCAGCAGGCCGGCGAGATCCCGCTCCACGATGGCCGCTGTCAGCCGCTCCCACCGGTGACGCCGCATCTCCTGAAGATCCGGACATTCGAGACCGGCCGCATCCCACTCCGCGTAAGCCAGTTGGGTCGGTCCGATTTCGACACGGTCGTCATTGTCAGGTGTATTGTCCGGACGGAGGCGGGCTGGATTGATCTTCGGATCGGCGATCGAATAAGGCGAAGAGGTCACGGCATCTGCCTCCCTGGGTCGTGGCGGTCTTCTGGGACCGAACCACATTGTTGCGCACGGCCAGCGTCAAAACGATGCGCGAACCGTCGGTTAGGATGCAGTTTCCGTCAAATCGAAAGAACGTGCCGCTACGGACTGCCTCCACCGAAGGTTCGTTCCGCGGTCAAGAAATGAAAGGGCTCCCGGCTGCCGGTCCAGGCTCTTTTTGGGATGCGCCGCGCCAATAGAATTGATAATGTCCGGCCCAAATTCGAGGGTGCCGGCGCGCCGCGACCGTGACGAAGATCGCTCGCCCCCTCTGTCCCTGAAGAGGTCATATGAAGATCAACGGCAACGAAATCCGTCCGGGTAACGTCATTCAGCACAATGGCGGCCTGTGGGTGGCGGTGAAGACGCAGCACGTGAAGCCCGGCAAGGGCGGCGCGTTTGCCCAGGTCGAGTTGAAGAACCTGGTTGACGGCACCAAGCTCAACGAACGCTTTCGCTCGTCCGAAACCGTCGAACGGGTCCGGCTTGAGCAGAAGGAATACCAGTATCTCTATGCCGATGGCGACATGCTGACCTTCATGGACACCGAAAACTACGAACAGATCGAACTTGCCTCCGAGTTCGTCGGCGAACGTGCCGCATTTCTCCAGGACGGCATGACCGTGACCGTGGAAAGTTACGAGGGAAAGCCTCTGGGCGTCGCCCTCCCCGATCAGGTCACGCTTGAAGTGACCGAGACCGAGCCGACCGTGAAAGGTCAGACCGCGTCGGCGTCCTACAAGCCCGCGATCCTTGAAAACGGCTTGCGGGTAATGGTGCCCCCGTTTGTGACGACCGGAGAGAAGATCGTCGTCGATACCAACGAAACCACATACGTCCGGCGCGCGGACTGAATGCGCCGGATGCTCCGCCGAAACCTTCTGGTCGAACCGTAGAGATGGCGCGCTCAGCCCTAATCAATGTCATGGTGTCCGCGGCACGAAAGGCCGCGCGCACGCTCACCCGGGATTTCGGCGAAGTCGAAAACCTCCAGGTCTCGCGCAAGGGACCCGCCGATTTCGTCACAGCTGCCGATCGCAAGGCCGAGGAGATCATCAAGCAGGAGCTGGAACACGCGCGGCCGGGCTACAGCTTTCTCGCCGAGGAAGGCGGAAAGACGGAAGGCCGCGACCAGACGCACTGCTGGATCATCGATCCGATCGACGGCACGACGAATTTCATGCACGGCATTCCGCTGTTCGCAATCTCGATCGCTCTACAGCGCGAAGGCGAGCTTGTTGCCGGTGTCATATACAATCCGGCAAGCGACGAGCTGTTTGTCGCCGAGAAGGGCAAGGGTGCGTTCGTCAACGACCGCAGGATGCGCGTCGCAAACCGCAACGACCTGGGCAACGCCGTCGTGTGTTGCGGAATTCCTCATCTGGGACGCGGCGATCACGATCAATTCCTGCGTGAACTGACCGCCGTCAGCAGCAAGGTCGCCGGCGTCCGGCGAACCGGATCGGCAGCACTCGATCTCGCCTGGGTCGCAGCCGGCCGTTTCGATGCGTTTTGGGAACGCGGGCTCAGCGCCTGGGATATCGCGGCGGGCATCGTGCTGGTTCGCGAAGCCGGAGGTCTGGTGACCGATCTGCGCAACAAATACGCAATGCTGGAGCAGGGTGACGTGCTGGCGGCAAATGACCAATTGCATCCCGCCCTGTATCGGACCATAAAGGCCGCGAATTCCGAACTGGCTTGACCGCACAACCGATTTGCCAACAGAGACGCACAAGATACTGGAGTCTTGTCGACAATCGGGTAATCTTTGCGGCACGAAGCTTCGACTGCGGCAAGTGGAATAGCGTATATGGACTCTGAAGCACAACCGAGAATCCTGGTCTCGCCCCGAGTTTATCTGGTGCGAATGGGCGTGTTCTTGATCCTCGTCGCCTTTGTTGCGGCGATACTTTTTCCGCAGATCAGAACCGCGTTCATGGCCAATCCCGGGCTGAACGGTCTGATTCTGTCGGTTCTTTTCCTGGGCATTGTGTACGCTGCAATGCAGGTCAGGCGCCTCTATCCGGAAGTCAATTGGGTCAACAGTTTCCGGGTCGGCGATCCGGGTATCGAACTGATGCACAATCCCGTCCTGCTCGCGCCGATGGCCGCAATGTTGCGCGACCGTCGTGGCCGGATGGTGTTGTCGACGCAGTCGCTTCGTTCTCTGCTCGATTCGATCGGGCTCAGGCTCGATGAGTCGCGTGACATTTCACGCTATCTCATTGGCCTTCTGATCTTTCTCGGACTGCTCGGCACGTTCTGGGGCCTGCTCGACACGGTGAAGTCGGTGGGCAGCACCATCGGCTCTCTGGATGTCGGCGCCAGCGAAAGCGGCATCATATTCGAGGAACTCAAAACCGGTCTGGAGGCACCGCTCCAGGGCATGGGCACGGCGTTTTCCTCGTCGCTTTTCGGTCTGGCCGGATCTCTGGTTCTCGGCTTTCTCGATCTGCAGGCGTCTCAGGCCCAGAACAGGTTCTACAACGACCTCGAAGACTGGCTTTCCACGGTCACTGACCTGGAATCCGGCGCCGAGGGCGGCGAATACGGCGTTCCGAACTACCTTCGGCTCGATATGCGCGAGATGACGGAGTCGCTGGCGCAGATCAATTCGACGCTGCAGCGCGGCGGCGGCGGAAACGGCGGCAATCAGGAGACTGACGAAGCCATCGGCCATCTGGCCGACGCGGTGCATGAGCTCGTTCGCCAGATGCGCGAGGAACAGAAGGTGGTCCGCGACTGGGCCCAGGCGCAGGCCGACCACCAGAGCGACATCAAGGAAGCGCTTGAGCGGTTGTCGAAACCGACGACGACCCGGAGGACAAAGGTGTAAGTCATGGCATTCGCATCGCGGCGTAAAGGTACGGGTGGCGCCGATTTCTGGCCGGGCTTCGTCGACGCCATGGCGACGCTGCTGCTTGTCATCATCTTCCTGCTTTCGATCTTCATGCTCGCGCAGTTCTTCCTGGCCCAGGAAATCTCCGGCCGTGATTCCGCGCTGAACAAGCTCAATTCCCAGATCGCCGAACTGACCGAGTTGCTTGCCCTGGAAAAGGCGGCCAAGAGCACGCTTGAAGCGACGCTCGCGGCACTGACCGATGATCTGGAAGCCCAGAAGGGTGAAAACAGCCGTCTGCTGAACCTGCTCGACGAAAAGGACAAGGACGCCAAATCGGCAAGCTCCAGACTGTCCTCCCTGTCAAGCGAGCTCGAGGACGAGAAAAGTATCAGATCCGAGGCTCTGGCCCAGGTCGAGATCCTGAACCAGCAGATCGCGGCCCTGAGGCGGCAACTCGCCTCACTGCAGGCGGCCCTCGACGCGGCCGAGGAGCGCGACCGCGAGTCGAAGGCCCAGATTGTCGATCTCGGCAAACGGCTCAACGCGGCGCTCGCACGCAAGGTGCAGCAACTGGCCCGCTACCGGTCCGAGTTCTTCGGACGACTGCGCGAGATCCTGAGCGACCGCTCGGACATCCGGGTTGTCGGCGACCGTTTCGTCTTCCAGTCTGAAGTTTTCTTCGACAAGGGCGAGGCCCGCCTCAACCCCCTTGGTCAGAACGAGCTCGATAAGCTGGCGTCCGCGCTGCTCGAAATCGCAAGCGAGATTCCCGCGGAGATCAAATGGGTCCTCCGTATCGATGGCCACACCGACTCCGACCCCATCAGCACGTTCGAGTTTCCCTCCAACTGGGAACTGTCGACCGCGCGCGCAATCTCGGTTGTCCGCTATCTCGTCTCCAAGGGCGTGGCGCCGCAACGGCTCGTCGCGGCCGGATTCGGCGAGCATCAGCCGATTGATGCCAGTGAATCGGAAGACGCCAAGCGCAAGAACCGCCGTATTGAGCTGAAGCTGACCGAGAGCTGATTAACCGGCTTTCTTGAGTTCGCAGCTCATCACGTTCGGACCGGAAACGGATCCGACCAGATACCGGTCGCCGTAGCTGGCGGCGACACTCGCCGCCGATATGGTTTCACCGAGGTCCAGCAACACGGTGCGGACATCGCGGCCTCCTTCAATGGGCGCGGCACGGGTGATCTGGCTCGGGGAAATCCTGAGACCGCCGCTGAAGTACCTCATGAAGTCGATCAGTCTCGGGTGCGCCGCGATCCACAGAACGTCATTCGGATCGATATCGATATTGTCTACGCCGGTTCCGAAGAACACCGAACCGGTCGGTTTCAGCGACCCGCTCGTGGGTTCCCGCTCGAAGATCTCGAGCGTCCGCCGGAACGTATCGGCGACATAGACGGTCTTGCCGTCCGCGCTCACACTGATCCCGTTTGCGAAACCAAATCCTTCGGCCACGACACGGGCCTTGCCCCCGTCAAAGTAAACGACCGTCGACCGGGTCCGCTGCAGCATGAAATCAAGCATCAGCGTCAGGATCGAGCTCCCGCCATCATTCGTGACGTAAAACTGCTCGGGCCCGACTGCTGCCACGTCGTTCGGCGAGTCGAGCACCTTTTCGTCCCTGGCGGAACCGAGGTGCTGCAGCCCGTCATCGGTAATCCGCCACCGTTCCACGGCGTGACGCCCTGACGACGGTTGATTGACAGCGAAAAGTATCCTGCTCCCATCCGGCGCCCGCAGCAGAGACAGACCGCGAGGCCGAAAGTCGGCGGGCGTGAGCGCGGTAAGGGATTGCGGCCCGCTGTTTCCGTCGCTCAGATCGAGGGAATAGATTTCTCCGCGGACATCGGTCTTGCCGTCGACCACAAGCGCCTTGCGGTCGGTCGAGGAGACGAACGCAAGGCCTTCCTCCCGGTCGATGACGATGTCCTCGGCCCCCGCGATCTGCGCAAGCGGCCTGCAGAGATCAACGCCAATCGGCTTGATCGTGGTGAACTGGCCAGCCGCCGACATTGTCCTGACAACGATTGTGCTGACTACGATCACCACGGCACCGAGGATCGAGGCCAGAATGACTGCGCGACGAGACATGCGTTAAACCGTTCCTGTCCTGTTTCGGGAAATTGGTGCTGCGAGGCTAGTCCGCAGCCTCGAGAAGTTCGCTCCGCGGCTCCGCCGCATCGAACTGCAGTCGCGCAAGACGCGCGTACAAACCGCCCTGTGCGAGCAGTTCGGCATGTGTTCCTTCCGCAACCACGCGCCCTTCTTCCATAACGAGAATCCGGTCGGCATTGACCACGGTCGCCAGGCGATGTGCAACAACAATCGTGGTGCGGTTTTTCATCAGCCCCTCGAGCGCGTTCTGAACGGCGGCTTCGCTCTCGGCGTCCAGCGCACTCGTGGCTTCATCCAGAAGCAGGATTGGAGCGTCCCGCAGCAGCGCCCTTGCGACCGCCACCCGCTGCCGCTGCCCGCCGGAAAGTGTCACGCCCCGTTCTCCGAACCACGTGTCGTATCCATCCGGTGTGGCCGTTATGAACGTGTCGGCCTGTGCCGCCATCGCGGCGGCAACGACATCTTCCCGGCTTGCCGCGATCCTGCCGAACTGGATGTTTTCCAGCGCGGACGCAGCAAAGATCACGGATTCCTGAGGTACGTAGGCGATGCGTTCGCGGACTTCAGCCGGGTCCGCCGCCTTGATCGGCACGCCGTCGATTGAAATCGCGCCTGCTGACGGGTCGTAGAACCTGAGCAGCAGATTGAACAGAGTGCTCTTCCCGGCGCCGGACGGACCGACGATCGCGACTGTCTCACCGGCGGCAACCGAGAAAGAAACACCCTCCAGTGCTGCCAGATCGCGCCGCGTCGGGTAGGCAAAGTCGACATTGTCGAAACGCACTTCGCCTCGTGGTGGCCGCGGCAACGGGATCGGTTGGTCTGGCTTGTCGATCTCCGGCTCAACTTCAAGTAGTTCGGAAAGCCGCTCGGCTGCCCCCGCAGCCAACTGAATCTCGCCCCAAACCTGGCTGAGTTCCCCAAGCGCGCCGGCCGCGAAAGCCGCGTAGAGAACGAACTGCCCCAGTTCACCGCCAGTCATGTGACCGGCGAGAACATCCTGCGAGCCATACCAGAGGATGCCGACGATACTGCCGATTGCTATGAAAATGATGCAGGCGGTCAAGAGCGCACGAGCACGGGTACGCAGGCGCGCGGCATCAAAGGATCTCTCGACGGCAACATCGAACCGGTCCGAATTGTGCTCCTCATGCCCGAAGGCCTGCACTATCGGGATCGCCGACAGGTTTTCCCCGGCGAATGCGGAGGTGTCTGCAAGTGTATCCTGTGCGTCCCGCGACAGCCTCCGGACCCATCGGCCGAACACAACCAGCGGCAAGACGATAAACGGTATGGCGAGAAGAACGAGGCCGCTCAGGGTCGCGCTGGTCACAACCATCATGATCGTAGCACCGATCAGCAGAACCAGGTTTCGCAACGCGATCGATGCGCTGGCGCCAAATGCGGATTTGATCTGGGTTGTATCGGCCGTCAGCCGCGACAACACTTCGCCGGTCTGGACCTTTTCATAGAACGGCAGGCTCAGACGAAGCAGATGGCGAAATACGGCACTCCGCAGATCGGCAACTACACGTTCACCGATCCAGGTCACGAAGTAGAAGCGCGCCGCGCTCGCGATCGCCAGCACCAGCCCGACCACGACCAGCATGGCGAAATACTGATCGATAAACTGCGCATTCTCATTGGAGAATCCCAGATCGATCATCCGCCGGGCGGCGAGAGGAATCGCAAGCGTTGCCGCAGAGGCCGCGAAAAGCGCAATGAAGGCGCACACGACTTCGCCGCGGTAGTTCATGACGAACGGCACCAGTTTCGCAAGCGGCTTCAGGCTCTTGCCCTTTTCCCGCCCGCCTTGACTGGACCTTCCATCATTGTCCATCTGCCCGCGCTCAGACAACTTGCTCTCCATTCGACCTTCAGAGCCGGCAGCGGCACTCTATTGTGCCTCCGCTGACGAACAGCGCTACACTCTACTCAAAACAACTCCAAGGCCAACCCGCTATTCCCGGGCAAGCCGAATTGCCGCAGTGCCTACAGTGCCTTGCAAACACGCCGGGTGTCATGTATATCGTGCCGCCAAATGCGGGGGAAACAAGGCGGTTGCCCCGATTACCCCAAAAGTTTCAGGATCCAGAGATGAAAAAAGACACGCACCCTGATTATCACACCATCAAGGTGGTGATGACGGACGGCACGACGTTCGAAACCAAGTCGACTTACGGCTCCGAGGGCGACACGCTGACACTGGATATCGATCCGAAGACTCATCCGGCCTGGACCGGCGGTGGCCAGCATCTGGTCGATCGTGGTGGCCGTGTAAGCCGGTTCAAGAAGAAGTTCGAGGGTTTCCTCGGCTGACATTTTCCGGTGTGCCGGTTCAGCTAAACAAAAACCCCGGTTTCTCGACCGGGGTTTTGACTTTCCGGCAATCGTGCGCCGGCAAGCCGCGCATCATTTTCCCGAACGGCTGGATCCGAAGGCTGCCTGAAGCCTGCTCATCTGATCGGAGACAGGATTGGAGCTCGGTTCGCGCTCCTCGACTTCGCCATGAAGCATGGAATTGAGCCGCATGATCCGGCCGTGCAAACGCAGGCTGCGGGCCACGAGGTCACGCAGTCCTTCGGGCATTTCCTCTTCGCCCGGAAGCGACTCGGCATCGCCCAGTTCGGACAGATCAATCTTGAACTTCTCGGCCCGAGCTTCTTCCGGCGTCATCTCGCCATCCTTGACCGCTCTCTGCAACAACAACCATGACGCCAGTTGCATCAGCCTGGTCGTCAGGCGCATGCTTTCGGTTGCATAAGCGAGTGAGGCCTGGCGGCCGAGCTCACGGGATTCGTTGCGCCCGGGTCCGTCAAGATAACTCGCCGTTTCCTCAACCAGGCTCATGCCTTCGCGGAAGACTTTTACAAACGTCTCGGATGCAGCAAATTTTTCGCCGAAGTCGACTGTGACATCCGTAAGATCAGCGCGGTCTTCCCCGTCACCGCTATGCGTGGACTTCTTCATCGTGTCGAAACTCTCGTATGAACGGGTCCGCCCCAAACCGGCCCTTGGGACGGCAGTGCTACCGTCCTCTTCCGCGACAGAAGGCACAAACCCTCCGGCAACTCCCAAAATAGATGACGCGATCCTAGCATCCAACCATCGCTATGTTTACAACCGTTCTGTGACAACCTTAACAAATCCCAAAACGAATGGAATCGCCAGTCTGAATGGAGTCGAACCCAAATTCGACCCGCCAAATAAAAAAGGAGCCGCGGGGGGTGCGGCTCCGAAGTTTAACAGGGAGGCGTCAAACAGAGTGGACAGGAGCCACTCAAAATCCAGCTAACTGGATTACGCATGGTTAACATACAGAAAAACTTCTTAACGAAAAGTTAACGGCGGCGAAATTTGTGTATAACCATGGGATAGTAATACGCCGTGGGCGCGAAACCGTCGACCGTGCCACCGTCAACATGTTGATATCTCGATAACAATTGATTCAAAGTTGCACAGGCGCCTCACGTCCGAAAAAACGAATCCGCCTCTCCGCGTGACCGCCTTTTCGACTCGATGGCCGCCTCGACCCGTTCGATTTCCGCCCTGAGCAAAGTGATTCGCTCCTCAAGTTCCTCTACAGACGAATCAGACAGGTCACCTCCGATGACAATTCCGCTGACCGGTTTTGGTTGTTCCTCGTCCATGCTGACCCTCCCGTGCCGCCGCTTTGCCAACCTGCAGGTGCGACGCGACCGATTGCCAATCCGCTGGCATTAAACCATCATCGTCGCCTTTGAAAAACACCGCACACTCACAGGAAAGAATCAGCGCCCCATGGCATCGTCCCTACCAGACAGCATGACCGCCATCGAGATCACCGAGCCCGGAGGTCCTGACGTCCTTAAGCCGGTATCCAACGCAATTCCCCAGCCCGGATCCGGCGAGATTCTCATCAAGGTGGCCGCGGCCGGGGTCAACCGGCCCGACGTCCTCCAGCGCAAGGGCCTCTATCCGGCCCCGCCGGATGCCTCTCCCCTGCCCGGCCTTGAGGTCGCCGGAACAGTCGTGGCGTCGGGAAGCGAAACACGCAGGTTCCATGAAGGCAGCCAGGTCTGCGCTCTCGTCCATGGCGGCGGCTATGCCGAGTTCTGCATTGCCCACGAGACCAGTGCTCTTCCTGTCCCGGACGGCCTTTCGGTGGTTGAAGCCGCATGCCTGCCGGAGACATTTTTCACCGTCTGGACGAACGTATTCGACCGCGGCGGGCTGCGCAGCGGCGAGACATTTCTGGTTCACGGCGGATCGAGTGGCATTGGCACCACCGCCATCATGCTGGCCAGCACATTCGGAGCCCGGGTCTTTGCCACCGCCGGCTCGGCGGAGAAATGCACGGCGTGCGAAAATCTCGGTGCCGAGCTTGCGATCAATTACAGGAACGAGGATTTCGTCGCCGCCACCAGGCAGGCGACCGACGGTGCGGGCATCGATCTCATCCTGGATATGGTCGGTGGCGACTACATCGAACGCAATATCGAAGCAGCAGCCGACCAGGGACGCCTCGTGCAGATCGCATTCCTCAACGGCCCTATCGCAGAAGTCAATTTCGCACCACTCATGCAAAAGCGGCTGACCCTGACCGGATCGACTTTGCGGATCCGGACGGTCGACGAGAAAGCAAACATTGCGCAGGCACTTGAGAACAACGTCTGGCCGCTGATCGAAGCGGGGCGGGTCAAGCCCGTCATCCATGCCCAGTTCCCGCTGGACAAGGCCGCCGACGCACACGCTCTGATGGAGGACAGCCATCACATCGGCAAGATCGTGCTGACCGTTTAGCCAATACCGGTGCACTTCGGCAAAAGATGTTTTGCAACGACGGCGTTTCGGCCTATATAGAGCCCTGTTTTCCTTGCATCATTGGTTAGCAAGTTGGACCTGCAGCGCTGAAGGCCGCAGCAGATCCCGGAGGATCAGATTATGGCAAAGTTGCCGTTGATGCCGAAAGCCACGGCGGTATGGCTTGTCGACAACACATCCCTGACATTCGAGCAGATCGCGGATTTCTGTCAGTTGCACGAACTCGAGGTCAAGGGCATTGCCGATGGCGACGTCGCACAGGGGATCAAGGGCATGGACCCGGTTTCCTCGGGCCAGCTGACACGTGACGAGCTGGAGCGCGGCCAGGCGGACTCTTCCTACCGCCTCAAGATCGCCGAGCCGAAGGTCGATATACCCGAGGTCAAGACCAAGCGCGGCCCGCGCTACACGCCGGTCTCACGCCGCCAGGATCGTCCGGACGCCATTTCGTGGCTACTGCGCAACCACCCGGAACTGACCGACAGCCAGGTCATGAAGCTGGTCGGCACGACCAAACCGACGATCCAGTCGATCCGCGACCGGACGCATTGGAATTCCGCAAATATCAAGCCGGTCGACCCGGTCACGCTCGGTCTCTGCAAGCAGACCGAACTCGACGCCGCGGTCCAGAAAGCGGCACGGCGCGTCGAGCGCGAGCGCAAGAAAGCCGAAAAGGAGGCGATCGCAGCGGGAACCCTTCTGCCGGCGAGTGAAACCGTCGAAGCCGCACCGGCTGCCCCGGAGCCCGCTGTGCCGGAGCTCCTGACGGAGCCGACTCCTGAGGCCTCCGCTCCGGCTGAGGCGAATATAGACAGCGTGTTCGGGACCGACTCGGCGACCGCAGAGAAGACGGAGCCCGAAGAAGAAGAAAATTACGACGCGGACTCGGTTTTCTCGAAGCTCAAGGATCTCAAGATCGAGGAATAAGGCGGAACTTGCCGCGCGACGTTCAATCGGGAACCGGTACGGTGTAATTCAGGCCCAGGCGTCCGCCGTCGGCATAGATTGTCTGGCCCGTGATGTAGCTCGCGTCGGATGACGCAAGAAACGCGGCGACCGCAGCCACTTCATCGGGTTGTCCTATGCGCCCCAGGGGCGTGCGGGAAAGCAGTTTGTGCTTCGCCTCTTCATCCGTAGCCACGGCGGACAGAATATCGGTCATGATGCTGCCGGGACCAATAGCGTTCACGCGAATGCCGTGAGGGGCCAGCGACAGTGCCATGACTTTCGTAAGCTGATTGATCCCGCCTTTCGACACTGCATAGGGCACCTGGTTGGGGATTGCGAAGACCGCATTCACGGACGACATGTTGATGATGGTCCCCGGCGCCCCGCCTTCTTCGATCTGTTCGACCATCTGCCGGGCGACAGCCTGACCGGCCAGGAAGGCGCCTTTCAGGTTCACGCGCAGGACGCGGTCGAATTCATCGTCCTTAATGTCGAGAAAGTCGGCGGCGAAGACAACGCCGGCATTGTTGATCAGCACGTCGACCCGGTCATGGGCTTCGACGGTTGCGGTGATCAGATTGCGGATGTCCAGCCGCTCGCCGACATCGCAGGCGACGAAGGCCGCTTCACCGCCGTCATCTCGCAAAGTCTTCGAAGCTTCGTTGCCGGCGTCTTCGTCAATGTCGGCAATGACAACCTTCGCCCCTTCGGAGGCGAAACGCCGCGCGCAGGCGAATCCTATTCCGCGCGCGCCCCCGGTAATGATCGTCACTTTACCGCCAAGCGACATGACTCAACCTCCCGAACTCCAACTCACTCTCGACCAGACCGGCGCCGATTCAGAACCTGCGCCGCGATCAGGATACCACGCCGGCATCCTTTAGCGCCTGCTCGATCTCGTCAAGAATCGCGGGATCGTCGATTGTCGCCGGTATGGTGTATTCCTCACCGTCCGCAATTTTGCGCATTGTACCCCGCAGAATCTTGCCCGAGCGCGTCTTGGGCAGCCGTGCAACCGTCAGAGCGGTCTTGAAGGCCGCAACCGGCCCGATTTTCTCACGGACCAGGGCAATAGCTTCTTTTTCGATCTCGGAAGCATCACGATCGACGCCGGCGTTAAGCACCATGAAGCCGGCCGGAATCTGGCCCTTCAGGGAATCCGCGATGCCGACAACCGCGCACTCTGCGACATCCGGATGGCTGGCGAGCACTTCCTCCATACCGCCGGTGGACAGCCGGTGTCCGGCGACGTTGATGATGTCATCGGTCCGCGCCATGATGTAGAGATAGCCGTCTTCATCCATGTATCCCGCATCGGCGGTCTCGTAGTATCCGGGGAAGGTCGAGAGGTAGCTTTCCCGGAACCGGTCATCGTTCTGCCAGAGCGTCGGCAGGCAGCTTGGCGGCAATGGCTGCCGGACGGCGATCGCGCCAATCGTTCCGGCATCCACTTCCTGTCCCGTTTCATCGAGAATGCGCACGTCATAGCCGGGCATGGCCACCGTGGGCGATCCATGCTTCACCGTCAGCATGCCGAGGCCAAGCGGGTTCGCCGCGATCGACCAGCCGGTTTCGGTCTGCCACCAATGATCGATTACCGGCACCTTGAGCTTGTCCTCGGCCCATTGCAGGGTATCCGGATCCGCACGTTCGCCGGCGAGGAACAGGCTGCGGAAATTCGACATGTCGTAGTTGCCGATCAGTTCGCCTTTCGGGTCCTCCTTCTTAATCGCCCGGAATGCGGTCGGCGCTGTGAACAGGCTGCAGACGCCATGGTCGCTGATGACACGCCAGAACGTGCCGGCGTCCGGCGTGCCGACCGGCTTGCCCTCGAACATGATCGTTGCGCAGCCGTGCAGGAGCGGCGCGTAGATGATGTAAGAGTGACCAACCACCCAGCCGACATCCGACGCCGCCCAATACACCTCGCCAGGGTTCACGTCGTAGATATTCTTCATCGACCATTTGAGCGCCACCATGTGGCCGCCATTGTCCCGCACGACGCCCTTGGGTATGCCTGTGGTGCCGGAGGTGTAGAGGATGTAGAGCGGATCCGTCGCGGCGACGGGAACGCAGTCGGACTTGCGGCCTTCGCCGCGCATGCGCTCCATCAGACCGGCCCAGTCATGATCGCGTCCTTCGATCATGGACCCCTCTTCCATCGGCCGCTGCAAAACCACGCAGCCGTCCGGCTTGTGGCTTGCAAGTGCGATCGCTTCGTCAAGCAGGGGCTTGTAGGCCACGATACGGCCCGGTTCGATGCCGCAGGACGCACTTACGATAAGCTTGGGACGCGCATCGTCGATCCGCGTCGCCAGTTCCTTCGCGGCGAATCCGCCGAATACGACCGAGTGGATGGCGCCGATACGGGCACACGCAAGCATCGCGATTGCGGCTTCGGGGATCATCGGCATGTAGACGATCACCCGGTCGCCGTGCTCCGCACCCAGATCCTGCAGGGCAGCGGCGAATGTCGCCACCTCATCGAGCAGCTCAGAGTAGGTGTACGTTCTGACCTGATCAGTGACCGGGCTATCGTAGATCAGCGCGGCCTGATCGCCGCGGCCGGCGGCAACGTGCCGATCGATACAGTTGTGGCACGTGTTGCACTGCGCACCCACGAACCAGCGGTCCAGACCGTCGACCTGCTGGTAGACATGGTCCCAGGTTCTGTCCCAGTCGATCGCCTCTGCCGCTTGCGCCCAAAACCCTTCCGGATCGGTCTTCCAGGCCCCGTAGACATCGTGATATGTGCTCATGTTCGACCCCTCCTGATCCGCAAGTCGGCACAAAATCCGGCGCGCGGCGAACCGCCTTACTCCCCGGGCGGTATTTATGATCTGCCCGACGCGCACTTGCAACGCCGATCATATAAGACTATCGGCTCATCCGCAGGCTCTGTCGAATGGCCAATTGAAAGGCCGTTCGACATTGGCTAGCGTCATTTGGCAAAGACGCCCGGGAATGACAGGCAGAGCAGGACAATATGACTTCAGCGAACAGTCCCTACGAGACCGATCTCGACAAGAATCCGGCAAACTATCAGCCGCTTTCGCCGCTGACCTTCCTGGAACGCAGCGCCAAGGTCTATCCCCGGAAGACGGCCGTCGTTCACGGCGACCTGTCCTACGATTACGAAACGCTCTACGCCCGCTGCCGCCGCCTGGGATCCGCACTCGAAGCCAGGGGTATCGGCGTCGGTGACACGGTCGCTATTGTCGCGCCCAATGTGCCGGCGATGCTGGAAGCGCATTACGGCGTGCCGATGACAGGCGCCGTTCTCAACACGATCAACATCAGGCTCGATGCCGCGGCCATCGCGTTCATCCTGGATCACGGCGAAGCCAAGGTCCTGATCGTCGACCCCGAGTTCGCGAGCGTCGCCCGGGAGGCTCTGACGCAGGCGAAAGCCGACCCGCTCGTTATCGACATTGAAGATGCCGAATTTCCCGGCGCGGACCGGGTCGGCGAGCTGACCTACGAGGAACTGATTGCGACAGGCGATCCTGAATACGCCTGGTCTCTTCCCGACGATGAATGGCGCGCGATCACGCTGAACTACACGTCCGGAACCACCGGCAATCCCAAGGGCGTGGTCTATCACCATCGCGGCGCATATCTGCTGGCGATGGGTAACGTCGTGACTGCGAGCATGCCGCAGCATTCGGTCTATCTCTGGACCCTGCCCATGTTCCATTGCAACGGCTGGTGTTTCACATGGTCCCTGAGCGTTGTCGCCGGGGTGCACGTCTGTCTGCGGCGGGTGGAAGCCGGCCGCATTTTCGATGCCTGTGCCCGTCATGGCGTGACCCATATGTGCGGCGCGCCGATCATCATGGGCTTGCTCATCAATGCGACGCCGGAAGAACGCAAACCGCTTGACGACCGGGTCACATTCTTCACCGCAGCAGCGCCGCCGCCTGCGGCGACGCTCAAAGCCATGGAAGAAGCCGGCTTTGAGGTGATTCACGTCTACGGGCTCACGGAGACCTACGGCCCCGCCGTCGTCAACGCCTGGCACGACGAGTGGGACGGACCTTGCCGGTGGAGGAGCAGGCCTCCCTGAACGCGCGTCAAGGGGTGCAACTATCACGGTGCTCGAGGGTCTATCGGTAATGCGACCCCGAGACCATGGATGCCCGTGCCTTCCGGGATGGCGAGACCATCTGGCGAGAGGTCATGTTCCGGGGCAACGTGGTGATGAAAGGGCTATCTTGAAGAGCAAAGACCGCAACTCGAAGAGTGCATTCGCCGGCGGCTGGTTCCATTCCGGCGACCTCGGTGTCTGGCACCCGGACGGCTACATCCAGCTCAAGGACCGGTCCAAGGACATCATCATTTCCGGCGGCGAGAACATCTCGTCGATCGAGGTGGAGGACACGCTCTACCGGCACCCCGCCGTGCTGGAGGCCGCCGTGGTCGCCAAGTCCGACGACAAGTGGGGCGAGACGCCATGCGCATTCATCACGCTGCGCGCCGATGCGGGCGAGGTCTCCGAGCAGGACATCGTTGCCTACTGCCGCGAGAATCTCGCCCACTACAAGTGCCCGCGGACTGTCGTGTTCACCGATCTGCCGAAGACCTCGACGGGCAAGGTTCAGAAATTCAAGCTGCGGGACATGGCCGAGTCGCTCTGACCAGGACCGGCCGGATCCGTCGCGCCCTGCGGCAATGCATTGAAATCGCCTGAACCAGCGGGCAAGATTGCGACCACCGCAATCAACGCCAGAGGCAAAACAGGTGACCGATCGCAGCGCTCCCGCTTCACTGCCGAAGTTCGATGCTCCTCCTCTTTCCGGAAAGCGGCCACCGCGGTGCCCGCCGTTCGTCGAGATTACGAGCTCCGACCAGCTGCTGCCCTACCTCGAGCACGTCGCCAAGCGCCCCTACAATCATGGGCTCAACGCCTGCTGGGATCTCAAGCGGGACGAACGTGTATTGCTGCGCGTGGACAACTGGCATGACGAGATGGTCGTCGACGCCTGCAAGAAGATCTTCGAGAAATACGGCGTCAAATACGACATCAAGTACATCGACCGGGGCGAGGTGCCGCAATGGGTCGGCGCCGACGAGGTCGAGTACTACCTGTTCCGGACCAAGGAGCTCGCCCAGTGGATGGACGAGTGGGAGGAATTGTCCAAGAGGCAGGAATACGACAAGATTCTCATGGGCTACGGCGGGCCGGTCCTGACCGACAAATATGTCAAGATCCAGCGCATGCCGTTCATCACGCCGGAGATTCTGGCGTCCCCGGCCCACACCATGCCGGCCGAGCTGCTCAACGCGCTCGACCACTGGACCTGGGATCGGATCAGGACCGCGAAGCGGGCCCGCATCGTGGACCCCGAAGGCACGGACATCGAGTTCACCAATCATCCCGAGTACTGGAACTCGCGTCGCGACGGCTACAATCCGGACTATGTGAATTCGACCTGGGAGGGCAATCCGAAGTTCGGCGCCACCTTCCTTCCCGGCCATATCACCGGCCGGCCCTGGATCTTCGTTCCGGGCAAGGAAGACGGCTGCGGTGTCATCGCAGGGACGACCAACCACATCGCGCCCATGGACTGGACGCAGCTTGATCGTCGAGAACAGCAAGATCACGCAGATCAATGCGGGCGGCGCGTTTGGCGACAAGCTGCGCGACGTCATGGAGCGCACGAAGGACATCCAGTATCCGGGCCATCCGGGCAAGGGCATCATGAACTGGTGGGAAGCCTCGATCGGCACGAACCCGCATATTCATCGCCCGCGCAAGGATTTCCCCAGCGGTTTCGTCAACTGCCTCTACGAGCGTGTCCGCTCCGGCGTCATCCACATGGGCTTCGGCACGATCATCTCGTCAATGGACGAGCGCCGCGCCGCCCGTGCGGGACACCTCGTCGGCCATTGGCATGTGCATCTCTACTTCCCGACCTATCATCTGGAGCGGGAAGGCGACAACGAGCTCCTGATCGAGAACGGCCGCCTGCTGGCACTCGACGATCCCGACATCCGCAAGCTGGCCGCCCAGTACGGCGACGCCGACCTCTGGCTCGACGAATCCTGGAACCCGGCCGTTCCCGGCCTCAACATGCCGGGCGACTACTGGGAGCAATACGCGAAGGATCCGCTCGACTGGGTGAAGACCGAGCTCGACATCTGCCGCAACGACCACCCGCGGTTTCATGGAGATGGTCGGCGCCGACGCCAAGTACTGCAGTGGCGAAGGCGCACGTTTCTGGACGGGCGGCTGTTGCGGCCACGGCCATGTGCTGCCGAGCAACTGCTGCGGCAGGGAGACAGAGCCGGCGTGATCAACAGCCGTGAAGGTTACTCGGCGGCGGGAAGTTCCTGAACCAGGTATTTCGCCTGCAGCGCCTCAAGTTCGGGGAACCCGATAAAGGTCTTGAAGTCGTTCATGGCCATGACCGGCTGAGGCAGGTCGGCGGTCGACTTGTCTTGCATCAGCCGGGCGAAGTTCTGCCTGAGCGCTTCGGCAGCCGACATCAGCGAAACCACCGGGAAGCAGGCCAGACCGGCCACCGCCTCGATGTCCTCGCGGCTGAGATCGGTCTCCAGCCAGCCCAGGATCTGCAGCGACAGCGGTCTCCCGCACGCTTCCCTCAGGCGCTTCAGACCGTCGGCATCCTTGAAACATTTGCTGATCGGCTGGATGAGATCGGCGCCGGCATCGACATAGGCCCGCGCCCGCATGATGGCCTCGTCCTCGGTCATGGCATCGGTCCGCGCGACGATCAGAGTATCGCAATCGCGGCGCGCCTCGACGGCAGCCCGGATCTTGCCTGCCCCCTCGCCGAGCGGCAGGATGTCGACGCTGGAGGCGACGGCCGGACACCGTTTGGGCGCCTCCTGGTCCTCGAAGATAATGGCCGCCGCCCCGGCCTGCTCGAACTCGCGAACCGTGCGCATCACATTGATCGCGTTGCCGTAGCCTGTATCGCCATCGGCAATAACCGGAACCGACACGGCATTGGTCACGTTGTGCACCACCGTCAGGTTTCCGACATGGTGTAAAGTTCCATGTCCGGCGCACCGAGCAGAGAAGCCGAGACACCGAAACCGGATGTCAGGACAGCGGGGAACCCCGCCTGCTCTGCCAGCTTCGCCGACAGGGCATCATGACAACCGGCAACCCAGACCGTATCCCCGGCGCGTGCCGCGGCGGAGAATTTCACTTTGTCCGCAATGTCAGCCATCGGCATTTTGCACCGTCCTTTCTGCCTCATCCCGCGCATGCAGGTATCCGATCAGCCCGCCGGCTTCCAGCATCTGGCGGTCGCCGTCCGCGAGCGGCTCGAACGGGAGCTCTTTCGCTTTCGTAAGATTAAGAACCAGGGCTGCATCCCAATCGACCACCACTTCGTCCCAGCGGTCGACGAGTTCCAGGATCCCGGGGCACGCGATCTGCGGGAACCCCATCGCGATCTCGCCGCGCCAGTAGCCGGCGAAAAACTCTCTGCGATCACTCCGGCGATGCCGAGCTTCCTCATCGCGATCATCGGCGGATAGTGCGGATGGCCGTACCCGAAATTCTCGTTCCCGACCAGCAGGTCTCCCGGTTGAACGAGATCCTGGAAATCCGGATCGTAGGACTGCATCGCAAGGCTTGCGAGTTCGTCCGGATCCTTGATCTTGATGTTTTTCACGCCGACGATCTGGTCGACGTCAAAATCGATTTCCTCGAACTTGAAGGCAATCCGGCCCTTGAGGTTTTTCAGCGCCATGCCTTGCCTCAGAGATATTTCCGAGGATCGGTGATGACCCCGTCGATGGCGGACGCGGCAACAGCGGCCGCATTCATGATGTAGATTTCCGAATCCGGACTGCCCATCCGGCCGCGCACATTCAGCGTGCCGGTGGACACCGCGCGCTGACCTTCGGTCATGACACCGAGCCTTCCGAAGCAGTAGTCGCAAGACGACGACGTGACAAACGCGCCGGCTGCGATCAGGTCTGTCAGGATCCCTTTTCGGCTGCCTCTTCCATGATCTTCTGGCTGGTCGGCACGACGTGGAGCTGGAACCCCGGCTTCACCTGACGACCCTTGAGGACCCTGGCGGCAATCTCCAGATCCTCGACCCGCCCCGAAGCACAGGACCCGAGATAGCGACCTGAACCTCTTTTCCGGCATGGTCCGAGAGATTCTGGGTATTGGCCGGGCTCGGCGGCACGACAACAACTGGTTCGAGCGCGCTGATATCGATTTCATAAACCGACGCATAATCCGCATCCGGATCCGATCTG
>CBDHYJ010000032.1:0-29988 GCA_965275905.1 Hyphomicrobiales bacterium | reverse complement strand
AAAGCCGGTTGCTTCAGAAGCCCGGACCGCATCGGGGTGATGAAGGAGCCAATGCATTAGTTTTGCGGAATTCAGTGCCTCGCGCTCGTTGGCCTTAGTGGTGTCTGGATTGAGATAGGTCATGAACGCAACGAGCTGCTTTTCGATTTTCCCGTTTGGCCGGTGGACAGTAGTCACCTTTTCCAGTGAGTAGCTGCCCGAACTGTCCCTTCGGTGGAGCCGTCCTGCCTTGAGAAACAGATCGGGGAAATATTCCTTAGCCGTCGGCAGTGCGATCAGCTTTCTCATCAACAGAATCAAATTGTCCCGCGGGGTATGGGCGGCCAGTTGGTAGAACCCGAACGTAAAGCGGGCGCGGTCATAGGTGTTAATAATCAGATGATGGCCATTCCCGCTTTCCGCTGTTACAGACGGCCAGATGAAGTGTGCCCACAGACCGAGCTCCGACTCGGCCTTGGATCTGTGGTAGTGGAGTTGCGGGATGTCGTTGATCACCCTGGTCTGATATAGCCCGCGATGCTTGCCGTCCGCGTCGGTATATCCGACTGTCTGACCGATCAGAAAACGATCGCCTGTGCTCGCTTCCTTAGCGAACCATTTTGAGAACGTTTTCTGTGGTTTATTTGGAACTTCTACTTTAAAATCTAGAGATGTCATGATGACTCAGCATAATGTTTAATTTGAAGTTATTGTATACCGTATTTCTTACCGCTTATTATGACAAATACTATTTTATTATTATTGTTTCAAGATGTGAATGCTGTTGAAAAACGCAGGGAGATTGGCGCCGAGATCACCCAGAGCGAAAGAACCGGTCATGGTCAGGGCGTCCATGCGGCGCCTCAATCACTCTTCACGCGCGACCGGTAGCTGACCGACAAACGCGACGATGTCGGCAATTTCGATGCCCCTGGCCAAGCCTGCCGGCGGGTTATCGGGCGCAACTTCCCGGCCATGACGCTGGTACATGTGTTCGCACTGGTCGAGGTCCGCGCCAAGGTCGAGATCGAGGTCACGGCGGTGCTTCCGGGGTGACGCCAAGTGTCAACTCGGACAAGCGAAGCGCGATCGGGGAACCAGACAAGAGTTCGGCGTTGGAGCGCGGCGCTGGACCTCGCATAATGTGCGGGGTGACAATGGGAGAAAGCGCGGAACGAAAACGCGTTTCCCGGGCTCCGACCCGGAATCCATTTATCCGCACTGCAGACCGCAGCACATGCCAATGGGTCCTGGATCAAGTCCAGGAAACGAGGGCGTTCCCCGGTTGCCCGGAGGGCAGACCGGGGCCTCAGGCGGCTCAGGCCTGAGAGCGGAAAGGTTCCCGGATCTGCGACGCACCGCTTCGCGCTGCATCGCGTCCGCGAAGCGTACTGGTGTTTGCTATCTGCGGCCGAAGGCCGGTTTGCCGCCGGGAGCGACGGGGCGCGGGGCGCTGCGGGTCGCCGTGCGGGCGCGGGCGTCGGGCATTCTGGCCGAGTATCCGGCCGGGGCCGCGGGCCGGATCTGGCGCCAGGCGGACCAGATCAGCCACAGGGCGCCGAAGAACATCATGACCGACGAGAACACCATGGTGCCGTAGGGCAGGTTCCGGACGTCGTCCTCGGTCATGTATTCCTTGAAACCGATCGGCGCGTTGATGCTGGGCTGGTTGGCGTGATAGCGCACGCGGATCGGCTGGCCGCCGTTGACGCCGTAAGCCTGTTCCTTCGTGACGTTGATCTCGCCGCCGTACTTCTTGCCGTCGCGGGTCGTGAAGCTGTAGGTCATGGTGTAATAGACGCCGCCGCCCGCGACCCGTCCCAGGCGCCCGACGACGGGTGTGTTTGGTGCGCTTTTCAATGATGCCCGGCGCATCGACACCGTTCTCGACGATCCGTCTGGCGGACTCCTCGGCCCCGCCATTTAGGATCGAGACGGTGCCGGCAATGCTGCTCAGCAGCAGCATGAGGCCGAAAACGAGCTTGACGTATTTCCACATGACCGCAGTTCCTGACCGTTCCAGGCAGGCACCAGCATGGCACAGGGCCCTTAAGTCGCCTCTAAATCATGCTTCGGCATTTTTAGCGAGCGCGTTAAGGGTTTCGGTCCGTTTGGCTGCCGCGGGCGTACAGCGACACCCACCAAATCGCTGCCGATCCGGCGAAGAAAACACCAAGCCCCGTGAAGAACAGGCCGAGGTCAGCCAGCATGGCCACGGAACCGGTCATAGAGTCCTCCTTCGTGCACTTCTTTGCGCTCCCGCCCGCTGCGACACCCGGCACGTCATGCGCAGATCGAAGCGGCGGTGCCAATGGACACGGTCATGGTGAGCGGCGGTCGCCGCTGATACATATCAATACCGTTTTCCCGAAGCCGGGAACTTTGATCGAGGTCAAAGCGCCGATGGTGCGCGGCGGTCACTCTGCCCGGGCAAGCAGGGGAGTGCCGGCCGATGGAAACCAACGCGCTGCCGCATTACGATTCGTCGCTCAACCCCACGGGCTGTTGCCCGAAATTCAACCCGGAGGGCTGGGACGGGCGGGAGCTGCATTTCGACAACAAGCGGTTCGTCCGCGCCACGACCTGGGCGTTCCTGCATATTCCGCTCAATATGGGTTCCGTGTTCAAGCGGGTGCTCGGGAACATGGAAGCGGCCGGCGCCACGGACGACGACAACACGCTGGTGCTCAGCCGGGACCTGTCGCCCTGGCGCACCGAGCACCTGTTCGCTGTGACGAAGCCGGTCATGGGGGAGGGCATGACGTTCCTGAGCGGGGACTTCGTCACCAGAGTGTTCGAGGGGCCGTACCGGAAAGTGAAGGGCTGGCACCTGGACATGGAGGAGCTTGTCCGAGCGCGCGGCGGCGAGCCCGGGGCAGTCTATTTCTTCTTCACGACCTGCCCGAAATGCGCCAAGGTCTACGGCGAGAATCACGTGGTGGGTGTGGCGCAGATCTGAACGCTCTCGTTCATGCTGTGTGTTGATCACCATGGAACGGCACGATCATGTAGCCAAAAAGGCACGAACCGTCGTGAATCTGGAAGCGCGCAGGCCGGTGCGCGGCTGACCGTTGCGCTCGACGCGCTGGGTATCGGCGCTGACTGACGGACCGAACGAAATCGATGCCGCCTGACTCCGCGCCTTCGTGCATGCCGTGTGTTTTTCGCCACAGGATTGCATGCACGTGTTGCCTGAAAGGCACGCTGACGGTGAATCTCAGAACCTAGTCCATTCGCGTAATATTCGGTGGCCGGCCGCAGGTCTATACTTGCCGCAATAAGATACACACGCAGGGCTAGGGTCATGACCATTCGCAACATTCTTGCGGCCGCGGGCGCGGCCGCCTTCCTGTCGTTCGCCACGCCGGCCACGGCGGAGATGGGCAGTTCGCCGGTCGCGGCGGGCGGCAGCTACTTGAGCATTTTCGGCGGCTTTTTCGACACGGATATCGACAAGGTCAGGGGCTATGCGTCGGGCGCGCCGCTGAGTTCGAAAACCGTCGACGTGGACGGCGACGGTTTCGGCGGCATCGAGTTCGGCCATTCGCCGACCAACGGACTGTCCTGGGTCGACCGCGTCGAGCTCTACTTCGAATTCGGCGGCGGCGATGACAAGAACAGCGAGACCAACGTCCCGTTCCAGTTCCGCAGCGTCAACGGAGTCAATCTCCAGCCGTCCACCGCGTCCACGGCCTCCAACAAGCGCGACTTCGACTATTACGATCTGGGTGTCAGGCTGCGGAACGACCGGCAGAACCTCGGCGGCACGGTGCTGCCGGTGTTCATCGAGCCGTTCCTGCGGTGGACGGAAGACGACACCAAGACCCGGATCGTCTCCACCATGGCGACGACGCTCAACCGCGACGCCGATGTCGACGCCTGGTTCCTGGGTGTCATGGCCGGTGTCGATCCGGAGTTCCAGATGAGCCAGTCCGTCAAGCTGGTGGCGAGCCTGGCGGCCGGCCTCTACTACGTGAATGCCGACGGCGACTTCACGTCGTCGTCCAACAACCTCCCGGTCTACAACCAGTCGGTCAGCGACGACGACGACGGCATCGGCTTCCGGGGCCGCGCCCAGGGCGCGATCAAATTCGCCGTGACACAGGCCGCGATCGTCAGCCTGTTCGCCGGCGTCGACTACTGGAGCGACGTGCCGACCGCCGCGCTGCCGTCGGCCACTGCCGCGGCCGTTCAGTCGGCCTCCAAGGTCGACATGGAGGATGCCGTCGAGGTCAAGGCGGGCGCGCGGCTCGCCATCGCGCTCGACGCGCTCGGTATCGGCAACTGACGACGCTCAGGCGGCCTCCCTCGCGGCGCCGCGGATCCACTTCCTGAACGCCTTGAGGGCCGGGCGCTCTATGCCCGGCCGCCAGACCAGGTGATAGCCGCTGGGGACTTCCCGGATCACCTCGTGGATCACCACCAGCCGCCCGGCGTCGAGATCGTCCTGCACGAACACCCGCGCCGTCGCCGCCGCGCCCTGGCCGTCGCGCAGGGCGCCGAGCAGCATGTAGCCCGGCAGGTTGGTGATGTGCGCCGACGGCGGCAGGGTGATGCCCTGGTCCGCCAGCCAGTGCGTGACCTCCTCGGTGCCCAGCTCCTGCAGCCAGGGCAGGGCGACGAGTTCGCCGGGCGTCCCCCGCCAGTCTTCGGGCACGAGCCCGGGTGCTGCCACGATGATGAAGTTGGACGGCAGCAGCAGTTCGCTTTCGCAGCCGGACCAGGTGCCGGCGCCGAACCGGATGGCGATGTCGCAGCCGGATGCCGCCAGGTCGACAAGGTCCGCAGTCGGATTGACGATCAGGTCGATCTCGGGATGGGCCTCGCGGAACAGCGGCATGCGCGGCAGGAACCAGCTCACCGCGAAGGACGGCGTCATGGTGACGTGCAGCGGACGGTCGGCCTCCGCGGCGGCGAGCGAGCGGACCGTCTCCGCGACCCGCCCGAAACCTTCGCCCAGACCGCCGGCGAGCGTGCGGCCTTCCGGCGTCAGCGCGAGACCGCGCCCCGAGCGCTGCGCGAGGCGCAGGCCGAGATGGGCCTCGAGCGCGCGGACCTGCTGGGCGATGGCCGCGTGGCTCACGTTCAATTCCCGTCCGGCGGCCGAATAGCTCAGGTTGCGCGCCGCCGCCTCGAAGGCGCGCAGGCTTGCCAGCGGCGGAAGTCCTGACCAGTCCATCTGTAACTCCAGATTACAATTGATCAGGCGATTTGGCTCGAAATGGGCCGGTTTGTCCAGCATATATAGGGAAACGCACTTAACGCGAGGATGCGAAATGTTTCACATATATGCCGATGCCATGATGGTCGCGACGCGCATGGATGCGTCCGAGGCCGGGCAGTCCGAGAGCCGGAAACATGCCGGAGCAGGGGCCTGGGTGCGGCTTGCCGCCGACGCGTGGGCGCAGCGCCTGCGTACGAAGGGGCTGACCTTTCTCGGTCTTCTTTGACCATCAGTCGCAGACGGTCCACCGCTCCCCGGCGACCGCCTGGTGCCGGGTCTTTCCGGTTTCGTGCCGGGCGTCACCGCTTGCGGGGCTGGTCGCGGGGCGGCGATGCTCTATAACGTTCAGGAGCCAATCTTGACGTCTCGCCGCGGCAGCGGGTTTCCGGGACGCATCATCCGAGGGAGCCTGGGCAATGAGCGACGCAAACGGCTACGAGCCGCCGAAAGTATGGACGTGGGAAACCAAGAACGGCGGCGAGTTCGCCAGCATCAACAGGCCGATTGCCGGGCCGACCCATGACAAGGAACTGCCGGTGGGCAAGCACCCGCTGCAGCTCCACTCGCTGGCGACACCCAACGGGGTGAAGGTCACGGTCATGCTGGAGGAGCTTCTGGCCGCCGGCCACGAGGGCGCGGAGTACGACGCCTACCTGATCAAGATCGGCGACGGCGACCAGTTCGGCAGCGGCTTCGTCGAGATCAATCCGAACTCGAAGATCCCGGCCATGGTCGACCGCAGCGGGCCGGAGCCGGTGCGGCTGTTCGAGTCAGGTTCGATCCTGCTCTATCTGGCCGACAAGTTCGGCGCGTTCGTCCCGGAGGACCCGGCCAGGCGTGCCGAATGCATCAACTGGCTGTTCTGGCAGATGGGCAGCGCGCCCTATCTCGGCGGCGGCTTCGGGCACTTCTATAAATATGCGCCGGAGAAATTCGAATACCCGATCGACCGCTTCACCATGGAGACCAAGCGCCAGCTCGATGTGCTGGACCGGCATCTGGCCGATCACACATACATGTGCGGGGACGACTTCACGATCGCCGACATGGCAATCTGGCCGTGGTACGGCGCGCTGGCGCTCGGGCGGCTCTACGATGCCGCGGAATTCCTCGATGTGGAGTCCTACACCAACGTCATGCGCTGGGCGAAGGCAATCGACGCCCGGCCGGCGGTCAAGCGCGGCCGGATGGTCAACCGGACCTTCGGCGAGCCCGAGGAACAGCTCCATGAGCGCCACGACGCGAGCGACTTCGAGACCCGGACGCAGGACAAGCTCGAAGCGGCGGAGTAACATCGGGAAATTTGGCGTTACGGCCTTTCCGTTCCCCGGGCGAGTGTACGCGAGACCCGGGGCCGTGACGAACTGAAGCCTGTGTGTGGAACGATCCCGGCGCTGCGGCGCACCGCTCCGCGCTGCACCGCGTCCGGGAAACGTCTTTCCGGTAGTCGTCAGTGTTGCATGCAACTCCGGAACAGCGACTCTGCCATCTGTGCGGCGCGGTCATGGATCGCGCGGCGGTCGACGCCGGGCCGGTCGCGGCAGAGCAGGGGCTCGGCGTCAAGGCCGCGCGCCGTGGCTTCCGGCAGGAACACGTAATGCCCGACATGCGGTTTCAGGCATTCGATCGCGAAATCCGGGTTCTGCCGCTGCAGCCAGAGCGTGCACTGGTCGTAAGGGGCCTCGATATCGTCCCCGCCGGTCATGATGCTCACGGGAATGCCGATCTCCGTGACGCTTGCCGGGTCGAAAGCCCGGACGGGCGGGGCGGGGGCGAAGGCCGCGACAGCTCTGAGGCGGGGATCGCGATAGGACCGGGACTGACGGTCCAGCGAGGCGCGGAACGTTTCCGAGCCGGCAATCAGGTCCGGGATATGATCCGCCAGGTCGGGAAACTCCCGCGGGCCGCTGGTGCTCTTGTCCTGCGTCTCCAGCCAGTCCTGGAACCGCGAGAGCTCCATGATCGCACCCGCCAGCGAAAGCACGGTATAGCCGCCGAGGGAGAAGCCGGCGGCAAACACCCTTTCAAGGTCGAGGCGTGCCGCAAGCGGTCCATCGTTATCAATCAGATCGAGGATCACCGTCAGATCGCGGGCGCGCTCCCACCAGCACAGGAAACCCTCCGGCAGGTACGGCTCAAAGGCCGTGTTTCCGTGGTGGCTGACGCCGATGCAGATGAACCCCCTGCGCGCCAGCCGGACGCCCAGCCAGCCAAGCCCTTGTGCGGTGCCGCCGGTGCCGTGCGAGAGCAGGACCACGGGCCATCTGTCCAGGGTCCGGTCCGGTTCGCCGTCCCGCGCAACCTTGCCCAGCGTGAATATCTTGCGGCCCGGTGCGCCAATGAGGTGTTTCGCGGTTTCGGTTCCGGATGCCACCGGATACCACGCCGCCCAGGCCAGCGGACGCGGCACACCATCCCGCCAGCTCGGCCTGTCACGGTCGACCGTCAGACCTTCCGTATAACCGCACTCATTCATCAGATTGCTTCAGCGCTGGACGGTTGCATGTGGGCGCCGCGCCACTTTCCGACGAGTGGAACTGACCACATCAAGGTTGCCGGCGTGATATTTCCAGAGGTCATTTCCGTAATGCCAGGGACGGGACAGGCATGATCTGCAGGGCTGCGCATTTGATTAAACAGAGCCTTGTGCCAAACTGATTGTCAACCATCAGCCGAACGGGGAGATGGGCTGAGTCTCCTGTCAGAGTGGTGCCGGATCACGGGGGAGGAACGATGCCGGAGCGAGCGCAGCAACCGCCTGTGGGGATATTGGTCGTCCACGGAATCGGCGCGCAGAACCGCGGCGAAATGCTCGAAAAAGTGACCAACGGGATACGGCGCATTTTCCCGGACCTGCCTGCCGGCCTGAAGGAGGGAGAGCGCGTGCATCTCGGCGACCGCGCGGTGCGGTTCTACGAGGTCTATTGGGCCGACCTTCTCAAGGGCGACCGGGTGACCGGGACCTTCGAAATGGAGGAACTCAGCAGCCTTGCCTGGTTTCCTCTTCTGAATCAGCGCAGCCGGTCATACGAGAGCGAACCGTATCCACTTCGCACCGTGCTTTGGTGGACCATCATTCTGCCGTTCACCGGCTTCGCCCTTCAACTGGTCTATTGGGGTGCGCGCCTGCTTGCGCAGATCCGGGATGTGCCGCGGCGCCGTGCCGAACAGAAGCGGGCGGGTGAGGCGAGCGATGACGGCGACAAGTCGCTATGGCAACGCGCGCAGGATGCTGCCCATAAAACATCGCAGGGCCCGACTGCGGTGGACAGGCTGCTGGACGAGTATGTGGGCGATGTCTTCAATTACATCAATTCGGCCGGTGACATGTTCTCCGAGCAAGGCAATGTGCCGGAAGACCTTCGCGGTGTTTACCGCGACATCCTCGACCGGTTCTATGACCAGCTGGCGCGGGCGCATGGGGACGGCTGCCAGTCGATCCAGATCATTGCCCACAGTCTGGGGACGGTTGTGACCTATCACGCCCTGCGCGGCCTGAGGTTCGGGGAGTCGCCCCGCGATGACAGGGAGACGATCGTCGAGGCAAGCGGGCGCGTCGAGCATCTCTATACGATCGGCAGTCCCCTCGAAAAGATCAGGTTCTTCTGGCCGCGGCTGAGACCCGAAAACAACCTGGCCGGTGAACGGGACATCGCCTGGGACAACTTCGTGTCGTACTTCGATCCCGTCGCGGGCGTGTTGCGGCGGTACACCGAATGGGGCGGGGTCGACAATCACCATCTGCTGGGCGGCGGATTCCTGACAGGGCACGTCGTCTACGAGCGCAGTCCCGTTTTCCTGCAGTCATTCTCGCGGGGCCTGCTCGGCCAACCCCGGACACTTCATCGTACGACCGGTGAGAAGTTCAAAGACTGGGCGCTCCTGTTGGGCGAGACCCTTCTCGCACCGGCCGGATTGGCTGTTCTTGTCGGCGCCGGCCTTGCCTTGTGGGTCGTCACGGCTCTGCTTGTGCCGTATCTGATCTCGATTCCGTTCAGGTTCCTGTTCGCGCCGGAAACCTGGGGTCCCTTCCTGGACTACGGCGGCGCCTTCTTCGCGGCCTGCTTTCTGGTCGTCTTCTCCATCGTCCCCTGGATTCGGGCCAAAGAGACCTTCAAACGTCTCTGGAACAACGGTTCGAAGGCGGAAGACTGAACGGCAGCTTGCCTTCAGAGCGCTCGGTGCAACGCCTCCATGTGATCGATGCCGCCCGATCGCAATTCAGGGAACCGACTTATCGAGACCGCGCGGGATGCGCTTTTCCGGATCGTAGAACGGCAGGCCGACGATCTCGCAAGGATGCGTCTCCCCGTCGGCCGTCCTGAGAGACAGCGTCCTGCCCGGCCAGTCGCCGGCGGCGTCGAACCGGACATAGCCGATACCGCATTCCAGATAGGGTGACCATGCGCCTGCGGTGACCCGTCCGACAGCGGTTTCGCCGTCGAGGATTCGGCATGACATGTCCCGGCGTGGCGGCCTGGCATTTCAGGCCGAAGAGCAGGGTTCGCCGGTCGGCGTCGAGCAGGGCCGTGCGCCCGATGAAGTCCTGCTTCTCCATGTCGATAAAAGCGCCGAGGCCGGCCTGAAACGGGGTCATGGACATGTCGAAATCCGTTCCGTTGTCGAGTATGCCGCCCTCGATGCGGCGGACCTCCATCGAAGCGATGCTGCTGGAACACCATGCTGTGCGCGGCGCCGGCCTCGCGCAGACCGGCCCACAGCTTGCCGCAGTCCGTGCCCCTGTGCTCGACATACATTTCGTAGCCGAGTTCCGCCGTCCAGCCGGTCCGCGAAACATAGACCGGCTGGCCGCCGAGGTCGAAGTAGCCTGAATGGAAATACCCCATGCTCTCGTCAATCGCGCCGTCGGAAATCGCGTTCATGATCTCGCGCGATTTCGGCCCTTGCAGTTGCAGCACCCAGGCGTGCGGGTCCGAGATGTTCACGTCGAAGTCACCGCTGTGTGCGATGAGCCAGCTTTCAAGTGCTCCGTCGGGCTGGACATACCAGAAGCGGTTTTGTGAAAGCCGGAACAGGATACCATCCATGAACAGCCCGCCCTGCGGCGTGCAGGCGATCGCGTAGCGCCCGCGACCCTCCTTCAGGTTAGCGATGCCGCGGGCAAACACTTTTTCCAGGAACGGAACCGCGTCGGGCCCCTCGATCTGGACCGGTTTCTCCGGCACATCGTAAAGGGCGGCATTCCGGCGCAGGGCCCAGTAAGCCTCGGCGGTGTCCTCGCCATTGAACACCGGGTAGTAACGCCCGGCATAGACGCCGTGCACGGTCTCCGCGTTCTCGTAGAATTCGCGGAAAGGAGAACGTTCGAACCGGCGTGTGCTGACACGCAGGGTGCTTCTTGTGTCGGCGTGTACGGAAGTGCTCATGAGCATGTGTCCTCGGCAAAGATCCCGGTGCCGGAGCGGCCGGCACCGACAGAAGAGTGCAGGTTTTGTGGTTGTTCCACAATTGCGGTGAGATATGGCGACTGGAGCGCCGCGGAAACTCGTTTGCAGGGCAGGGTGCGGCGAGCATATAACGTCTTCCCCGTCTCCGATCCGGTCGGAGGCCGGCTCCGGCGGGGGGCAGAGCGACAGGGCACCGAATTGGATTGTGGCCTCTGGGTTCCCGCCTTCGCGGGAATGACGAGGGAGGATGTGGCCCCGGGTCTCGCTCGCGCTCATCGCCGTAGCGCGAAAGATGCTGGTCACGGCCAATGCCATCATGAAAACCAGAACGCCATTCTCGACACAGACATAAATACAGTTGCCGGCGCGGAGGCCGGGGAACGCCTCCACTCCTGTCACCCCGCGTACCCGCCTTCGCGGGCACAGGCTTGACGCGGGGTCCAGCGTCACGCGCGGTTGCCTCGTTTTGGGCTGGATGCCGGGTCAAGCCCGGCAAGACAAGGGAGGCTTGTTCCCCGGAACTTGCCCACACCCGACACGAACATCCGGCGTCCATGAAGTAGACCCTCGTGTCGAGCACGAGGGTGACAAAAGAAGAAAGCCCGAAGGCGACAACTTATAGGCGGGCAACCGGGCAACGATCTTTTGTTGCGGGACGGTCACAGTTCCGCATGCCCGCAAAGGTGAGACGCCGATCCAACGACTGCGCCTGGATGCGCTGTTAACATTCTGTTGCGGGGAGGTTTAGCGTTTCGTTTGTTGATGTTTCGTTGGGGGGAGTGAGTGTGTCTCGGGCATTGAGAGCGCTGGGTGGACGGCGCGGCAAAACATGGTTCCTGTCGGCGGTGAGCGGGATCGCGCTTGCGGCGTTTGTTGCGGCGGGTGTTCCTGCCCACGCCCAGGAGGTTGTCGTCGGCGCCGGCGAGACGTCGAGTTGGATCGAGCTTAATGACGGCGAGACGCTTATTGTCGAAGAGGGCGGCACGGTGAGTGATGTGCTCGACGCCGTGACCGCGGTAAACAACGTGACCGTCACCGTCATAAATCGAGGCACAATCGTTTCGACCGGTGAAAGTGCCATTAACGGAGGTAACTCTACGCTCGATCTGACCAACAGCGGCTTGATCTCGGGCGATGAAAATGGCGTCTTTGCCGAACACCTCACCAGCCTCGTGAACAGCGGCACGATCTCGGGTGGCGACGGTTCGAACAGTAACGGCATTTCTGTCGAGGGCCGGGTAACCAGCCTCTTTAACAGCGGCTCGATCTCGGGTGGCCGTGACGGTATTTTTGTCGAGGGCGGGGTAGCCAGCTTCGTGAATGCCGGTACGATCTCAGGTGGCCGTGACGGCATTTCTGTCGAGGGCCAGGTAACCAGCCTCTTTAACAGCGGCACGATCCGGGGCGGCACGGATGCTTTGAACGATTCCGGTATAGGCATCGGTTCCGGCACAATCGTGAACACCCGGTCCGGCCTGATCGAGGGTCTGACGGGTGTCCAGATCGATCGCAGCAGCGCTGGCGGCGTGTCCGTGACAAATGCGGGCCGGATCCGCAGCAGGTCAGGGCCGGCCGGCGCTGCTATTGATTTTCAGGGGGCGGGTGCTGACAGCCTGACGGTTCTGGGGCGCTCGACCATCGAGGGTTCCATCAACTGGGACGGCCTGGACGACACGTTCGCCACCGGCCCGGGCCGGTCCTCCGCGCTGACTTTTACCGACAGCTCTTCCTTTCAAGATGCAGGCGATCCGCCGACGGTGTTCGCCATCGACACGGGCGGCCTGCCGTTTGCGGTCCTGAGGACGGCGGCAACGGATACAGACAACGCGACGACAAAAGTCGTGGTGATCGATCCGTCATCCTTCGGGGTCTCGGACACGGTCCTCGCCGACATCACGGGCGGGATCTCAGGGGTTCTGACCAACCAGGGCGATGCGGCCCGCGACGTGAACGGGGCCGGTGTCGCGGTGGCGTCGGCCAACGGGACCTCCATGACGATCGCGCCCGCGGGCGGTGTCGGGCCGGTCCTGCGCGCCTGGGCGGAGGTGTTCGGCGGCTGGCGCGGCGAGGAGAGCGACGGCAACCAATTGGCTTCAGATCATGTCTTCGGCGGGGCGGTGGCCGGCATCGAGACCGACACCGCCATGGACGGCATGCGGGCAGGCTTCTTCATCGGCGGCTCGGGCAGCAAGGTGGACGTGGAGTTCGGCAGCCAGGACACGGAGATCGGCTCGGTCTTCGGCGGGGTCTACGCGGCCCATCAGGCCGGTGACGTGGCTATCGATGCGGCGCTTACGGTCGGTCTCAGCAACTACGACCAGCAGCGTTTCATGAACGACAACACGGTGGTAGGCGGTGTCGATACGGCACGCGCCGACTATTACGGCTTCTTCGTCAGCCCGGAGGTCACGGTCTCCTCGTCGCTTGCGGTGACGGAAGAGATCGCGGTCAGGCCGTCGCTGACGCTGCGCTATGCAGGTCTCTTCCTCGACAGCTATACGGAGAAGGGCTCCAACGCCAACCTGAAGGTGCAAGATAGAGACGTGCACGTGATCTCCGCACGGGGACAGGTGGCCGTGCCGGTGCACATGAACACGGACGCTTACGGGACGCTGACCACGGAGATCCGGGTCGGGGCCGACGGCCGGGCGACGGTGAGCGAAGACAACGTGCGCGCCACGCTCCTCGGCCAGAATCTGAACTTCACGGCGGGTGGCGATGACGAGGTGCTGACCGGGTTCGCGGGCGCTGCCTTCGCTTACGCGATGACCACCGGCACCCGGCTCTACGGCAACATCGAGGCCGGCTACGGCACCGACGAAGCGATCCACGTGACCGGCCGCGCCGGCGTCAAGATGCCGTTCTGAGGCTGTTTCCCGGGCTGAGCCTGTACCCGCGAAGGCGGGTAACCCGGGACCCACTTATCGGCGCTTCAGACCGCAGCAAATGCCAATGGGCACAGGCTTGACGCGAGCATCTGGCTTCCGGGAAACGGTACCTATCGGCGTCGCTCGATGGCCAGCAACTCCGGGGCCGGGCGCCGGGCATTGAAGCGGGCGTAATGTGCGACGGCGAAATCCTCCGGCAGGGTGGCGGCGAATGTCCGCACGGCTTCGGCCTCCTCTGCGCCGCCCGGATGTCCGGGATAGAGCACCATCGTGACGAGACCGCGGACCTTCAGATTGGCCAGGGCCTGACGGAGGCCAGCGAGCGTCGTCTCCGCTTCGGTCGTCACTTCATGGTCAGCGCCCGGCAGATATCCGAGGTTGAACATGACGGCGGCAAGGCGTTCGCGGCCTTCTTCGGGAAGGCGCTCGCTCAGCGTTTCATGGCTCGCGTGAACGAGCGTCACCTGCGCCAGTCCGTCGACTTGCCGGCCGGCGGCGGCAAGAGCCGCGGCCTGCACATCGAACCCGAGGACGCGGCCTGACGGACCCACGAGCTCGGCAAGAAATCGCGTGTCATGGCCGTTGCCGACAGTGGCATCGACAGCCCAGTCGCCGGGCTCAAGCGTCTGCCGTACCAGGTAATGAGCGAGTTCGGTGGTGCGCAACATTTCTCAGAAGTGCCTTCTCACATCCATGTCTTCGGGCAATGGCGTGCCGTGCACGAGGAAATCCGTGAAACAGCGCGCGAACCATGGCGCATTCAAAGAACCTTTGGACCCCAGGCCATTGAAAAAGCCGAGCGGGTGCTGATCCGGGTGGAGGCCGATCAACGCCCGGCTTCCATCGATAATCGGCCGGACCGCTGCCCGATGATCCAGCACGGTGTAGGGAACATGAATGAAGTCTCTGAGCTTGCCTTCAATCTCGGAAAGGGCGGCTGAACTCGGCACCTGATCGAAGGTCGCCCGGTCATATGTGGAGCCGACCCGGAAGACATCAGGTTCATCTGTTGGTGCCACCCAGATTCCGCGATGAAGCGTTCGCGGCGGCAGCGGACGGTCAAAGCGGACGGTCAGGATATCGCCCTTCGCCGGATTGAACGGCACGCGCGCAAAATACGGGTTGCGGGTGGCGGCGAAGCCCTCGCAGGCAATCACATGCCGGGCCCGGTGTTGCCGGACTGAAACGCTGTCCCCGTCGAAGGTCACGTCGCGCCGCCAGTCGACGGTCATTTCCTCGCAGTCGAGGGCCTGGCGGGACGCATCGAGATAGGCCGCGACATCGAGCTGTGCGGCGTGCATCGCGAAGCCGCCGTGCCCGGCGTTGGTCAGCTCCGGATCGACCAGGGGCGCGGGCTGCGGGTCCAGCAGATGCGACCGGTACTCCGGCTGAACGCTGCGCTTCTGCCAGATCTGCCGCTCCTTGTCCGATCTGAAGAGCCTGACCGCGATACGATCATGAAAAAACGTCTGCCCCGTGTGCCGTTCGATCCGGAGATAGAAGTTTCGGGCCACGGGCAGGAACTCGTTGCAGCGCCAGCTGAGATAAAGGCGCTTGCCGGTCACGGGTGTGATCAGACCTGCCGCTATCTTCGACGAGGTCACGGGTTCGCCGGCATCGATCATCAGGACACGCCGGCCTGCCTCCAACAGGTGCCAGGCCAGGGTCGTTCCTGCGAGCCCCTGACCAACGATGATCACATCCCAGGATGTCTGCGCCATGGCTTCAGAGCTTCCGCAAACGACGTCGCCCGGGCAATGCGGCCGTTGTGATATGGCCCCTGTGCATCAATCCGATCCTCCAGGCCGTGAGCCGGCCGGGCGATACCTTAAAGAGCCCTGCCATCGGGATAAAGCGGTGGCTTCGGCCGAAGCGGCCTTGAAAATATGTCACCCCTGCCTGAACCGGAAAACTCTGGTCCCGTCGGCGGCTATCCGCTAGAAATTCTTCAGCAAAATCAATTGGACGTGGACCAATGCCTGAATACCGATCCCGAACCTCGACCCATGGCCGCAACATGGCGGGCGCGCGTGCGCTGTGGCGCGCGACGGGCATGTCGGACGAGCAGTTCGGCAAGCCGATCATTGCGGTTGCCAACAGTTTCACCCAGTTCGTGCCGGGGCACGTGCACCTGAAGGATATGGGTCAACTGGTGGCATCCGAGATCGAGGCGGCCGGCGGTGTTGCCAAGGAGTTCAACACGATCGCCGTCGACGACGGCATCGCCATGGGCCACGACGGCATGCTCTATTCGCTGCCGAGCCGCGAGATCATCGCGGACAGCGTCGAGTTCATGTGCAACGCCCATTGTGCCGACGCCGTGATCTGCATCTCCAATTGCGACAAGATCACGCCCGGCATGCTTATGGCGGCCATGCGGCTGAACATCCCGGCCATCTTCGTGTCCGGCGGACCGATGGAGGCGGGCAAGGTCATTCTCGACGGCAAGGAGGTCAAGGTCGACCTTGTCGATGCCATGATCAACGCCGTCAATCCCGACGTCTCCGACGAGGACAGCGAGAAGACGGAGCGCTCGGCGTGCCCGACCTGCGGGTCGTGCTCCGGCATGTTCACGGCCAACTCCATGAACTGCCTTGCCGAAGCGCTCGGCCTGGCATTGCCCGGCAACGGCTCGATGCTGGCGACCCATGCGTTCCGCGAGGACCTGTTCCGGCGTGCCGGCCGCACCATCGTAGACCTGGCGCGGCGCTACTATGAGGACGGCGACGAGAACGCCACGCCGCGCGGCATCGCCAATTTCGAGAGCTTCGAGAACGCCATGACGCTCGACATCGCCATGGGCGGGTCGACCAACACGATCCTGCATCTGCTGGCCATGGCCCGCGAGGGAGAGGTGCCGTTCACCATGGACGACATCGACCGGCTGAGCCGTGGTGTGCCGCACCTCTCGAAGCTGTCGCCTTCGACCTCCGTCTTCCACATGGAGGACGTGCACCGGGCCGGCGGCATCATGCGCATCATGGGCGAATTGGACCGGCTGGGCCTGATCCACCGCGACCGTCCGACGGTGCACTCCGCGACCTATGCCGAGGCGCTTGAGGAATGGGACATCATGCGGTCGCCGTCGCCGGAGGTGGAAGAGTTCTACCGGGCGGCACCCGGCGGCGTGCGCACGACCCAGGCATTTTCGTCGAAGAATCTCTGGAAGGATCTCGACCGCGACCAGGAGAACGGCTGCGTGCGCTCAGGCGAACATGCTTACTCCCAGGACGGAGGCCTCGCGGTCCTCTACGGCAACATCGCCGAGGACGGCTGTATCGTGAAGACCGCCGGCGTTCCGGAAGAATGCCTGACCTTTACCGGCACGGCCCGGATCTTCGAGAGCCAGGACAGCGCTGTGAAGGGCATTCTCGGCAAGCAGGTCAAGGAAGGCGACGTGGTCGTGATCCGCTACGAGGGCCCCAAGGGCGGACCCGGCATGCAGGAGATGCTGTATCCGACGTCCTATCTAAAGGCGGTCGGGCTTGGAAAATCCTGCGCGCTCATCACCGACGGCCGCTTCTCCGGCGGGTCGTCAGGCCTGAGCGTCGGGCATATCTCGCCGGAAGCGGCCCTCGGCGGCGCGATCGGCCTGATCGAGGAGGGCGACCAGATCCAGATCTCGATCGCCGAGCGGCGCATTCACCTGGACGTCGAGGCGCATGTGCTGACCGCGCGGCGTGCGGCCATGGAGTCGCGGGGTGCCGCGGCGTGGCAGCCGACCGAGCAGCGCGAGCGCAAGGTGACGACGGCGCTCAAGGTGTTCGCCGCCTTCGCGACGTCGGCCTCGGAAGGGGCCGCCCGGGACATCGACGGTGCGTCGGTGCGCACACGCCAGGCCGCGGAGTAGGCACCCAATTGTGTTCATCACTGTCATGCCGGACAGGCGAAGCGTGATCCGGCATTCAGCACAATTGGGGTTGGTCGCGATTGTGGCTGGGCCCCGGATCAAGTCCGGGGCGACGGCCTAATTGTCACCCCCGAGTACCCGCTTGTGCGGGCACATGGCTGACCCGAAGGTCTGTCAGCGCCGGCTGGGGAGCCTGAAAGGTCTCGGGGCCAGTGTAGAGATTTTCACGACGCCGGAGCAGACTGATGAAAGAGGGTGATATCGATCCTGCGCCGCGGGTGTATCCCGACTTCGTGACCCTGCTGCGCCGCGGCAGATTTGATCCTGACGACCTTCGGCGCTTTGAAGATGAGGATGTCCACGCCTGGTTGCTCGCGGATGCAGCCGACGAGGACGATCTTCTCGACCTGTTCCAGTCCTTTGCCTGCCGCCTGGTCGCGGCCGGGCTGCCGCTTCACCGGGCGAGCCTGCACGTCGGGACGCTGCATCCGCAATATTTCGGCTATGCCTGGAACTGGGAATTCGACGACGGGATCTGTGACGAGGTCAAGGTCGACGGGTCGGTCTTGAAGACCGACTCGTACCGGCGCAATCCATTGTATCGGGTGGTCGAGCACGGCGAGCGCTTTCGCGCCCGATTCGACGATCCGGAGGTTTCGCTCGACAGCCCCCTGCTGCAGGACCTGGCGGAACGGGGGGTCACGGACTATGCGGCGCTGCCGCTGCGCGACGCCGGCGGGCAGCACAACGCGGCGACGGTGGCAACGAAACAGCCGCGCGGCTTCACGGACAGCCAGTTTCTGGAAATCAGCGCGCACCTGTCGCTGTTTGCTCTGCACGTTCAGCGCCATATCATCGCCCGCATTGCCGAGAACGTCATGACCACCTATCTCGGCGCCGCCGCCGGCGAGCAGGTGCTGAGCGGATCGATCAATCGCGGCTCCGGTGCGCCGATTGATGCCGTCATCTGGGTGTCGGACCTGCGCGGTTTCACGGACCTTGCCGATCGGCTGGACGACGGCGACATGATCGCCGTGCTCAATGCCTATTTCGAGCGGTTGGCCGGTGCAGTCATGGATCACGGCGGCGAGATCCTGAAATTCATCGGCGACGGGCTGCTGGCCGTCTTCCCGTTCAAGACGTTTGGCGGGGAAAGGGAGGCAGCGCGGGCCGCTCTGGCCGCGTCGCGGGCCGCCGCCACCGCGGTTAAGGACCTGAATGCCGACAATGATCAGCTTGGCGATATTCAGGGGTGGCGGCCGTTGCGCTCGGGCATCGCACTGCATCGCGGCGCCGTGTTCTTCGGCAATGTCGGGGCGCCGCAGCGGCTGGACTTCACGGTTATCGGCAAGGCCATCAACGCAGCGAGCCGGGTCGAGGGCCTGAGCAAGTCGCTCGGCCGTTCCATCCTGATCACCGGGGATGTCGCCGGCCTGCTTGACGAAGAGTTGGACAGTCTGGGAGAGCACACCCTGCGCGGTCTCGCCGAACCGGTCGGGATCTTCGCGCCCAAGGACTAGAGCGCAGGGGCTGTGTACCGGTCGCGTTTCGACGCCAGGAAGTCGATGAACAGGCGCAGCAGTTCGAGGCGGCGGTTCTGCTCGGGGTAGTAGAGGTAGTAGGGCGGCAGTTCCGCGACATAGGCATCGAGCACGGACACGAGAGCGCCGGACTCAAGATGGTCCTCGATCACCGCGCGCAGTGACCAACCGATGCCGTGACCGTCGCGCACCGCCTGCATGACCGACTGCATGCTGTCGAAGATCAGGCGGGTCGGCGGATCGACGGTCTTGACGATGCCGTCCTCGACGAACTGCCAGTCCCAGATGCTCTTCGCCGTGACGAACTTGTAGCGCACGCATTTGTGGTCGAGCAGGTCGCGCGGATGCTCCGGCCGCCCGTGCGTATCGAGGTAGGAGGGCGCAGCCGAGAAGCTGGGCGTGAGCGGCCCGGTGAGGCGGACCGCTATCATGTCGGAGGTCAGGCGATCGCCGAGCCGGAAGCCGGCGTGGAAGCCGTCGCGCACGATGTCGACAAGACCCTCGTTGATGGAAAGATCGAGACAGACGTCGGGGTATTGCGCCTGAAAGTCGGGCAGCACCGGGGCAATGATCATCTTGTAGGCGCTGCGGGGCAGGGTCAGCCGCAGGGTGCCGGTCTTGAGCCTGCCGACGGCCTTCGTGCCCTCGACCGCGTCGATGATCTCCTGGAACGCCGGCGCGGTTCCCGCAAGCAATGTGCGTCCGGCGTCGGTGAGCTCGATCGACCGCGTGGTCCGGACCAGAAGATCGACGCCGAGCCGGCGCTCGAGCGCCTTGAGACGGTGGCTGACCGCGGGTGCGCCGACACCCAGCGCACGGGCCGCCGCGCGCAGCGAGCCCTCCCGGACGATGGCCAGGAAGACTTCGATCCCGCTGATCGGCGCGCGCTCCATTGTTCAATTCTGCGCAGTAGTGTGGTGAGAGTTCAATGGCTATTTCAATAATCCGACCTGCATTAGGATGCGCGGGAGAGAGTTGATCGCGCTGACGAGGGAAACGCATGGCGCAACCGGAAGAGGCAAGGCCGCAGCAGACCGCGCTGGGGATCGGCATCATCTTGGCATCGGTCCTGACCATGGCGTTCGCGGACGCCGTGGTGAAGCTCGTGAGCGCCGATATCACGGTCTGGCAGGTGTTCGTTGCGCGCTCGCTGGTGGCGGTGCCGATCCTGCTTGTCCTTCTGCGCGCATCCGGCTCAGGTCTCGGCCTGCGCGCGCCACGCTGGACGCTGCTGCGCAGCGTGCTGCTCGTGCTCACGTGGCTCGCCTTCTATGCGGCGTTGCCGGTCCTGAGCCTGTCGGTCGCGGCGGTCGCGGTCTACACCAACCCGATCATGATCGCGCTGTTGTCCGCAGCCGTGATCGGCGAACCGGTGACCGGACGCCAGTGGGGCGGGGTGCTGCTCGGCTTTCTCGGCGTGGTCGCCATCCTCAAGCCCGGCACGGACGCCTTCTCCTGGTTCACGCTGCTGCCGATGCTGGGGGCTGCCTTCTACGCGTCGGCGATGGTGATGACGCGCAGCAAGTGCCAGGATGAAACGCCCCAGATGCTGGCGTTTCTGCTGCACGTCTCGTTCCTGGTGACGGGGCTGCTGGCGACAGCGGTGCTGGCGGTCCTGGGTCTCGATTCCGTAACCAGATCGGCATTCCCGTTCCTGTTCGGGGACTGGGCGCCCATGGGTGCGCGGGAGTGGGGGCTGATGGCCTTGCTCGGCGTGCTGTCGGCCGCCTATTTCGTCGGCGTTGCGCGCGCCTATCAGATCGCCGCACCGTCGATCATCGCGACATTCGACTATGCCTACCTGGTTTCGGCCGCACTCTGGGGCTTTGTCTTCTTCACCGAACGGCCGGATCTGCTGACCGTGTGCGGCATGGTGCTCATCACGGCGGCCGGACTTCTGGTCGCCGCACCGTCGAAGAAGACCTGAGGCAACGCTGCCGCCGGTCAGGGATTTGGACGGTGACCGGCGGCGCGGGACGTGCCCGCGTCCGGGGTGAGACGGTTGAAGGGGAAGTGTGGCCGTTCGTTTCCCGGACGCGGTGCAGTCTGAAGCGGCGTTTGTGTGATTCAGTTCCGCTTCCTTTTGTTTGACGCCCTTCCTTGGACAAGCATTTCAATCGGCGGCAGCCGCGCAGTGGCCGCCGCCATTCAATCAGGCCTTTTCCGGACTCTTCTACGAGTCGGCGGATCTTTCGTTGTTGAAGGCCTTGTGGAAGACGTAGCCCATGGCGGCAAATGCGGCCACGGTGACGACAACTGCCAAAATGCTGATTCCATCCATCTGAATTCCTCCTTGCGTTCCGTTTGGTCCGGCGGCGGTCGCAGTATCGCGCCAGCCAGTGAACCGATAAGGGAGAAATGTGCTCAGATGGCGATAGTTTCAAATTGGATTTTGCGCCTCTTTCAATAGATGTTTTCAATCCCGGTTTTTGATTGGAATAGCGGTCCCCGTGTTCACGCAGCAGCCGGCAGCCTCGATTGCGGCGCGTCTTTGGCCGACAGCTGAATGACCGCGGCCGATGTGCCCACCGCGATAAGGGAGATCCAGGCGATCGTGTAACTGCCGCTCAGATCGAAGGAGAGGCCGCCGAGATAGGCGCCGAGGAAGGCGCCAATCTGGTGGCTCAGGAACATCACGCCGAACAGGGCGCCGAAGTTGGTCGGCCCGAACAGTGAATTCAGGAGGCCGCTCACGGGCGGGATTACGCTGAGCCACAGGAAACCCATGGCGGCGCCGAAGACCAGCGTGCTTTCCACCGTGACGGGCATGAGGAAATAGCCGGCGACCGTGAACGTGCGCAGCAGGTAGATCGCGGCAAGCACCAGCTTATGACCGTACCGTTCGCCGAGATAGCCGGCCGCGAGCGTTCCGAATGCATTGAAGATGCCGATCAGCGCGATGGCGTTGGCGCTGACTGATGGTGGCAATCCGCAGAAGGCGATGTATTTCGGCAGGTGCGTCGCAATGAAGATGAGCTGAAAGCCGCAAGCGAAAAAGGCGATGGTCGTGGCGACGTAACCGGGGTGCTTCAGGGCCTCGCGGATCGCGGCGACAGCATCGGGTTTTTCGGCCGTCGACGTTTCCGCCTGCTTTCGCGGACTGCCGAGGAACAGCGCCAGGACGGCCATTGCCGCGGCGATGGCAGCAAGGGTCCAGAGCGTCGTCTGCCAGTCGATGCGGTCGAGCAGGGCCTGGGCGCCGGGTGCGATGACGAACGTGCCGAGTGATCCGGCGGCGGCAAGGATCGAGACCGCGATGGCACGCACCCCCGGTGCGGCTTCGCGGGACAGGATTCCGACAAGCACGCCATGCGAAGTTCCGGCGACCGCGAGCCCGGCAATCAGGCCCCCTCCGATGAACAGGCCGACTATCGTGCCAAGGCTCATCAGCCAGAGTCCCACGGCGAAACCCGCCGCCGAGACGATCACCACTATCCGTCCGCCAAACCGGTCGGCGAGCGCGCCCATGGCCGGCTGACCGATGCCCCAGGCAAGGTTCTGGATGGCCAGGGTGAGCCCGAAGGTGGCGACCGAGATGCCCGCGCCGCGGGCCATGGGATCGAGAAAGAGCCCCAGGCTCTGGCGGATGCCCATGGACGTCGAAAGGACGAGGCTCGCCGCCACCAGGATGGTGATGAGGGCAGGGGTCCACAGAGAGGGGGCTTTCGGCGGGGCACCGGTCATGAGGGATGAGTCCTTTCGCTCGTGAGCCAGAGCGAAGGGTTTCAGACCACGCGATGCCGGTAAACTCACTAGTCAGTATAGTTACGGGCCGTGTCAAAGACACGGAACTTTCCATTCAGACCGTCATTCTTTGCGGCCCCGGTCCTCGCTGACGCTCGCCCGGGGAACGAAGGAGGAGAAATGCAGAACGCCCGTTTCCCGGACGCGAAGCAGCGCGAAGCGGTGCGTCGCAGATCCGGGACCGTTCCATACCGGGGTTAGTGTCTTTTGCGGCTACGGGTTGCGCGCTTGCGCTCCCGGAGAACGGGAGATGAGTGCTTCACGCCGTCATGCGCCGGTACCACCATGCGGCGGCGAGTCCCCAGACGCTGTTGGCGATGAGCACGAGCACCGGCATCAGTTGTCCGGCGTTGAGGCCGGCCATGCCCGGGCCCTCGCCGCCGACGGTAACCGAAGGAAACACGATGAAGAGGGCGACGAGTGACGCCGCGAGGCCGACAAGAAGGCCGCCGCGGATCCACGAGCGCGATATGGCCGGCAAGGCGAACGCGAAGCCGAAGATCCCGCCCCAGACGATCTGCTTGTAGAGAAAGGCCGGCATGGGCGGCGGCGCCATGGAAATCCCCATGGCCGCAATCAGGCCCGTTGCTGCGGCGATTGCCACGAAGGCCACGTTGGCGATCGCGCCGACGCCGCCCGCGGCGAAGCCGAGCGAGAGATTTCTGAAGAGCATCGGACCATTTCCCCGGTCGCAGGACACTGTCACGTTTGTTTAAATGGGTCTGACCAACCCTTTTTCTAGTGTCCCGACTGCGGTTCTCTAGACCAAAATTCGGTATGGCCTGGGGTTAATCGAGCAAAAAATTCGTCACCCAACTGCTCGATTTGTGTGCTTACTCCCTCGAATTCAACAAGGTCTCCTTCGTGGGAATAGGTCCATCTGCAATATGCGTGATCGCCCAAGTTGATTTGGAAAACGTCGGAACTGTCTGGAACCAAAACGCCGTTAGGATCATACCGCTGGTTTCGCTTGAAATGAAAACCAGACACCCCGTTCAGGTCATCGACCTGCAATTGATCCAATTCGGTCGCGGTCAGAAATTCTGCTCTAATCGACGTTGGTTCATCCGGAAGATTTGACATGGCTATCTGTCTTCCAATCGGTGTTGATTTTGCTCTGCACTAAAGTGCCCTCAATCTAACATTCGATCAAGAACAAAGTAAGAACAATTCAATCAGTTAGCTGGGCTTTCGGGCGAGACCGAACTCGACGGTATGCCAGGCGTCGCGACTGGGACAGATGCCCAGAATTCTAAGAATGAAAATTGAGCTATCTAGAGCTACAACCGTGAAAAAATGATTTGATTTTTCACGACGCTCAAAGCACTCTCATCCGAGCATTTCGGCGAGGGATCAGGTCATGAGCGACGCAGCGCTCGCGGATCGCGAACAGCTTTCGGGACGAGGGGGGATTGCGGCCTCCATCGGCCAGGATCTGCGTGCCCTGCGCAAGTCCAAGGGTATCACCCTGTCGGAACTGGCACTCAAGACCGGCCGCTCGGTCGGCTACCTGAGTCAGGTCGAACGCGGCCTGTCCAACCTCTCCGTCACAGATCTAAAGGTTATTGCCGGCCTGCTCGAGGTGCCGCTCGCCTGGTTCCTGATCCAGGACGAGGCGCCGGAGGAAGAGCGCGGCCACATTGTACGTGCCCATTCGCGGCGCAAGATCGGCAATGTGGAGGACGGTCTGGTCGAGGAACTGCTGTCGCCTGATCTGGGCGGCACGTTCGAAATGATCCGTTCCGTCTTCGCACCGGGGGCGGAACTCGCCGAAACGAACCTGCGCGACACGGAGGAAGCCGGGTATCTCGTATCCGGCGAACTCGATCTGTGGATCGAAGGCAGGGAATTCAATCTGAAGGCAGGCGACAGCTTCCGGCTCAACCGCGAGCGGCATCGCTGGCGCAATCCGGGTGAAGAACCGGCCGTGGTGATCTGGATCATCACGCCGCCGGTCTATTGAGAAAGAGAAGGAAACGACATGGCAGACCTACCGAGCCATGCCCGCGTGGTGATCATCGGCGGCGGCTCCGTCGGCACATCGAGCCTCTATCATCTAGCCAAGATGGGATGGACCGATTGCGTGCTTCTGGAAAAGAACGAACTGACTTCGGGATCCACCTGGCACGCGGCCGGCAACTGTCCGAACTTCTCGGGCTCCTGGTCGATCATGAAGCTGCAGGCCTACTCGAACCGGCTCTACACGACGCTCGGTGACGAGGTCGACTATCCGATGAACTATCACGTCACCGGCGCTGTCCGGCTGGCGCACACCAAGGAACGCATGCGCGAGTTCGAGCATGTCTGCTCGATGGCCCGCAACCAGGGTCTCGAATTCGACATGCTGATGAACAACGAGCTCAAGGACCGCTATCCGTTCCTGGAGACCCACGACATTGTCGGCGGCAGCTGGGATCCGCTCGACGGCGATATCGACCCGGCGCAGTTGTCCCAGGCCTTCGCCAAGGGCGCGCGCAATATGGGCGCCAAGGTCATCCGGTTCTGCCCGGCGACCGGCGTGCGCCGCGAGAACGGTGAATGGGTCGTGGAGACCGAGAAGGGCGAAATCCGCTGCGAATACGTCGTCAACGCCGCCGGCTACCGGGCCCAGGAGGTCGGGCGCTGGTTCGGCCGCGAGATCCCGCAGGTGACGCTGGCGCACCAGTATCTCATCACCGAGGAAATCCCCGAACTGGAAGCGCGCGGCGAGAAGCTGCCGCTGCTGCGCGACCCGGACAGCTCCTACTATCTGCGCCAGGAGAAGAACGGCCTGCTGCTGGGCCCGTACGAGCGCGACTGCAAGGCGCACTGGATGACGCCGGACGACCCGATGCCGGACGACTTTTCGTTCCAGCTCTATCCGGACGACCTCGACCGTATCGAGTGGTACATCGAGGACGCCTGCGCGCGCGTGCCGATCCTGGGTTCGGTCGGCCTGACCCGCGTTGTCAACGGTCCGATCCCCTACACGCCTGATGGCAATCCGCTGGTCGGCCCGATGCCGGGCGTGCCCAACGCGTTCGAGGCCTGCGTCTTCACCTTCGGCATCGTCCAGGGCGGCGGCTCGGGCAAGGTGCTGGCCGAATGGATCGTGGAAGGCGAGACCGAGTGGGATATGTGGTCGTGCGACCCGCGCCGCTTCACGTCGTTTGCCGATCAGGACTATGCCAACGTCAAGGGCATCGAGATCTACTCTCACGAATACGCCATTCACTATCCGCACTACCAGTGGCCGGAAGGCCGCGAGAAGCGGCTGTCACCGCTCTATCCCAGACTGAAGGAAATGGGCGCACAGTTCGCGGCGGCCGCGGGCTGGGAACGTGCGGCGTGGTACGCGGGTGACGGCGACGACACGTCGCTTGAGTCCTGCGAGACCTATGACCGCAGCGGCCCGTGGTTCGATGCCGTGCGGCACGAATGCCACGCCGTACGCGATGCCGCTGGCATCTGCGAACTGCCGGGCTTCTCGCGGTTCATGGTGTCGGGAGCGGGGGCGACCGAATGGTTGCGCGGTCTCGTGACCGGCGCGGTGCCGCGCGCGGGACGTATCGGCCTGATCTACTTCGCCGACAATCAGGGGCGCATCCTGACCGAAATGTCCGTCATCCGGCTCGACGAAGACCGCTTCGAGCTGATGACGGCGGCGGGAGCGGAATGGCATGACCGCGACTGGCTGATGAAGCAACTGCCTGAGGGTTCGCCGATCACGATCGAGAACCTGACGGAGGACTACAGCAGCCTCGTCCTGTCCGGTCCCAAGTCCCGCGACATCCTCGGCGCGCTAACCGATGTCGATCTGACCAACGAGTCCAATCCCTGGCTGACGCATCAGGACGCCGAGATTGCCGGCAAGCCGGTCAAGCTGATCCGCGTGTCCTATGTGGGCGAGCTCGGCTGGGAGGTGCACTGCGCCATGGCCGACGTCACGGACGTCTTCGCCGCCATCTGGGATGCCGGCCAGCCGCACGGGCTCAAGCCCTTCGGCATGTACGCCATGGACAGCCTGCGACTGGAGAAGACCTACCGCGCCTGGAAGCAGGATCTTTCCACTGACTACACCGCGCTCGAGGGTGGTCTCGACCGCTTCATCAAGCTCGACAAGGAGACGTTTATCGGGCGTGACGCGCTGCTCAGGGAACAGCAGGCCGGGTCGAAACAGCGTTTCGCTCCGCTCGTTGTCGAAGCGGGCGACTGCGATGCGCCGTATCTTGCGACCGTCTGGAGCGGTGAAGAGAAGGTCGGGCTGGTGACATCAGGCGGATGGGGCCACCGGATCGACAAGTCGATCGCGCTGTCGGTGATCCGTACCGATCTGACCGAACCGGGGACCAGCCTCGAGGTCGAAATCTTCGGTGAGCGGTGCCCGGCCGTGGTTCAGGCCGACCAGCCGCTCTACGACCCGCAGAACGAACGCCTCCGGGCCTGACAGGATTTGGGAGTGAACGATGGCTGACTTTCCCACCCACGCACGGGCCGTGATTATCGGCGGCGGCGTGATCGGCTGTTCCGTCGCCTACCATCTGGCGAAGCAGGGCTGGACCGACGTGGTTCTGCTGGAGCGCAAGCAGCTCACGTGCGGCACCACCTGGCATGCGGCGGGCCTGATCGGGCAGTTGCGCGCCACGGCCAACATGACCCAGCTCGCCAAGTATTCCGCCGACCTCTACACGACGCTCGAGCAAGAGACGGGTGTGGCAACCGGGTTCAAGCAGAACGGTTCGCTTGGCGTTGCCCTGTCGGAGGCGCGGCTTGAGGAGTTCCAGCGCGGCGCGTCCATGGCCAAGACATTCGGCCTTGAGGTCGAGATGGTGACGCCTGACGAGTGCAAGTCCATGTACCCGCTGCTCAATATCGACGGTGTGCACGGTGCCGCGTTTATCGCGAAGGACGGCCAGGCGGATCCGGCCAACATCGCCCTGGCGCTGGCCAAGGGCGCGCGCAATATGGGCGCCAAGGTGTTCGAGAACACAAGGGTGACGGGCGTCACGAAGAAAGATGGCCGCGTCACCGGCGTGACCACCGACAAGGGTCCGATCGAGGCCGAGTATGTCGTCAATTGCGGCGGCATGTGGGGCCGCGAGGTTGGCGCCATGGCGGGGGTCAATGTGCCGCTGCATGCGTGCGAGCATTTCTACATCGTGACAGAGGCCATACCTGACCTGCAGCGGGATCTTCCCGTGCTGCGCGTGCCGGACGAGTGCGCCTATTACAAGGAGGATGCGGGCAAGTTCCTGCTTGGTGCGTTCGAGCCGAATTCCAAGCCCTGGGGCATGGACGGCATTCCTGACGACTTCTGCTTCGACCAGTTGCCCGAGGATTTCGAGCATTTCGAGCCGATCCTGGAGTCGGCCGTGAACCGCATGCCGATCCTGGAAACGGCAGGCATCCATACGTTCTTCAACGGACCGGAGAGCTTCACGCCGGACGACCGGTACCTGCTGGGCGAAGCGCCGGAGCTTCGGAATTTCTATGTGGCCGCCGGGTTCAATTCGATCGGCATCCAGTCCGCGGGTGGGGCCGGCAAGGCGCTCGCCGAATGGATGGAGACGGGCGAGCCGCCGTTCGATCTCTGGGACGTCGACATCCGCCGGATGCAGCCGTTCCAGGGCAACAAGACCTACCTGTTCGAACGCTCCAAGGAGACGCTCGGTTTGCTCTATGCCGATCACTGGCCGTACCGGCAGTACGACACGGCACGCGGTGTCCGGCAGTCTCCCTTGCATGAACGGCTGGCGGAACGCGGCGCCTGTTTCGGCGAGGTTGCCGGCTGGGAGCGCGCCAACTGGTTCCTGCCGGCGGAAGAGGCCGGCAACGGCAAGGTGCCGGAATACGAATACAGCTGGGGCCGGCAGAACTGGTTCGAATACGCCAGGGGCGAACACATGGCCGTGCGCGAAGGGCGTCGGCCTGTTCGACATGACGCTCCTTCGTCAAGATCCGCGTCGAGGGCCGGGACGCGGAAGCGGTCCTGCAGCGCATCTGTGCCAACGACGTGGCCGTCGAGCCGGGCCGGATCGTCTACACCCAATGGCTCAACGCGCGCGGCGGCATCGAGGCGGACCTCACCGTGACCCGGTTGTCGGAGACGGTCTTCCTCGTCGATCACGGCCGCCGCCAACGGCGGTGCGCGACATGTCTTGGCTCAAGCGCCACATCCCGGACGACGCCCATTGCGTCGCGACCGACGTGACGAGTTCGGCGAGGCGGTGCTTTGCGGTGATGGGGCCCGAAGGCCCGCGCGGTCCTGCAGCAGGTCGACGAATGCCGATCTGAGCAATGACCGCGGCGTTTCCGTTCGGGACCGCCCGCGAGATCGAGATCGGCCTGGGGCTCGCCCGCGCCCACCGGATCACCTATGTGGGCGAGCTGGGCTGGGAGATCTACGTGCCCAGCAGACATGGCGCGCTTCATGCGCTTTCGACGCCATCCTGCGCGAAGTGGGCGAGGGGCGCGGGTTGCGGTTGTGCGGCATGCACGTGCCCTCGATTCCTGCCGCATCGAAAAGGCCTTCCGCCATTTCGGCCACGATGTCACCGACGAGGATCACGTGCTCGAGGCCGGGCCTCGGCTTCGCGGTCAAGACCGAACAAGGCGCGACTCCCGCTTCGGCGGCTTCATCGGTCGCGACGCGGTGCTGAACGGATGAAGCAGCAGGGCCTCGCCCAAGCGCCTCGCTCCAGTTCCAGTTGGCCGATCCCGAGCCGCTGCTCTATCACAACGAAGCGATCCTGCGGGACGGCAAGGTGGCCGGCCGACTGACATCCGGCAACTACGGTCACTATCTGGGCGGCGCTATCGGGCTTGGCTATGTCGATTGCGAGCCGGGTGAGAAACCGGACGAGATCCTGGGCTCGACCTATGAGATTGAGGTTGCCTGCGAGCCGATGGCGGCCGAGGCGAGCCTGAAACCCATGCACGACCCGAAAGCAGAGCGGGTCAAGGCCTGAACACCCTGGGGCTGCGGAGGATGCCATGACCACCACCGACACCGGAACAGACAGCAAGCGCCGTGGCGGCCGGGAGGCACGCCGGGCTTTGAGGGCCGCGCCGATCGCCGAAGATCTTGCTCCCGTTCGCGCGGGGCTCGAGGGCGGGCGTTTCAGGCCGCTCAACGATGCGGAAATCGCGCGCATCAACGATGCGGCCCTGACCGTGCTCGAAGAGATCGGGTTCGGTGATGCCATCCCGTCCTGTATCGAGGCCGTGACGGCCAAGGGCGGCACCTATGGCGACGACGGCCGCCTGCGTTTTCCGCGTGCTCTGGTCGAGGACACCATCGCCATGGCAGCCCGGAACTTCACGCTGTGTGCCCGCGATCCGAAGTACGACATCACGCCTCAGGGCCAGAAGGTCC
>CBDHYJ010000031.1:0-62132 GCA_965275905.1 Hyphomicrobiales bacterium | reverse complement strand
CGATGTCCCAGCCGGTGAGCTGCGACGCAAGACGCACATTCTGACCGCGCCGGCCGATGGCCAGGCTCAACTGATCGTCCGGCACAACCACCTCGATCCGTTCCGCGTCCTCGTCAAGCACCACCTTCACGACCTCGGCGGGCGCCAGCCCGTTGACGATGAAGGTTGCGGCATCCGGGCGACCACTGAATGATGTCGATCTTCTCGCCCTGCAGCTCGTTCACGACCGCCTGGACGCGGCTGCCGCGCATGCCGACGCAGGCGCCGACGGGGTCGATCGAACTGTCCTTGGACAGAACGGCGATCTTTGCGCGGCTGCCCGGATCGCGTGCCACCGCCATGATCTCGATGATGCCGTCGTAGATCTCCGGCACTTCCTGAGAGAACAGCTTGGCCATGAATTCCGGATGGGTCCGCGACAGGAAGATCTGCGGGCCGCGCTGCTCGCGGCGGACGTCGTAGACATAGGCCCTGATGCGGTCGCCGTTACGGAAGTTCTCGCGCGGCAGCGATTCGTCGCGGCGGACAATCGCCTCGCCCCGGCCAAGATCGACGATGACGTTGCCGTATTCGACCCGCTTGACGATGCCGTGCACGATATCGCCGATGCGATCCTTGTACTCCTCGTACTGGCGCTCGCGCTCGGCGTCGCGGACCTTCTGGACGATGACCTGCTTCGCGTTCTGCGCGGCAATGCTGACCGAAGTCGATCGGCGGGAGCGGTTCCGCGATGAAGTCGCCGACCTGGGCCGCGGGGTTGCGGGCCTTGGCCTCGTCCAGGCTGATCTGGACGGCCTCCATGTCAACGGCCTCAACGACTTCCAGCAGACGATTCAGCCTGATCTCGCCGGTGTTGGGGTCGATCTCCGCACGGATCTCGTTTTCACTGCCATACCGTGATCTGGCCGCACGCTGGATCGCGTCCTCCATGGCACCGATCACCACCTCGCGTTCGATGGATTTCTCCCGTGCCACCGAGTCGGCGATCTGGAGGAGTTCGAGCCTATTTGCACTAACGGCTGTTTCTGACATGGATCCTCTCCGGTCCTCTAGTCTATTTGTCCCGCTTCGGGGCTCCGTCGGCCCCGTTGTCCTGTTTCTTCAGTGACTCACGCACCAGCTTGTCGGTCATAACCAGCCGGGCTTCGGCCATCCCGTCGAACGGCAACCCGATGACGACGGGCTCCTGACCCGGCTCAGCTTCGAAGAACAGACGGATCTCGCCATCCTCGAAGCCTTCAAGGACTCCGCGAAAGCGGCGCCGTCCCGCCTGCAATTCGGCCATCTCGATCTTTGCTTCGTGGCCCGCCCAGCGTTCGAAGTCGGCCGGCCGCACCAGCGGACGGTCAATTCCGGGGGACGAAACCTCGAGCACATAGCCGCCGGGCACCGGATCCTCGACATCGAGAATCGGCGAAAACGTGCGGCTTACAAGCTCGCAATCCTCAATCGTCATCGCGCCGTCCGGGCGCTCGGCCATAATCTGGACCGTGCACCCGCTCTGGCCCGTCACGCGGACCCGCACAAGGCGGAAGCCGATGCCGTCCAGGACCGGTTCCGCGAGTTCGGCGATACGACGCGCCAGTCCCGTCTCGCGCACGAGGCGACGCTCAAGATCCTGCACATCATTCTCTAGTGTCATTGTCGTCATCGACACCGGTTCAGATAACAAAAAAAGCGGACCCCGCGGGGCCCACTCTCAAAAACTCCGGACGTATCCGGCTATGTGAGAATGTCCATAGAACGCGCGGATCATAGCGTTTCGGGTGGGGAAGGCAAGCCCTTTGTGAGTCGTCTCCGGCGACACTGCCGTCATCCCCGGGCCGGGCGCCGCGCACGCCTCTTGAACGTCAGATAGGCCGGAACCCTGCCGGCATCAAGAGCCTTGCGTTCGTAGCGCGTCTGCGGCCAGTCGTCCGGCCGGCGGCGCCAGTCACGCGGTGAGCGGGCGGTCCATTCAAAGGAACCCTGGCGGTGAACGTGCTCCAGGGTCCAGCGGACATAATCCGGGATATCGGAGGCAAACCTGAGCTCGCCGCCGTCGACCAGGACGGCGGCCAGCCGGTCGAGATTCTCGGGCGATACAAAACGCCGCTTGTTGTGACGCAGCTTCGGCCAAGGGTCGGGATAAAGCAGAAAGACCTTTTCGAGGCAGGCATCGGGCAGCGCTTCCAGCAGATCCCGCGCATCATCGTCATGCACGAGGACGTTGGATGCCGATTCGTTCTCGATGTGGCGAAGCAGGCTGGCCACTCCATTGACGAACGGTTCGCAGCCGATGAGGCCAACGCCGGGATTGGTCGTCGCCTGCCAGATCAGATGCTCGCCGCTGCCGAAACCGATTTCCATCCAGAGACGCTTGCGCGGCGGATCGAACAGGTCGCCAGGTGCGGTGTGACCGAGCGCGTCGATGTCCACACGAATTTCAGGCAGCAAGTCGTCCATAAGACGCTGCTGACCCTTGCGCAGCTTGTGTCCCTGGCGGCGGCCGTAGACAAGGCGGCGGCGATTTTGGGTGTCTGCGGACATGCCTTGTTGCACACCGCAAGCCGGCATTATGTCAATGCTGACTTGATGCTCTCGGTCAGATCCGTGCGTTCCCAGGAAAATCCGCCATCCTCGTCGGGCGACCGTCCGAAGTGTCCATAAGCGGCAGTCCGCTCGTAAATCGGACGGCTGAGCTCCAGGTGTTCACGGATACCGCGCGGGCTCAGGTCCATGACCTCACCCAGAACATTCTCGAGCTTTTCCTCAGCGACAGAGCCGGTGCCATGCAGGTCGACATAGATCGACAGCGGCTTGGAAACACCGATGGCATAGGACAACTGGATGGTGCAACGGCCGGCAAGATCGGCAGCCACCACGTTCTTGGCCAGATAGCGCGCGGCATAAGCTGCCGAACGGTCCACCTTCGTCGGGTCCTTGCCGGAGAATGCCCCGCCGCCGTGCGGTGCCGCGCCGCCATAGGTGTCGACGATGATCTTGCGGCCGGTCAGGCCGGCGTCACCATCCGGACCCCCGATAACGAACTTGCCGGTCGGGTTGACGTAAAAATCCTCTTCGGGGCACATCCAGCCGTCAGGCAGAACCTGTTCGACGAACGGCCTCACCCGGGCACGCACATCATCCTGGCTCAGGCCTTCGTCGTGCTGTGTTGAGACCACGACAGAGGTGGCGCGAACCGGCTTGCCGTCTTCGTAGGCAAGGGTCACCTGGCTCTTGGAATCCGGACCGAAGCCCGTACCGCCGCCGTTGTGGCGCGCCGCGGCCATGTCCTTCAGGATACGGTGCGACAGATAGATGGGCGCCGGCATGAGGTGCTCGGTCTCGCGGCAGGCGTATCCGAACATGATGCCCTGGTCGCCCGCGCCCTCGTCCTTGTTGCCCGCAGCGTCGACGCCCTGGGCGATATCGGCTGACTGACTGTGGACGAAGACCTCGACTTCCGCTTCGCGCCAGTGGAAACCGTCCTGTTCGTATCCGATTTCCCGCACCGCGTTCCTGGCGATCTCTTCCAGGCGCTCATGTGTGATTTCGGCAGGTCCGCGAACCTCTCCGGCGAGTACGATACGGTTGGTCGTGGTCAGCGTTTCGACGGCCACGCGCGACACCGGATCAGCACCAAGATAGGCGTCGACGACGGCGTCAGAAATCCGGTCGCAGACCTTGTCAGGATGGCCTTCGGAGACCGACTCGCTGGTGAACAGGTAATTACTTCTTGGCACGATATCCCTCTCGCGGCTCGGCGGCGGCTCATGCGCCATCCGCAGTCCAGTCATTCAAGCGCGCGATGTTCTGACAAGGAATCAGGAGACGGTCAAGGATTTAGCAATCTCAAATCAGATTGCGGCGTCTCCATTCTGTTCGGCGAGGATCTTGAGGAGTTCAACGATCTTGCGACGCACGGTCGGATCCCGAATTTCCGCAAATGCCTTGTTTAATTGCAGGCCTTCCGTGCTGTTCAGGAAGTCGATTACACCGGGCTGGTCGTAACCGTTTGTACCACCATCGCCCGCATGGGCCGTATCATCGGCAGGCATGTCCTCGAAGAAGAATTGAACAGGCACATCCAGGATCTGGCCGATTTGAAACAAGCGGCTTGCACTGATCCTGTTGCTGCCCTTTTCGTATTTCTGAACCTGCTGGAATGTCAGGCCAAGTTGTTCGCCCAGCTTTTCCTGGCTCATGCCAAGGAGAACCCGACGCAAGCGTACGCGAGAACCAACGTGGACATCCACGGGATTGGGATGTTTCTCAACCATTTCTGTGAGCCCCTCCGAACGAACACCCCCGGTCCGTCACCGATCCGTTAGCCAGACGGAAATTATTAGGCTCTAGGCATGAAGCAATTGTCTAGTCGTCCGTTGACCCGTGGTCAACCGAATTCCGTAGTTTTTACAAGCGCTTTGCGTCAATTGAACCTTCCCTGGTCTCACGTGAGCCGCCAATCCTGAGAGTGAGGACAACAAGAAGACCAGCCAATATCAGAATGAGTACTGGCAAATCGCGGTACTGCGCGTAGAGAGTCGGCGGAAGCGCGGCCGGCAGTCTCGAGTCGATCACGCCGGCGACGGCCACGCCGCGCTGACGGACAATCCGGCCGAAGGGATCAATGACGGCGGAAATGCCGGTGTTCGCGGCCCGGACCAGCGGAAGCCCCTCTTCGACCGCCCGCAGGCGCGCCTGCTGAAAGTGCTGGTGCGGACCGATGCTTGTTCCGAACCAGGCGTCATTCGTGACATTCAGCAACCAACCGGGACGCCTGGACGGCTCCACGACCGCGCCGGGGAAAATCGCCTCGTAACAAATCAACGGGCTGAAATCGGGTGCCGTCCCGGCGGCCAGCGTCCTGGGCCCGGGCCCCGGCTCGAAGCCAAGCGGCACGGCCACAAGCTTGCGTATTCCCAGCGGCCGCAGAACCGAATCAAGCGGCAAGTACTCGCCGAAAGGAACAAGGTGGGTCTTGTCGTACGTTGATTCGATCACGCCGTCGGAATTGACCACCAGAACACTGTTGAACACTTTCGTGCCGCCGGTGGACGGTGTGCTGTCCGACTTGCGCAACCCGCCGGTGATCAGCCGCGTGCCCTCGGGCAACAGAGCCGCGATTGCCGCCAGCGCCTCAGGCCGCCTGGCGAGCAGGAACGGCAGGGCGCTCTCCGGCCATATGAGATGGGTCACATCCGAAATGCCCATGGTTTCCGGCGACGTGGCCTGATTGGACATCTCCAGGTAGCGCGCGAAGATCTGGTTCCTGTTTGCGGGAACCCACTTCTCTTTCTGCGGTATGTTCGGCTGCACGACCCGGACACGCACATTCTCCACAAAGCCGGCCGGCGCGTCCGCCAGCCGCAGGTAACCGAATGAAACGAGTCCGGCGGCCAGGATGACCATCGTGCACGGTCCGGCGAGACGCTTGACGATCGCCGCCCGTCCCGCTGCGTATTCGTCGGCGAGCGTTGCCGGCGCACCGACAATCAGGATGACGAAAAATCCCAGACCGTAAACACCCCAGACAGAAGCGGTCTGCGCCAGAATGTCCGTTCCCGAGAAAGCATAGCCGATCGAGTTCCAGGGAAAACCGGTGAGCACGTGTCCGCGAATCCATTCCAGGGCCGTCCACGTGGAAGCGAGGGCAACAATGCGGGTATATCCGGTCGACCAGAAGACAGCCGCCAGCGCACAGGCCGCCGCAGAGAAAAGGCCCAACCCGGCGGGGAGAAGGACGAGAACGAACGGCACCATCCAGGCAAAAATCCGCGCCTCGACATAGAATGCCTCGCCGACCCAATAGAGACCGGCGAGGAAATAGCCGAAGCCGAAACACCAGCCGATGACGGCGCCCGAAAAGAAGCTTGAAACCGTGCGACCGCGCTCGCTGGCCGCGCCGTCAAGCAGCCAGACCAGGATAGGAACCGTCAGGAAAAGCACGGGGAATATATTCAGCGGCGCCATGGCCTGCGCGGATGCGGCCCCCGCCAGCATCGCGACAAGCGCGCGCCTCCAGCCCCACAAGACAACGATTCTCAGCGCAATTGCGCGCATTCGACCAGCCGCATTTTTCCAAGTCCGAATCGCCGCGCCCCGGGGACTCGGCGAATCGTCACCTAAACGGATAACCTATTGAGGCGTCGTTGTCTCGTGCGAGGTTTCCGGCTCGGGCGTGTCCTGCGCGGTGTGCTGCGCTCTTTCCTGATCCGGTTCTTTTTCGGCTTCTTTGTCCGGACCCTTTTCAGGGCGGTCGCGCCCGGCCTGCGGCCGGCCCGGCCGGCGCGGCGACAAATGAATCCGAAGCTTCCGCAACCGGCGCGGATCGCCCTGCAGAACCTCAAACTCGATTCCGGTCTTATGGCGGATCAACTCGCCGCGCACGGGAACACGTCCAACCATATCGAACACGAGCCCGCCGAGCGTATCGAAATCCTCGTCGTCATCTTCGGATCCCAGTTCGAAGCCGAGAATCTCTTCGAGGTCTTCGATCGGCAGACGGGCGTCGGCATCGTATCCGCCTTCGACATCCGTGATCATCGGGGTGTCATCGGCGTCGTGCTCGTCCTCGATCTCGCCGACGATTTCCTCAACGAGGTCTTCGATCGAGGCGAGACCGTCCGTGCCGCCGTATTCGTCAACGACGACCGCCATATGAATGCGCGTCGACTGCATCTTCGCCAGCAGGTCGATGGCGGGCATGGACGGCGGAACGAAAAGAACGTCACGCCTGATTCTGGTGTCGGAGAGCGGCGTCGACAGATCGGCCTTGGACAGATCGGGCACCGTCGATGCCGGACGCGCAGGCTGCTGCGGAGGCTTGGCTGACTTCTTCGCGCGTGTCTTGCGCATGCCCTTGGCAGCGATCCACCCCATGACATCCTTGATGTGGACCATGCCGATGGGGTCGTCGAGCGTGTCGCGATAGACCGGCAGCCGCGAGTGTCCGGCGGTGCGGAAAATGTCAATCAGATCACCGATCGATGCGATGTGTTCGACCGCCACAATGTCCGCGCGCGGCACCATGACGTCCTCGACCCGGAGTTCGCCGAAGGCGAGAATGTTCTGGAGCATCGAACGCTCTTCGGCAGAAAGGCTGTCCCCTTCCACCTCGTGCTGCTCGATGACATCCTCCAGGCTTTCGCGGAGCGTGGTATCTCCGTTGCCGCCAAGCACAGTTCTGACGCGCTGCCAGAAACGCGTCAGCGGACTGCCCTGTGGTCTTTCTGAACTCTGATTCGGATTAGACGGCTTGCTCTGTGTGACTTCTGTCATCGGCGTGCGCCGGTTTCGCCGGCAGCCTCATGGTTAATCGTTCGTTTCCGGTCCAGGTACGGGTCGGCAATATCAAGGCGCGCAAGCGCGCGAACTTCGATCGCCTCCATGGTATCCGCCTCCTTGGCCGATTCATGATCATATCCCAAAAGATGAAGAAATCCGTGAACAACCAGATGACTGAAATGATGTTCGACCGGTTTTCCCTGAATTTCCGCCTCGCCAGCCACGGTTTCAAAGGCCAGAATTACATCGCCCAGAAGGCGAGGCACGGCAGGCCCTGCCGATTCACCGCCCGGAAATGACAGTACGTTCGTTGCCTTGTCCTTGCCGCGGTAATCCCGGTTCAGCATCCTGATGGCGTCGTCGGAAACCAGGGCCACACTCAGTTCCGCATTGCCGGGATCATCGCCCGGCAATTCGGCAAGTACCGCGTCCACGGCGGCGGCGACAAGTGTTTCAGGATTTTTGACGGCGGACCAGCACTCGCTGTCCACCGAGATTTCGATATTCATCGCTGCAGAGCCAGCTTCACTCTCTCACGTCTTGTTGGCCGCGTCATAGGCGCGAACGATCCGCGCGACAAGGGGATGGCGCACCACGTCGACATCGGTGAACTGGACCCGACCGATGCCTGCCACTCCCTTGAGCACCGTGTCCGCCTCTTTCAGGCCGGACATCTGCCCGGGCGGGAGGTCGACCTGGGAAGGATCCCCGGTCACGACCATCCGGCTGTTTTCACCGAGGCGTGTAAGGAACATCTTCATCTGCATGGTCGTGCAGTTCTGGGCCTCGTCGAGAATGACATAGGAATGGGCCAGGGTGCGTCCCCTCATGAACGCCAGCGGTGCGATTTCGATGGTGCCGTCCTCGAGGCCACGGCTCACCTGGCTCCCCGGCAGCACGTCATACAATGCGTCATAAAGCGGCCGAAGATAGGGATCGACCTTCTCCTTCATGTCACCGGGCAGGAACCCGAGGCGCTCGCCGGCCTCCACCGCCGGGCGAGACAGGATGATGCGGTCGACCTCGCCCGCCACGAGCGCGGTCGCGGCGACAGCCACGGCGAGGTAGGTCTTGCCCGTACCTGCCGGCCCGATGCCGAACGTCAGTTCGTGGGTCTGCAATGCCTGGATATACGCCTTCTGCGCCGGCGACCGCGGAGAGATCACTCTCCGGCGTGTGCGGATCGTCACGTCTCCGCCGGCGTCATTGCCGCCGCCGCGGTAGACGAGCGTGTTCATGCGAATGGCACCGTCGACCTCGCCGGGCCCGATTTCAAGCCCCTGCTTGAGCCGCTCATACAGTTCATCCAGAACGCGCTGCGCATTGCGGCAGTCATCCGGGCTTCCGGTCAGCGCCAGATGGTTCCCGCGGGGCGTCGCCTCCACGCCGAGGCGCTCCTCGATGAGGGCGAGATGCTGGTCGTGCTGGCCAAACAGCTGCGGCAGCAGCCGGTTGTCATCGAAGGCCACCATGACGGTTTCTTCGCCCGACGACCCGCCATCGAAAGCGCCAGGCTGTTCCGGGAGGGAATCCGAACTCAAAACGCTTGCTCCATGGGCATGCTCCTGGCCGGAGCGGAGCTCTCGCCGGGCTTGAATTCGCGGGCAGAGAGGCTGTTGGCGCCGACGTCCTCGATCACCACGTCAACCATTTCGCCGACCCGGGCGGGGTCCGCATCGAGGTGCACGGCCTGGAGATAGGGCGAGCGGCCGACCAACTGACCTTGGCTGCGCCCGGGTTTCTCGAGCAAAACGTTCATGTGCCGCCCGCGGCATGTCTCATTGAACGCCCTCTGCTGTTCGTTCAGAAGTTCCTGTAGCGCGGCAAGCCGCTCGGATTTGACATCTTCGGGAACCTGACCGGCCATGGTCGACGCGGGGGTTCCGGGTCGAACACTGTACTTGAACGAATAGGCCTGGGCATAACCGACTTCGCGCACGAGTGACATGGTCGCCTTGAAATCATCGTCCGACTCGCCGGGGAAGCCGACGATGAAATCGGAAGATAACGCAAGATCAGGGCGAGCCTCGCGAATCCGGGCCACAAGGTCGATATAGGCGCCGGCGGTATGTCCGCGGTTCATGCTCGCCAGGATGCGGTCCGACCCGGATTGCACGGGAAGATGCAGATAGGGCATCACCTGGGGTATGTCGCGGTGCGCGGCAATCAGCGTGTCGTCCATGTCACGCGGATGGCTGGTGGTGTAACGCAAACGTTCCAGTCCGTCGATCAGGCTGAGATGTTCCAGCAGATTGCCGAGCGACCAGTCGCGGCCGTCCGGCCCCTCACCATGATAGGCATTGACGTTCTGCCCCAGCAAGGTGATTTCGCGCACACCGGCATCGGCGAGCCTGCTGACCTCCTCAGTGATCTTAGCAACCGGTCGTGAAAACTCCGCGCCCCGGGTATAGGGGACCACGCAAAACGTGCAGAACTTGTCGCAGCCTTCCTGGATCGTCACGAACGCCGTGACGCCGCGCGCGATCGTCTGGGCCCTGGTCGGCGCCTTCAAATGATCGAACTTGTCCTCGACCGGAAAGTCGGTTTCGAGAATGCCTCCGGTCCCGCGGGTTGCGCGGGCGACCAGTTCCGGCAGACGGTGATAGGACTGGGGCCCGAACACCATGTCGACCACCGGGGCCCGGCGCATGATTTCGGCGCCTTCGGCCTGGGCGACACATCCGGCGACTCCAACGATCATGTCGCCGCCCGCGGCGACGCGCTCCTGCTTCAGCTGGCGGATACGGCCGAGTTCGGAATAGACCTTCTCCGCCGCCTTCTCGCGGATATGGCAGGTATTGAGGATCACCATATCAGCACCTTCGGGCGATGACGCAGGCGCGTAGCCGAGCGGCGCCAGGATGTCGGTCATACGTTGTGAATCGTAGACATTCATCTGGCAGCCGTAGGTCTTCACGAAAAGCTTTTTCGGCGATTTGCTCATGCGATACCCGCTATACCCGGCCAAAGGCTCGATTGGGCCGCTTTCCTAAACCTTTTTCCGCCCGAGGCAAAGCCATTTGCCGCGGAGAAAAAGCGCGTCCGGCCGTCAGCCGGCGTTGACGGAGCGGCCCAAAAGCGCGGAAACATGGCCATTCGCGACCTCCCGCTCACAATGCCGTGCGAGTTCCTTGCGGCTGGAAAACTGATCCATCGTCACCGGTTCATGGAAATGAGCGACAACGTCGATGGGACCCATGCACAGCGCGCTCCACAGGTGCGACAGCAATTCCATGTCCCCGTACCACGCGAAAAAGGGACGATGCAGCCGCCCAAGCGGAACGGAATGAAGGCGAGTGTAGACAATCGAGACCGGCTGCACACGGACTTTGGACCGGTCGCCACCGGCCATTGCGATCTCACAGTCCGCGGCGCCAAGCAGCGCGCTCTTGAAAGGCAGCACCCGATTGCCGTCACTGCTGGTGCCTTCGGCAAAGAGCACCAGATGGTGGCCCCGCGACAGCCGGTCCTGCATGGCGTCGCGAAATGCGCCGGTTGCCGAGCGCTTCTGACGGTTCACGAACATCGTGCGTTGCAATCTCGCCAGTACTCCGAAAATGCCCCATTCGTTGACTTCGCTCTTGGCGACAAACGAGACGGGCGTGCAGGCGCTGAGGATCGGAATATCCAGCCATGAGCTGTGATTTGCCGCGATCAGACAGCCGCCCTTGCGGATTGGCTCTCCGCGGATTTCGATCCGGGCACCGAGCAGACGGCACACCGTGCGGTGATAATAGTAAGGCAGCAATTCCGCGCCGCGATTCCAGATCCGGCGGAACAGAACCTGCATCGGCATGAGCGGCAGCGTGATCACCACCATGCCCGCGACGATATAAATACCGCGCAACGCGCCCATGGCGTCGGTCTCGCGCTGTACGGCCTTTCGGCCATCCGCCGTTGCTGCCTTAATCCTTGTCATCCGCCAGCGGCACGCCATAAAGCTCGAGACGGTGATCGACCAGCTTAAACCCGAGTTCCCTGGCAATCAGTTCCTGCAACCGCTCAATTTCCTCGTTGCGGAACTCGATCACATTGCCTGTCTGCAGATCGATCAGATGATCGTGATGCTCGTCGGTGACCTGCTCGTAGCGCGAACGTCCGTCCCGAAACTCGTGACGTTCCAGAATGCCGGCATCCTCAAACAGACGGACCGTGCGATAGACCGTGGCAATGGAAATCCGGTCGTCGATCTTCGAAGCCCGCCGGTACAATTCCTCGACATCCGGATGATCATCCGCATTGGAAAGCACTTCGGCGATGACGCGGCGTTGCTCCGTCATGCGCATGCCTTTTTCAATGCACAGCTGTTCAAGATGACTTACCACGGAATGTCTTCAGCTCTCTGGTCTTGCCCGGCGACGCCTCGTTATATGTGCCGGTAAGGGGTCATGCAATTGGCAATTCCCCGGTTCGGGAAAGTTCGGCGCGCATGATCAGGGCATCCTCGCTCTCTCCGCCGGAGCCATAATATGCCGGCCGCCGGCCAACCTCCACAAAGCCCGCAGAGTGGTACAATGCACGCGCCGCGCGATTGGAGGGAGCCACCTCGAGAAAGACCGAAACCACGATGGATCTCAGCCGTTGCACCGTTTCCGCAACGAGAGCGGTCGCGATACCGGAGCGCCGCATGTCCGGCCGCACCGCCAGGGTCAGGATTTCACCTTCGCCTGCAGCGTGCCGGAACAGGATCATACCCGCAGGCTCTTTATCGGAGGTCGTGGCGACAAGCGATTCCGTGCCCGGCAGCGTAAGCAACTCGGTGAAATCACCTGCCGACCAGGGCCTGGCAAAGCTGGACTTGTGCAAGGCTGCAAGCAGTTCCGGGGCACCGCTGCCCAGATTCTCGAAAGTCAGGTGCCGTTCGCTCAAGCCTTCCGCTCCACGCTCATGCGGGCCGGCAGCTTGGCATCCGGGGCACGCAGATAGAGTGGCTCGGGCGGCGTTTCGCAGAGAGGTTTCGCGGCCAGTGCGCCGATAAAACCGGCCGCGTCCGGTTGCACGTCCGCGCTGGAGACCGTCACATCCGGCCTGTCTCCTCCAAATGCACCCTTGAGAAGGTCAGCGCCGGTTCCGCACAAGAATAGCCCGCCGTCGGGCACCGCTTTCGCCGCGTCCTCGACTGCAACAACCTGAGGCGGCGTCACGGCCTGCAGCGTCCCGGTGAAGATCTGCAGGTAAAGCTCGCCGCGTCTTGCATCCGTCGCCGCGACGATGCAATTGGGCATCGTGCCGTCTGCTCCCTGTGTCGCGGTGCGGGCAATCGCCTCGAGGGTCGACAGCGTCACGACCGGAATGCCTGCGGCAAGAGACAGTCCGCGAGCGGCAGCAACGCCGACGCGGACACCGGTGAATGTCCCGGGTCCGACCGTGACGCCAAGGCGATCGATGTCGGCATAGGTCGCACCGCCCTGCACGAGAACCTGCTCGATCATGGGCATGAGCACTTCGGCATGTCCCCGCCGGCGCGCCTCGAACTCCCGCGCGAGGTGATCGCATCGGCCGTCGGGACCGCAGTCGGCCAATGCCACGGAACATGCGCCCAAAGCGGTATCGAAGGCGAGTATCTTCATTGGGCCGGTCGCTATCCCGGTATCAGCTCAATTGGAGCCCGCGCTCTGGCTGGCCGCGTGATCCGAGGTCTGATTAAACAGAATCTTCCGCTCCTCGTCGCTCGGGGGCGCAGAGCGCCGGAATTCCTTGCCCAGATCGACGCCCTTCTGGACGGCCGGACGCTGCTTGATCTCGTTGCGCCAGCGCGCAACGTTCGGGAATGCCTCGAGCGACTGGCCCAGCGGCTTTGCGATCAGCACCCACGGCCAGGAGATGATGTCGGCCACGGAATAATCGCCGAGAATGAACTCCCGGTCCTGAAGGCGCCGCTCCAGCACGCCGAGACAGCGGTCATACTCGTTGGCGTAGCGCTGGCGGGAATAATCCTGACCCTCCTGAGGGGCGTAATTCACAAAGTGACTGAGCTGCCCCGCCATCGGCCCCTGGTTTCCGACCTGCCAGAACAGCCACTCCAGCGCCTCCTTGCGCCCGACCGGATCGGACGGCATGAACCTGCCGGCCTTTTCGGCCAGATAGAACAGGATCGCGCCGGACTCGAATACGCTGACCGGGTCGCCAGAAACGTCATGATCGACAATGGCCGGCATGCGGTGATTGGGGCTGATTTCCAGGAACTCCGGCTTGAACTGATCGCCCTTGCCGATGTTCACAGGAATGAGGTTGTACTCGAGGCCGCATTCCTCAAGCATGATTGACGCCTTCCACCCGTTGGGCGTCGGCCAGTAGTAGAGATCGATCATGCCGCGTCGCCCCCCTCAGCGGAGACGATGACACCGGAGGCCTGGAGCGCCTCCCCCTCAGCGGAGACGATGACACCGGAGGCCTGGAGCGCCTCGATCTCGTCGCCACTGATACCGAAATCATCCAGGATTTCCCGGCTGTGCTCTCCGAGCAGCGGTGCTCCGCGCCGGTGGACGGGCGGCGTTTCGGAGAACTGCGCAGCCGTTCGGGTCTGGCGCAGGGGCCCGGCGGTCGGGTGCTCCGTCTCGCTCAGAATTCCGTTCGCGACGATCTGCGGATGCCCGATCACCTCGCTGCGGCGCAGAACCGGGGCGCAGGGGACATCCTCGGCTTCGAGCCGCTCCAGCCACTCCGCGGACGTCCGCGTGCGCAGGACCTCCTGGGTCAGACTGAGCCGGTCATCGATATTGTGGCTGCGGAGGGCGGGTGTCTTGAAACGCTCGTCCTCCAGCCATTCCGGGCGCTCGAGAGCCCGGACCAGACCCTGCCACTCCTTGTCCGACTGCACGGCGACACTGATGTAGCCATCCTCGGTCTCGTAGATCAGGTCGATGAAGCTCTGGGCTTTTTCCTGGGGCGACTCCTGGCCGACAAAGGTCTGGCTCGACATGTCGGACGCCCAGAGGAACGACAGCACCGTATCCAGCATGGACAGCCTGACGTGCTGTCCCTTGCCTGTCCGCGCACGGGCCAGCAGCGCCGCGCTGATCGCCTGCGCCGCGGCAAAACCGGTAAGCTTGTCGGGCAGGATGGTGCGGACGAGGCGCGGGCGAAGCTGATCGGAACCGCCCTGGATGGTGGTCAGACCAGAGAGGGCCTGGATCAGGGGGTCGTAAACCGGCTTTTTCGCATAAGGCCCGTCGAAACCGAAGCCGCTGATCGAAACATAAACAATATCCGGAGAGGCAGCCCGGATGGCGTCTTCGCCGATGCCCATGCGGTCGACAACACCCGGCCGGAAGTTCTGGACGAAAACATCGGCGTCGGCGGCCATTTTTTTCAGCAACTCGATGCCGCGCGGGTCCTTCAGATTGAGGGCCAGAGAGCGCTTGTTGCGGTTGTTGTTGAGAAACGACGCGGCCATGCCGGCGCGCCGGCTCGATACGGCGCGGGTAAAGTCTCCTCCGTTCGGGTTCTCGATCTTGATGACGTCCGCCCCCTGGTCGGCGAGGATCATCGTCGACAGCGGACCGGAAACCATGGCGGTGAGATCGATCACTTTGATGCCTTCAAGCGGACCGGACATTTGTCGTCTTCTCCTTGTCGCTGTGTTCCCCAAAGCAAACCGGCTTTGTGGGCGCGATGTCATATCCCGTCAATCTAGCCCCTGATCGGGATTTCGCCAGGAGTGTAGCCGCACCGCGCAGAAAACTGAAACGGCCACCTCCACGGAGATGGCCGCCAGACAATTTCGAGTTTTCGCCCGGACCGCTAGATGGGCCGAACCTCATTCACCTCGGGGATGAAGTGGCGCAGAAGATTCTCGATGCCGTGCTTGAGCGTGGCCGTGGAGCTGGGACATCCGGCACAGGCGCCCTGCATATGGAGGTAGACGATGCCTTCCCGGAACCCGTGGAAGGTAATGTCGCCGCCGTCCTGTGCGACGGCCGGACGTACGCGCGTGTCCAGCAATTCCTTTATCGTACCGACGATCGCCTCGTCAGCCTCGTCGTAATTGCCTTCATCCTCCGTTTGCTCGGCGGCGTCGGCCGCCAGAATTGGAGCATCCGACATGAAATGCTCCATGATCACGCCGAGAATGGCGGGCTTGAGATGCTGCCACTCGTCGGCATCCTTGGTCACGGTGATGAAATCGGCACCGAGAAACACCCCGGTGACGCCGCTGATCTCGAACAGCCGTGCAGCAAGCGGCGATTGCTCCGCTGTCTCCGGATCCCGGAAGTCGCGGGTCGCGTTGCCAAGCACCGCCCTGCCGGGCAAAAACTTGAGCGTCGCGGGGTTCGGTGTGGCTTCGGTCTGGATGAACATTTTGCTCTCCGGCGTCAGGGCCCAGTACCGTCCGATTTCAACTAGGCGGTTGGTTTAGATGAATTCTAAAGTAGACAGATGGCAAGATCAAATCGCGCCGTCAAGGTAATGCGAAAAAATTTCACGGCTTTGGTGGATTCATCTTCGGCGTGAGGCGCTGAAATCAGGCCAGAGTGTCGATCAACTCGTCTGTCAGGTCACCCGGAACAATGGTGATCGGGATGGGGAAAGTTCCCGCCGCACCGCTTGCCAGCATCGATACCAGCGGTCCCGGCCCCTCCTTTTCCGTGGACGCGCCGAGCACGAGGATGGCGATATCCTCGTCTTCCTCGATCAGACCGACCAGTTCCTCGACCATGATGCCCTCGCGGATCACGGTTTCGGCCGTGATACCGGAGCAGCTCTTGGCCTCGGCAACCATGCGATCCAACAGCCGACGCGCCTCTTCCTCGGCTTCTTCCCGCATGATGTTGCCGACACCGATCCAGTGCTGGAAGTCCCCGGGCGCGATGACGCACAGCAGCGCAACGCCACCGCCAGTGTGTTCCGCGCGTTTTGCCGCGAAATGCAGGGCCCGTTCGCTTTCGGCCGTGCCGTCGACAATGACGAGGAATTTCCGGCTGTGGCCTTCCTGGAAACTTGCACGTTTACGGTTCTTGATCATGGGCGCCATGCTGCCAGCCTGCCGCAGACGCGGCAAGGCAATTTAAAAAAGTCAGAGGTTACCGCCACGGGCCTCATCTCGCTCTAGCCAATGAAGCCGACGACCTTGCGGACATCGTTCATGATCGGTTCGGCGATCGCCCGCGCGCGCGCCGCGCCGCCGCTCAGAATGCTGTCGATGTGCTCTGGATTGTCCATGAGTTTGGACATCTCCGTCGCAATCGGGCTCAGCTTTTCGACCGAGAGGTCCGCGAGGTCCTGCTTGAAGGTCGAAAACTGTCCGCCACCATATTGTGACAGCACGCCTTCAACCGGCGCGTCGTTGAGTGCCGCGTAAATGCCGACGAGATTGGCGGCTTCGGGGCGCTCTTCCAGTCCCGCCGGTTCGCTCGGCAGCGGCTCAGGGTCGGTCTTGGCCTTGCGGATCTTTTTGGCGATCGTGTCGGCATCGTCGGTGAGATTGATGCGGGACAGGTCGGACGGATCCGACTTGCTCATCTTCTTGGTCCCGTCACGCAGGGACATGACGCGTGTTGCCGGGCCGGTAATCAGCGGCTCGGTCAACGGAAAGAACTCCGGGTCGAATCCGTTGGCCGCAATCGAGTCGGCAAAGTCGGCGTTGAACTTCTGCGCAATGTCGCGGGTCAGTTCGAGATGCTGTTTCTGATCATCTCCGACCGGAACATGCGTTGCCTTGTAGGCCAGGATGTCCGCCGCCATGAGCGCGGGGTAGGCGAACAGGCCGACCGACGCATTCTCGCGGTGCTTGCCGGCCTTCTCCTTGAACTGGGTCATGCGGTTGAGCCAGCCCATCCGCGCCACGCAGTTGAAGATCCAGGCGAGCTCGGCGTGCTCGGCGACCTGGCTCTGGTTGAAGACGATGTGCTTCTCGGGATCGATACCGCTGGCGACGAAGGCCGCCGTCACTTCGCGCGTGTTATGCGCGAGTTCCGCCGGATCTTGCCAGACCGTGACCGCGTGCAGATCCACGACACAGTAAATGCAGTCGTGGGTATCCTGGAGCGCAACGAAACGCGTGATGGCTCCGAGATAGTTGCCGAGATGCAGGTTTCCGGTCGGCTGGACGCCGGAAAAGACACGCGATGGTTTGGCCGCCATGGTTCTCTGACTCCTGATTGCGCGGGCGGTATATGGCCCAATCGCCGGGGCGGACGCAAGCCTTTCGCATGGGTGTAATCGTCAGCGCTTGCGGAAATAGCCGATCAGTTCGGAAGCCCGGGCAGCGCCGGTGAGTTCGGTGGCGACGAAAAATACCGCAGCCCCTCCGGCCACCATCCCGCCCAGAACGAGAATCCGCATTTCCAGAGCGACATCGACGCTGAACCAGGGTGCCAGCCAGATCTGGGCGACCCAGAGCACACCGCCCATCATCGCGCTCGCCAGGATTATCAGGGGCACCCTTCGGCGGTTCTGATCGTCGAAGAAGAACTGGCCGCGTTTGTCGAGCGCCCAGGCGAGCAGGCCGACGTTGATCCAGGCGGCGACCGAGGTCGCAAGCGCGATGCCGATATGCCCGAGGAACGGGAAAAGTGCCAGACTTCCGGCGATATTGGCCGCAACACCGACACCTGCAAAAAGCATGGGCGTGCGGGTGTCCTCGCGGGCGAAGAAACCAGGCGAGAACACCTTGATCAGAACAAAGGCCGGCAGACCGACGGCGAAGGCGGCGAGGGCCATGCCGGTCTGCGTCGTGTCCGCGGCCGTGAATACGCCGCGTTCGAACAGGACGTGGATGATGGGCAGAGGCATCGCAACAAGCGCGGCGGCAGCGGGTACGGTCAGAAGCATGGCGAACTCGAGTGCCCGGTTCTGGCTTTCGTCCGCCCCCTTCATGTCTTCGGCCCGGAGCTTGCGCGAGAGGTCGGGCAGCAAGACGATGCCGATGGCGATGCCGACGACGCCCAGCGGCAACTGGTAGACCCGGTCCGCGAAATAGAGATAGGACACGCCGCTGTCCTGAAACGACGCGATGATCGTTCCGATCAGCAGGTTGACCTGGGTGATGCCGCCGGCCACCACACCGGGAATGCCGAGCGCAATGAGGCGGCGCACGCCGTCCGTCATGCGGGGCCGGCGCAATTTGAGAAAATATCCCGCGCGCCGCGCGGCCCAGATCAGCATCAGAAGCTGAAGCAGGCCCGCTACGGACACGCCCCAGGCCAGCAACGTTCCGGTCAGGACCTTATCTTCCCAGAATGCAACCGCCGCGATGGCCAGCACGCCGATCAGGACGATGTTGAGGATGATCGGCGCGGCGGCTGCGGCCGCGAAGCGCTCGACACTGTTGAGGATGCCGCTGTAGAGCGCCACCAGCGACATGAACATGAGATAGGGGAAGGCGATGGCCGTCAGTACCCGGGCGAGATCGAGCTTGTCCGGCGTGTCGCTGAAACCCGGCGCGATGACGTAGATCAGCCAGGGCATGCTGATTTCGGCGATGACGGTGATCACGATCAGCGCCACCAGAAGCGCCGACAGCGCCTCCTCGCCGAACCGGCGTGCAGATTCCTCGCCCTCCCCCACCACGCGCTTCGAGAACAGCGGCACGAAGGCCGCATTGAACGCACCCTCGCCGAACAGGCGGCGGAACAGGTTGGGAAACCGGAAGGCGACGACGAAGGCATCGGCCACCGGACCCGTTCCGAGGATGGCGGCAAACAGCATGTCGCGGATGAAGCCCAGCACCCGACTGATCATTGTCATGCCGCCGACAGTTGCGGCCGATCTCAGCAGCGTCATGATTCGTCAGTATGGGAAGGCTTTTGCGCAATACAAGCGGGAGCTTGCATTCGTGCACTCACTCTGCGGCCTCGACCTCATCGGCAGACTTGCCTTTTGCCTTTTCCCCCTCCCCGGACTTCGGCGACAGAATCGCCATGAGGTGGCGGCGGATCGCCGCCTGCCGGTTGCCGTTCGTGATCTTCTGGCCGGTCAGGTCCTTGACGTAGAACACGTCGACGGCGCGCTCGCCGAAGGTGGCGATATGGGCCGACGCGATGTTGATGTTCAGACGGTAGAACTCGCTCGTGAGATCATAGAGCAGGCCCGGCCGGTCGAGCCCCGCCACCTCGATGACCGTAAAGATGTTCGAGCTTTCATTGTCGAGCAGAACCTGCGGCTCGACCGTAAACGCCTTGATGCGGGCCTTCGGGCGCGCCTGTTTCGCGATCATTTCCGGCAGACGCACTTCGCCGCGCAGCGCTTTCTCCATGGTCTTGGCGATCCGCCGCGCGCGGCGCGTTTCATCCTCGGCGATTTCGAACTCACGCTGGATCATGAGGGAATCCAGCGCCATGCCATTCGCTGTCGTGAAGATCTGGGCGTCGGCGATGTTGGCCCCCGACGCGGCGCACGCACCCGTCAGAACCGCCAGAAGGCGCGGATGGTCGGCCGTGTAGACGGTCAGTTCGGTTATTGCCGTGAACTCGTCGGTCTTGACCTCGGTGACGACCGCGTCGCCTGATTCCATGGCGCGCGTAATGAGCATGGCATGGTCAACCTGGCGGTCGATGGCGACATTGAGCCAGTAGGGCTCGTAGTGCATGTCGAGGTAGTCCTGCATGCGCTTCTCCGTCCAGTCGGGGAAGCGTTCCCTGAACATCGCCTGCGCCTCGGCGACACGTTCATCGCGCGCAATCGCCGTATGGCCGCCCGCCAGCACCGGCTCGGCCTCGTAGTAGAGCGTGCGCAGGAGCTGGCCCTTCCAGCCGTTCCACACTCCCGGCCCTACGGCCTTGATGTCGGCAACGGTCAGGATGATCAGGAGCTTGAGCCGTTCCGGGCTCTGCACGATCTCGCAGAAATCCAGAATAGTCTTGAAGTCGTTGAGGTCGCGCATCTGGGCAAACGTGCTCATGACCAGATGGTTCTCGACCAGCCACGCGGCCGTTTCGGTCTCGGCGGCGTCGAGCCCCAAGCGGGGGCCGAGCTTGCGCGCGATGCGGGCGCCGGCGATCGAATGGTCCTCCTTGCGACCCTTGGCGATGTCGTGCAGGAACTGCGCGACGTAGAGCGCGCGGCGGCTCTTCTTGACCGTGTGAATGATCTTGTCGGAGAGCGGATGCTCGCCGGCCAGTTCGCCGCGGTCGATCTGGGCGAGCACGCCGACCGACTGCAGCAGGTGCTCGTCCACCGTGTAGTGATGGTACATGTTGAACTGCATCATGGCGACGATGCGGCCGAATTCCGGGACGAACTTCCCGAGCACACCTGCCTCGTTCATCTTGCGCAGGATGGTCTCGGGATCGTTGCGCGACGTGAGCGTTTCCATGAACAGGCGATTGGCTTCGCGGTCGCTGCGCAGGTCCTTGTCGATCAGCCTGAGCGACCGCGTGACCAGCCGAAGCGCGTTGGGATGGATCGCGACATTGTGCCGGTCGGCCAGATAGAACATGCGGATCAGGTTGACCGGATCATTCCTGAACGCCTGGTCGTCGCGCACGGTGATGCGGCCGGCGTCGAGGTCGAACACCTTCGACTCGGTGATCCCGGAAACCTTGCGCTGGCGGAGCTGGGCGAACATCCGGCTCATCATCGGCGCCTTCTTGACCTTCTCCGCCTCCAGCACCGAGCAGAAGATACGGGTCAGGTCGCCGACGTCCTTGGCGATGAGGAAGTAATGCTTCATGAAGCGCTCGACATGGCTGAGCCCGCCATGGGCGGTATAGCCGAGCCGGTCGGCGAGTTCCGGCTGATGCTCGAAGCCGAGGCGGTCCTCTCCCCTGCCCGTCATGAAATGCAGATGGCAGCGCACGGCCCAAAGGAAGTCCTCGCACTTGCTGAACTTGCGGTATTCCGATGACGTGAAGACACCGGCGCCGACGAGGGCCGCGCTGGTCGGCACGCGGTAATAGTACTTGCCGATCCAGAACAGGGTGTGCAGGTCGCGCATCCCGCCCTTGCCGTCCTTGACGTTGGGCTCGACCTTGTAGCGGGACTCGCCGCTGCGCTGATGGCGCACGTCGCGCTCGACCAGCTTGGTCTCGATGAACTCCGCACCGGTGCCGGCAACGACTTCGCTGTCGAAACGCTCGGCCAGGGACTCGAACAGGGCCTTGTCGCCCCAGAGGTAGCGGGCTTCCAGGATCGCGGTGCGGATGGTGAGGTCGGACTTCGAAAGCCGCATGCACTCATCGACGCTGCGGGTGGCGTGGCCGACCTTGAAGCCGAGATCCCAGAGCAGATAGAGCATGTACTCGACCACGCTTTCGCCCCAGGGCGTCTGCTTGTAGGGCAGCAGGAACAGGAGGTCGATGTCGGAGCCCGGCGCGAGTGTGCCGCGGCCGTAACCGCCGACCGCGACGACGCAGATGCGCTCTGCGGCGGACGGGTTCTTGGCCATGTAGATGTGGGTGACCGTGAAGTCGTAGATCACCCGGATCAACTCATCCTGGATGTGGGACAGGTTGGCCGCGCAGCGCGTGCCCCTGCCGTCGGCCATAAGCCGCGCTTCGGCCACCCTGCGGCCCTCGGCGACGGTTTCCTTGAGGTGCTCGAGGACGAGCTTGCGCATGACCGTCTCATTGCCGGCGTGCTGTCTGAACAGCGCGGTCAGCTCGCCGCGCAAGCGGTCGGCGTCGATCAGTCCGGTCGGATCTTTGATGGCCTCGGCCATGGCGGTCTGCGGCTGTCCTCGTGGTGGCGATTGCGCGAAGCGCCCGATGCGGCGCGTCGCGGCTCCGGTCTAAAGCATACCACCTTTGAGCGAAAGACCGACTATCGGCCGAGGGTGACCGGTTTCGTTTCCCGGGGCGGCTGCCAATTCATCCACAATCGCTAATCTGCAGTTTACGTTAACTGGAGTTTTGAATATGAATTTCGTTGCCTTTCTGCAACATTACTGATGCATTTCTGCATATTTGGCCAATTTCCGGCGCAACAACTGTTGCCAAGACGCACGATCTGCAGTATCTCCCCGCTCCCCGTCACGTCAATCCGAATGACTGTGGGCCGAGTTCCGGATACTCGCCCGGTGCGGACCGCCCTGCGGATGCCGTATGCCGACATCGGATCAGACGATCGGGAGACCATGCATATGCAGCTCGGTCGGCGAGCGCTTCGGGTTCGATTCCCGGCATATGCTCAACGATGTAGCTCAGTGGGAGAGCACCAGACGTTTAATCTGGCGGACGAGGGTTCAAATCCCTCCATCCTCAAGAGGCCTTGAAAGCCTTTGGGTTAAAACCCGACACGTTTAGGTCGTGATCAAAATTGGGGTTTCGGGGCCGGCCTGCGAGGCCGGTCGAAGGTTGCGCTTTGGTCTTCGGACCGAAACGCGGCACGACGCCGGCACCGCCCTTCGCCGGCGGCCCGCGCACCGGAAGACGGTGAAGGCGGGTCCGGACCAGGCGGCATGCGGATTTCCCGCAGGGCCGCCCCGCCCGGGCTCCCCGACACCCGCTCACCGGAGCCCGCCGCCAGCCGAGGTCAGCCGGCCCCGGGGCTCATTTTCCTGACGGGCAAGAGCTCGGCCCGTCGCATTCCCGAAGGCAAGAGTCTTTGGAAAGACAATGCCGGTGAACCGGCAAACGGAATTCGAACCGGACGGCAAAGCGTCCCCCGTTTCCACCCCGGGGGAGCAACGCAGACCCGACTGGACATGCAAGAGGGTGGAACCGGCCTGATGATCAGGCGTCAACACGAGAAAGGACGTTAGAGCGCATGACATAGCGACGCTGACGACGAAAGGAGAAGACCCATGTTGAAGATTTTTGAAAGGATGCTCGGTTACGAGCGCGTCCTTATCCGCGAGAACGAGCGCGCGGTCGCGCTCCACAAGGGACGTTTCATGGGAATCCTGGGCCCGGGTGAACACCGGCTGCCGAACCGCGGCAGGCGGCTTGAGATCGAGAAGCACGATCTGACACGCCCGGAATTCGTCTCGGCGTACGACACTGCGCTTTACCGCGAGATGCCGGATGAGGCGGAGCGACACCTGACCGAGGTGCGCACCGGCCGGCACGAGGTGGCTCTCGTCTACCGTGACGGGCGGCTGCACGGCATCCTGAAGCCGGACGGACGTTCGGTGTTCTGGACCGATGCGGGTCCGTGGACGGTCGAGACCGTCGACGTGGCGGATGAGCTCGAGGTCCCGGCCGATCTCGCCAAGCGGCTGATCCGCACGGCGAAGCTCGACCGCGTGACACGGTTCGACGTGGCGGAAGGCCAGACCGGTCTGCTCTACGTCGACGGTGAGTTCGTCCGGACGCTCGGGGCCGGTGCCCACATGTACTGGAGCGTCGGCCGCAAGGTTCACGCCAAGCTGATCGACACCCGTCGTCAGGCCCTTGAGGTGACCGGGCAGGAGATCCTGACCAAGGATCGCGTCACGATCCGGATCAACGTGGCCGCGGAGTACCGCGTCACCGATGCGGTGAAGGCCGCGACCGAGGTCAAGGACTTCACCGAGACGCTCTACCGGGCGCTGCAGTTCGCGTTCCGCAAGACCCTCGGGGCCCGGACGCTCGACCAGATCCTCGAGAACAAGGTGACGGTCGACGCCGAAGCCGCCGAGAAGGTTCGCGCGGAGATGGCCGACATCGGTGTCGAGGTCGGTGAGATCGCCCTCAAGGACGTGATCCTGCCGGGTGACATGCGCGAGATCCTGAACCAGGTCGTGGCCGCGGAGAAGGAGGCGGAAGCCAACGTCATCCGCCGGCGCGAGGAGACGAACGCCACGCGTTCGCTGCTCAACACGGCCAAGGTCATGGCCGAGAACCCGGTCATGCTCCGGCTCAAGGAGCTCGAGGCTCTCGAGCAGATCGCCGGAAAGGTTGAGCGCCTGACGGTGCACAACGGTACCGGCGGACTCATGAACGACCTCGTCAAGCTGCGCGACTGACGCGGCCCGACGGGTCACCGGAAAAGATGCCGCCCCCTGGCGATGTGCGGGGGGCGGTATTTTTATGCGCATGCCGCCGCGGGGCGGCATGGCCCGATCACTTTGCGTCGTGGAAGATGATGCCGAGGGTGTGGCGGCGGCCGGACCTCAGGCGGCTGACGCCGTGGCGCATGTTGACCCGGTAAATGCCGCGCTTGCCCTCGACCGGACGGTGATGGACCGGGAAGACGACGGCATCACCGCGGGCAAGCGGCACGACCTCGGCGCGCGACTGCATGCGCGGGCGCTGTTCGGTCAGTACGAACTCGCCGCCCGTGAAGTCCTTGCCCGGTTCCGACAGCAGCACCGCGGCCTGGAGCGGGAAGACAAGGTCGCCGTAAACATCCTGGTGCAGGCAGTTGTAGTCGCCCTCGCCATATTGCAGGAGCAGGGGTGTGGGACGCGTCTGGCCGGCGTCATGGCAGCGGGCAAGATAGACATCGAGCGCTTCCGGATAGCGCGTCTCCAGCTTCATCGCTTCGTTCCACCGGTTGGCGATATGCGCGAGGGGAGGGTAGAGCATCTCGCGCAATCCCGTGACGACGTCAGGCAGCGGATAGGAAAAATACTTGTATTCGCCACGGCCGAAGCCGTGACGGCTCATATGGATGTGGCTGCGGAACGGCGTCTCCTGCGGATAGAGTCCGGCCACTGCCTTGCACTGCGCCGCCGGCAGCAGTTTTTCTATCAAAGCGTAGCCGGTTTCCTTCAGTTGGCCTTCAATTGATGTCCAATCTGTCGCATCCATCGCCTTTTCCGCGCAAAGTCACCGATAGTCCCTTGACTTCATATTGGGGCTCCTCATATACCCGCCACCCGTTTCCTGCGCCCAATGCGGCTCGTGGTCCGTGGTGAGGGATTTCAGGCGGAAAAATTAACCGATGCAGAACGATTTTGGATGCAATCGGCTGCGCCGGGAGTAAGGTTTATAGATATATAAATTCAGGGCGGAAACCATGTCCTACTATGCTGCAGCTCTGGATCGGGCGATCGAAGTTTTCGGCACCCGTGACCGGGCTGAAGAATGGCTCGAAAAAATGAGCAGTGATCTAGGGTCGGCGCCGAAACAACTTCTCGATTCAAAAGACGGTTTCGAGCGGGTGTTGAGACATCTGCACTCGGTGGATATCGCGCTCAATCTGCACTGAGCGGCTGTTCGGCCTGATCGCTCCGTAATGCCGCGCGCGGTTGCGCCGCGGCGACGCGCGGTTTGAGCAGGTGGGCAATCGAATTGGCGTAAAAGGCGAGCAGGCCGGCATCATCCCGGTTTGCCCGGTAGGTCGCTCCGTCCGCAATCACGAGCCGCCGCATCGTCAGCATGCGCAATCCCACCTCAATGCCATATTCCAGGTCGGCGCGCGGCACGTGGATGTGAGCGCCGTTGGCCGCAAGCCGCGTCACCAGATCGAGCACATCCGCTTTCAGTTCCAGAGCAGTAAACGCACGGTTCTGTTCGGCCATGAAAACCGTCGCCACCATCGAGACCGGCAGGGCAGGGACAATGGCGGCGACCGATGCCATGAGCCTGTGACCGAGTTGTTCGATCTCGGCACTGCGCTTGACCTCGCCAGCGGTCCGGAAGTCGACGTTGCGCGCGGCGAGATAGCGCCGCAGGGAAACCGGCTCGCCGAAACTGACACACGCATAGCCGTTGCGGTACCAGCGCCCCCGCAGGGCCAGACCGATGTTCCGCAGGACGAACCGCAACACGGCGAGAGGCGAGAAATGAAATTCCGCCTTGCCGCCGTCTGTTTTGGTGGCGGTCGTGAGGATCCGGTCTTCAAGGATACGGTCATAGTTGAGCGCCACGGGGATGAACACCACATCCCGTGCGCCGTCGGGGTCGAAGCCCGAGACCATGTAGCTGAGCAATCCGAACTTCGGCACGCGGATACGACCGTCCCGGCTAAGTCCGCCTTCGGGGAATACGGCCTGGGTCACGCCGGAGCGGGTCGCCATGTGCACGTAGCGGGAGAGCACCTTGCGGTAGAGCGGGTTTTTCGAGTTGCGGCGGATGAAGTAGGCGCCCATGGATGCGATCAGGCGCTTCAGGCCCCAGACCCGCGCCCATTCGCCGACGGCATAACTCAGGGCGGACGACGTCGCCGCCAGATAGGTGACGAGCACGTAATCCATATTGGAGCGGTGGTTGATGACAAAGACCACGGACGAGTCGGGTTCGACCTTGCGAAGTGATTCTTCGTTCAGATAGCCCAGGCGTACCCGGTAAAGCAGGGTCGACAGCCAGCGGGCGCCGCGCGTACCGATCCGGAAATAGGCATAGGCACTGAAGGACGGAACGATCTCGCGCGCATAGCGGCGCGCCCGCTCCATGGCGACGTCGCGCGGAACGCCTTCCTGATTCGAATGCGTCTCCACCGCGTGCAGCACTTCATGGTCATGGAGGAGTTGGTCGATCAGGACCTGGCGGCGGGTCAGCTTGAAAGGCTGGATATGCAGATGCAGCCTGGCATTGAGTTCTTCGATGGCGCGATTGGCGCGGCGGCGCAATGCCCAGCGCACGCTCGGGATGAGAAGCCGGTCGAGCAGCGCCCACAAAGCGAGGATCGCTGCCAGCACGACCACCCACATCGGTAGCGTGACAGTTGTGAACATCCGCTGCTCCCTTCACCGCGAGAGTGCAGCGCCCGACATGCGCTAGGCAAGGTCCTTTCGCTGAGCAGCCTTAAGGTGGTAGATCAGGTCGAGCGCTTCGCGCGGCGTCAGGTCGTCGGGCAGAATCTCGTCCAGCGCCTCTTCCACGGCACTCTTCGACTGCGTCCGCGGGGCGGGTGCCCCTTGAGGCCGGGCGGCCGTGAAGAGCGGCAGATCGTCGACAAGGTCCGCCTTGGGACTGTTCTGCTCGCCGCGTTCGAGAGCGGCCAGAACATCCGCCGCCCGGTCGATGACAACCGGCGGCAGGCCCGCGAGCTTGGCAACCTGGATACCGTAGGACCGGTCCGCCGACCCGGGCGCCACTTCATGCAGGAAGATGACCTCGCCGTTCCATTCCTTGACCTTCATGGTGGCGTTGGCGAGCCGGGGCAAGGTCTCCGCAAGCGCGGTCAGTTCGTGGAAGTGGGTGGCGAACAGCGCCCGGCACCGGTTGACCTCATGCAGATGCTCGACGCAGGCCCAGGCGATCGACAGGCCGTCGAACGTGGCTGTGCCGCGGCCGATCTCGTCGAGAATGACGAGGGCGCGTTCGCCCGCCTGATTAAGAATGGTCGCGGTCTCGACCATCTCGACCATGAAAGTCGAGCGGCCGCGGGCCAGGTCATCAGCCGCGCCGACCCGGCTGAAAAGCCGGTCGACAGCGCCGATATGCGCCTCGGCCGCGGGGACGAAAGATCCCATCTGCGCCAGAATCGCGATCAGGGCGTTCTGGCGCAGGAATGTCGACTTGCCCGCCATGTTCGGTCCTGTCAGGAGCCAGATCGAGCGGCTTTCATCTTCGCCGTCGACCGACGGGACGGAGAGGTCACAGTCGTTGGGCACGAAGCCGGCCTCGCCGCCGGCGGCGAGCGCTGCCTCGACAACGGGATGACGCGCTGCGGAGATACGGAAAGCCAGGCTGTCATCCACGCGGGGCCTGGTCAGACGTGCACGCTCAGCCAGATCGGCGAGTGCCGCCGCCACATCAAGCTCCGCGAGCGCGTCCGCCACGGCACCGATGTTGCGGCTGGCCGCGTCCACAGCCGCGACGAGCCGGTCAAAAATCTCCAGTTCGATGCCGACGGCCCGATCAGCGGCCGACGAGATGCGTGACTGCAGGTCTGCCAGTTCCGCGGTCGTGAACCGCATGGCGTTGGCCATGGTCTGGCGATGAATGAAGTCAGCATCATGAGGCGGGTTCATGAGGGTGGCGCCGTGCTGGGCCGAGACCTCGATGAAATACCCCAGCACATTGTTGTGCTTGACCTTGAGCGCCTTGATGCCAGTCTTGTCGGCATACTGCGCCTGAAGGCCGGCAACGATCTTGCGGCTCTCGTCCCGCAACCTTCTGTTCTCGTCGAGCGCTTCGTCGTAGCCGGGTCTTACGAAGCCGCCGTCGCGCGCCATCAGGGGCAGCTCGTCGTCGAGTGCGGCCTCCAGCAGCTGTTCCAGGTCCCGGTCGGCGGACCCCAGAACCGCGAGCGCCGACGCGATCTCATCCGGCGGCGGCGCCAGGCCGGCCCGCTCCGTGAGCCCCGGCAGTTCGCGGGCGACGGCAAGCCCGTCGCGCAGTGCCGCCAGATCGCGTGGACCGCCCCGGCCGACCGTCAGCCGGGCGAGCGCGCGGGCGAGGTCGGGGCAATGGCGCAGGGCCTCGCGCATCCGCCCCCGGATCTCGTAGGCCTCGACGAAGAAATCAACCGCGTCGAGCCGCCGGTTTATGGCGAGCGGGTCGGTCAGCGGCGCGGCCAGCCGGGCCGCCAGCTTGCGCGCGCCGGATCCGGTGACCGTCCGGTCGACGACAGACAAAAGGGAGCCCTTGCGGTCTCCGGACAGGGTGCGCACGAGTTCGAGGTTCGCGCGCGTGGCCGGATCGATCATCATCGCGGTTCCGCGCCGCTCGCGAACCGGCGGAGCCAGGACCGGCATGCGTCCGACCTGGGTGACGGAGATATAGTCGACAAGCGCGCCGCAGGCGGCGACCTCCGGGCGGCTGAAATCACCGAAACTGTCGAGGGCCGCCACCCTGAAGACGTCCTTCAGTCTCCGTTCCGCAGTCTGGCTGTCGAAACGGCTGGAGGCGAGCGGCGTGAGGGCAGACTCAAAACCGGTCCAGACCTCTGAAAACGCGGGATCCTGATAGAGCGATTCCGGGAGAATGATCTCGGACGGTTCGAGCCTTGCAAGATCCGTGGCCAGCGCGCGCGGGCCTGTTTCGGTGACCATGAGCGTGCCGGTCGAGATATCGACCCAGGCCAGCGCCAGCGGCCGGTCGTCGCTCTTGACCCGCGACACGGCGGCAAGGAAATTGTGGCCGCGGGTGTCGAGCAGGCTGTCTTCGGTCAACGTACCCGGGGTGACGTGGCGGACGATTTCGCGGCGCACCACGGACTTGGCACCGCGCTTCTTGGCCTCTGCAGGATCTTCGGTCTGTTCGCAAACGGCGACGCGGAATCCCTGCTTGATCAGGCGCTCGAGATAATCCTCCGCCGCGTGGACCGGTACGCCGCACATGGGAATGTCGTCGCCCTGATGACGGCCGCGTTTGGTCAGCGTGATGCCAAGCGCCTCCGACGCAACCACGGCGTCGTCGAAAAAGAGCTCGTAGAAATCCCCCATGCGGTAAAACAGCAGGCTGCCCGGATTGGCATCCTTGATCTCGTGGAATTGCGCCATCATCGGCGTCATCGCGGCTGTCCTAGTTTCCGGCTTCGACGGGGCCGGCGCGTCGTCGGGCGGCGTATCGGCGACCGGGTCCGGAGGGCAGGGCGGCATTTTTGCAGCGGCAGAATTCGACATGGCCGGAAGCCTAGCAGATAGAGCCCACGCGCTCACGGGCAGGGCGGCAGTTTTCCCCCGGAAAACCCGCAGCGGAAACGCCGTGCCTTTACACTATTTGCCGATTGTCTTGTGAACGCAATCCGGGCCATCTAAGCTGACTGACTCCCCGTCAATCGAGCGAACAACAGAAGAAGAATCAACCCGTTATGCCCCTCCAGTCCAGCGACAAGTCCAAAGTTCAGTTTACGGAAGAGGAAGCCCTGCAGTTCCATCAGATGGGAACGCCGGGCAAGCTCGAGATCAAGGCCACCAAGCCGATGGCAACCCAGCGGGACCTGAGCCTCGCCTATTCCCCCGGTGTCGCCGTGCCCGTGCTCGCCATTTCCGAGGACCCGAACCTCGCCTACGACTACACGGCCAAGGGCAACATGGTGGCCGTGGTCTCGAACGGAACGGCCATTCTGGGACTCGGCAATCTAGGCGCACTGGCATCGAAGCCGGTGATGGAGGGCAAGTCGGTCCTGTTCAAGCGGTTCGCGGACGTGAACGGATTCGACCTCGAAGTCGACACGACCGATATCGACGCCTTCGTGAATTGCGTCCGTTATCTGGGCTCGGCCTTCGGCGGTATCAACCTCGAGGACATCAAGGCACCGGACTGCTTCATCATCGAGGAGCAGCTCCGCGAGATCATGAACATCCCGGTGTTCCATGACGACCAGCACGGCACGGCGATCATCACGGCGGCGGGATTTCTGAATGCGCTCGACCTGACAGGCCGAGACATCAAGGACGTCAAGCTTGTCTGCAACGGCGCGGGGGCCGCCGGCATTGCCTGCCTCGAACTGATCAAGGCCATGGGCATGCCGCACGAGAATGCCATCCTGTGCGATACCAAGGGCGTCATCTACCGGGGTCGCGAAGCCGGCATGAACCAGTGGAAGACCGCGCACGCGGTCGACACGGAGGCACGGACACTGGAAGACGCGCTGAAGGGTGCGGACGTGTTCCTCGGGCTTTCGGTCAAGGGGGCCGTGACCCATGACATGGTCACCAACATGGCCGATAAGCCGATCATCTTTGCCATGGCCAACCCGGACCCTGAAATTACACCGGAAGAGGTCGCCCAGATCCGCGACGACGCCATCATGGCGACCGGCCGTTCGGACTATCCGAACCAGATCAACAACGTGCTTGGTTTCCCCTACATCTTCAGGGGTGCTCTCGACGTGCGCGCGAAGACCATCAACAACGCCATGAAGATCGCCGCGGCGGAGGCTCTCGCCGCACTTGCGCGCGAAGACGTGCCGGATGAAGTCGCGGCCGCCTACAAGGGCGCCCGGCCGCAATACGGACCCGATTACATCATCCCTACCCCGTTCGATCCCCGCCTCATCAGCGCCGTGCCGTCGGCGGTCGCCAAGGCAGCGATGGACTCGGGCGTCGCCCGCAAGCTGATCGTCGACATGGACGCCTATGTCACGCAGCTCAGCGCGCGGCTCGATCCGATCGCCGGATCGCTGCAGAACATCATGTCCCAGGCGCGGCGCGACCCCAAACGCGTGGTGTTTGCCGAAGGTGAAGAAGAGCAGGTGATCCGTGCAGCCAACGTGTTCGCGAACTCCGGTCTCGGCCACCCGGTCCTGGTCGGCCGGGACGAGCAGGTAAACGAGACCATCAAGTCGGCCGGCATCGACGTGCGCGACGACATGACGATCCAGAACGCGCGCCTGTCGGACCGCAACAGGGACTACGCGGAGTTTTTGTACAGCCGGTTGCAGCGCAAGGGCTACCTGTTCCGCGACTGCCAGCGCATGGTCAACAATGACCGCAACATCTTCGCCGCCTGCATGGTCGCCGCCGGCGACGCGGACGCCATGGTGACCGGCGTTACCCGCAACTATTCGGTCGCGCTCAACGACGTGCTGACCGTGATCGATCCCAAACCCGGCCACCGGGTGATCGGCATTTCCATGGCGCTGTGCGAGGGCCGGACAATCTTCATCGCCGACACGACGGTGCACGACATGCCGACGGCCGACGAGCTGGCAGGAATTGCCGTTGAAGCCGCCGGGGTCGTCAGGCGCCTGGGTCACGAGCCGCGCGTTGCCATGCTCGCCTATTCGACATTCGGTCAGCCGGAAGGCGACCGCTCGGCACATGTGCGCGATGCAGTGAAGATCCTCGACCAGCAGAGCATCGACTTCGAGTATGACGGCGAAATGGCCGCCGACGTCGCGCTCAGCGAAGACGTGATGTCGCTCTATCCGTTCTGCCGCCTGAGCGGTCCGGCCAACGTGCTGATCATGCCGGCGTTCCACAGCGCCAGCATCTCGACGAAGATGATGCAGCAGCTGGGCGGGATTACGGTCGTCGGCCCGCTACTGGTGGGACTGCAGCAATCGGTTCAGATCGCGACGCTGGGCGCAACGGCCTCCGATCTCGTGAACCTGGCCGCGATCAGCGCATATAACCTGAACGGCTGAACTGGCCGCTAGCTGGGCTGGGCGTCCGGCGCGCCGAAATGGGTGAAGTAGCGTTCGTTGATCGCCGAAACCGGCAGGACGATCAGCACGTCGGTCGTGTTGAACTGGTTGTCGATCACCGCGCCTTCACCGAAATAGGCGCCCAGACGCAGATACCCCTTGATCAGGGGTGGCAGCGCGCGCAATGCCTCACGGGCATTGACCTCTTCCGCGGGCATCCGGTTCATTTCCACGTAGAGCTCAGGCAATGCCCGGACGCGCCATTCATGCGGCGCACGATGATGATGATGCAGCAGGCTTAGCGGAAGGGAGAGGGCCTCGGGATCGGTGCCTTCCAGACTTGCGCAGCCGAACATGACGTCGAGGCCGTACACCCGGACGTAGTTCCAGATCCCCTGCCAGAGCAACTCGACCGTCGGCTTGGTGCGGTACGGGGCGAGTACGCAGGATCGTCCCAGTTCCAGAAACCGCAGATCGCTCCGAGACTCGATCAGCGGCGCAATATCAAACTCGTCGGCGGTGTAGAACCCTCCGTGGAGGTCCGCCACCTCCTGCCGGAGCAGCCGGTAAGTGCCGACCAGATTGCCGTCTTCGACGAGCAGGTCGGGATCATTTTTCTCACTGGCCGTATGATCAACCACCAGAAGATGGTCGCAGATTTCGTCAAACGCATCGCCGTCACGTCCGCTGTGCAGCATCACCTCGTCAGGGCGCGCGTCCAGTTCCTCATAGAAGACCTTGTAGCGGAGACGCTGCGAGACCTCTACCTCGGCCTTGCTTCGGGCCAGGCGAACCACCATCGATCCCTTGCGACCAAGCTCCTCTCCCGGCGCCAATGCGGCAGCAAGGCGAGGCGCGGACTCGTCCTTCAACACACTTCCGGTCGTCGTCGCTCGGGCTGTCACGTGGCGAAGATCCCCTACTTCCGCAACATCCAGGAATTTCATGATGCGATTCTCCCGTTCTGCGAGGCGTTCAGGCCAGGTGCTGGGAGCGCACTTGAGATGCCCGGTGAAGCCCCTTCACCATGTCATAAAGCGCTCGCATATAAAAGTTTGATGACGGCTCCGTTTGTCGCATATGGCCGACGGAGCCGTAGTTTACGTAAACGTAAGTTGCACAGGTTCCGGAGAAATCAGGACTTTGGCGCAGTCAGGCGCGAGAGAACGGTCTCGAGCAGTTCCGGCTCGACCGGCTTTGCCAGATAATCGTCCATTCCCGCAGCAATGCAGGCATGACGATCCTCTTCGAATGCATTGGCCGTAAGAGCCACGATGGGAAGCCGTTTTCCGCCGTTTTCCGCCTCTCGTGAGCGGATGGCGCGGGTTGCCTCCAGCCCGTCCATTTCGGGCATATGCATATCCATCAGCACAATATCGAAGGCCTCGTCGCCGATCTGCTCTCGGGCGGCCTCCACCGCCAGAGCCCCATTGACGACGTGGCAGACGTCGTGACCGGCGCGTTCCAGAAGGGCGCACGCCAGTATGGCATTGACATCATTGTCCTCGGCGAGAAGGACCCGCAGCGGCCGCACTTCGGGTGTCTCGAACGGATCGGCGACTGATTCGCCTGACGCGTCGCCTGTGTCGATTCGTTTCTCGGACGCACCAAGGGCCGTCAGACGATCGATGATCGAGCTGCGCCGCAGCGGCTTGATCAGATAGCCGTCAAAGCCGGCGTCCCTCAGATGCGGAAGGCTCTGGCGTTGTTCGGGCGCGAGCAGAACCAGGGACCGCGGCCGGATTTCCCTGGGCGTTTCCTCGGAAAGCGCACGGGGAAACTCAAGCGCCGCTTCCAGGCCGACCGTTGCATCGATAATGACGACATCCGGCATCGCAGCGCGGTCCGACGCATTCCGCAACCGATCGAGCAGGGCACCCGGTCCGGCAACCATTTCGACAGTGGCACCATAATCGGTCGCGTAAGATGAAATGGTGTTGCCGGTCACCGAATCGCTGCTGGCACAGAAAACACTGATGCCGGCGAGGACCGGCGCGGTGTCGGATACGCTTACGTCGCCGCCGCGCCCGAGCGTGAGCCGGATCCGGAATTCGGACCCCTTTCCGGGGCTGCTCTCCACCGTCACTTCGCCGTTCATGGCCGCTACGAGTCGGCGCGTAATCGCAAGCCCCAGTCCCGTGCCGCCATGCCGCCGCGAAAGCGTCGAATCGGCCTGCCTGAATTCCTCGAAGATTGTCTCGAGTTCTTCCGACCGCATTCCGATCCCGGTATCGACGATGCGGAAAAGCAGAGCGTCCCCCTTGGCCGGCGCGGTCACACTGTCCCGCTCGACAAAAATGGACACGCCGCCCTCGTCCGTGAACTTGATCGCGTTGCCGGCCAGGTTCAGAAGAATCTGCCGCAGTCTCGGTTCGTCGCCGCAATAGTCCGCGCCGAGCGACGGATCAATATGGCAGGTCACCGAGATCTGCTTGGCGTGGGCCCTGGGCGCCAGAAGCTCGGTGACGTCCTCGACCATGCGCACGAGGTCGAAGGGCACAATGCGCAGGTCGAGCTGGCCGGCCTCGATCTTGGAGAAATCCAGGATTTCATCGATCAGATTGAGCAGCACCTCTCCCGACTGATGGGCACTCGATACGTAGGACTGCTGTTCCTGGCTCAGTTTCGTGTCCTTGAGCAACCGCAACATGCCCAGCACCCCGTTCATCGGTGTACGGATCTCGTGACTCATGGTCGCCAGGAACATGGACTTGGCGGTGTTGGCCTGTTCCGCCTGGTCCCGGGCGGCCTCCAGTTCCCGTTCGGTGTCGCGCAATGCGGTGATTCTGCTGTGGGCATCAAGCCAGGCGTAAAGTGCGCCGCAGGCGCCGAGAATTGCGAAAGTCGCGACCAGTTCGGCGCTGATCTCGAGGACGCGGCCGGCAAAGAACAGATCGAGCAGGATAACGAGGCTGGCGGCAACACCCAGAATGATCGCAACGGTCGACGCCACGGCGGCAAAATGCGCACTCTGCCACGGCCATCGATGCGGCGTCGGCGCATCCAGTTCCAGTTTTGCCTGTCGGTCCTGCATTCCCCTCGTCTCCGGTCGCCCCTCCAAAAGGCGATAGTGGTCACAGTATGCTTGAGAAATGCTTACCTCCCGTGCCGATACGATCATCCGTCCGCGAGGATTGCGCCGTGCTAGGATAGGGGCATGCGCACGCTCGATTTCCACGAAGACGATATCGGCCAGGTGCAGATTGTCGCCGCCAGCAACAGGGAGTGGTGCGAGGAGGAACTGCGGAAGCTCAATGCGTTTGCCAAGGCGCACCAGGATCCGGACGGTGCCGGCTGGACCGACATGTATATCCGGAACCAGGAGCCTGATGCCCTGAGCACGCTCGGTCTCGACAGGGACCGGATCGCGGCCGGTCTCGACGAGATCGCGGAAAGCTTCGACCATATCTCCGCCGGGTGGGGCGATAAGCGGGAACCGATAAAAAGAACCGATGCCTATGGTCCGTCGGATGGCGCCGCCATCATCGCGCATTATGATGACGACGGTTCGATCGAGATGCTGTGGTGCATCCTGCCGCCTCCCACCACTCCGGACAGCTGGGTAATGGCCCACCTGCTCTCGGAACTGGGCAAGGTCGAGCCCCTGATCCTGGTCGACTGGGCCGAAGCAAAGGTGGTCGATCTGTCCTCTCCGGAACAGATCGCCAGCTATGTGAAATACGGAGAGGCTGCCGGCGTTTCACATGACAGACCGGGTGAAGCCACACACATCCTGACCGGACGCGTTGCGCGCTGGCTGCCGATAATCGGTCTGAGCGGCGGCCTGACGCTGCTCTGCTGGCTGGTGCTGGATCCAGGGCTGAAACGGCAGATCGCCGTCGCCTGCGGTGCATTGATCACACTGATCGGGATCGTCCCGGCGCTTCCGGGCGCGTTCCGCCTGCGCCTGCTCAAGGACGGCTTCGAGGTGACGACATTCTGGAGGCGGGAGTTCTGGAACTGGAAAGACGTGGAGCATTTCCGCGTCATCCGACCCTACCGGGACGATCTGGTCGGCTGGAACATCAGGCGGGAGAACGACCCTGAAGACATTGGCCTGTTCGCGGGCCTGCCGCCGGTCGACGGCCGACTTTCAGACACTTACGGCATGGACGCCCAGGACCTGGCCGACCTGATGGAGGCCTGGCGCGCCCGCGGTTTGCCGGACGAGGCGTGAGGTCTTTGGGTTTGACGCAGGGCCCTGCAACGTGCCAGGGCATGACTGACATGGTCCCTAGGCATCGCATTAGGGTCGCCACATCCGATTTGTGAACAGGAGTTAAAGATCCATGCGGTTCAGTTTTCGGTCCGCGGTCCCCTCGTGCAGCATCACACTAATTGCAGCCAGCGCATTAAACGGAGTGCATGCGGCCTCAGACATGAAACCGCTCGGTCACGTCAAGGGGCTGTTAAGCTCAGAGCCGGATGCGCCGCGCTATTCGATCGACCGTTGACCGGGAGCAGAAGGCCGGGCGGCGCCGCGGCGCTGATCTAATTAAACCAGTTTGCGCGTCCCGCCATTCCGGAACTCGACAAAGCGGTCACGGGCGGGATGGACTTTGATGACTAGCACGAGATGTTCAAGGATTTCATCGGCAGCATTCCCTTGAGCCTTGCCTGTTGGGTACTTTAAGTCTCGGGAATCCTTTTAGACGCCGTTGTCGAGGAACAGGACGAGCCCTTCGCATTCGGCTCGTCGGACTTCCTGTTCCGCTCCAACAAGCTGATATACCACGGTGCGAAGCAACAGATCGACTTGAGATCTAGTTCCACAAAATAAATAGAATAATTATCTAATTTCTATTTGCCAATATAATCCATTTTGGTGAGATTGCCGCGACAAACAGCAGCGTTTTTCTGGCCTAAAACCATCCTTAATCAAATAATACATATCTGCTAAAACCGATTTATGCTCAGCATAGTATGAATGACTACTGAAACTGGCGTCCAATTCATCCAAATCTATTGTATCGATGCCAGGATACACAGAGATATCACCGTTTGATTCCCCAAGTCGGCGATATGTATGGATCTTTTTCGACCACTTAAGTGCTTTATCGCCATTTGACGCATACAATGTAACGCTGGGAGGATTACTGGCTAGAATTGGCGCAAAATCGCGTTCAAATGTTTCCGCATCAATGTCCGGTGCCGCCAATATCGTCTCTTTATACTTCGCACGAGCTTTAGGATAATCCTTCGCCAACTTCGCAAGAACAGGAATTAGAATGCGGTTCCCCATACTATGGGCAATAAGGTGTATATTGGATAACTCGCTTATTGTGGCAATTTCTTTGAGAAAGTTCAGGAGATCTTTCTTCGCCCACTCGGAATTTGTTTCATCGGTGGTATACGCCAATGGTGCAAGTTTTCCTTGCGAGGGCCAGCTAAAAAACATGGGCACGCCCCCATAAGGTTGGAGGTCGAATGCCAACTGGGCAGTTCGCAACGCGGCATTTTCGAAGCTTGTCGAAAACCCGTGTACGAAGACAAATCCCGAATTCGTACTTAAGGCGAGTTTATTCCTAAGCGTTTGAATAAACTCGTCTTTGGTCAATATTTCTAAGTTCGTTACCTTTAGATGCTCACCGACTTTTGCCTGCCTCTTTGGTAATAGATAATTTAGTATCCGAAACGGATAAGATGGTGTTTCAAAGCCCCCCCTTATGTGTGCCTTAGGGATACTAACTGAAGTCCATCCAAATTTTGGATTGCCGCGATCCGCTCCAAATCTGGAAGAAAGTTCACGTTTCGCTGCATATTTGCGATTTGTGCCGAATAGAATGTTGACCGTGGCCTTTTCCAACTTTGTTTCGGGTGCTGTAATCCAGTTATCGCGTCGATTAATCCAAGAGTTAAATGCGTCGTTCAGTTCATCCTGACGATCAGCCCAAAACTCGTAGTCGTTTTGGACGACATTCCCGAAATTTGCGGGTGCAGTTGGCATATGAGGGGCCATCTCAACACCGGCCGTGGCATGTTTACCTACCAAAGGGCTAGATGATTTGCGGGCTGGGCCGTAGGAGATCCAAGCGGCCTGGTCAGCAAGACGCTGTGTGTCGGTAGCAAACGAGATGTATTGCAATGCTGCTTTCTTGTTTTTCGACCCCTTGGGGATGACAAAAAAGTCTATGTCAAATACCTGACCGTCCCAGACAATTTCGAATGGTTTCTTTTCATCAGCGATCGCATTAAAGATGCGGCCGTTGTAAGCGGTGGTCATTACGACTTCACCATCGGCCAAAAGCTGTGGCGGTTGAGCGCCAGCTTCCCACCAGACGATGTCCTTCTTGATCGAATCGAGCTTGGCAAATGCCCGTTCTACGCCGGCTGACGTGCCCAGCACTCGGTAGACCGCCGCCGCTGGAACGCCGTCCGCAATCAAAGCCATCTCAAGATTCGCTTTTGGCGACTTGCGCATGCCGCGCTTGCCGGGAAATTTCTTGGTATTAAAGAAGTCGGCTATAGTGGTTGGCTTGCCTTTGACCTTAGTTGAGTCATAAGCATAAATTGTCGACCAGACCACACTCGGGACTCCGCAGTCGATGAGTGAGCCGCCAATGAAATCCTTCGTCGCTGGGGTCCCATCAGGTGCGGGCGGCAACAAGCTGTGGTCAATCTTCTCAAATAGTCCTTCGTCGCAACCGCGAACAGCAGACGAGATATCCACGTCAACCACGTCCCACGTGACATTGCCAGCATTAACCTGGGCTTTCACCTGAGCTAAACCGCCGTTGTAATCGACTGAATTTATTTGGATGCCGGTCTTAGAAGAAAACGGTTTATGAAGCGCCTCGACTTGACTCCTTGTGTAAGCGCCGCCCCACGAAACTACTGTCACAGCATCCGCGGCGACTCCGGTATTCACACAGATTACGCTGCTAATGGTCAGGGCAATGGCCGTAGTTCCAACTTTGAATCTGAACATTCCAACAGAACTCCTCTATCGCCTCTGATTACTTTAAATTATTGTTTTCGGCTCTTTCCAGTGCAGTTTTTGAGTCCATTTAGATCTAATCACATTCAATAATACATTTGAAGAATGACTCCGCGTTTCTCATCACAGTCTAGGATTGATCCGAAACTTCGAATTGTGAAATCGAGGCCCTAAAAGCTTTTCGAAATTTGAAAACCGGTCCCGTCGGCAACGGAATGCGCCAGCTTCGGGTCTCGGAACATCGCCTTCTGTTCCGCCCGCATCGGCTATCTTGGCGATGTCGGTGAAGCGACGGCCGCAGATCAGACCCTGAAATGCCGAACCGCCCCGTCCCGCCCGAGGAGGCGAAGACGGGACGGAGCGGTCCGTGGCTCTCATCGAGCCATCCGCCGGCGCCACCACGCCGGCGGGGCAGCGTGGCCGGCTGTTACCGCCAGGAGCCCCTGTGCCGGGTCACGCTGTTTCCTGCAGGGCCGGTTCGTCTGACCCGGCAATTTCCGGTTGCGCTGCTGCATCCCCAGGCTCTGCTTGCCGTGTGCCCATTCGGGCCGGTGGCTTTCGCCCTGCCGCCACATACCCCGTTGACGCAGCCGGCCTTTCGAGACGCGGTGCCGCCGTAAGGACCGGTCACCGTCCGCTTCGCGCCGCACGCGCTGCCGACACATCCGGCCTTGCCGGTGACCGTGGAATACCGGGCATTCCATGGGCGGTACCAGGGATAAGCGGCGTAATGGGTATCCCAGTAGACGCGGCTGTAGGTGACGGTCGGCAGGCCTACCGTGCTCACCACGACCGGTGTCACGACAACCGCCGTGCCGCCGCTGGAAACCCGGATGTAGCTGGCCGAGGCCCAGCCCCGGTAGGAGCCGGAAGAGATATCGCACCACGAGACATTCGCGTTGCATCCGTAGATGGTCACGGGCGCCGACCGCGGTACCACGGTCACGACCGGATATTGCGTCGACGGACCGGCGCGGAGATTGAGGTCCGTTGTGACGGTCGCCGTGTTCGCGGCCACGGCCGGTGCGGTCCACGCGGCCAGCGCGAACAGTGTTGAAATCAGGATCTTGGTGTTCATCGAACTAACTCCGGATTGAATAGACTGGGTCTCGCGGGATCCGGCGGCCTTGCGGGTGCTGCCGGATCCCGTACCGGTCCCTGTCAGGATTGCAGCTTCTGAAGACAGAGCCCGGCAGCCCGGGCATTGGCCCGAGCCTCGCCGCGGGTCATCTCGCCGGATACGACAAGCCCGCGGGCCTGTTCGCGCACGACATCGCGGAGGTTCGAGCCGGGCGTCACATGGGGCGCGGCGGCGGTGTAAATCTGTTGCGCGGGGGGTGCGAGTTTCTCGGCGCAGGCCTCTGCTTCCGATTGTCCCGCCCAGGCCGATGCCGGTAGAAGGATCAACGCCAATGCAGTAACGTGTTTCATAATGATCTCCATGGTTGTGGTCTGACCCTCCTCAGATATGGTCGGGTCCACACACCCACTACTCGGTTTCGGGCAACACGTTGGGCCTGGCGAGAGATGCGAAAAAGCACTGAAAACAAAAGGAAAAATCCGCTCCAGAGCCGAGCGGTCGACACGATCGACGTGATCATGGAGGCGACTGCTCAGGTTTTGGAGCGTAATGAGAACGCCGGATTCACCACCAACCACATCGCCCGGCGCGCCGGGGTATCGATCGGAACGCTCTACCGGTACTTTCCCCACAAGAAGGCGATCCTCAGGGAGATGGCCGAATCCGAAATGCGGCGGCGCGAAGCCAGGGTGCGCGAGGCCCTGGCGAGCATCGACTGCGACAGCGGAGAGGAACTCATCGAAGCCGTGGTGCGCAGCATTCTGGAACCGTTCAGGAACTACGGCCGCGCCCGGAAGAGAATGTTGCTGTCGCTGATCCAGGACTCAGAGATCGTGGCGCAGGCCAATACGCTTCACGTCGGGATCATGCGTCTCCTGCAGGACCGGCTTTTCGAAGTCGATCCGGCGCGCTACCGCCCGCCGACCGACCTGCTGTGCGCGACGGCGTCAGGCGCTCTCCTGGGCAGCATCCGGTCCATGCTTTTTTCCGCACCTGCCTATCTCCATGATCCGGACTATGAGCGAGAGCTCATTGCTATGGTCACCCATTTCGTAACAGAGCGAGAGCCTCCGGTTCCGACCGGCTGAGGATCGAGCCCAGGCAGATTCCACGCCAAAGCGCGGGCAGGGGGTCGTGACCCGACCGGGTGACCCGGACGTCGCTATCGATGGTGCTGGCCGGTGCCGTAAAACGCCTTCTCCCAGGCCTTCTGGGCCTTGTAGCCCTCCCGGATGAACGGCGTGAACACCGAAAGCTTCAGCACCGACCTGTTGGTCAGGTTGGCCGGAAACCGTGTCGGCTTCTCGAAATCGACGAACAGGACGACGCGCACCTTGTCGGTGTGGTTCCACGCCTCGTGCTCATAGGCGTCGTCGAAGATCAGCGCCTCGCCTTCCTTCCAGTGGCAGATCTGGTCGTCCACCCGGATGCCGACCTTGTCCGGCTCGTCCGGCACGATCAGCCCCAGATGGAACCGCAGGACGCCATTATAGGGCCCACGGTGCGGCGGCAGATGCTTGCCCGGCTCGAAAATGGAGAACATGGCCGATTTCAGACCCGGGATCTTCTGCAGGATGCGCCAGGTTTCCGGGCACTGCCGGATCGCCTCCTCGCTGCGGATGCCGTAGGCATACATGAGGAAGGTCTTCCAGTTGTTGTCGGAGGAAATGGAGCGCACCTCCGCCGCGATCTCGTGAAAGGCCGGCAGGTCGCCCTTGCGGACCAGAAGCTGGTCCAGTTCCGCCCGGATCAGCTTCCACTCGGCCTCGACCTCGCGCGCCCAGGGAAAGACGTCCCGGTCAAAGACCGGCGGGTTGCCGACGGCCGAATACTTGAGGTTCAGGCCCTCCGCGCCGTCGACCATCTTCTGCACCATGCGTGCGGCCAGACCCGGCCGCGACATGGTGTCCTCGAGACCTTCGGTCTTCAGCTTCTGCTCGCCACTCTGCTCAGTCACCTGTTCCCTCGCCGATACTGCCCGCTCGCCCTAAAGACATGGCCGCTCCCAACCGAGCCCATGGGCCTGGAATTGAAATCACTCTTTCAGCGACGCCGGGGTCCGGTCAATGGCCTTGCGAAACGCCGCGCGCCGGAGCGTCCCCGATTTGCGACTCGATCTCATATCAGGATAGTGGCCGGCACGCCAAGGGCGCACGGCCATCCGTGTCACTTGAACGCGGGGTCCGGGCAAGCGTCAGGCCGTTACCTGCAGGCGCTCGGCGTGGCCGCGATAGGCCAGTGCCTCGGCGACATGCATGCGGCCGACCTGCTCGACGCCTTCCAGATCCGCAAGCGTACGCGCGACCCTGAGAACGCGGTGATATCCGCGTGCGCTGAGGCCCATGGCATCGGCGGCATCGCCCAGCAACGTGAGTCCGGCCTGGTCGGGCTGCGCGATCCTTTCCAGGAATTCCCCGTCGGCTTCAGCATTGGTGCGCAGAGCGTCGGCGCCGCCCTCGTCGAACCGTTCACGCTGCCGCCGGCGGGCGGCCGCCACTCTCGCGGCCACCGTGTCGCTGGCTTCGCGGGGCGGTGCCAGAACCAGATCACGCGCGGCCACGGCGGCAACCTCGATATGAAGGTCGATGCGGTCGAGCAGGGGGCCCGAGATGCGCGCCTGATAGTCCGCCGCGCAGCGCTCGCCGCGCCGGCAGACATGCCCCGGCATGCCGGCCCGACCGCATCGGCAGGGGTTCATCGCCGCAATGAGCTGAATGCGCGCCGGATAGGTCACATGGTGGTTGGCGCGGGCGATCGTGACATCCCCGGTCTCGAGCGGCTGGCGCAGGGCGTCAAGTACGCGTGGCGCGAACTCAGGCAGTTCGTCGAGGAACAGGACGCCCAGATGTGCGAGCGAGACCTCGCCCGGCCGGGCCTTGAGGCCGCCGCCGACGAGCGCCGCCTGGCTCGCCGAATGATGGGGGCTGCGGAACGGCCTGCACCGGCTCATGCGGCCACCCTCGATCCGGCCTGCAACGCTGGCGATCATCGAAACGTCGAGCATCTCGCGCGCGTCCATCGCCGGCAGGATCGACGGCAGGCGCTGGGCCAGCATCGACTTGCCGGCACCCGGCGGACCGACCATGAGCATGTTGTGACCGCCGGCGGCGGCGACCTCGAGCGCGCGCTTCGCCGTCTCCTGTCCCTTGATGTCGGCAAGGTCCGGGCCGCCGGTGCCATCGTCGATCTCACCAGGCGACGGCCGGGACATGACCTGCGAACCCTTGAAGTGATTGACGATCTGGATCAGATCGCCCGGCGCCAGAATGTCGGCCTCGGCACCGGCCCAGGCCGCCTCGCCGCCCTGTTCCTTCGGGCAGATCAGGCCGCGGCCGGCCGCATGGGCGCTGATCGCGGCAGGCAGCACGCCGGTCACGGCCGTCACTTTGCCGCCGAGCGAAAGTTCGCCTAGAACGCTGTAGGCCTCCAGCGCATGCCCGTCGATTATCCCCAGAGCCGCCATCAGCCCCAACGCAATCGGCAGGTCGTAGTGGCTGCCTTCCTTGGGCAGATCCGCCGGGGCAAGGTTCACGATGATGCGCTTTGGCGGCAGGCCGAGGCCGATCGCCGTCAGGGCGGCGCGGACCCGCTCGCGGCTTTCCGCGACCGCCTTGTCGGGCAGGCCGACAATGATGAAGGCCGGCAATCCGGACGACAGCTGGACCTGTACCTCGACCGTCACCGCCTCGATGCCCTGGAAGGCAACCGTAGAAACATGGGCGACCATGGCGCATTCCCTCGGGCGCATTCCCTTGCTCAGAGACTCTTACGCGCCTGCCGGGCTTGTTCCGTCGGTAAGGCCGACCGAAGCCGCATGACGCATTTGCGTCACGCGGCGGCATCGGAGATGTAGACCCCGGCAGTACCGGGACTGTTGCAGCACGGGTTATTCCGTCGTGGCTTCACGTCCGCCCGGCACATCGCCCGCGGCGATCTGGTCGGCGAACTCGTGGTTGCGGTCCCGGTGGCCGGCCTCATCGGCGCGTACGGCGATGACGACATCGCGCAGGGTCGCATTCGCGGGCAGGTTCCAGTACTCGATCGCCAGATCGGGCGCGGGCGGGTTTTCATGCCGGCCGGCGTCGATCTCCTCGAGATACTGGGTATAGCTGACCACCGCTTCCTCCTCGAGATAGCCGACAATCCGGTGTGCGGTGCGCGGCGCGAACAGATAGAGGAAGAAGTAGAAATTGTAGAAAATCGCCTGCGTGATCATGATCAGTACGCGCTCGAACAGGGTCGGCTGGGCGATTTTGATGAATGTCATCAGATGCATGCGCTCATTCTCGGCCTCGTCCAGAAGTTCGCGGATCCAGCCTTCGTCGTCACGAATATGACGCAGAGCTTTCAGGTGCTGGAGCAAGCCGCCGACCATGCCGGGAACGGCGGCGACCGTTTCGAGGACGACGGCGCGGTGGCCGTACCGCTTGGCGAACAGCCGGTCGGCAAAGAACCGGAGAAACTTGACAAAGCCGAGCGCGATACGGTCGCGCCCGCCCTGCGGCTCGTAGTGCGCGGTCAGGTCAATGTTGTGGCCCTTGAGATTTGCGTCGCTGGTCATGGCTCACACTTCCTTTCGGAATGAACGGTGATGGCCCCACCGTTTCATATGTTTCCGGTGCCGGGTCTTGACAATGATGAAGAAAAATGTATATACATCTTTTATGGATAGTGATAGTGAGAATTTCAGGGAGCCGGGGATCGACGTATGCGCCTGTGCGAACTTACGACGCACCACGCGGCTCGTGACCCAGGCCTACGACGCAGCGCTCAAGCCTGCCGGACTGCGGGCAACGCAATTCACCGCACTTTCCGTTCTCGCCAATAATCCGGAGATCCGGCAGAGCGACCTTGCGGAGCTTATGGGCATGGACGGCACGACGCTGACCCGGAACCTTCAGATCCTGATGAAAGCCGGATGGATCAGGATTGACCGTGCCGAAGACCAGCGCGTCCGGCTGATCTCGATCACCGAATCCGGGCAGCAGGTTCTGGATCGTGCCGTTCCGCTTTGGCGCGCCGTCCAGGCGAAATTCGTTTCCGGACTTGGCGACAGCAACTGGGCCGGCTTTCTTGGAGGACTGTCCAGGGCCACGGACATCGCCGAATCAGGGTGAAAATTTTTTGCCATAAAACTTGTATCTACATCTAATAGGAGATCAAACGATGTACACCCGAGAGCAAAGATACGAATGGACCACGCTTCAAAGGACCGTTCTGGCCGGCCTGGTCGCCATGCTTTTCGGCACGGCTTATCTTGTCGGTTCCCAGCACTGGCTAACAAACGACAACCAGACTTTCATGGCACCCATTGCCATCACGGCGATGGTGCCGGTCGCGCTGTTCCTCGCCGCTTACGGACTTTCAACGCGATTCCGACAGTTTGTGCTCGCGCAGGATTTGCGCCTGCTCACGGTGATCCATCTCTGGCGCGTCATCGGTTTCGTATTCCTCGCGGCATACTCATTCGGCGTCCTGCCCGGCCTGTTCGCCTGGCCGGCAGGTCTCGGTGATGTGCTGGTCGGCATTACCGCGATCTTCGTGGTCGCGAAGATGGACCGCGATCCCGAATTCGTCACCACGAACGGCTATCTCAGCTTCCACTTCATGGGCCTTGCAGACTTCGTCATCGCCATCACGGCGGCCGGACTTGCCTCCGGCGCGATCCCGGGCCTCATCTCAAACGGACTGACCAGCGCGGCAATGGACATCTGGCCGCTCAACATCGCGCCGAGCTTCCTTGTCCCGGCGTTCATCATCCTGCACCTGGCGGCGCTGTTCAAAGTCCGCCACCTGCGCAAGGCCCGTGCTGCGGCACTCTCCGCCGCGCCACAGGCGGCGTGACCATCCGGGCGGGTCTCGCGGCCCGCGCTCTCCTAGGCACAACAGGACAGGAGGCCACCATGACCGGACATGGACACATCAGTGCCGTAGCAACCCGGGAACTGTCACGCCCCGGCCTGATCCAATTCGCGAATAAGTCAGTGTTCATACGCGCCGGACTGGTCGCGATATTGCTCGGAACACTGCTTACAGCCGTGAATCAGCCCGCATCGGTATCCGGTGACCGGCCATTCGACACATTGCCTCTGGTTCTGGGCTACCTGACCCCCTTTGTCGTGGTGGTGATCTCCCAGTTGCTGGGTATGCGGCAAGCGCGGATCGAAACGAATGCCAATGGGCGCCCCGGATCATCCGGATTGCTCGTCACGGCCTGCAAACACGGCATTCCCGGTCGCGCTGTTGCCGTCGGGCTCGTTGTCGGGTTCTCGAATACGGTGCTGATCGCTGCGGCGACGTTCGCCGCCACCAACGATCTGTCATCCCTGCCGGCAGCACTCATCGCCCAGACTTTCATCCTGCCCATCGTATTCGGACTGCTTTCCCAGGCGATCGCCTATCGGCGCGCGCTTTCCACCCTGCGATGAAGCGCAGACACGCCGCTCAGGACAAACATCGGATCAAAAACAGAAAGGAAAATGCCATGACTGCTACGACCACCAATCATCGACCGCGCAATACTTTGTGGAGCCGGATACTTGACTGGTCGAAGGCGCTTGATGATGCACTCGACCTTGATCCTGCCGAACAGTCGGCCAAACGCATGGCCCGGAAAGTCGAAGACCTCGAAAACCGGATTCGCGACCTCGAGCGAGGGTCGGACACAAAGCGGCCATAGGCGGGTCTCCAGAGACGGCGGCTGGCCGCAGACGTCTGGCAAGGTTTGCGCCCCGGCGCTACGAACTCACGTCTTCACAGCATGGAATCCGACAAGCTTGCGCTGATCCTCGTCCCACAAGGCGAGCCGGACACATTTCAAACTCTCCAGAAATGTCAGGCGGTTCATCGCCTTCAATTCCGGTGATGCATCAAGGCACTCCTGGAGACGGTAATTCGGAATGCGGCTGTTGAGATGATGGATATGGTGCAGCCCGATGTTGCCGGTGAACCATTGCAGCAATCGCGGGAGTACATAGTAAGAGCTGCCTCCAAGCCCGGCGACCTGAAGGTTCCATGCATCGGGCTGGTCCCAATGCGTGTCTTCGAACTGATGCTGGACAAAGAACAACCAGACACCGCCCCAGGCGCCGATCAGGGCAACAGGCACGAACACCATCAGCACGGGGCCGGTTCCCAATACCGCGAACAGGCCGCCGTAAAACGCGATCAGCGCGGCATTGAGCGAAACAACGCTTATCCAGGCGTCCTTCGAAGACCACATGCCGGCTGGAGGAATGCGCTGGAAGACCAGGAAATAGAGCGGTGCGCCAACTACGACGAGAATTATCGGGTTGCGATAGATCCGGTATCGCAGCCGTCCCAGGCGCGACAGACCGAGATACTCCCTGACTGTCAGCGTGTCGATATCGCCCACGCCGCGCCGGCCGAGATCACCGGACGATGCATGATGCAGAGCATGTGCTCGGCGCCAGCATCCGTAGGGCGTAAGCGTAAACACCGACAGGAGCCGTCCGACGGTATCGTTTGCGCGCCGGGAGTTGAAATACGAGCCGTGCCCGCAGTCATGCTGGATCACGAACAGCCGCAGGAGAAGTCCCCCGGCGACGACCGCCAGAACAAGCGTGATCCAGTAGCCGTAGGCGAGGCTTGCGAACATCAGAACGATCAGCGCCGCATATGCTGCCGTGGTGATCACAAGCTGGGTAACGCTTCGCGAGGTCTCCGCGCCGCGATAGGCCGCGCAATGCGCGAACAGCCGTCGTGCGATCTGCCTGGAGTCTTCATCCGGCGGAAAATCGTCGACAGCCGGTACAGTTGCCGATTCGCGATTCGGTGATTGCGCGTTCAAGTCCCCTGCCCCCATGGATTCGTAAATCGAATCAAATGCCCGTCCGCATAGATGACTGATTCCACCGGTGTCCGGCAATCTGAAACGAACACGCAAACGCGAAAATGCCGGAGCTGTGTTGCTTCAGCCCCGGCACAATGTTCGGCGTCAGTCTGCGATCTTGAGGTTTTCGGCAGCGCTCTTGCCGTTGCGCCCTTCGACCAGTTCGTACTCGATACGCTGGCCTTCCTGAAGATCGCTCAGGCCCGCTTTTTTCCACGGCAGAGATATGAACGAAAGCATCGCTGCCACCGCCTTCAGGCTCGATAAATCCAAAGCCCTTGGTCGCGTTGAACCATTTAACTGTTCCGACTGTCATCGCAGTTTCCTTGATAGCAAATAACGTTCCGCCGCCTGCATGCGGCAGGGTCTCAGATCAACATAGTTTGGGGGATCGGGCGCTCGGTCGTCGGCTGGACAACGAAGTACATGAGCCGCCGTATATGGCAATTCTGATGCGCGCACACTACGGGTAACGCGCTGGAAGCACAATTCAAAATAATTGAGCCGCTGACAGCAGATCCGCGATGCGCCACAAGAAATAGCTGGTCAAAGGCGCGCCTCGATCGCGTCCCAGATCAGTGCGGCGATGTCCGGACCGCCGAACTTCCTGACCTCGCGAATGCCGGTCGGCGATGTGACGTTGATCTCGGTGAGCAGGTCGCCAATGACGTCAATGCCGACAAAGATCAATCCGCGTTTCTTCAACTCCGGGCCAAGCGCTTCGCAGATCTCGCGGTCCCGGGCGCTCATCTCGATCGGTTCCGGCCGGCCGCCGACATGCATATTGGACCGCGATTCGCCCTCTGCCGGCACCCGGTTGATGGAGCCAACCGGCTCGCCATCGACCAGAATGATCCGTTTGTCTCCGGCCCGCACATCCGGAAGATATTGCTGGGCGATATAGGGTTCCGGAAAGGCCTGCTCGAACATCTCCAGTAGCGAGGCCAGGTTCTCGTCGCCCGAACGCAGCCGGAAGACACCGGCGCCGCCATTGCCATAGAGCGGTTTCAGGATGATGTCGCCGAACTCGCTTCTAAACGCTGCAATCTCGTCGGGATCACGGGTGATGAGAGTCGGCGGCATGAACTGCGCATAGTCCATGACAAAAACCTTCTCCGGCGCGTTGCGCACTTCCGAAGGATTGTTCACGACAAGCGTTCCCGGGTGGATGCGTTCAAGCAGATGGGTCGTCGTGATATAGGCCATGTTAAAAGGCGGATCCTGGCGCAGATGAACGACATCGAGCTCCGCCAGGTCCTGACGCCGCTCGTCGCTGAGCGAAAAGTGATTGCCGATCTCGTCACGCACTTCGAGGGTCGCGCCCCGCGCCGATATCACGCCGTCGCGCATCGCGAGCGCGTCCGGCACATAATAAAAGATCTCGTGGCCTCGCCTGCCGGCTTCCAGGAGGATGGCAAAGGTCGAATCACCACGAATGTCGATGGCGTCGATCGGATCCATCTGGACGGCTATTCTAAGGGGCATTGTCGTCGTGCTCTTTCGTGATCGCATCCCGGGCGCGAGCGCCACAGGACCGTCATGGCCTAAAAGCTGTCCGCCGTAAAGGCCCCCTCGACGTGATACGGCAGGCGGTGTCCGCAAATCGCAACGACGTCGAACCGGCAGTCGTGTTCCGGATCCGGTGCCGTTTCAGCGAGCCAATGGCCGGCGGCCGCCGCGATGCGCTTCTGCTGACGCGGTGTCACCGCTTCGAGGGCCTCGGCCAGCGACGGCCTGACCTTTACCTCCACAAACGCGACCACCCCGCCACGTCGCACAACGAGGTCGACCTCGCCGACCGGCGTGCGATAGCGACGTTCAAGAACACGGTATCCCCTGGACATCAGATAAAGGGCCGCAGCGGCTTCGCCGAGCATGCCGCGCCGCCGCGTGGCGCGGTCGTGCGCCTCACGGGAGCGGCGCCGAATGCCGGTCAATCCAATGCCTCCCGGCGGGCCTTTATCACCAGTGCGCGGGTATAGAGATCGCGCCGGGAGCGCCCCGTCCGCTCCACAAGAGACGCTGCGGCCGCCTTGACCGGCATGGTCTCGAGTGCCGCGTCCAGCATTTCATCCACGGCTTCGTCACCGATCGCCTCCGGCGCGCCGGGCGGCGACACGACGATCGCGACCTCTCCACGGGGCGCAGGCTGCGAACGGTAGGCCTCGGCCACTTCATCCAGATCGCCGCGCCGCACCTCCTCGTGCAGCTTGGTGAGCTCACGTGCGACGCTGACCTGCCGCGAACCCAGAATTTCGCTCATCGAATCGAGAGTTGCCGAAAGCCGCTTGGGCGATTCGAAAAAGATCAGTGTCGCGGGAACGGCCTTCAATTCCTCGAGCACCTGGCGGCGTGGTCCGGCCTTCTGCGGCAGGAAGCCCGCGAACAGAAACCGGTCGCTCGGCAACCCCGCGACGCTCAATGCCGCGAGCGCGGCGGACGGTCCGGGGACCGGGCTGATGAATATGTCCGCTGCCGCAGCTTCGGCAACCAGTCTGTATCCGGGATCTGAAACAAGCGGCGTCCCGGCATCCGATACCAGGGCAACGACATCACCGTCCCGCAACGCCTTCAGGACGGCCGGGCGTACCTTATCGGCATTGTGGTCATGATAGGGCTTCAGGGACGCGGAAATGCCGAAGTGACTGGTCAGTTTCCGCGTGACGCGCGTGTCTTCGCACAAGATTGTATCGGCCGCCGCAAGGGTTGCGAGCGCGCGCAGGGAGATATCGCCCAGATTTCCGATCGGGGTGGCCACGATATAAAGACCGGACCGGATCGGCCGTGCCGGCAGTTTCCGGCCGTCGACCACAAAGTGGCGCTCTTGTGAATCCGACTTGTCCTTTGTCACCGTCATCTTTTCACTTTCGCCGTTTCGTCGGCATCCTGTCGCCGTCACCCATTCGCCGGCATCATTCCAACGTCATATTGCCGCCGTTATCCACGGGTAGGCGTCCGCGTCCCTAATTTGATACGATTCGTCGCTGATTTTGCCGTTAACCCTGTGCCCGGTTTTACTTACCGGGTATATTCCAGTAGCCTAAGATCAGTGCTCCGAATCCGGAAGGATTCGTTCGCGAGGGGGTGTGGGATCGATTGCGGCAGGGTGTCCCCGGAGATCAAGCAGAGGCCGATGGGTCATGACAGGCATTCTTCGCGGTGGGTTTGAACTTACCGGAAACGGCATGCTCAGGCGAATTGCGCAGCTGACTTTGCTCACTGCGGGTCTCGGTCTCGCGGGATGCGCGGGCACCGGAAAACTGTTCGGTGGATCCAAGACGGCGAGCCCCGCAGTCACGGAAAACCAGGTTAAGGACATCAATACCGGCGGTGCCGGTGTCAAGGTGGCGCTGCTGCTGCCGCTGAGCGGTCGCGGACAGGCGGGCGAAATCGCCAAAGGTCTGAAAGAGGCCGGTGAACTGGCCCTGTTCGACACCAACAATCCCGGTATCGTCCTGATCCCCAAGGACACCCGAGGCACGCCGGGCGGCGCGCAGGCGGCGGCAAAGGCGGCGATTGAAGAAGGTGCCGAACTGATCCTCGGTCCGCTGTTTGCCGGTTCCGTCAAGGCTGTAACGCCGGTCGCGCAAGGCGCCAATGTTCCCGTTCTTGCGTTTTCCACCGACAAGACCGTAGCCGGAAACGGCGTCTATCTGCTGAGCTTCCTGCCCAGCCAGGAGGTTACGCGGGTCGTTCAGTATGCGGCTTCAAGGGGCGTGAAGAATTTCGGGGCTTTGCTGCCGGGTTCGCCCTACGGAACACTGATCGAGCAGGGTATGGTCTCGTCAGTGCCAAGGCGGGGCGGGAAGATCGTCAGCGTAGCGAAATACGGCCGGTCGGCAAGCGGTCTCGATCAGCCGGTCAAGCAGGTTGCCGAGGCAGCCAAGACCGGGAAGATCCAGGCCCTCATGATCGCCGAAGGCGGAACAATGCTGAAGACCATCGGTCCGATGCTGAGAGACGCCGGTGCCGATACGTCGAGAGTGCAATTGCTTGGAACCGGTCTCTGGGACGAACCGGGCATCGGTGCCGTACCCGGGCTTACCGGAGGCTGGTTCGCCGGACCGTCGCCGTCGTCCAAGGGCGCTTTCGAACGCCGTTTCAAGAGTGCTTACGGGCGTGAGCCGCCGCGCATAGCAAGCCTCGCCTACGACGCGGTGAGCCTTTCCGTCGCGCTTTCGCGCAACGCCCAGGGCGACCGGTTCACCCAGACCAGATTGACCAATCCGGAAGGATTTGCCGGTGTGGACGGGTTGTTCCGTTTCCTGCCCAACGGTCTCAACCAGCGCGGTCTCGCGGTGATCGAAGTGACCGCATCAGGCTCGCGCGTGGTGAGCCCGCCGCCGACCCGATTCTCGGGAGCAGGCTTCTAGCCGGAATTCAGGCCGAGATCGCCTCGACCAGCGCATTGAGCACCGGCCGGCCAGACGCCGTAGCACGGATCCGGCGCGCCGGGCCGTTGCCATCCCGTTCAATCAAGCCGTCCGCCTGAAGCGCGTCGAGCACGGTCTCATCGGGAAGACGCCCGGCCAGCGACGCATATCGTTCGAGATCGAGTCCCTCGACCAGCCTTAGCCCCATAAGCATCATCTCGGTCGCCTGATCCTCCGGGGAAAGGCTGTCGCGGACGATTGCGCCGTGCCCATGCCGATTCACGCGTTCCAGCCATGTTTCCGGATGCGGTTCGCCATAGAGGGCAAGGCGGTTGTTGCCGTCGGCGATGCGGGCGTGAGCTCCGGGCCCGACACCCGCATACTCGCTATACCGCCAATACACGAGGTTGTGACGGCATTCCGCTCCGGGACGCGCATGATTGGAGATTTCATACGCCGGCAACCCTTGCGCCGCGCAATCTTCCTGGGTCGCGTCGTAGAGGGCGCGGGCCGCATCATCGTCCGGGATGACGAGGACGCCCTTGCGGTGAAGATCGGCGAAGCGCGTTCCCGGTTCGATCGTCAGCTGGTAGAGCGACAGATGATCGATGGCCAAGGCCAGAGCCTGCGCCAGTTCACGACGCCAGTCGGCGAGCGGCTGGCCGGGCCGGGCGTAGATCAGATCGAAGGAGACGCGATCGAAAGTCCCGCGTGCAATTTCGAACGCGGCGACCGCCTCTCCAGCCGTGTGTTGCCGGCCCAGAGCGCGCAACGCGTCATCACAGAGTGACTGGACTCCAAGTGATACACGGTTGACGCCGGCCTGCCTGTAACCCCGAAAGCGTGCGGCCTCGACGCTGGTCGGGTTGGCTTCCAGCGAAACTTCAACATCGCGGTCGACCGGCCAGAACCGCGCGATGGCATCAAGCACAGTCCCGACGGTTTCCGGTTCCATGAGCGAAGGCGTACCGCCGCCGAAAAAGATGCTGGTTACGGTGCGTCCCGGCGCCAATCCGGCGAAATGTCCGAGCTCGCGGACCAGTGCTGCGGCAAACGCGTCCTGATCCACGGCAGCGTGCCGAACATGGGAATTGAAGTCGCAATAGGGGCACTTGGCCTTGCAGAACGGCCAGTGCACGTAGACACCGAAGCCGGCACGGTGAGAATCCCGCGCGGCGGTCTCGCGCTCATGTGTCAACAGGTCCGAAGCACTCATCGACCATCTTCCGGAACGCCACGGCACGATGGGAAATCGCATGCTTGGCATCCGGATCCATTTCGCCGAACGTTTCCCGGTATCCGTCCGGAAGGAATGCGGGATCGTATCCGAATCCCCTGTTTCCGCGCGGCGGCCAGACCATCGTGCCGCCCACGTGCCCCTCGAATTCCTCGGTGTGACCGTCGGGCCAGGCGAGGCACAACACGCAGACAAAATGCGCCAACCGCTGTTCCGGGACCGTCGCGCCTTCCTGCTGGAGGCGTTCCTCGACACTGGCCATGGCGGCATTGAAGTCCTTCGACGGCCCGGCCCATCGTGCCGAGTATATCCCGGGTTCACCGCCCAGCGCATCAACCGCCAGTCCGGAATCGTCCGCCAGTGACGGCAGGTTCGATGCAGAGGCCGATGCGAGCGCCTTCAGGCGGGCGTTGGCGACAAAGGTGTCGCCGGTCTCTTCGGGTTCGTCCAGACCGAGTTCACCGGCCGAGACCGTCGAAATGCCGAACGGCTCGAGCAGGTCCCGGATCTCGCGGACCTTGCCCTCATTATGGCTCGCGACCACCAACCGCTCGCCCGAATTGAGCCTGCGGTGGCTCATCCAACCGTCACTTTCTGCAGCGAAACCAGTTCGTCGATGCCCTGCTTGGCGAGCCTCATGAGCTCGGAAAAATTCTCTTCCGAGAACGGAGCGCCTTCCGCAGTTCCCTGAATTTCGACAATGCCGCCCGATCCGGTCATCACAAAGTTCGCATCGGTATCGGCCTCGGAATCCTCCGCATAGTCGAGGTCGCAGACCGGCAATCCGTTGTAGATGCCGCAGGAGATCGCCGCGACCTGATCCAGGAGCGGATCCACGGCCAGCATTTCACGGGCCTTCATCCAGGCAATGCAGTCATGCAGGGCGACCCAGGCGCCGGTGATGGCGGCCGTGCGGGTGCCGCCATCGGCCTGAATGACATCGCAGTCGACGGAGATCTGACGCTCGCCGAGTTTGCCGAGATCGACGATGGCGCGCAGGCTTCTGCCGATCAGCCGCTGGATCTCCTGCGTGCGGCCGGACTGCTTGCCGGCCGATGCTTCGCGGCGCATGCGCTCGCTGGTGGAGCGCGGCAGCATGCCGTATTCCGCGGTTACCCAGCCCTTGCCGCCACCGCGCAGCCAGGGCGGGACACGGTCTTCCAGGCTGGCGGTGCACAGAACATGGGTGTCGCCGAACTTGATCAGGCACGAGCCTTCAGCGTGTTTCGAGATCCCGCGCTCAAGCGTCACCGGCCTGATCTGATCCGGCTGTCGTTTAGAGGGGCGCATGTCCTAGTCCTTCGGGCAAAGAGAGTCAGGCGCGCTTGATACCTTGCCACCTGGCGGGCGTAAAGCTGTTAGACGGAATAAACCAAGCCTGAACCCTCGCATTGACGGCAAAACCCGCGAGACCTAGATTTTCTGCATCCGCGAGGCGTCTTTCCGCCGCCGCGCGGGCCTCGCCCGCGATACGGCCGCGATCACGATCGAAAGCGCTTGCGACGCGATCGCGCATCCGGAATTCGGTGGGTTTGGTCGTAGCAGATGATATGTTTGTAGCCACCATGGATGACAGACTCTCGACACTAGTGGATCTGGATCAGAGGTCGCGCGAGATATTCCGCCGGCTTGTCGAATCCTACCTGGAGACCGGCGAACCGGTCGGGTCCCGCTCGATCAGCAAGATGCTGCCAACCAATCTCTCACCGGCTTCTGTGCGGAACATCATGTCCGATCTGGAGTCGCTCGGGCTCGTCTTCGCGCCTCATACGAGTGCCGGACGTCTGCCGACCCATCAGGGCCTGCGGTTGTTCGTGGACGGGCTGCTGGAAGTGGGCGATCTGGCGGATGAAGACCGGTCGAGGATTGAGGCGCAGGTCGCCGGAAGCAACCGCTTCCGCAATCTGGAAGACGTTCTGACCGAAGCGACGAACATGCTCTCCGGTCTGAGCCAGTGCGCGGGCGTGGTGCTGACGCCGAAGTCCAATGCCCGTCTGAAGCATCTCGAATTCGTGTCGCTTGAGCCGACCAAGGCGCTCGCCGTCATGGTGGCGGAGGACGGTTCGGTCGAAAATCGCCTGGTGGACCTGCCCGCGGGCTTGCCGCCATCGAGCCTCATCGAGGCTTCGAACTACGTGAACTCCAAGATGAGCGGCAAGACGATCGATGAGTTGCGTGCCGTCATCGCCGCGGAGGTGGAGCAGCAGCGCGCGGAAATCGACGCACTGACCCAGAATGTCATCGAGGCGGGGCTGGCGACATGGTCGGGCGACGGCCATGACGACACCAAGACACTGATCGTACGGGGCCGTTCCAATCTTCTGGAGGACCTCAATGCCGTCGAGGATCTGGAACGCGTGAAACTCCTGTTCGACGATCTCGAACACAAGCGCGAACTGATCGACCTTCTGGGTCTGGCGGAATCCGCGGAAGGCGTGCGCATATTCATCGGCTCCGAAAACAAGCTGTTCTCGCTTTCCGGGTCGGCGCTGATCGTCTCGCCGTACAGCGATTCGCAACAGAAGATCGTCGGCGTGCTCGGCGTTATCGGACCGACACGCCTGAATTACGCCAGGATCATTCCCATGGTCGACTACACTGCGCGCCTTGTCGGCCGCATGCTCACTTGATTTTGACCGCCTGGCCCTGATATCGAAGCAACCAATTCGACCATCTTCTGACCGGTGAATACAGATATGAACGACGACACCAAGAAGCAGGCACAAGACGCCGGCGGTGACGCGCCGAAGCCGGCGAATGACGACCAGTCTCCGTGGGTAACCGAACCGGACGAAGCAGCACCTGAAGCAGCGGTGACGGGCGACGCCAACTCCGCGAATGCAGAACTTGATCAGTTGCGCGCCGAAAACGAGGACCTGAAGAACCGGGTCCTGCGCGCAATGGCGGACATGGAGAACCTTCGCAGGCGGACAGAGCGCGAAAAACAGGATTCGGGCAAATACGCCATCAGCCGGTTTGCGCAGGATATTGTCTCCGTCGCCGACAACCTGACCCGGGCCATCGAAAGCCTCGGAGGCGAGGGCGAGGACTACAGTGCCGACTCCGTAAAGAACATGATTTCCGGAGTGGAAATGACCGAGCGCGAACTGCAGAACGTTCTGTCCCGGCACGGCGTAACGCAACTCGATCCGATGGGTGAGAAATTCGATCCGAACTTCCACGAAGCCATGTTCGAGATCGAGAATACGGAAGTGCCGAGCGGCTCCGTCATCCAGGTTGTGCAGGTCGGTTACCAGATCGGCGAACGGGTGCTTCGCCCGGCACGCGTCGGTGTCGCCAAGGGCGGACCCAAGGCCGCCGCGCCCGAGCCGGCGGCTGCTCAAGAGGACGCCGCACCTTCTGCCGAAGCGCCGCAGCCCGCACCGGAGAGTGGCGCGCCTTCGGATGACATGGGCCACACCGTCGACAAGACGGCCTAGTCCGCCGGGCCCTGCCAGAGTTCAAGTCAAACTCAACGCGGTACGGTGACACGGCGCAATGTCAGGTTGATGCGCCCGCCGTTCTTAAGCAGCGATGATGAGCCGGCAAGAATACGGTCGACACCGTGATAGGCGTCGCGGGCCGCTCCCTCCATGACAAGTGCGTCCCCAGAGGCGAGCCTGACCGACCGCGTCGGGCCCTTGCGTTCGAGGCCACCCATCCTGAATACGGCCGTATCGCCGAGCGACAGGGACAGTACGGGGGCCTCGCGCTCCTCCTCGTCTTCGTCGCGGTGAAGGCCCATGCGCGTTCCTTCGCCAGCATAATAATTGACAAGACAGCATTCGGGCGGCGAGGGCCAGCGCGTCAGGTGCTGCCAGATTTCGAGCAATCGCGGCGGAATGTCGGGCCACGGCTTGCCGGTCACCGGATGCTCCGGCTGATATCGGTAGCCGGCCCGGTCGGAGACCCATCCGAGCGGGCCCAGATTCGTCATCCTCACGGAGAACGGTTTGCCGGTACGGGGCATGACGGGTGCGTAGAGCGGCGCTTCGGCGATGAGTTCGCGCAGCTGCGCAACAAGATCCTGCTGTGCGGTATTGTCCAGGTATCCCGGATTTATCCGGAATCCCTCGAATACGGGGTCAGATTTCGGCATCGCGACCGACGATAGTTGCATCAGAACCGGGCCGGCAACCCGAAGTATGCGCCGGGGGCCGCGCGCCGGCTTCGAAACGATGCGCCAATTGCCCGGAAACTGCTGCAACAGATAGCGAAAATCTTGGTCGCATCGCTTGCAGGGTCCGGTCGGTATCCCTATATAAGGCCCAAACGCAACCGGTTATGTTTATTTAAGGAAACCGATTCTCGCCGTCTTTTCTCGGCGAGGTGAAGATGGGTGCTCGCAAGAGGCCCTCGCTTCGGTTTGCCGCAGAAAGAGGTAAGCGAATGTCGAAAGTGATTGGCATTGACCTTGGCACGACCAACTCCTGTGTCGCTGTCATGGACGGATCCACTCCCAAAGTTATCGAAAATTCCGAAGGCGTGCGCACCACGCCCTCAATCGTGGCCTTTACCGAGGACGACGAACGCCTTGTCGGCCAGTCGGCCAAGCGCCAGGCTGTCACCAACCCGGAAAACACGCTGTTCGCCATCAAGCGCCTGATCGGGCGCCCGTATGATGACCCGACGACACAGAAAGATAAGGACATGGTGCCTTATCAGATCGTCAAAGCGGACAATGGCGACGCCTGGGTTGAGTCGCGCGGCCAGAAGTATTCTCCTGCCCAGATCTCGGCTTTCATCCTGCAGAAGATGAAGGAAACGGCGGAAGCCTTCCTCGGCACCGACGTGACCCAGGCCGTGATCACCGTTCCGGCCTACTTCAACGACGCCCAGCGTCAGGCCACCAAGGATGCGGGCAAGATTGCCGGCCTCGAGGTTTTGCGCATCATCAACGAGCCGACCGCGGCTTCGCTCGCCTACGGCCTCGACAAGAACGACGGCAAAACGATTGCGGTCTATGACCTCGGCGGCGGCACGTTCGACGTCTCCATTCTGGAGATCGGTGACGGCGTGTTCGAAGTGAAGTCGACCAACGGCGACACGTTCCTCGGCGGTGAGGATTTCGACCTGCGCCTGGTGGACTACCTTGCCGACGAGTTCAAGAAGGACAACGGCATTGACCTGCGCGGCGACAAGCTCGCCCTGCAGCGCCTCAAGGAGGCCGCCGAAAAGGCCAAGATCGAACTGTCTTCGGCCCAGCAGACGGAAATCAACCTGCCGTTCATCACGGCCGACCAGTCCGGTCCGAAGCACCTGACCATGAAGCTCACCCGTTCGAAGCTGGAGAGCCTGGTCGAGGACCTGATCGAGCGGACCGTCGCACCGTGCCAGTCGGCGCTCAAGGATGCCGGTCTCAAGGCCGCGGAAATTGACGAGATCGTTCTCGTCGGCGGCATGACCCGGATGCCCAAGATCCGCGAGATCGTGCAGAACTTCTTCGGCAAGGAGCCGAACATGAGCGTCAACCCCGACGAGGTTGTCGCCATGGGCGCGGCCATTCAGGCCGGTGTTCTGCAGGGTGACGTCAAGGACGTCCTGCTGCTCGACGTGACGCCGCTCTCGCTCGGCATCGAAACGCTCGGCGGCGTGTTCACACGACTGATCGACCGCAACACGACGATCCCGACCAAGAAGAGCCAAGTGTTCTCGACCGCCGAAGACAGCCAGAATGCCGTGACCATCCGCGTGTTCCAGGGCGAACGCGAAATGGCGGCGGACAACAAGCTGCTCGGACAGTTCGACCTGGTCGGCATCCCGCCGGCGCCGCGCGGCGTTCCGCAGATCGAGGTCGCTTTCGACATCGATGCCAACGGCATCGTCAATGTCGCGGCCACGGACAAGGCGACCGGCAAGGAGCAGAATATCCGCATCCAGGCCTCCGGCGGTCTGTCGGACAGCGATATCGACCAGATGGTCAAGGACGCCGAGTCCCACGCGGAGGAAGACAAGAAACGCCGCGAACTCGTCGAAGCCAAGAACCAGGGCGAGGCTCTGGTGCACTCGACCGAGAAGACCATCGCCGACCTCGGCGACAAGGTGTCGGACGCAGACAAGAGCACGATCGAGGCCGCGGTTGCGGAGCTCAAGACGGCACTCGAAGGCGACGATCTCGACGAGATCCAGGCCAAGACCGAGGCGCTGGCCCAGGCATCCATGAAACTGGGTGAGGCCATGTACCAGTCTCCGGACGGCGATGCCGGACCGGGTGACGCGGATGGCAGCACCGAAAGTGCCTCGTCCGACGACGATGTCGTCGACGCGGATTTCGAGGAAGTCGACGACGACAAGAAATCCGCCTGACGCCTTCCCCAGGGTGGCACATCGAAGGGGAAGGCCCTTGGGCACATTCAACCTGAAACGCACTGTCAGGCCCCGGTATCGCAGGATGCCGGGGCCGTCACGCTTATCCGGAGCGATTTTCCATGGCCAAGCGTGACTTTTACGAAACGCTCGGAGTTTCGCGCAGCGCGGACGAAAAGGAACTCAAGAGCGCATTCCGCAAGCTCGCGATGCAGTATCACCCGGACCGCAATCCGGGCGACGACGAGGCGGAGCGCAAGTTCAAGGAAATCAACGAAGCGTACGATGCCCTGAAGGATCCGCAGACCCGTGCGGCCTACGATCAGTTCGGGCATGCGGCGTTCGAAGGCGGCGGTCCAGGCGGGCCCGGCGGTTTCGGGCCGGACTTTTCCAGCTCGATGTCGGATATCTTCGACGACCTGTTCGGCGACTTCATGGGCCGGCGGAGCAGCGGGCGCGAACGCGGTTCGGACCTGCGCTACAATCTGGAGATTTCGCTCGACGACGCCTATCACGGCAAGACCGCCCAGATCAGGGTTCCGACATCAATCAGCTGCGAGACATGCGGAGGCTCGGGCGCCGAGCCCGGCACCACCCCGCAGACGTGCACCACCTGCAACGGCATGGGCAAGGTTCGCGCCAGCCAGGGCTTTTTCACCATCGAACGCACCTGCCCAGCCTGCCAGGGCAGAGGTCAGATCATAACCAGCCCGTGCCAGGACTGTCACGGTCACGGCCGGGTGTCGAAAGACCGCACGCTCTCCGTCAACATTCCGCAGGGCGTGGAGGACGGAACCCGGATCCGTCTGAGCGGCGAGGGCGAGGCCGGCATGCGCGGCGGCCCGGCGGGCGATCTCTACATTTTTCTTTCGATCGGTCCGCACGAGTTTTTCCAGCGCGACGGTGCCGATCTGTTCTGCACAGTGCCGCTTGCCATGGGGACGGCGGCACTCGGCGGCGACATCGAGGTTCCGACCGTCGATGGCGGACGGGCGCGGGTCAAGGTGCCGGAGGGTACCCAGTCCGGCCGGCAATTCCGGCTCAAGTCCAAAGGCATGCCGGTACTGCGGTCCAAGCAGCATGGTGATCTCTACATCCAGGTCATGGTGGAAACGCCTGTGAACTTGTCAAAGAAGCAGAAGCAGCTACTTCGTGAATTTGAAGAGGCTTCGGAGGCCAAGAACAATCCGGAGTCGGCGAACTTTTTTGCCAGGGTGAAGGAGTTCTGGGACGGTCTTGGAGATTGACAGGCTACGCCTCGCCGTTCCTGAATCCGTCAGTCAACAGGAGAGAACGGCATGAGCGGCAAAACGCCCAGGATCATCTGTTTCGCGGGCAGCGCGCGGAAAGACTCAGTCAACAAGAAGCTGGCGGCGGCGGCCGCGAGCATGGCGCGCGACGCCGGTGCCGAGGTTACGCATCTCGATCTCGCCGACTATCGCATGCCGCTCTACGACGGCGACCTCGAGGCGGCAGACGGCCTGCCGGAGCACGCCCGGACGCTGAAGAAACTGTTCGCCGAGCACGACGGGTTTTTCATCGCAGCACCGGAATACAATAGTTCGATCACGCCGCTGCTGAAAAACACGGTCGACTGGCTGAGCCGGGCAGAACCGACGGACACCGGTCCGTTGATGGCTTTCCGCGGCAAGGTCGCGGCCCTGGGCGCGGCATCGCCCGGGCGTCTCGGCGGCCTGCGCGGTCTCGTTGTCGTGCGCATGCTGCTGTCGAACATCAGCGTGCACGTGGTGCCGCAGCAGGTGGCCGTTTCCGGCGCGGGTGATGCGTTCGCCGAAGACGGCTCGCTCAAGGACGAAGGCACGGCCAACATGCTGGATGCAGCGGTCAAGAGCCTCGTCTTGACTGCCGGCAGACTGTCGGAATAACCCTGAAACAACAGAACACCAGACCCGGGAGACGCTCATGAAAGGTTACTGGATCGCCCATGTCACGGTCACGGACCCCGACCAGTACAAGCACTATGTCGAGGGATCGCGCCCGGCGTTCGAAAAATACAACGCCAATATCCTGGCGCGTGGCGGGCGTTGCGAGCAGCTCGAAGGCGAGGGTCATCCGCGCAACGTGGTGATCGAGTTTCCGAGCTACGACGAGGCGCTGGCCTGCTACAACTCGCCGGAATATCAGGCGGCGCGCGCGCACCGCGAGAATGCCGGCATCGCGCAGATCGTCATCGTTGAAGGCCAGTGAAGCCGGACGGGAGCGAACTCATGCCCAAGGGATACTGGATCGCCCGGGTCGATGTCACCGACCCGGAGCAGTACCAGAAGTAT
>CBDHYJ010000030.1:0-40441 GCA_965275905.1 Hyphomicrobiales bacterium | reverse complement strand
TGGATAACGATACAAATGAAGTCCTGTCGACATGACTTCCATTCAGCTATATTGAGTAACTACAAAGACGATTAAACTTTACAGATGGAAAGTCCAATTTTTTCCTTATTTGAAAAATACCAATCCTTTTTTTTATACAAAACAAACAGGCTGGCTAACTTTTAATATTTAATTCCACCCACGCCGCTAACTATACTTGATTTGCTCTAAGTAAATAGACTGACGTCTGCTACATGAGGGGTGTTGGTTACAGGAGCCTCGTGTTTAAAGTTTCTCAGTCTTTATCCGGCCTTATTCTTACCATTTTGATGAGCGTTCAGCAAATAAAAGCAATTTATCGTTCACTCCTCTCTCCGATTTGATATTTAATTTTAAAAATGGAACGAAGTGACAATACTGTTGTTATTATGAAGTCAATTTCAACATCCTTTCATGTTTCTAATTATAAAAAGAAAACAAAGTTTTCCTTCTAAGAAGATTCATTTCCGAATATCAGCATGGAATCATTAATTGAAAATTTTGTTCTGGGAGCAATCATACACGGCCGATCACGGTACAGCAGTAATTCCGCTGTGTTACGATAACATATCCCTTTATAGTGAGCTATCACCTCGTTTTAATCCCTTCGCATCATCCAGTCGATTCAGTAAAATTAAACAAGCTTAAGAATTTTATAAAATAGTCATTACATTCGCTCTCGTCAGCGGCTATAAAGTAGGCGCTACAAGCCTCTGTAATTTTATTATCAAAACGTTTCTAGCGAAACACATTAAACAATTGTTGGTCATGCTGAGTCAGTAAATCTTGCATGGAATATATTAAGGGCGTCTACGCTATATTTATTAAGGTTGTTACAAGATGACGGGCAAATGCAAGTGGCGAAACACTGACTTAAGCGTTTGTTTGTATTAGCCAGATTTTTTAGCCCTATCACGTCAAAATGGTCTTCTTGGTCCCTGTTAACAGGAAGGCAAATCCTATACATACAGCCAGCGGGATCCCACCATTCGACCTTGCCAGTTTCCAAAATTTTTAATCTATCGATTGCGATAATACCATAAAGAGACACGAAACTGCATACAGCAACTTCTTAAAACATGTTATTTAAGGTCAACTTGAACTGCATCCGCGGCAGTGAAGGCATAGCGAGAGAATATCAAAATCTGTCCAAACAACGCCACAAAACAAACTCCGCCGGCAGGCAGGGCACCGAAGACCCGCCCGGAACGACGGCAAGCAGGTTGTCCCAGCCACCACGCACGCCGCCGGCATGCTTTTCGATCAGGTCCCGAAGCGGGATACCCATCTCCTCCTCGACATTGCACGGCTTGTTCACGTGCCCGGAGATGCAGAAGACCTTCGTGCCGGTATTGTTCGGCCGGCCAAGCCCGCTGAACCAGGTCGCGCCGCGCCGGAGAATTGTCGGGGCGACGGCGATGCTCTCGACGTTGTTGACGGTGGTGGGCGCGCCGTACAGGCCTACGTTGGCGGGGAAAGGCGGTTTCAGGCGCGGCTGCCCTTTCTTGCCCTCAAGGCTTTCCAGCAGCGCGGTTTCCTCGCCGCAGATATAGGCGCCTGCCCCATGGTGCAGGTAGATATCGAAGTCCCAGCCCGAACCGCAGGCGTTCCTGCCGACAAGACCGGCCTCGTAGGCCTCGTCGATCGCTGCCTGCAGTCGCTGGCGCTCGAAAATGAACTCACCGCGAACATAGATGTAGCAAGTGTTCGCGCGCATGGCGAAGGATGCGACGAGGCAGCCTTCGATAAGCAGATGCGGATCATGGCGCATGATGTCCCGGTCCTTGCAGGTGCCGGGTTCGGACTCGTCCGCGTTGACGACCAGGTAATGAGGCCGTCCGCCGCTGTCTTTCGGCATGAACGACCATTTGAGGCCCGTCGGAAACCCTGCGCCGCCACGCCCGCGCAGTCCGGATTCCTTTACTTCCTCGATAATCCAGTCACGGCCCCGATCGATCAGTTCCCTGGTCCCGTCCCAGGCGCCGCGCCGGCGGGCGGCAGGCAGGCGCCAGTCATACATGCCGTAGAGGTTTGTAAAGATCCGGTCCTTGTCAGCCAGCATCAGTCATGCTCCCCGGTCGATTGATCCCCGGCGGCAAGGCCTCTGGCCTGCTCGATCCAGTTTTCCCTGCCGATCCGGCCCTTGAACCGAAGGTGATCGTCCACCCACTCCACATTCGCGGGAGACCAGGCGGCGATCTGGTCGAAATGATAGATACCGAGAGAATGCAGGATGCCCTCGATCTTCGGACCGACGCCGCTGATCTGTTTGAGATCGTCGGGCCGGCCGTCGCGCGCGCCGGTCAGGCCCTGTGGTTGTTCACCGTCAGGATCCTCCGTCACAATCGCCGGTTCTTCGTTCGTCCCGGCTTCCGTTGCAGAAGCCTGGTCTTCAGTGCTGCCGTCCGCATCCGCCGCCTCAGTCTCTTCGGGCTCGGGTTCCGGTTCGACGACTTCGGGCTCGGGTTCCTCTGCCGGTGCGGTCGCGGCGACCGCCACGCCTTCATACGGGCCTTCGGTCGTCAGGGTCGTCGGTCCGCCCTCCGGTGCCGACGTTTGCCGTCCGGTCTGCGAACCCGGCGTCACAGCCTCACCGTTCTTCAACTTTGTCAGAATTTCTTCGAGCTTCGGACCGTCGAGGTCCTCGTAGTAGTCATCATTGATCTGCACCATCGGCGCGTTCGCGCAGGCGCCGAGGCACTCGACCTCCATCCAGCTGAATTCGCCGTCTTCAGAAACGGTTTTTTCCGGGCCGATGACGCGTTTGCAGACTTCCTTCAGATCGTCCGCGCCGCGGAGCCAGCACGGCGTCGTGCCGCAGAACTGGACGAAGTGGCGGCCGACCGGCTCGAGATTGAACATTGTGTAGAAGGTGGCAACTTCGAGAACGCGGATATAGGCCATGCCGAGAATTTCGGCGACGCGCCGTATCGCCGGTTCCGGCAACCAGCCATCGTGCTGTTTCTGGGCCTGCCATAGCAGCGGAATGACGGCGCTTGCCTTGCGGTCCGGCGGATACTTCGCGATCTGCGTTTCCGCCCAGACCATGTTTTCATCCGAGAACTCGAAGCTCTCCGGCTGTTCCGTCGCGAGGCGCCTGACACTCATCGGTCAACCTCCCCGAAGACGATATCGAGCGATCCCAGAACGGCCGACACGTCGGCAAGCATGTGGCCGCGGCACAGGAAGTCCATGGCCTGGAGGTGCGCGTAGCCCGGCGCCCTTATCTTGCATCGATAGGGTTTATTCGTGCCGTCGGCGACCAGATAAACTCCGAATTCGCCCTTCGGCGCTTCCACGGCGGCGTAAACCTCGCCTTCGGGAACATGGTAGCCTTCGGTGTACAGCTTGAAGTGGTGGATCAGCGCTTCCATGGAGCGTTTCATCTCGCCCCGCTTGGGCGGCACGATCTTTCCGTCGGTCGACGACACCGGCCCGGGTTCCATCAGTTCGATGCACTGTTTCATCAGGCTCGTGGACTGACGCATCTCCTCCATACGGATCAGATAGCGGTCATAGCAGTCGCCGTTCTTGCCAACGGGAATGTCGAATTCGAGCTCTTCATAGCACTCGTAAGGCTGAGCCTTGCGCAGATCCCAGGCACCGCCGGAGCCCCGCACCATGACACCGGAGAAGCCCCAGGCGAAGGCGTCTTCGAGAGACACCACGCCAATGTCCACATTGCGCTGCTTGAAGATGCGGTTGCCGGTCAGCAGGCCCTCGATATCGTCGAGCACCTTCGGGAAATGATCACAAAACTCGACGATGTCATCGAGCAGCGCCTGCGGCAGGTCCTGATGGACGCCGCCCGGCCGAACATATGCCGCGTGCATCCGGCTCCCTGATGCACGCTCGTAGAAAACCATGAGCTTTTCACGTTCCTCGAAGCCCCAGAGCGGCGGCGTCAGCGCGCCGACGTCCATCGCCTGCGTGGTGACGTTGAGAATGTGGCTGAGCAGACGCCCGATTTCGCTGTAGAGCACACGGATGAGTTGCCCGCGTCTCGGAACCGTGATCCCGAGCAACCTCTCGACCGCCAGTGCGAACGCGTGTTCCTGATTCATCGGCGCGACGTAGTCCAGCCGGTCGAAGTAAGGCACCGCCTGAAGATAGGTCTTGTGCTCGATCAGTTTCTCGGTTCCGCGGTGCAGTAGGCCGATATGCGGATCGACGCGCTCGACGACCTCGCCATCCAGTTCGAGCACCAGGCGCAAAACGCCATGCGCCGCGGGATGCTGGGGCCCGAAGTTGATGTTGAAATTGCGGATCTCCGCTTCTGCCATCTTACGCAGTCCTAACTCGTCGTTCCCGCATCGGCCTTTTCGTCGCCCGGCAGCATATATTCGGCGCCTTCCCAGGGGCTCATGAAGTCGAATGACCGAAATTCCTGTGCGAGTTTGACCGGCTCGTAAACCACGCGCTTCTGCTCGTCGTCGTAGCGCACCTCGACATAGCCGGTCAGCGGAAAATCCTTGCGCAGGGGAAAACCGTTAAAGCCGTAATCGGTCAGCATGCGCCTCAGGTCCGGATGGCCGGAAAACAGAATGCCGTACATGTCGTAGGCTTCCCGTTCGAACCAGTTCGCGGCAGGAAAAATCTCGCAGACGCTCGGTACCGGCGTCTCCTCGTCCGTCTGGACCTTCACCCGGATGCGCTGGTTCTGAGTCGGGCTCAGGAGGTGATAGACCACATCGAACCGGTTTTCCCGATCCGGATAATCAACGCCACAGATATCGATCGGAATCGTGAAATCGCATGACGGATCGTCGCGCAGGAACTTCAGCGCCGAAGCGATCTTTGCGGCCACCACCGTTATGGTCAGTTCCCCGCAGGCGATCTTGCTTTCCACGATGCTATCGCCGATCTGATCCGCGATATGCTCGCTGAGGTCAAGAAGTGCTTCTTCCATGGTTCAGGCGTCTATCGCTCGATCGTCCCCGTTCTGCGGATCTTTTTCTGCAACTGCAGAATGCCGTAGACCAGGGCCTCTGCGGTAGGCGGGCAGCCTGGTACATAAATATCGACCGGTACGATCCGGTCGCAGCCACGAACCACCGAATAGGAGTAGTGATAGTAGCCGCCGCCATTGGCGCAGCTTCCCATTGAAATGACGTATCGCGGCTCGGGCATCTGGTCGTAAACCTTGCGCAGCGCCGGCGCCATCTTGTTGGTCAGGGTTCCGGCCACAATCATCACGTCGGATTGCCGCGGCGACGCGCGCGGCGCAAATCCGAACCGCTCGACGTCATAACGCGGCATCGACGCTTGCATCATTTCCACCGCACAACAGGCAAGGCCGAATGTCATCCACATGAGCGAACCGGTGCGCGCCCAGTTGATCAGGTCATCAGACGCGGTGACAAGAAACCCCTTGTCTGCCAGTTCGTCGGAAAGTCCGTTGTAGAAATCGTCGCCTGCCGGTGAACGGATCAGTCCCGGCTGCGCCGGCGTCTCGATCAATCCCATTCCAGAGCACCCTTTCTCCACTCATAGGCGAAACCTATGGTCAGCACCGCGAGAAAGATCATCATCGACCAGAAGCCGAAAAGGCCTACTTCTCTAAGTGATATTGCCCAGGGGAAAAGGAAAGCCACTTCCAGATCGAAAATGATGAACAGAATGGCGACGAGGTAGAATTTCACGTCGAACTTCATGCGGGCATCGTCAAAGGCGTTGAAACCGCATTCGTATGCCGAGACCTTTTCGGGATCCGGATTTCGGACCGCAATGATCAGCGCTGACAGCATGAGGGCCAGCCCGATTGCCATGGCGATCGCGATAAAGATCACGATCGGCAGATACTCGCGTAACAATTCTTCCATTTGCCCACCGCTGGGTCGGGCGGAGAAACTCATTTCGCCCGGACGATTGCCCTCCGAACTGCTTTGCGCAGCATCTTGTCCACCACACACCTTTGCGGTGATAGTCCACCGCAACACGCATCGCAATCTACAACATTATACGTCAGGCGGCTCTTTCGAGATTTGAAAATGGCCTATTCACGCGCAAATGAACCGCGATTCACGCCTGATAATCAATGTGCTGTGCAAAAATGTCACACCTCGGCGGGTCCATATCCCGCCTGCGGACCGATCCTCCGGGGCTCTGCGTCCTGATTCTTCCCGTTCCGGCTTCAGGACAACCAGGACCGGCCGTGAGCGAGTGCTCCTATTTCAAGGTGCGACGCGACGGTCTGTCCCATATCGGCGAAGCTGCCACAGCGGCCGATCGAGCCGGGTTCGATGTCCGGACCAAAGGCAAGCACCGGCACGCACTCCCGCGTGTGATCGGTCCCCGGCCACGTCGGATCACATCCATGATCGGCGGTGATGATCACGAGATCACCGGGTTTGAGTTGCGCGGACAACTCCGGGAGCCGCGCATCAAAATGCTCCAACGCGGCCGCATATCCAGGCACATCGCGCCGATGTCCGTACAGGGTGTCGAAATCGACGAAATTCGTCATTGAGAAACCACCATCATCAAGCCGTCCGATGACGTCGAGCGTCGCGTCGAACAGCGCGTCATTGCCCGCCGCCTTGACGATCTCTCCGGTGCCCCGGTGCGCAAAGATATCGCCGATCTTGCCGACACTGACGATCTGGCGTCCTTCCGAGGTCAGCCGGTCAAACAGGGTTTCCTCATGGGGCGGCACGGAATAGTCACGCCGGTTCGACGTACGGACGAATGACGTAGCGTCCTCGCCAATAAACGGGCGGGCGATGACCCGGCCAATGTTGAGCGGATCGGCGAGTTCGCGGGCAACCATGCAGATGTCATAGAGCCGCTGCAGTCCGAAGGCATGCTCATGTGCCGCGATCTGGATAACCGAGTCGGCAGATGTGTAAACGATCGGCTTCCCGCTGTTGACATGCTCCTCCCCAAGACGCGCGATGATTTCCGTTCCCGATGCGTGTTCATTGCCCAGTAAGCCCGGCAGCTCGCACCGGGATATCAGCGCATCCGTCAGTTCCGCAGGGAAGGTCGGCACCGTCTCGGGGAAGTAGCCCCAGTCGAACATGACCGGAACGCCCGCAATCTCCCAATGCCCGGACGGCGTGTCCTTGCCGCGCGACTGTTCGACCGCATAGCCCCACTGCGCGGTGACTGCGGCCGGACGGTCCAGTCCTTGCGGATACTTGCCCGTGTGCGCCTCGGCGGCGAGACCAAGTCCCATTGCAGCCATATTGGGCAGCCTGAGCGGTCCGGTCCGCAGGCCTTCGCGGTAACCGTCCCCCCGCGCGCATCGTTCGGCGATATGTCCAAGCGTGTCCGCGCCCTCGTCACCGAACTGGGCGGCATCCGGAGCCGAACCGATGCCGAAAGAGTCCAGGACGAAGATAAAGCCGCGCCTCAAGAGTGACGCTCCGTAATGTGATCCAGGATCGGGCTGCCGTGCGCGGGAGCATGACCAAGCCGGTACGCTTCCCGGATCATTTGCGCCGCTCGTTCGAAGGAGGCCTCGTCGTTTGCATGTATGACGGCGAGAGGCCGCTCGGCGGATACCTCTTCTCCAAGTGGCGCAAGGTCTTTCAGCCCGACGGCGTGATCAATGGCATCTGCCGCGACACGCCTTCCGCCGCCGAGTTCGATCACGGCGACCCCGACAGAGCGCGTATCGATGGCCTCGACGATGCCCGGTTCTGCCGGAGGCACAGCGCGGACCAGTTGTGCCTCGCGCAAATGGCCGGCCGGGCGCTCCATGAAATCCGCCGGACCGCCGAGCAACGCGATCATCCGCCCGAACCGCTCAGCGGCCTCACCACTGTCCAGTATCCGCAGGAGCGTTGCTTTTGCGCTTTCCAGATTCGGCTCCAGACCCGAAAGGCTCATCAGTTCGGCTCCGAGCGCGAGAACGACGGCATGCAGCCTCGGGTCCCGGTGTTCGCCCGTCAGGTAATCGACCGCATTGACGACCTCTATTGCGTTGCCGGCACACGAAGCAAGCGGCTCATTCATGTCCGTCAGTAGCGCTGATGTGTGCATCCCCGCACCATTGGCAACGTCGACCAGGCTCTGCGCGAGCGTCCGTGCATCCTCCGCTGTCGCCATGAAAGCACCGGTGCCCGTCTTCACGTCGAGAACCAGGGCATCGAGACCCGCGGCCAGTTTCTTTGACAGGATCGATGCGGTTATGAGCGGGATCGACTCAACGGTCGCGGTGACGTCGCGGATGCCGTAGAGACGCTTGTCGGCAGGGGCGAGGTCTTCGGTCTGTCCGATGATCGCGCATCCCGCTTCCCGCACGGTCGAGCGAAAAAGCTCGATGTCCGGTTGCGATCTGTAGCCCGGAACGGAGTCCAGCTTGTCGAGCGTACCTCCGGTGTGGCCAAGGCCGCGGCCGGAAATCATCGGCACATATGCGCCGGCTGCAGCGAGCATCGGCGCCAGCATGAGCGAAACATTATCACCGACACCGCCGGTGGAATGCTTGTCGACTATGGGACCGTCCAGCCCGAGCCCTGACCAGTCGAGCACATTGCCGGAGTCCCGCATGGCTTTCGTGAGGGCCACCGCTTCGGTGGACGACATGCCGTTGAAGAATACGGCCATGGCGAGGGCCGCGGCCTGACCTTCGGAAATCGAGCCGTCGGAAATGCCGCGAATGAATTCGGCAATTTCCCCGCTCTCAAGCGCCATGCCGTCGCGTTTCTTGCGAATGACTTCCTGCGGCAGCATGCGTTCAGTAACCTTCCGGCGTTTCTTCCGACCTGCCCTCGATCACCGCAATCAGGCTGTCCAGCAGGCTGCTGGCGCCAAATCTGAAGGTTTCCGGCGTCGCCCAGTCCGGTCCCATAAGACGATCCGCGATCGCGAGGTATGTCGCGGCATCGTGCACGGAGCGTATCCCGCCCGCCGCCTTGAATCCGATCGGCCTGCCAGCATCGCGGATCTCGCCGAGCAGGATTTCCGCGGCTTCCGGTGTCGCGTTGATAGCGGCCTTGCCGGTCGACGTCTTCAGAAAGTCGGCCCCCTCCTCGACCGCGATACGTGCGGCATTGCGGATCATCGGCTCCGAAAACAGCTCGCCGGTTTCAAGTATCACCTTGAGCACACGGCCGTCCGGGGTCTTCTCCTTGCAGGCCGCAACCAGTTTTGCCGCCGGCTCGCGATCCGCCGCCAGGAGCGAACGCCAGGGAATCACAACATCGACTTCGTCGACGCCGTCCGCGAACGCCTTCTCGACCTGCGAGGCCGCCGCATCGGCATCGCCGGCGCCACTCGGAAAATTCGCGACCGTCGCCACCCGCACGCCGGTGTCCTTGAGCGAATCCCGTGCAACGGAGACAAACTTCGGCCAGATGCAGACCGCCGCGACGGTGCCGTGATCCGTGCTGGCGCGCGCGCAGAGCGCCTTTACCGCGTCTTCGGTGCACTCGTCGGTCAAATCGGTCAGGTCCAGCAGTCCGAGCGCTCTTTCGGCCGTGGATTTCAGGGTGTCGGTACTCATGCGATCTCCAAAAACCGCTGCAACAGACGGGTCAGCGGTACGGTAAAGCGTGTGCCCACTGCCTTGGTCTCTTCGTGACTGGGCGAAGCGCCGCCGATCCCGGCGGCCAGATTGGTTATCGCGGACACAGCCGCCACGCGCATATTCTGCCAGCGCGCCAGGATGACCTCGGGCACGGTCGACATGCCCACGGCGTCGGCGCCGAGCGAGCGGGCGGCCCGAATTTCAGCGGGCGTCTCGAAGCTGGGCCCGGAAAACCACATGTAGACACCCTCGGACAACTCGATGCTCTGGTCCCCGGCCGCGGTCCGCATGGCGTCGGCCAGTTTCGCATCATAGGCGTGGGTCATCTCGACGAACCCGTCGTCACCGGCAACGCCGACCAGCGGGTTCAACCCCATCAGGTTGATGTGATCCGTGATCAGCATGAGCCGACCCGCGGGGATGTCGGGATCGAGCGACCCGGCCGCATTCGTCAGCACGAGATTGCGGACGCCGACAGCGTTCAGCGCCGTGATGACCGGCCGCATCGCGTTCACATCGCCGGTTTCGTAGTAGTGGACCCGGCCCTGCAGGACGACCGTTTCGCGTCCGCCGAGCCTGCCTGCGACCAGCTTGCCCGAATGCCCCGAGACCTTGGGCACCGGAAACCCCGGCAATTCCCCATAGGGAATCTCGACGGCATCTTCGACGGCACTGGCAACTTCGCCGAGGCTCGATCCCAGGATCACGGCCGTGTCTGGCTGCCGCCCGTCGAGCCGTTTTCTGATGATGTCTTCCGCTTTATCCACGCGATCGTCCCCTTAAAGGGCTTCCGGACCAAAGGCCCTGGGCAACAGGTCGCCGAGAGAGACCGTCTCCCGGACCCCATCACCGTCGCACAGGTGGACCAGGGTCTCGGGCGAGCCGAATTCGGCCAGACGCTGGCGGCAGCCGCCGCACGGCGTGACCAGATCTTTCTTTTCCGCCACGACCGCAACCTCGGCAATCTCGTTTTCGCCGCCCATGATCATATGCCCGATCGCCGTCGTTTCCGCACAGGTTCCTTCGGGATAACTCGCATTCTCGATATTGCAGCCGGCATAGATCGTGCCGCCGGGCGTCCGGATGGCCGCACCGACCGGAAACTGCGAATATGGCGCATGCGCACGCTTCATGGCGGCACGCGCCGCGGCGAACAGATCATCTGCCATCGTCAGCGTTCCTTGACGTAGGGTATGCCGCCGGCCTTCGGGGGCACGGCCCTGCCGACGAATCCTGCGAGCAAGGCGACAGTAAGAACATACGGCACTGCCTGAACGAACTGAACCGGAATTGTGCCGATCCCGGGAATTGGCGTGCCCTGTAGCCTGATGGCCACGGCGTCAAGGAATCCGAACAGCAGACAGGCATAGAGCGCCTGGACCGGCCGCCACTTGGCAAAAATCAGGGCCGCCAGAGCGATAAAGCCCTTTCCGGCCGTCATGTCGCGGATGAAGCCCGCGCTCTGGGCGATGGAGAGATAGGCACCAGCGAACCCGCACAGGATGCCGCAGCAGATGACCGCGCGGTAGCGCAGCCAGACGACGGAGATGCCGGCCGTATCAACCGCTGCAGGGTTTTCACCAACGGCGCGCAACCGCAATCCGAAGCGGGTCCGGAACACGATCCACCATGTCAGCGGTACGGCCAGATAGGCCAGGTAGACGAGAATGTTGTGGCCGGAGAGTATCTCCGAATAGATCTGGCCGACGACCGGCACACCGGACAGAGCTTCCGCGCCCGGCCAGACGATCTCCAGGAAGCGCCCGTCATTCGTGAGCTGCGGCGTCTGGCCGCCCTGCCTGAACCACGTGGCGCCCAGGAGGGCCGTCAGGCCCACCGCGACAATGTTGATGGCGACGCCGGAGACGATCTGGTTGCCGCGATGGGTGATGCAGGCGAAAGCGTGCAGCAATGCCAGGCATATGGATGCGATGATTGCTGCGAGGAGACCGATCCAGGCAGAGCCGGTGACGGCGGCGACCGCACCGGCGGCGAAAGCCGCGCCCAGCATCTTGCCTTCCAGGCCGATGTCAAAGACGCCAGACCGCTCGGAAAACAGACCGGCGAGGCAAGCAAACAGGAGCGGCACCGAGAGACGCACGGCGGAGTCAATGATCAGGGCGAGCGTCGTGAGCAGTTCCATGGGCTAGAGCGAGTTGTGATTAGATTGAAGCGTTTGACCGAGGCGATTTTGGTCTCTGACAAGGCGGGTTGCGCGCCGTGGTGCCACCCCACCACAAGCGTAAGCCAACGCAGTTAGAGGGCAAAATCGCCCGGCCCATTTACCTTCGTGGCTCAATATACTCTCCCTTATGAGGGTGGGGAAATTCGGTCCATCGGCTGTGTTGCGCCGCTTGCCCGATGTCCCACATCGCGCTGCGCGACGCGCCTTGCCGAGTGAACCGATTTTCCACCATCAAATGCGTCAATCTAATCACATCTCGCTCTACGCCTCCCCCACCGCCGCGGCTCGTCCGCCCCGTTTTGCGAAGAGGCGTGCGAGCTGGGGTCTGAACAAGTGCTCGAGCGCGCCGGCGAAGAAGATGACGAGACCCTGGATAACCACGACCATGTCGCGGGTGATGTTCGGCTTCTCGAAGGCGAGTTCCGCGCCACCCTGGTAGAGCGCGCCGAACAGCAGTGCCGCAAAGATGATGCCCACGGGGTGGGACCGGCCCATCAGCGCCACGGCAATGCCGACAAAGCCGTAGCCGGCGGTGAATTCGAGGATCAGCCGGTGCTGGGAGCCCATGATCTCGTTGAGCGCCATGAACCCGGCGAGCGCCCCGGACAGCATCATGGCAAGCACCGTGATGCGCTGGGGCGAGATACCGCCGTAAACCGCCGCGACAGAATTCGTGCCGACCGTGCGCAGTTCATAGCCAAGCCTGGTGTGCCAGACGAGAACCCAGACGAGAAGGCAGCAGATCAGCGCCCAGACAAAGGACAGGTTCGCCGGAGACGTCGCGATCTCGATACCGAAAGCTCCAAAGACCTCATGGAGAAACGGCAGATGCGCGTTGTCCGCGAAGGTGCGAGTCTCCGGCTGCATCGAGTCCGGCGGCGAAAGCTGGTTGACCAGCAGGTAGACCATCAGGGACGCGGCCAGGAAGTTGAACATGATGGTCGTGATGACGACGTGGCTGCCGCGTGTCGCCTGGAGCCAGCCCGGAATGAAGGCCCAGGCCGCGCCGAACAGCGCGGCGGCGGCGATGGCCAGCGGGATCAGCATGACCATCGGAAGAAAGTCGAGATGCAGGCAGACCAGCGCTACCCCGAGACCGCCAAGATAACCCTGCCCTTCCGCGCCGATATTGAACAGACCGGCATGGAACGCGACGGCAAAAGCCAGACCGGTGAATATAAAATTGGTGGTGTAGAACAGCGTATAGCCGACGCCTTCTCCATAGCCGAAGGCGCCCCAGAACAGGATTCGCACGGCGTCGACGGGGTCCTCGCCGATTACGAGCAACACAAGGCCGGAGACAAGAAATGCGGCTGCCAGATTGAGAACGGGCAATGCGATGGTTGTTGCCCATCTGGGCATTTCTGCATAGGGCGTGCTCATGGCGCCTCGGGCTCGCCATCGGTGATGCCGGCCATCAGGCAGCCGAGCCGCGTCTCACTCGCCTCCGGTGTGCACTCGCCGACAATGCGGCCGGCGAACATCACGAGAATTCTGTCGGCGAGCGACCTGATCTCGTCCAGTTCGACGGACACCAGCAGGATTGCCTTGCCGGCATCGCGCAGGTCTATGATGCGTTTGTGAATGAACTCGATAGCGCCGATATCCACGCCGCGCGTCGGCTGACCGACGATCAGCAGGTCCGGGTCCCTTTCGATTTCGCGGGCCAGAACGATCTTCTGCTGGTTGCCGCCCGAAAACAGGGCGGTGCGCAGAACCGGGTCCTGCGGCCGGACATCGAACCGGTCCATCTTGCCCGCGGTGTCGGTCACAATGCCGGCGCGGTCGAGCAACGGCCCCTTGAGGTAACGCTCATCGTCCTGATACCCGAGGATCGCGCTTTCGCAGGCCTCGAATGCGGTTACGAGCCCCATGCGCTGGCGATCTTCCGGAACGTGAGCGACGCCCTTGCGGCGCAATGCCCTCGCGTCCGTCCGGGTCATGTCGAGAACCGTGCCGTCCAGGCTGACCGTGCCTGCCGTCGGTGGCGCAATGCCGGTAATCGCCGAAAGCAGTTCGCTCTGGCCGTTACCGGCAACACCGGCGATGCCGACAATCTCGCCGGCGCGCACGGTGAAAGAAACGTCGTCGACGCGGGTAACGCCTGTGGAGTCGACAACGCTCAGGTTGCTGACCTCGAGGACACTGGACCCGGCCTCGCGCTCCTCCTTCTCGACCCGCAGCAGAACCCGACGGCCCACCATCAACTCAGCCAGTTGGCTCGGATCGGTGTCGGCGGTCCGAACGGTCGCCACCATCTCGCCTGCCCGCATCACGGAGACATTGTCCGTAACGGCCATGATTTCACGCAGCTTGTGAGTTATGAGGATGACAGTTTTGCCCTGTTCGCGTAGCTGTTCGAGGATCCGGAACAGGTGATCTGCCTCGGCGGGCGTCAGGACGCCCGTCGGTTCGTCCAGGATCAGAATGTCGGCTCCCCTGAACAGGGCCTTGAGGATTTCGACGCGCTGCTGCAGCCCAACCGTCAGGTCCTCGACCAGGGCATCGATCGGCACCTCAAGCCCGTAGTCGCGTTCAAGTCGTTCCAGGTCCTCGCGTGCCGCGGCAAGGCCCGCGCTCAGCGTCGCTCCGCCCTCGGCCCCCAGGACCACGTTCTCGAGAACCGTGAAGGTATCGACGAGCATGAAGTGCTGATGGACCATGCCGATCCCAGCGGCGATGGCATCGTCGGGAGAATGGATCTGGGTGATCTCGCCGTTGATCGAAATCGTGCCCGCGTCGGCCTGATAAAATCCGTAGAGGATCGACATCAGGGTCGACTTGCCGGCACCGTTTTCTCCGACAATGCCGTGGATGGTGCCGCGCTCTACGCTGAATGAAATGGCCTTGTTGGCGTGGACGGCGCCGAACTTCTTGTCGATGCCGTCGAGCGCAACCGCCGGGGCGGCCGGACTGGCAGGTGTGTCCGCCAAAGGTCCGCCCCCGCGATCGTCAGTCTGTCACCGTACTCAGTACGGGCATTTCTTGTCCGACATGTAGTCGTGAACCTTGATCTTGCCGGAAATGATGTCGTCGGAGGCCTTCTTGACGGCAGCCATCATTGCGTCGTTGATCAGCGGCTTGTTGTTGTCGTCAAGCGCCCAGCCGACACCGCCCTGGGCCAGGCCCAGAACCTGCACGCCCGGCTTGAAGGCGTCCTTCATCGCACTTTCGAAAGTGCTGTAGGCCGCGATGTCGACACGTTTCAGCATCGAGGTCAGCACCTTGCCCGGATGCAGATGGTTCTGGTTGGAGTCGACGCCGATGCCGAGTTTGCCGGCGTCAGCCGCGGCCTGGAGTACTCCGAGGCCCGTGCCGCCTGCCGCGTGGTAGACAACGTCGGCACCGCTGTTGAACTGGCTCTTGGCCAGTTCGCCACCCTTCACCGGGTCGGTCCAGGCCGCACCGGTGGTGCCTGTCATGTTCTGCAGCACTTCCGCGTCGCCCTTGACCGACTTGACGCCGCCGACATAGCCGCAGGCGAACTTGCGGATAAGCGGAATGTCCATGCCGCCGACAAAGCCGACCTTACCGGATTTGGAGGCCATCGCCGCGAGCACGCCGACGAGATAACTGCCCTCGTGCTCCTTGAAGACGATGGAGCTGACGTTCGGCTTGTCGACGACCATGTCGATGATCGCGAACTGGGTCTTCGGGAACTCTGTTGCCACCTTCTCGACGGCCGCGGCATGCGCAAAGCCGACGGCCACAATCGGCGTGAAGCCCCTGCGGGCAAAGTTCCGCAGCGCCTGTTCGCGCTGACTGTCGTTCTGTATCTCGAAATCGCGGTAGGCGATCCCGGTGTCTTTCTTGAATTTCTCCGCGCCGTTGTACACGCCCTCGTTGAAGGACTTGTCGAAGCGGCCACCAAGGTCATAGACGATGGCGGGTTTGATATCCGCGGCATGGGCCGCCACGGCCAGCAACAGCGAAATGATGACTGTGTTCACCAGTCTGAGGAACATGCGTGCACTCCCTGAGTTTTCGGTCTTATTCCAGCGGTTCCAGGTGCTGTTCGGCCGCATCCACCGTTGTCTTTTCACCCGTCCCCTAACTCTTGCAAGAGGCAGATTACACAACACGCGCCCGGATTGTAACGGCAATTGTGTCCCGGCTTGCCGTTCTTGCCGCGGATCAAAGCACCGAAATGCCAGAGCCGTGCCGATTGTCGGACACCGGCGCCACGAACAGGCATTCACATTCTGAGTGGAAAATGGCGGGAGTGACGGGACTCGAACCCGCGGCCTCTGGCGTGACAGGCCAGCGCTCTAACCAAACTGAGCTACACCCCCTATGCAGCGTCCGGGAGGACGCTTGAGGTGCGCGTGGTGTATGTCACGGCGGGGGTTAAGTCAAGCGGCCGGTTGGGGTCCGGATTCACTTTTTTGACGCGGCGTCAGTCGTCAAACGGGCCGCCCCTGTTCAGCGCGGTATCGAGGCGTTGAGCAGGCACCGGATCGGCCACCTCCTCCCCGGGCGTTTCCGTCCGGGTCCGCGGCTTGCCGAACCCGGCAATTACAACGGCCAGCACGCCACCGAGAATACCGACCAGCATGGTCAGCGGACCAACGAAGAGTAGCCCGAACGTGGTGACGAAGGCGGTGTTGAACATCATCATGTTCATTGTCTCGGACGTCAGCACCTCCGAATAAACGCAGGCGATTTCCGGACAGGCGTCGATTGCTTCGGCCATGGTGCCCGCAAAGATGAACAGCGGATGCGCGAACAGGCCGGCCAGAGCACCCGCCAACCCGCCGCGCAGCGCAAGGATGCGCGTCCCGCGGGCGACCAGGATCTGCCAGAACAGCCAGGTTGCGACCACAGCCGAGAGGGACGCAAGGACAAGCGTGCGCGTCGAAACGAAGTCCTCGCTGTCGTAGCCGAGTACGGTATATGCGATGAAACCGGCACACGCGGCCGCCAGTATGAGCGCGATGAACTGGCCGTTATTCCTGAGTACGAAGGTCATGAGGCTTTTCTAGAGTGAATCTGGATCAGATTGAAGCAGTTCTGTTGGATGAAATCGCACCAGTCCACCAGGAAGGTCTTGAGAAGCGTAGTGGGGCTACGGTCGAAAGACCTGACGCCGTGGATGGTCGATTTCATTCAACCCCTCGGGCCGGTTGCCTTCTTGCCATTACCATCGGGTTTTGTCTCGACCGTACCCCTGGTATGGCCTTCGCCAAAACCCTCGATCCTGACAAAAATGCAATCCGGCAGAACGATTCAATCTGACCCAGATTCACTCTTGCCGCTTTGCCCGGGCAATGCACCCGGTTTGCGGAGCGTCGGAGCAACTCCGCCGGGTGGATGCTTCTTCTTGTTGCGATCATGGCAGGGCCCGCTACGAAGCACGCTGTTCGCGCTATTTCGAGATCCGCATCATTCCTTCGATCGTTGCACCGATTTCGGTAAACACAGTCTCAAGCTTCTTGCCGGACTTGATGTCCTGGAAGGCCAGATCGTCGGATGTTGCGCAGGCCTTGAGCCGGTTCAGGGTATCCCCATCGTTCAAATCGTAGGCCACCGTAATCAGCAGTACGCCCTCGGCCTTGATGTTCGTGCACAGCGTCGCGAGATTGGCTTCGGCATTTGAGACCGATTGCGAATCACCGGATCCCCAGCCCGCGCTGGTCTGTTTGCCGTCGGTAAGGAGTATGATCGCCTTGATGTAATCCTCAGTGTCGTATGCAACCCCCTGGGTAAAGGGTTCATTCGGGGAGATCAGATGCCAGCCCATGGCCAGCCCCAATGAGATATGCGTGCTGCCGAGCGGTCGCATGGCCTTGAGTTTCTTCACTGTTTCCTTGTGATCGTCGCTCAAGGGCCGAATGACCAGATTCTTCGTCGTGTACTTGCTGCACGCCGAATATGGCTTGCACTCTGAATCAGATGCCGGACAGGTCATGCCCCATTTGGATGCATCCGTACCGGAGAGGGGGGTGTCGTCGCTCGTGTTGTAGGGCGATTTGCGGTCGGCCGTGCAATTCGTCCAGTCTCCGGTGCCCGTCTCGTTGACGATGTGCGCCTTCGGAAACGTGCCATAGACATGCGCCGAAAACGGCACCAGACCGAACTTCACACTCTTGATAGCATACTGTTTGGTCATCTTCTTGATCAGTTTTGTCGCCGCCGAGCGCATATATTCGTATTTCTTCTCATTGCCCATGTCCCAATCCATCGATCCCGAATAATCGAGCACGAGAACGATTTCCCCCCGAACGGCATCGGAGAATACCTCAGTCGATGTGCTGAGGTTCAGTTGGGAATTGCCGAACAGTTTGGTCAGAGTTCTCTCAACACTTGCCGTAACCGTGCCGGTGACGACGCCCTCGTCGCTTACCGTGAATGTCGGGGCGGCGACCGTGCTGCCGGGCTCCGACGGAAAATTCGCGGCGAACACGGCCTTGGCATGCGTAATGCGTTGGGCCGCTGTATCTCCTTTCCGGGTTGCCGCAGCAAGTGCCGCCGCATCCAGGGCATGCTGCATCCGGTTCGCGACGTTGTTGAATCGCGCTATATCGATGGCGACACCCACCGCTCCCAGGATAACGATGAGCCCGAACGCGAACATCGCCGCGGTGACGCCGCGCCGGTCGCGGATAAAACGGCGGTACTTATGGACTAAGGAATGCTGGTTCATGGTTCACCCCTGCGGCTTTGAGCATACGTATCTGGCCTTGTAGAAGACGATCGACCGGTCATCCGGCTGGCGCCACGCTCTGCTCAGGCGGCGCTGGTCATGCAGGGCCTCCAGCGTTTCGGCTTCATGGAGGAGCTGGTACTGGCGGGTGTCGCAGTCGATCCGGATGTTGGTGTAAAGATCACCGGATTTGCTGCTCCGCAGGGAAACCAGATTCCAGTAGCGTTCGCTGTCAAGATGCAGTGAAACGACTGTATGCCGCCCTTCCGGGTCGACCGGAATATCGATGAGTTTCGGACTGTTGGGCGGGACAGACGTGCTCTGGGCCGTAAACGTCGCCTGCGCGATCGCGGCAGCGGCCAGCGCAAGAACCCCTACGGTCATGAATTGGGATCGGGTGAATTTGTTTATCATTGAAGATGTCCTTGAGGGGATTCCCGGAGTCAGCGACGCGCAAGCACACAGGACCATCCGGCGCAATTCACTCCGGTGCAGCGACACCGCGGTCTGGCGGGTTCAATCGGCGCGAATGAAGAACACCGAAAGCCAGACGCCGCGAAGATCGCAGCGACAGAAATTCAGCGTCGGATCAGAATCGGATTTTGGGAGTTGGGGTGATGCAGATCATAGCGGTGCCTCAGTGGTTTCACTTTTCTGACCGCTGGCCCAAAGGTGCACCCCATTGGAACCTTTTGCCGTGGCTCGTCCCGCAGTGCAATTCTCAACGAATCGCAACACGCCGCGAGTCAGCGTCCAGAGGGTAACGACGTGTCGCCGATTCGGTCAATCCGATACCGGCGGACCGAGCAGCGACGCGCCGGTCCTGTCGGCCGGCATCATTGGACTGATGTCCTCAGGAAAGATTTTGGTGGGAAGGTAGGTGGTGGGCGGTGACGGGCTCGAACCGCCGACCCTCTCGGTGTAAACGAGATGCTCTTCCAACTGAGCTAACCGCCCTCTCGCCGTCGCCGGCGAACGCAACGATGATTTAAGGCCTCACCGCGCCGGGGGCAACAAAAAACCCGACTGTCGCCAAATGCGGCAGCCGGGTTTGTTGCAGTGTCCGGACAGGGAAACGGGAATTCTCAGCCCTCGCTCCTGATCCCGTCCGGGCCGAATGACCGGTCAGATATTGACAGCGTCTTTCAACGGCTTGCCGGCCTTGAACTTCGGGTTCTTCGACGGCGGGATGAAGATCTTCTCGCCGGTGCGCGGGTTACGTCCTTCAGACGCCGCACGCTGGGTCACCGAGAACGTTCCGAATCCGACCAGCCGAACTTCATCACCGGACTTCAGAGCGTTGGTGATGGTATCGAGCGTAGCCTCGATGGCGTCGCTCGCATCCGTCTTCGACATGTTCGCCGCTTCCGCGACTTTGGCAACCAGATCATTTTTGTTCACGATCTTTTCCTCTCTTGCTGTGGCCTCTGAATCAATCGGAAATCGTGTGGCCGAGACCCATGCTCAATAGAAATTCCGCAGAAAAGCAAGCTTTTTGTGGTCAAAATGGCCGAATTGGAGCCATTTCAGCCATTTGTTCCCCTTATAAGTGCAAAACAGGCGGCCCAACGAGGGGCCGCCTGGCAATTTTTGGCCGTTTTCAGCCCGTTTCGCGAATCACGCCGCGGGCCGATTCCACGCTCTAATGCGCGGTCAATCCGGACGCCGCATCGTCATCGCCGACCACCGAAGACTTGTGGGATTCGGCCTGGCTCTCGTCCCACTCGATGGGTTCCGGCTGACTGACAAGTGCGTGCTTGAGAACTTCGTCGATGAAGGAGACCGGCACGATTTCCAGATCGCTCTTCACGTTGTCCGGAATCTCCGCCAGGTCCTTGGCATTCTCCTCCGGGATCAGGACTTTCTTGATCCCGCCGCGCAGAGCTGCAAGGAGCTTCTCCTTCAGGCCGCCGATCGGCAGAACGCGCCCGCGCAGGGTGATCTCGCCCGTCATGGCGACATCCTTGTGCACGGGAATTCCGGTCATGATCGAGACGATTGCAGTCGCCATGGCAACACCGGCCGACGGGCCGTCCTTAGGTGTCGCGCCCTCCGGCACGTGGACGTGAATGTCCTTGCGGTCGAACAACGGTGGCTCAACGCCAAATTCGGTGGCCCGGGACTTCACATAAGAGTTGGCTGCCGAAATCGATTCCTTCATGACGTCGCGCAGGTTGCCGGTCACGGTCATTTTGCCCTTACCGGACAGCATGACGCCTTCGATGGTCAGGAGCTCACCTCCAACCTCGGTCCATGCCAACCCGGTCACGACACCGACCTGGTCTTCCTGCTCGGCCTCACCAAACCGGAACTTCGGCACGCCGGCGAAGTCTTCCAGGTTCTTCACGGTGACCTTGACGGACTTCTTCTTGGGATCGGTGAGGATTGCCTTGATGGCCTTACGGGCCAGGTTGGCAATCTCGCGCTCCAGGTTTCTGACACCGGCTTCACGGGTATACCGCCTGATGACCTCGCGCAGGGCCTCGTCGTCGATCGACCATTCCTTGGTCTTCAGGCCGTGCGCCTTCAACTGGTTCGGAATCAGGTGGCGACGTGCAATTTCGACCTTCTCGTCCTCGGTGTATCCGGCAATTCGGATGACCTCCATGCGGTCCATCAGGGGACCGGGGATATTCAGGGTATTGGCGGTCGTTACGAACATCACGTTGGAAAGATCGTAATCGACTTCCAGATAATGGTCGTTGAAGGTGTTGTTCTGCTCCGGGTCGAGGACCTCCAGCAACGCCGAGGACGGATCGCCCCGGAAGTCGGCGCCCATCTTGTCGATCTCGTCGAGCAGAAACAGCGGGTTCGACTTCTTCACCTTCTTCATCGACTGAATGACCTTGCCGGGCATCGAGCCGATATAGGTCCGCCGGTGACCGCGGATCTCGGCCTCGTCGCGGACACCGCCAAGCGACATGCGGACAAATTCACGGCCCGTGGCGCGCGCGATCGACTTGCCGAGTGACGTCTTGCCGACCCCGGGCGGGCCGACCAGACAGAGGATCGGACCCTTGAGCTTGTTCGTGCGCTGCTGGACGGCGAGATATTCGAGAATGCGTTCCTTCACCTTCTCAAGACCGTAGTGATCCGAGTCGAGTATCTCTTCGGCCTTCATCAGGTCCTTCTTGACGCGGCCACGGATATTCCACGGAATGTTCAGGAGCCAGTCGAGATAGTTCCGAACAACGGTCGCTTCCGCAGACATCGGACTCATCTGGCGCAGCTTCTTCAGCTCGTTCTGGGCTTTTTCGCGGGCTTCCTTCGACAGCTTGGTCTGCTCGATCTTCTCTTCGAGTTCGGCCAGTTCATCCTTGCCGTCCTCGCCGTCGCCGAGTTCCTTCTGAATGGCTTTCATCTGCTCGTTCAGATAGTACTCGCGCTGGGTCTTCTCCATCTGCCGCTTGACCCGGCTGCGGATCTTCTTCTCGACCTGCAGTACGCTGATCTCGCTTTCCATCAGCGCGTAGACCTTCTCGAGACGCTCGGGAATGGCGACCACCTCGAGGAGTTCCTGTTTCTCGGAAATCTTGATCGCCAGATGCGACGCAATGGTATCGCCAAGCTTGGAATAATCGTCGATCTGCGTGACCGATCCCAGAACCTCCGGCGGAACCTTCTTGTTCAGCTTCACGTAGCTTTCAAACTGCGCGATGGCGGAGCGGGCCAGCGCTTCCATCTCGTCGTCGCTGCCCGGCACGTCCTGAAGCACCTCGGCTTCGGCTTCGTAGAAGTCGGCGTTCTCCGTGTACTTCAGAAGTTTCGCGCGTTCGGATCCTTCGACCAGAACCTTCACGGTACCGTCGGGCAGCTTCAAGAGCTGCAGCACGGATGCCACGGTGCCCATGGTGTAGATGCTTTCCGGCGCCGGATCGTCGTCAGCGGCGTCTTTCTGGGTGACAAGCAGGATCTGCTTGTCGTCGCGCATCACCTGTTCAAGTGCGTTGATCGACTTTTCCCTGCCGACAAACAGGGGAACGATCATGTGCGGAAACACCACGATGTCGCGCAATGGCAGAACCGGATAGACATCCGCGGGACCACCGCTGCCGATTTCAGGTGCTGTTTCGCTTTTATCGGTCATCTTGGGTCGAACCTTTCATTCGATTGGTCACAACCGTGCCCGGGAGGAGGAGTGGCGCACGGACTTCGTCTGGCATAGTCGGATCCCGGTATCAATGGCAAGCACGCTTATGACCGGAGGAGTGGTCAAATACGCGAATACACAGGGAATCACCACCACGACGCAGCTACAAATAGGTGGCCACCATAGCAGCGCTCGTCAAGTGCTGTAACACACCTTTCGACGACGTGTTTAAGAGATTGTTGTACCGGTCAGGCGCTGGATTCGACGTCCTCGGCCCGGTCCGCGTAAATATGCAGCGGACTGGCATCGCCATCGACGACATCGTGAGAGATCACGACCTCTTCAACACCCTCAAGCGCAGGCAGTTCGTACATGGTGTTCAGAAGGATCGACTCCATGATCGAACGCAGTCCGCGTGCCCCGGTCTTGCGCTCGATCGCCTTCTTGGAAATCGAAGCAAGAGCGTCGTCGGCAAACGTCAACCGGACGTCTTCCATCTCGAACAGCCGCTGGTACTGCTTGACCAGAGCATTCTTCGGAGAGGTCAGGATCTGGATCAGTGCGTCTTCGTCCAGGTCCTCGAGCGTTGCAAGCACTGGAACACGGCCGACGAATTCCGGGATCAATCCGAACTTGAGCAGATCCTCCGGCTCAACCATCTTGAGCAATTCGCCGGTCTGACGCTCGTCTTCGGCCTCGACATGGGCGCCGAAGCCGATCGACGTGGTCTTGCCGCGCTGGGCGATGATTTTTTCCAAGCCGGCGAATGCGCCGCCGCAGATGAACAGTATGTTCGTCGTGTCGACCTGGAGGAACTCCTGTTGCGGATGCTTGCGGCCGCCCTGCGGGGGAACGCTGGCAACAGTGCCTTCCATGATCTTGAGCAGCGCCTGCTGGACGCCCTCGCCCGAAACATCCCGGGTTATCGAGGGGTTGTCCGCCTTGCGGCTGATCTTGTCGACCTCGTCAATGTAGACGATGCCGCGCTGCGCGCGCTCGACATTGTAGTCGGCCGACTGCAGCAGCTTCAGAATGATGTTCTCGACATCCTCGCCGACATAACCGGCTTCGGTCAGCGTCGTGGCATCCGCCATGGTGAACGGAACGTCCAGAATGCGCGCCAGTGTCTGCGCCAGGAGCGTCTTGCCGCAACCGGTCGGGCCGATCAGGAGGATGTTCGACTTCGCCAACTCGACGTCGTTGTTCTTGGTCGCGTGGTTCAGCCGCTTGTAGTGATTGTGAACGGCGACAGACAGCACACGCTTGGCATGGCCCTGGCCGATGACGTAATCGTCGAGGACTTCGCAGATCTCGGACGGCGTGGGTACGCCATCGCGGGACTTCACCAGAGAGCTCTTGTTCTCCTCGCGAATGATGTCCATGCAAAGTTCGACGCATTCATCACAGATGAACACGGTCGGCCCGGCGATGAGCTTGCGCACTTCGTGCTGGCTCTTGCCGCAGAACGAACAATAGAGGGTGTTCTTGGATTCGCTTCCGCCCACTTTGCTCATAAATACTCCCTGGCCTATCCCCGAGTTCCGTACTCAGTCGGCTTACGTTTTAACTGCCCGGAACCTGCCTATAAATGATTGCCTCTGAAATCCGGCAAAAGCACGTTCGGACCTGACGATCAGCACCGACTCAGCATCTGAGCATGGTAGCGCCGGACTGATCAAGATTTCATTAACAGCACAGTAAACCGCGGTTTCGCGAAGTGCTGAAATGCAACACTGGACTCACGCCGCATTTAACGCCGATCCGGTCGGCAGCAAGCGGCTACAATTCCTCATATAGTGCTCCGGAAGGCCGGAAGGCAATATCACTCTGTTCACATCAGCGGGAGACCGATCAGGCTTCGTCGTCAGCCGAGTCCGTCCGTTCCGAGATGACATGATCCACGATGCCGAAGTCCTTGGCGGCATCTGCGGTCATGAAATTGTCGCGCTCAAGCGCGTCCTCGATCTTCTTGACCGGCTGGCCGGTGTGTTTCGCATAGATCTTGTTCAGGCGCTCGCGCAACGAAAGGATCTCCTGCGCATGGCGCTCGATATCGGACGCCTGGCCTTGAAAGCCGCCGGACGGCTGGTGCACCATGATGCGCGCATTGGGCAGGGCGAAGCGCATGTCGGTTGCGCCGGCCGCAAGAAGCAGCGACCCCATGGAAGCGGCCTGACCGATACACAGGGTTGTCACCGGCGGACGGATGAACTGCATCGTGTCGTAGATCGCCATGCCGGACGTCACGATGCCGCCCGGCGAGTTGATGTACATGGAGATTTCCTTCTTGGGATTCTCCGCTTCCAGAAACAGAAGCTGCGCCGTCACCAGCGACGCCATGTGGTCTTCGACCGGTCCGATCACAAAGATAATGTGCTCTTTGAGCAGGCGGGAATAGATGTCGTAGGCGCGCTCGCCACGATTGGTCTGCTCGACGACCATCGGGACGAGCGTGTTCATATAAGTGTCGACCGGGTCACGCATCATTCTTGTCTTTCCTGTTCGCATCTTCGCATTTCGGCATCACGCCTTGCCGGCAACGGATTCCGCCGGCCCATCGCCCGGGCGACCCGATGCCAAAAAAACGCGCGTACACTAATGCGATTCGTGTTCCGGTAAACAAATGGCTTTCATGCCGCACCGGACCAGATTGTCGATCAATTATTCCTCGGACGCCTCTGGGTCATCCTTCTTCGCAGCCGGCTTCTTCTTGGCCTTGGACTTCTTGTCGTCCGACTTCGCGGCCTTCTCCTCGGTCTCGTCCTCGTCGGGGTCACGGTAAAGCTCGTCGCGATCCACGACGCGATCCGACACTTCGGCGAGTTCGGTGATGAAATCAACCACCTTCTGCTCGAACACCGGCGCACGAAGCTCGGCCACCGCCTGCGGGTTCTTCTGGTAGTAGTCGTAGACTTCCTTCTCCTGCCCCGGGAACTGGCGGACCTGTTCCATCAGGGCCCGGTTGATCTCGTCTTCGGAGACGGTGATCTCGCCGGTTTCGCCGATCGCTCCGAGAAGCAGGCCGAGACGCACGCGCCGCTCGGCAATCTCGCGGTACTCCGCGCGCGCGTCATCCTCGGTCGTGCCCTCGTCCTCGAAGGTCTTCTTCGTATTCTCCATTTCGCGCGTGACCTGAAGCCAGATCTGTTCGAACTCCTGGTCGACGAGCTTCTCCGGCAGCGCGAACTTGTGCTTGTCGTCAAGTTCGTCGAGCAGCATGCGCTTCAGCTTGGCCTTGGACATCTGCTCGTACTCGCCGACGATCTGCTCGCTCACGGCCTCGCGGAGCTTGTCGAGATTCTCCATGCCGAGACGGCTGGCGAAGTCATCGTCGACCGCGACGTCGACCGGTCCGGCCACTTCCTTCACCGTGACGTCGAACACCGCGTCCTTGCCGGCGAGATGTTCTGCGCCGTAGTCGTCGGGGAACGTCACCTTGACTTCAACCTCGTCGCCCGCCGACTTGCCGACGAGCTGATCCTCGAAGCCGGGGATAAAGCTGTTGCTGCCAAGTTCGAGGGGCGCGTTCTCCGCACTGCCGCCGTCGAAGGCTTCGCCGTCGACCTTGCCCACGAAGTCGATCGTCACCCGGTCGCCTTCCTCGGACTTGCCGTCCTTTTCCTTGAAATCGCGCTGGCTTGACGCGATCCGCCCGAGCGCTTCCTCGATTTCCTCGTCCGTCGGTTCCGCCTTCAGGCGCTCCAGCTTGATCTTGGAGAGGTCGGTGACTTCGATCGGCGGGATGACCTCGAACTCCATGGTGAAAGCGAGGTCCGCGTCACCGGCCATGACCTTCTCGATCTCCTCGCTGTCTTCGCTGAACTTGATCTCGGGCTGGAAAGCCGGCTTTTCAGAGCGATCGTCCAGAGCCTTCTGGCTCGATTCGGTGACCGCGTCCTGGACGACTTCGGCCATGACGCTGCGGCCGAAACGCTGACGCAGGTGGTTGACCGGAACCTTGCCAGGACGGAAGCCGTCAAGCCTGACCTGTCCCTTCAATTCGTCGAGGCGCCCCGAGAGGCGCGTTTCCAGCTCGGCCGCCGGGACGACAACCTTGAGTTCTCTCTTCAAACCTTCATTGACGGATTCGATGACTTCCATTGACTTGAGCTTTCCGTTCGTCACGCAGGCTTCTGCGCCTGATCTCTGATTCCTGTTCACGCAGACGGGTCATCCCTCAACCGGCCCATGATCTGCGACGTCTCGATATGCGGGTCTGGTGCGGGCGGAGGGACTTGAACCCCCACGGCTTGCGCCACAAGATCCTAAATCTTGCGTGTCTACCAATTCCACCACGCCCGCTTGCCGGCGGACTGGCCGCGCGCAATCGCGGCCTCTATAGCACAGGCATTTTCAGAACTGCCAGACGCAAATGCGAAATAATTTGCCCTGTCCATGCCGGCCTCGAACATGCAACCCGTCAACTCATGTTCAATTGCCCGGCCGATGAATTCCTAAAGTTCGAGTTCGAACCAGGTGACATCGTAGTAGCGCCCAAATTTGCGCCCCACTTCGCGGAAATGTCCGGCCTCGCGGAAACCGAGCTTCAGGTGCAGGGCATTGGACGCATCGTTGGGCTGTGCGATGCCGCCATAGACACGGTGCACGTCTTCAGTGCGCAAGGCGTCAAACAGGTGACGGTAGAGCTGCCGCCCGACCCCCCTGCCCTCCGAACCCGGCTTGAGGTAGACCGTCGCCTCGACGGACGTCTCGTACGCGGCCTTGGGCCGAAAGCGCGTACTGTGGCAATAGCCGACGATCCGGGGCCCATCGGCGGCGACCAGCAGGCGGTAGCGCCCTGTCTGCGCGAATCCTTCGAACCAGTCCCTCCGGCTTTCCACCGTGTGCGGCTCGATCTCGAATGTGATGTGCGTGTTGAGCACGTAGTGGTTGTAGATATCCACGAGCGCCGGGAGGTCAGCCTCCCGGGCCGGCCGGATGTCAACTGGAGCAAGTTCCGTCATATTCGCGCCCGTTCGTCGGCGAGATCGTCCAGAACATGCGGTATCAGCTCGGGCAGGTCCTCGGCGATGAGGCCCGGTCCGAAACGATTGGCCGCCTCGCCGTGCATCCAGACCGCGGCAGCGGCCGCTTCGAACGGCTGCATGTGTTGCGCAAGAAGACCGGTGATCAGGCCCGCAAGCACATCGCCCGAACCGGCGGTGGCCAGGGTCGAGGGCGCGTTCGTGTTTATCAGCGCCCGGCCCGAGGGTTCCGCCACGACCGTGTCCGCGCCTTTGAGGACCACAACGGCTTTAAGAAAAGTCGCCGCGGCGACCGCCTGTTCGTGTTTCGCGGCTGCCTCGTCGATTCCCGATCCCAACAGCCTGCGGAATTCGCCAAGATGCGGCGTCACCACGACCGGCCGGTCCGGAAACTCTGCAATCGCATCGCGCAGTTCGTCCGCCAGTCCTTCGAAAGACGTCAGCGCGTCCGCGTCGAGCACGACGGCCGCGCCTGAGGCGAGCGCGACGCGCGTGAGCGCACGCATGTGTCCGCCAACGCCGCCGCCCGGTCCGACAAGGACGGCGTTGATCCGGCCGTCGTCGAGCAGCCGTGCGAAATCCGCAGGCTTATCGAAAGGCTTGACCATGATCGCGGTGAGCTGGGCCGCGTTGACCACGACCGCATCCTGAGGAGATGCCACCGAGACAAGCCCCGCGCCGACCCGAAGGCTCGCCCGAGCGCCGAGACGCGCGGCGCCAGTCGAGGCCGCAGGCCCCGAGACAACGACCGCATGGCCACGGGAATACTTGTGCCCATCGCCTTGCGGCACCGGCAGAGAGTCCAGCCATTGCCCTGGAGCATTCTCGCCCGCACCGGGATTGATCTCTTCGAGCACGCCCGCGGGGATGCCGATGTCAATGACCTCGACTTCGCCGCAGTGCCAGCGGCCGGGTGTCAGTACATGTCCTGTCTTCTTGCGGAAGAAGGTGACCGTCAGGTCGGCGTTCACGGCTGTCCCGCAGACCCTTCCCGTTGTGCCGTCGATCCCGCTCGGGACATCGATCGCGACGGCTGCCGCATCGCTTGCGTTGACCGCATCGATCATATCCGCGGCGGCGCCATCGACAGACCGGCTCAGACCGGCGCCGAAAATGGCGTCGACAATCACGTCACAGTCGGCGAGGATAGTCGGTTCGAACGCTGCCGGCGTTCCGCCCCAGCGCCGGAACATCTCCGCCGCATCGCCTTTCAGCGTCGCGGCATCACCGAGCAGCGCAAGCCTGATCTGCCACCCCGCATCCTTGAGCAGCCGCGCAATCACGAAACCATCGCCGCCGTTGTTGCCGGCGCCGCAGAGGATCGCGATCCTTCCGGGGGCATAACGCGCAATGATGGCGTCGGCGCAGCCGCGGCCGGCGTTCTCCATCAATTCAAGACCGCTGATCCCGCCTTCGATGGCCAGTGCGTCGGCGCGGTACATTTGAGCGGTCGTCAGCAGCGGGGCCGCAACAGCCCTGTCGATTTTCGTCACTTCAGCCATCGACACGTCCTTCAGGAGCGCTATGCAGTCGCCGTCAGTTGAAAAAGCGCTCCAGGCGTTCGGCCGCTTCCGTCATGACCTCGTCCTTCTTGCAGAAGCAGAACCTGATCAGGTTGTGCGGCTTGTCTTCGGAGTCGGGATGATAAAACACACTCAGGGGAACGGCCGCCACCTTTGCGTTCTCGGTGATGTATTTGCAGAAATCATAATCGCTGCCGTTGAAACCGAACTTGCTGATATCGGCCGTCAGAAAGTACGTGCCCTGGCACGGCAGAACCGGCAGTCCTATGCCCTCAAGCGTGGCCCGCAGGAGATCCCGTTTGCGCTGCAGGTCGGCGGCCAGTTCCCGATAATAGTCGTCACTTTGATTGAGTCCGAGCGCGACAGCATATTGCAGCGCCGGCACGGTCGTGAAGGTGACGAACTGATGGGCTTTCGAGACGGTTCTGATCAGTCTCCCGGGCCCGGAGATATAGCCGACCTTCCATCCGGTGAGCGAAAACGTCTTGCCCGCCGAACCGATCCTGAGGCAGCGCTCACGCATGCCCGGCAGGGTCGCCAGAGACGTGTGAGGCATATCGTCAAACGTCAGATGCTCATAAACCTCGTCGCAGACCGCGTAGGCGTCGTGCTTTTCCAGCCGGCGCGCGAGGCGTTCGAGTTCATCGCGGCCGAACACCTTGCCGGCCGGGTTCATGGGCGTATTGATGACGATCAACTTGGTGCGGTCGTTAAAGACCCGGTCGAGATCCTCTTCGGTGAACGACCAGTTCGGGGGACGCAGCGAGAGGACCCGCACCGTCGCGCCGGTCTGCTCGATGATGGGGAGATAACAATCGTAGAACGGTTCGATCAGGACGGCCTCGTCGCCGGGATTCAGGAGCGCGATCAGGCAGTCGGTCAATGCCTCGGTCGCTCCCGACGTGACCAGGACCTCGCTCTGCCAGTCATAGTCGAGACCGTAGAAGCGCCGGTCGTGATCGGCGACCGCCTGGCGCAGTTCGGGCACGCCTGCCATGGGCGGGTACTGATTTGGCCCCTCCATGAGGCGCCGCGCGGCCTCGGCACGGACTGGCTCCGGACCATCAATATCGGGGAAGCCCTGTCCCAGGTTGATGGCATCGTGCTCGACCGCCAGCCCTGACATCACGGTGAAGACGGTTGTGCCAATGCCATCAAAGACGCGGTTCAGTTCGGACATTTCGCTGGTGTTTCCCCTTCGTGTTCTTGTTCCGCCCGGTTTCCGCCCGGTGGGCGCGCCGACATTACCTCATCCTGCCGGATCTGCAGTGAAAAATACCGGTATGCATATTTTTTGAGCGTTCTGCCCACATTTTCATCAACTATGGTGCCGATTTTGTCATCCTGCCATGGCTCGCTGAGCGCTTCCCTTTGATTTCAAACGTCTTTTTTCGCCATTCGAGATTGGCACAGCGTGTGCTTTGGCTCAACGGCAGGAGACATGAAAGCAATGCCGAACGCAGCGTCGTGAGCGGCAGGAAATATGCAGAGGCGGAGCCGTATGAAGAAAATCGAAGCAATCATCAAGCCCTTCAAACTCGACGAGGTGAAGGAAGCGCTCCAGGAAGTCGGGCTCCAGGGAATCACCGTTACCGAAGCCAAGGGGTTCGGCCGCCAGAAGGGCCACACCGAACTATACCGGGGCGCGGAGTACGTGGTCGATTTCCTGCCCAAGGTGAAGGTCGAACTTGTGCTGAATGACGACATGGTCGAGAAGGCACTGGAGGCCATCCAGGCTGCAGCCAAGACCGGTCGCATCGGCGATGGCAAGATCTTCATCTCCAGCGTTGAAGAAGCAATCCGCATCCGTACCGGCGAGACCGGCGCGGACGCCATCTGACAGAAGAGCTAGCCGGCTGGGGATAAGGTGTCGCCCCTGTACGGCAGAAGGACAACAGATACCGAATTCCTAACAATCATGAGAAAGTTGAGGGACTGAATATGGCCAATGTCGATTCCGTCTTGAAGATGATTCAGGACAAAGACGTTAAATTCGTGGACCTGCGGTTCACAGACCCGCGCGGCAAGATGCAGCATGTCACCATGGATGCGTCGGTCGCCGACGAGGATATGTTCGCCGACGGCGTGATGTTCGACGGTTCGTCGATCGCCGGCTGGAAGGCGATCAACGAGTCGGACATGACCCTCATGCCCGACCTGGAGTCCGCGACGCTCGACCCGTTCTACGCCCAGACCACGCTCGCCATCTTCTGCGATATCCTGGAGCCGACGACAGGCGAAGGGTACGGTCGCGATCCGCGCATGACGGCGAAGAACGCCGAAGCCTATGTCAAGCAGAGCGGTGTCGGCGACACGGTCGTGTTCGGTCCGGAAGCCGAGTTTTTCATGTTCGACGACGTGCGCTTCGCATCGGATCCGTACAACACCGGCTTCGTGCTCGACTCAACGGAACTGCCGACCAACACGGACACCGAGTACGAGATGGGCAACATGGGGCACAGGCCGCGCACCAAGGGTGGTTACTTCCCGGTCAACCCGGTCGACAGTGCTCAGGATATCCGCTCCGAGATGCTGAGCGTCATGGCTGAAATGGGCGTGACGACGGAAAAGCATCACCACGAGGTCGGCGCAGCCCAGCATGAGCTCGGCATCAAGTTCGACACACTGACCAAGATCGCCGACCATCTGCAGATCTACAAGTATGTCATCCACAACGTGGCCCATGCCTACGGCAAGTCCGTCACGTTCATGCCGAAGCCGGTCTACGGCGACAACGGCACGGGCATGCACTGCCACCAGTCGATCTGGAAGGACGGCAAACCGCTGTTCGCCGGCAACCAGTATGCCGACCTGTCGGAAGACTGCCTGTTTTACATCGGCGGCATCATCAAGCACGCCCGGGCACTGAACGCGTTCACCAACGCCTCGACCAACTCCTACAAGCGCCTGGTTCCGGGCTTCGAAGCACCGGTGCTGCTGGCCTACTCGTCGCGCAACCGCTCGGCCTCCTGCCGCATCCCGTTCGGCTCCTCGCCGAACTCGAAGCGTGTCGAAGTCCGCTTCCCGGACCCGACGGCCAACCCGTACCTGGCGTTCTCGGCCATGCTGATGGCCGGCCTCGACGGCATCCAGAACAAGATCCACCCGGGCGACCCGATGGACAAGGACCTCTACGAGCTGCCGCCGGAAGAACTCAAGGACGTTCCGACTGTCTGCGGCTCGCTGCGCGAGGCCCTGGAGAACCTGGACTCCGACCGCGAGTTCCTGAAGAAGGGCAACGTGTTCAGCGACGACCAGATCGACGCCTACCTGGAACTCAAGTGGGAAGAGGTCATCCGGTTCGAGCACACGCCGCACCCGGTCGAGTTCGACATGTACTACAGCGTCTGACGGGTCCGCGGGCGGCTGCGTCGCAAAGCGTTTTGCTCCCTCAACTCGCGCCGCCCGACGGACACCCATCGGCCGGGATCTTCGGATCCCGGCCTTTTTTGTCTGGCATTCGCGGATGACGATGACGCAGGTTTCCGGCAAGCTGGAATGACCGCACGAACGGAGTGTCCACGTGACCGAAGACAGCAACAAAGGGTATATCGACCCGACGAAGGAGAGCTTCGCACAATTTCGCGAGATGGAGCGTCCCGGGCCGGTCCACATGCTCAATCTTCTGAAATTCCGCGACACGGCTGCTTACGATGACGGAACCGTCGCGACCGGCGTCGAGGCCTATCAGAGCTACGCCCGGGAAAGCGGTCCGATCTTCGAACGGCTCGGCGGACGTCAGGTCTGGGCCGGCAAGCCGGAACTGATGCTGATCGGCCCGCAGGAGAAGATCTGGGATCTTGCGTTCATCGCCGAATATCCGAGCAAAGACGCCTTCGTCGCAATGTTGCGCGATCCGGACTACCGCAAGGCCGTGCGGCACCGCCAGGCGGCGGTTGCCGATTCAAGACTGATCCGGATGCAGCCCGGCGAGCCGGGCGCTCACTTCGGCGAAATGACGCTGGCACAACCCGGCTAGGCGACTTTCTTCGACGTCTCCTTCAATGCCCGGGTCGCGGTCTCGACCTGCGACGTGGCCTGGGACATGTCGGCGATATTCTCCGTTATCTGCTGAACGCCATTTGCAGCCGTCTGCATATTGCCGGTGATTTCCTGGGTCACCGTCGACTGTTGCTCGACCGCCGTCGCAATAGATGACGAGATGCCGTTGATATTGTCGACCGTTTCGGAAATCGTGTTGATGGCCTTGACCGCAGAGCCGGTCGTCTTCTGGATATCGGCAATCTGTGTTCCGATCTCGTCGGTGGCCTTGGCAGTCTGATCGGCAAGCGTCTTCACCTCGCTCGCAACGACGGCAAAGCCCTTGCCCATTTCCCCTGCCCGTGCGGCCTCGATCGTCGCATTCAGGGCCAGCAGATTGGTCTGCTCGGCGATATTGGAGATCAGATCGACGATTTCACCGATCGACTGCGCCGCTTCCGACAGTCCGGTCATGATGCCGCTTGTCTGCTGCGCCTCCGTCACCGCCTCGTTCGTGGTCTCAAGGGCGTGTTTCACCTGGCGGCTGATTTCCATGATCGATGAGGACAGTTCCTCGGCCGCGGATGCCACCGTCTGCACGTTCGTCGATGTCTGATTGGCGGCGTCGGTGGCGATCGAGGTCTGCTGCGTGGCGCTGTCGACGATTGTGCTGATCTCGTCAAGCTGGCGGTCGATCTCGCGCTGTGCTTCTTCGCGGCGCTGCCGTTCCATGACCATGGCCGTGATGTCGCTCGCATATTTCACGACTTTGAACGGCTTGCCGTTCATGTCCCGGATCGGATTGTAGCTCGCCTGAATCCAGATTTCCTTGCCGCCCTTGCCGAACCGCTTGTATTCGGCAGATTTGAATTCGCCGTCGGCGAGACTCTTCCAGAACGCTTCGTATTCCGCGCTTGCCGCCTCAGCCGGATCGACAAACATCCGGTGATGTTGCCCGGCTATTTCTTCTAGCGCGTAACCAACAGCGCCGAGGAAATTGTCGTTCGCCTTGATGATAGTACCGTCGAGTTTGAATTCGATCACGGCCTGAGACTTGCCGATCGCCTCGAGCTGGCCCTCGAAGTCGGCGGTGCGCAGTTTCTGTTCCGTAATGTCCGTAGCGAACTTGACGACCTTCTCGACCTTGCCGCCTGCACCCAGCACCGGGTTGTAGGTCGCCTGGATCCAGATTTCCCTGCCGCCCTTCGCGAAGCGCTTGAACTCCGCCTGCTTGAAATCGCCGTCGGCGAGGCTCTGCCAGAATTGCGCATAGTCTTCCGACCGGCCGTATTCCGGATCGACAAACATGGAATGATGCTGGCCTACGACCTCATCAAGCGCATAACCCATTGCGCAGAGAAAATTTTCATTGGCTGTGATGATTGTTCCGTCAGGCTTGAACTCAATCACAGCCTGGGACCTGCTTAAAGCCTCGAGAATCTTGGCTTCACTTGACCGCTTAAACATCTGCATAGGCCTCCACCCGCATAGCGCCTCCGTCCGATGCGGTTCGGACGGGCAGTAGTCTCTTCAGGACAAGTCGAAAACCGGAAAGCACCAACCTGCCATGCGGCGATGCTGCTCGATTCGAATTAACAGAATCCTTAAGCACTTCCGCCGGCAAGATTGCTCCACGCCTCAGAAAATCGGCTGCGGCACATCGCCGTAATAAGTCGTATCGGTCAAGGTCAGATTGCTGAGGGTTCCGGTCGGCAGGTTCAGATCCACGATCAGGACAGGTGTCATCTTGGCGCTCATGTCCAGGATCTCAGCCAAAGGCACAAAGCTTCTTCCCGGCTTGTCTATCTTCGAAAGAACGACCTTCACCTCATCATTGTCCGTGCCCCATAGGAATCCTCTGAGCGATGTCCGGCCTCTGAAATTCCGTATGATCTCCGCGCGGTGATGCTCCCCGACCTGTACAAACTTGCCCAGCATGCCGTAATCCTTCGGGAGGACATGAGCCGTAAAGGTAACCTTGCCCTGCTCGTCCAGAGCGCTTCGAATGGCGTCATCGGCAAGCACCTTGGCCACGGCATCGTGCAGATACGCCTCGTCGTGCGGGTAAATCGATATCGCCAGTATCCTTTGCTCCGTCAGCTCGGCAACGGAAAGATTGGCAATCGAAAGATTTCGGAGCCCGATCGCACCGGCAAAGGCAACCGCCACGATTGACGCCACCGCCATGATCCGGGCGATTGTCACGTTCGGGAACCAGCCGAACAGAAGATTAAAGAGCCTGCCGCCGGGATTGCCGGGAATGAACATGGCCGTACGCTGCATATACGCCGAATAGTCGGGATACTGCGCCTGCATCCGGCGCTCCTCGAATTTTGCCAGATAGAAATAGAAGACGCTCATCATCAGAAACAGGACCAGCATCATCATTCTGGGCCAGATGAAGAGCAGCCCGAACGCCGACAGCATGAAAAACAAATACTGAGGGTGCCTGATGTACGCGTAGACGAAACCGCTCACCATCCCCTTCCGTGTCAGCTTGGCCCAGTAAATCGGGGCCGCGCAGATGAAGAAACCCGCCAGGCCGATATAGAACAGGTACTCGCCGTGTCTCACGAACTCGATAAACCCACTGTCGGTCGCATAAACGGATTGCGGGAGGAAAAAGGCGGCGACCCAGGCCGTCCATTCGCTCCGGCGGGCGACCGCTAAGAAGGGGTCATAGAACGAATACAGTAGAAGGCCGAAAGGGGTGGCCATTAGGATCCCTTCCAGCATGATCAACCAGTAGAGCAAGTTGACCGTTCCCGAAGTCAGCCATTTCCTGACTGACGTCATCCTTGTCCTGATGTGAACTGCCATTTGGTTGTCCGAAGCAATATCGATGATCCACCGACGCCGCCTCCGGCCTTCGGCTTGCTGCGCAAGTGAGGCGATCGAAATAGAACGCGCCTGCGGAAAGGCGCGACCGCCCTACCGGGCGATTGAAGCCCCGACAGCCGACTGTGCGCGAAACTCCGCACGCGGATCATTGAGCTGGATCAAAAATGCGCGCGCAATGTGATTGAATCTGACGATTGGGCTTGCCCGCACTGACCTGGGTCCGGAAGCATAAAGTGGCTTCCCCTGAGGGCAATTTCCTTATTCCCGGTTTCCGGAAGGAAACCATAGATGTGTCGAGATTACTACTTGCTGACAGATGATCAGTTTGCGCGGATGGAGCCGCCCATGGCGGTTTCCTGGTAGAGCCGCTGCAACCACTTGCCATCGCGCTTAACCCATATCTGCGAGACGATCAGCTTGCCCGGTTGCGGCACGCCGTCCAGAGTGGCCTCTATGTTCATCCCAACAATTACCAGCGCCGTGGCTGTGTCGATCATCGACACAGTCGGCTCACCGATTTCGATCACTGAATAGCGGAGCTTTGTCAGCTCCTTCATCTGTTCGTCGATCGGAACCGGATGGTTATCACCGGAATTGATGGCGACGTGGTCGGGCGTCATCAGACTTCTGATACGATCGACGTCATGAGTCTCGAAGGCCTTCGCGAGCGCTTTCATCGACGCTTCGATCTCCGTCGCGTCGCCAGCCCGCGCTGAAACCACGGCCAGAAACAGGCAGAAAAAAGTAAATGCGGCGATTGCAGGTCGTGACTTCGTCAATTCCTTATTCCTTTCATATCGGACGCCCACCATAGACCCGCATTCCTCAATCGGCTTGGCGCTTTGGGTTGTCACTGTGTCATTATCTCGCGAACGCCGATAAGTCGAGGCAAAGGGTGCGATGCCAACATCGCGCCCAGGACTCATCGCTGCCAACTGCGTCGCAGCTGCCGTCTGCTGCCGATTATGAGTCTGAACCCTAGATCAGCAACAAAAGCCCGATCACCACGACGACGATCCCCGCGACAACCCAGATGTAGTTCTGCGTTCCAGACGACGGTGCCGGGGCCGGCTCGACACCTCGCGATCGCGCCTGAGGCTGCGGAGAAAAGCGTTTTGCCCCCTAAACCGGTGTCGCTACTCGAATACCGCTTCGGTCGGAATCTGACAACTGCAGTATCCGGTCGGGGCCAAACATTGGCCCTCCTAAGCAGTATTCTGCTAGTCGGCCCGTTTGTTAATGATCGCACGTAAGTTTTGGCGACCAATGTAAATTAGATAGAGATCCGCAAGCTGTTTGGCCGATCTCAGGTCTTCAAGCGAATTCTCCGTTGAGTTCCCCTCGGGTGTCAGGGCCTTAAACATCTGATCTCGATGTTCACGTTCCGGCATAAACGCTTCAAACTCGTCGTGGAATCTAGCCTCGAACTTCTCTGAATCGCCATTCCATCCTCCATAGTGACGCAGTGCTCCGGCTAGGCTTGCAACGAATGACTGTCTCGCCAACACATCGAAATTGTAAAACATGTCAGATTTTGCGATCAGCGCGAGTCCGTGGAAATAGGGCAGGAAAATCGGCTCAGCATCTGCCTCAGGCAACGGCGCATATGCCATCATGCAATTGATAGCATGATCGATGTGTTCTTCAGTCAACGCGACCGCCCGACCGTCGCCCCAAAAACTCTCTCTGCCTCCAAACTCAATCAATTGGCTGTGTTCGAGATCGTAAATTTCGTTGAACATCCTTTGTTCGAACCCCGGTCGCTCGAACCAGAAATAGCCGATGCTGCCTATGTTGAGACAAGCAACCGCCAGCTTGGCAAGGCTCGTCAACCTTTCAACTAAAAGCGCCAGCGGCTGATTGTCGTGCAGTGTAATCTGAAGTGTGAACTGGTCTTTTTTGCCTGACCACTGAAGTTGAACCGATTCGATCTGCTTGTTCCAACGCGCAAGCACCTTCGGTCTAAGGGAGTGCGACGGCGTGTAAATTGTCGCGTTCGCCCGCCACCGTGGTTTGGCCGAATTTTTGGGCGCTCCAGACCGCTTGAGTTCAGCTTCCAGTAACTGGCGGCGCTCTTGGTCAAGTCTTGTCATTTCGTCATGCGCCCAATTGACCCACGCATGCGTATCACCCTTCATCGTTTCAAATTGCGCTATGAACTCCTTACTCAACAACTGCTTAGACCGATTGGGATCTGCCATTGAATCGAGAAACCATTTGGCGACTTCGTCGATCTCGCCGGTCGGAGTCCCACGACACAGCTCATAGTCCAGGCGTGCGCGGGCCAAAGCTAATGCCTCGGAAGCATCTTCCGGTTGCACAATTTCATTCGGTGGCGCGGCTGTCAGATCGGCGTTTACATCGACGTAAAGGGATTCGAGACGCATGGCGTGAGCGCGTTCGGCGAATCGACGCGCTGCCTCGAAATCGGACGGATCGATCCGAACCATTGGTGACCAAATTGCCCATTGAAGCTTGCGGCGGTGATTATCGAGCGAGCGTTCAATCCAGCTCCCATCGAGACTTTCATGGTTGATCATCAACGCACCGAGCATGCTGGCCTTACCAACTTCCTCTAGAGCAAGAAGGCTCAAATGATACACAATGTGAGACCAATCGCCGCCGTCCAATTGCTCTGCCGCTGCGACGAAGCCTTGAGCCTGATCCAGACACAGCTGTCGGGCATGTAGTAATTTTTCGGTCATATCCGCATCAATTGTGGGTGCTTTTGTGCACCAGATCCCCGCGGCGCCAAGTGTCGCAGGATCAATGTTCAGTTGCGCGCTGGCCGAGGCAGCATTGTCCGCCGATGCTGACATCTGAGGCAGTAACGGCTGCAATCGTTTGGCGCTGTGGCAGTCGCCGCAACGTGTGACTTGTTGTCATTCACCCAAGAGCATCACATGGCTACTTGGTTTCGAACAGCGGCCGCATAGATTGCAGCTATGAATGTGCATCTGCAGAGAACGGACTTGGGAAATTGAAATATGGCTCACGTTCTCGGAAATCGTTGATAGCGCATGAGCCGCTTTTCTGCGTGTAACTCACAACATGATTCGTGACAACTACAAGCGGCTCTTACGATTTCAGAACGCCAACAAAAGCCCGATCACCACGACGACGATCCCCGCGACAACCCAGATATAGTTCTGCGTTCCAGACGACGGCGCCGGTGCAGGCTCGGCAGGCGCCGCCTGAGGCGCAGCGGCCGGTTCGGCGGCTTCCGGTGCCGCTTCAGCCTCTTCGGCGGATCCGACGAGTTCCGCGAACTTCTCGAAGAACTGGCCGGAGAGCTTGCGCGCGGTGGAGTCCACAAGGCGTGATCCAAGTTGCGCAATCTTGCCGCCAAGCTGCGCCTTGACCGCGTATTTCAGGATCGTGCCGTCACCGTCCTCGAGCAGCTCGACGTCCGCGCCACCCTTGGCGAAGCCGGCCGCACCGCCCTTGCCTTCCCCGGTGATCGTGTAGCTCTCGGGCGGATTGAGGTTGGACAGGGTGACCTCCCCCTTGAAGGTCGCCTTGACGGGTCCGATCTTGAGACCGACCTCGGCATCCATCTCGGTATCGGAGTTCTTGTTCAGGGTCCGGCATCCGGGAATGCACTGCTTGAGGATCTCGGGGTCGTTCAGGGCCGCGTAGACCGTTTCGCGCGGCGCGGCAATTTTCTGTTCACCCGTCAGTTCCATGGTGGCTGCTCCGTTACAGTTGCGGTGACGTGTCGAGCGCCACTCCGATGATGATGTTTGCTGTTTATTGACCGGAAACGGCCGCTGCGTCTTCGCCGATTATCTCATCCGCCCGCGGCATCGCGCTGCGGCGACTCCGTACGATATCACCGATGATCGAGATCGCAATTTCCTCGGGCTCGATCGCTCCGATGTCCAGACCCGCCGGCGCGCGAAGACGTTCAATCCGATCCGCCGGCAGGCCTTTTTCGCCGAGTGCCGCCTTGAGCGCATCGGCCTTCCTGCGGCTGCCGACGAAGGCCACGAAATGCGCGTCACTTTCGAGGGCGGCTCTGAGCGCTTCGCGGTCACGCGTGCCCTGGGTTGCCACGACTATAAAGTCGCGGTGCGATATTCCAATGTCGCCGAAGTCGTAACTTGCGACGTACAGATCGGCGCTTGAGGAAGCGTGAGCGTCGTTCACCGGCGCTGCATGAATCGTCCGGTAGCCCATGGCATTCAAAAGGGCCACAAGCGCAGCGGCGACCGGAGAGTTGCCGCAGATGATGCAGCGCGGTGCCGTCAGGGTCGGCTCAATGAAGAGCTCCACCGTGCCGCCGCTCGGGCAGGAACTCTTGTGCAGTTCGACACCGTCCGTATCAAGCTGTTCGACAACGTTTTCCTTCGGCTTCACCCGGATCAGCTTCGGTGCCCCTGCCGAAAGGGCTTCCCGCGCCGTCCGCTCCGCCGCGCCCTTGACGCACGCACCGCCGACATAACCGATCCACTCGCCGCCTTCCGTCAAAATGGCCTTGGCGCCGGCTTTCGCCGAGGTGGCATTCTCCGTACGCACGACGGTCACGAGGCAGAAGTCCTCATTCCTCGCTCGAAGTTCCGCGATGTGGTCAAGAATGTCCGTGGTCATTTCCGGTCCTACAGTCGCGACAGCATGGGCTCGACGGCCGCCAGTTCCTCAAGCGTGCTCGCCGGCGCGAAACAATCGAGGTGCGGCATGGCCGCAGTCATCGCCCTTGC
>CBDHYJ010000029.1:0-8158 GCA_965275905.1 Hyphomicrobiales bacterium | reverse complement strand
TTGGCCCGCCTTCATTCTTTGCGCGATCCGAAGAGCGGCCAGACGGATTAGATGGAGCGGCAACGCCGGATCGATGCGCAGGCTGCGGCGCCAAAGGCCGAACCCGCCTTTCGGCATCGGTGGCAATAGGACCATCTGTACCACCCGCGTGCAGGCCCGGCGCCGGCACTCAGCTTCGCAGCCATCGGGTCGCTGGGCGAGAAAGGCATCGAGCAGGTCGTAATAGCGATGGGCCGCGGCGATTCGGTCGACACCGCTGGCGACGGCCTCGCGCCGCCCGGCGAAGATCGCATCGAATATGGCGCAGCGATCGGCACCACAAACGATTTCGGAGCCGAACCTCTGTTCAATCGCCACCCCGGTCAGCGAAACCGTATTGCGGAGCTGAATGTCGGCCCGCCGACCCGAGATGCTGGCACCGTGAATGCGAAAGAGGATGGTCGGCTCGGCAAGGTTGGCCGCGTCGGAATGCGCCAGGCAGCGCAGCCACAGGTCATAATCCTGCGTCGTCGCCATCTGCGCGTCATATCGAAGCGCATTTTCCATCAGCAGGCTGCGGCGCATCATCACGGTCGAATGGATAAAGGGATTTTGCAGCAGGCTCGTCCAACGTACCGCGAGCGGGCTGCGGGGGTGATCGCTCTGGTCGATGCGATACCCCGCTTCGTCGACGAGAATTGCGTTCGAACCAAGCAGACCGATATCCGGATGCCGGTCGAGATAATCTGCCTGTCGCGCTAATCGGTTCGGCAGGGCGATATCGTCCGCATCCAGCCGCGCAATATACTCGCCGCGCACCTCCGCCAGCCCCGTGTTGAGGGCTGCGGCAAGGCCCTGGTTCGTGTCGTGGCGTATCAACCTGATCCGAGGATCCTTGAACCGTTCGATGGTCGCGACGCTGTCGTCGGTCGAGCCGTCGTCGACGATCAGGAATTCGAATTGCTTTTCGGATTGCCGCAAAATGCTCTCGATCGCCGGACTGAGAAGCGAGCCGCCGTTGTAGACCGCCATGAGAACGCTAATGCGCGGACTCATTCGCGGTCGCGCCGATGCGAGTTCGGCTCCAGCAAATCCCGATAGATCGCGGTCTCGCGATCGGCAACCCGTTCGAGCGAGTATTCCTCGAGTACAAAGTGTCGGGCCGCCGCCCCGAGCCGCGTCCGAAGTTCTGCATCGGCTAAAAGCCGGCGCAAGCCGGCGCCTATGCTCTTCGAATTGGTTTCCGTCAGCCAGCCCGTCACATCGTGCCGGACCACTTCGGCGCTGCCACGCACGGCTGTCGCCAAAACCGGCACGCCGCTGGCCATCGCTTCGATAAGCGCCTTCGGATGCCCTTCATACAAGGACGGCAACGCAAAGACGGTACAGCTGTTCACGAATTCTGGAAGTTCGAGATGAGGACGGTTGCCGAGAAACCTGACGTCGACCGACCGAGCGTCAGCCAACTCCTGCAGGGCTGCGCGCAACGGGCCCTCGCCGGCCAGGGCGAGCTCGACCTCCAGACCGGCGCACGCCTCGATCAAGGCCGGCAGATTCTTCTGCTCCACAAGCCGCCCGACGAAACCAACCCGTGGCCGTCCGGAGGCAATGTCGCCCGGCATCGGGCACCAGACATCGGTCAGGACATAATTGGGAACCACATGCACCATCTCGGCGTCGAGCCCATGCCGCTCGATCGCCTGGCGACGCAACCGTTCGGTCGTCAGGATTACCCGGTCGGCTCCATGGTAGACCTGCGCCTCCAACGAGAAGGCCTCTTTCGCCGCGTCCGAGTCCTCACCGAATTCTTCGGCAACATGGTCATAGCGGCCGTAGCCGGCACGCGCGATGACCGGCTTACCGAGTCTATGACCCGCCCGAACCGCCCACTGGGCGCCGGGGACCTGGTTGCTTTTGAAGAGGTCGCAGAGTGCGAGCTCTCGCGCATGAAGAAAGCCGGCCACTCGACCGTACAGCCGGGGCGGCAGACGCCACCGGTTCGGCAGGACGGTCAGAAAGGGAAAATCGGCCGCAACGGCCGCCTCTTCCGACCCGCCCCATGACACGACGGTAATTCCTACGCCCCGTTCGCTCAACGCCTGGTACAGCCCGAGCTCGCGCGCCAACGTGCCGCCCTGGCCCCAGGCGGAAAGCGACATACCTTCGGTGAGGAACAGGGCAAGGCGAATGTTCCCGGAATGCGTCGACGGCGGGATCAAGACCGCGACTGCCGTTTACCGCCGAGCAGCCGCGGGGCGACGCCGGCGAACGCCCTTCCGAAGGCACAGGCCCCACACGACGTGCTATCGGTGCCGATACCGTCCTCCTCATCAACGGGCGCACAAAGGGGCGGTGCCTCATTTCTAGTCATGTCGGCTGCCGGAACACATCGGTTCGTCCGTAGTGCGCCGCGAGAGGTCTCGGTAAAAGGACGCGTACTGCAGTGCCACCGCTTCGGTGTGGTAGGGCTCCATGACGTCGACCGCATTTTCCGACCAGCGCACAAGAAGGTCCCGGTTGCGCTCGACGTCGTTCAGTACGTCGAAGATTTCATTGTCGCTGTCGCATAACACGCCGCAAGGCCGTTCGGTCATCAACTCGCGATACGAGGGTACGGGGCTCGCGACAACGGGCACGCCCTGGGCCAGGAACACGCCGATCTTGAAGAAACTATGTCCCTGATTGTAGGCCGCATCGAGCTGCCGCGGCGCGAAACAAATATCGCCCCGCAGAAGTTGCGTCGGAAATTCCTTGTATTTCCACTTGGCAAAACGAACGCCCAAGGGTGCCCGAATCAGCTTCCTGAGAAACAGCGGCGGAGCCTTCTCGGCGATGAAGTGGGCGCCGAATTTGGATAAGCGGCGGTCGAAGAGATACGGCTCGAGTTCCACGGCCTTGGACGCGACACCCGACCAGGCAAGCACCAGCCGTCGACGCGCGAAGTCGCCAACGTCTTTGCGATACTTGAAATGGCGACGATCGACCGAATCCGGGAAGTATTGGACCCTTTCGTGAAAGTCGCGCGCCCGCGCCGCAATGTTCGCCGACGCGCAGGTGACAGCATCGGCAAGATCGACCATCGCGCGACACTCGCGGATGTGCCGGTCCGTGACGGGATCGTCCATGCCGGGGGCGCCGCTGGCGTCGAAGTAATTGACGCATAGATCGAAGACGACACTCTGTCCGCGCTGCCGCTGCCGTTCGGCTATGGCCGCGGCCTCGGCATCTTGGCGCCGGACAAACACCGAAATGTCTGCCTCGACCGTCTCGTCGTTGAAGAAGGAGCGGATGCCCAGCGCCTTGAGATAGGGCACGAGCTGCAAGGCGCGAATCCATACCGACGCCGGCATGCGATTGAAGTCGGAATGATCGACGGGCAGAAACCAGACGATGCGCATCGCGTCAGCGAGCAAGCCAATTGCCAATCATACGCCGCAGGGCGGTCAGCTCCTTTCGCGCAAGGTAAGACCGGAATGAAAGAGGATGGGAGGTCCTAGTACTCGCCGGCTGGCCCGCAACGAGGCGTTCCATGAGATCGACATAGGTAGCGGACATGGCCGCCGCACCATAGGGACAGTTCAGGACGCGGCTTCGCAACTCGGCGTAGCCATCGCGCATTGCTTCGAGTTTGTCCGGAAAGTCGACGGAATCAAAAGTCACCCCATAGTCGCCGCAGTACTCCACGAGCGAACCGTGATCAAGGTGCAAAACAGGCAGGCCGCACTGTATCGCCTCAATATAGTGATTTCCACCCGGCTCGAAGCGGGCGGCGGTCACATAGCCATGGTGCGATCGCAATATGTCGGCCAATGCACTTCCGCTGGTCGGCGGAACATGTTTGGCGTTTTTCATGGCGAATCCGGCCGGCATGTTCCCGACATAGGTGAATGCGAAGCGATCCTTCCACGGAGCATACCCCAACATCGTGTCGAGGCGTTCGTAGTAGTCGAACCCTTTCAGAAAGTTCGAGGACCAGTGATGCGTCACAAGGCGGAACGGTTGCTTTCCGTCCCAGACCGCGCCGGAGCGGGGGTGGAAGATCGACTCGTCCGCGCCCGTATGAATGACAGTATGACGGTTCGGATCATCGATATGAATGCCTCGTTCCGCCCAAAAATCCCGCATGAACGCGCTGACGAACAGTGTGTGGTCGGCAATGCGATTTGCGGCCAGCACGCGCTGGTTCTGCCCAATACTTCCGCCGCGTTGTTCGTCGGACGCATTAACGCGTTGTATGACGATCACACCCGGATTGGCCTTCTTGTACGCGGCGATATCCGCCGGTGGAATCGCGACGAGGCGCAGTGCGTCATGCGAGGCGATGATCAGGATTACGTCAAGCCCAGGCTCCAGCCGCTCTACCACAACATGCCCTGCTGCACGAAGCGCCTCTGCAATATTTTTTGCAAACTGGTTCGCCCCACCGAAAGGTCCGTCGACGCTGCGCGCGTTAAGCGCCACGCGAAGCGGTCTGCCCGGCGCTCCGCCGACATCATTCATGCAACCACAGCCCTGCGGCAAGGCGACACAAACGCGATGACACTTAAGGAGATCACGCCCACCAAATCTCGCATCAAATCCGCTAGCCCCGTAATGGCTTCCAGCTCTCGCTGCCGGGCGGTGCATGATCTCCGATCAGCGCAAGGGCTAATGCGACGCCCAACGTAAACATGCCTGTTCCATGCATGTCGGCCTGCAGCTCTCCCCTGGAAACATACTGGGAGTAATAGAACCGTTGGGCCGAGTTCTTGAGGAAGGAATAACCTCCGCCAGCCTGCTTGTGCGCCATAGACTGATTGAGACACTGGATGGACCGTTCGATGATATCGTCCTTCCGATAGTCGCCTAGCCCCACCCGGGCGTAGTACAGCACGAATAGACTGTTGGTAAACCCGCATCCGTCGAACTGAATGGGAAGGCTTAGGGCGAAATCGATCCTCTCCTTGCTGGGCCGCGCGACACCATCCAACCAAGCTAGACCGCTATGGATCTTCATTGCGCCGTTCAGTTTGATCTGCGGGTCGACCGCATCTCCCCTAAACCAGGTTCCGGTCTCCTGGTCCTCGAAGCCATCGAGAAACTCTTGGACGGCGTTTACGACCTCTTCGTAGTTCGCATCCGAATTCCCCAATTGATGATTTAGCGCTAGCATCATCAATTGGTGACTCATGTGGCTGCCAGCATGCCAAGGATGCGACCAGTCGAACTGTTCCACATATCGCCGAAAGCTTTCGCGGTCTCGCACCTCAAGCGGCAGAGACCTGTCCGGAAGATGGCCGACCATCCAAAGCGTCGAAGCCGATTGGCGGGTTTCGGCGCGGATATTGGCGGCATCATTCTCACGATGCATCTGCAATGCATCTGGAAGGGAACGCCGTCCGAGAACGGCCCGGGCAAAGTCCTTCCACCCAAGGCGGCAACTCGCGCGCAGCCAGGGATCAACGAACTCGCCGTTCTCGGTTTGAAACGCTTTCACAAAGTCGATGCATTCGCTGCGGCGTTTCTCGGACCAGCCGTCCCAGACGCCGCACTGCCACGCTGACTTCATGGCAAAACAAGTGGTCATCTGGCCCTGTTGGCCCCGTACGGGGACCAGGCCGCCCTGCTTGCAGAAACGAAACCGGCCCGGCGGCAATCCGAATGCCATCTCATCCAGCCACGCCCCAATGTCCGACGCGATCCGTGACGGGTCGACCCCGGGGTCCAGGCGGGTTCGATGAGGCTCAGTCGGTTTCGAGACACGGGTCGTTTGTATAGTCACAATTTGGGCTCTTGATTATCCTGCACGTTCGTCTTCACTCGCCCGCTCTGGCAAGTTTACGGTTGGCCGACCGCAACCCGCAACGAAGAACGCTATTCCGGCGGCTTGACTGCGGAAAAAACGATGTCCGTCGCGAGCAGATCCGCGAGTTGGACATCGGGATAGCGCTTCTGCACCTTCGCGAGAATGTCAGGAGCAAGTCTCGACAGATCATCGGGCGACCGGATGGTCTCTTTCCATGACTCGATCCTGAACCCCGCTTCCGAGAGGGCACGCTGCATGGCGCTGATCGTGATCCGCCGGTTCAACCCCGCGCGCGTCCATGGCAGGCTGATCTCCGCTTCGTGACCACGGTGCTCAATCAGATATCGCTCAAAATCCTGCCTGCTGAGCACGGCATGAAGCCAGGGTGCATCGAGAATCCCGAGGGCATGGCCGCCGTTCTCCGCCCAAAACGGGTTATAGCGATGAAGCATCCGGCCACCAGAGCGTAAGACGCGATACATCTCACGGCACGCCGCGGCAATATCCTGGATATGCTCGAGACAACTGGTAGAATAAATGAGATCCCGGCTGTCGTCGGGAAGTTCGGGACAGTCCGTCATATCCGCGTTGACGAACATTTCTTCGCGCGACAGCAATCGCCCGACGCGCCGGCGCATCAATGCGCTCATTGACGTGTTATCGTCATCATAGTCGTAGTCGACACCCAGCGCGTCATGCCCCAGCCGGAAAAAGGCCGCGGTTGAAAACCCCCGCCCGCATCCGATGTCGAGCACTTGCAGGCCCGTCGCGTCGGCGAGGCCAGGCGTCGAGGCAAGGTCCTGCCTGATGTGCATCGCGACGTTCTCGATTGCATGCCCGTACTCGGAGTCAGTGAGGCACGGCGCGCAGCAGTCGATATCGTCTTCTTCGAACAGCTCTGTCCGGTCGCCGAGAATTGGCTGTACGAAAGCGTGGATGTCCTGCAGCGAAGCGTTTATCGTGCGCGTGCCGGCAAATTCCCGAAACCGCGCTTCCTGTTGAGCCGTCAGGCCGACCTGTTGCTGGAACCGCCGCAACCCTCGGAGCGCGGGTATTGCAAGCCAACCCTGCTTGATCGAGTACCGGTAGCCGTCATAGAGGGATGCTCGACGGAGTCCTCGTCGACGAAGATCCCGAATTCAGCAAACGGCGTCCTTGCCCGCGGATCCAACTCAACGGAAAGCTGATCCAGGGATCGTTCGGACGTGCAACGCCGGATTTCGTAACCGGCGTCTCGCAGACGGTCCTTGAGTATCTGCCTGATCATTTGGTCAACAGATCTGCATCCGGTTTCCGCCCCCTTGCGATGTGTCCCGAAAGTCCCTCAAAGGCGCTCGGTCATGACTCATGGAGATAGCGGGCGAACTCTAGGTCGAAGGCCGAATCGATATCGACGGATCGTTCCATTGGCATGACATGCGCCAGCGCGCCGGGCATCAGGATTGGCTCGTTTGCCTCGATGTTCTCCCAGCGCATCACGTACACCGCGCCATTGAGTACGTAAACGGCCGGTAGGTCCTGACGCCTCGTTTTGCTGGCGCCCCGGTCAGAGATAGGCCGCATCGCGCCGTCCGGACCGAGGGTATACATCCAGTTGGGATGCTTGCTCGACTCACAGACCGACACTGCAACCGGTGCGCGCTTCTCGTGACACAGCCGGATGGTGGTGTCGATGTCCGAAACGTTCCGCAAGGGCGACGTTACCTGAAGGAGGACGAGATAATCCGCGCGACCGACGCGTCGGCACAAGTCCCGAATCACCTCTATCGTCTCGGTCTCGTCGCCCGCAAGCGCCGCCGACCGCATGAACGGCACCTTACACCCGAAGCGTGCTGCCACGTCTGCAATCTCCGGATCGTCCGTCGAGCAAACGATTCGGTCGACGAACTTCGACGCCCGTGCCTGTTCGATGCTATGCGCGATGAGCGGCCTTCCGCCGAGATCGAGCAGGTTCTTTCGGGGCAACCCCTTGGAGCCGCCGCGCGCCGGTATGACCGCCAGAACCGTTTTGCCGTCGATCACCGGAACACTACGGGGAAATCGCGGTTGGCCTGTTCGTAGTCACGCATATGGCCGATGTCGACCCAGTACTCATGAATCGGATAGACGGCGCATCGCTCGCCGCTGTCGACAAGACCTTGCATCAACTTCGGCATATCGATGCTGGTTTTGGACGGTATGCGATCGAGAACGTCGGGCTGAAGGACGTAAATACCGGCATTCGCGAAGTAGTTCTGAACCGGCTTCTCATAGATGTTCGACAACACCAAGTTGTCGTCGAATTCGACAACACCGTACGGAACCTGAAAGTTGCTCTGGCGCACGCAGAGCGTTGCCATGGCGGCGTGTTCGCGATGGTAGTTCAGAATTTCCGTCGGATCGATGTTCGTGAGG
>CBDHYJ010000028.1:0-51666 GCA_965275905.1 Hyphomicrobiales bacterium | reverse complement strand
GCACCGCTGCCGTTTCCGACCCGTCAGCCGAGACCATCAGAACGTCGCCGGGTTTGGCGAACTTGAGCGCCGCGTATGGCGCAAGGTTGTCCACGGGCCTCGTCTGCACCGTGAGGGCCGTCCCGACAAACCGTGTCGCCTTGGAAATCGGCCTGATCTGATGGGGCAGCGCGCCCCGCCGTCCCAGGGCGTCCGCCACCCAGCCGGTCGGGGCGTCGCGAAACGGCGCGATCAACTCTGAGGCGGGCCTCTCGAAAGTGTGGTGAATGGTCAATTTAGGCGCTTCGGACATAACCTTACCTATGGTTCCTGGTTCAGCAGAGACTGCCCTTCGGAATCGAATACGTGGACCGATCCGTGATCCAGGCTCAGACTGCATTCATCGCCGATCCCGAGTCCCGCATCGCCGGGCATCCGCGCAGTCAACGTCTGCCCGATTCGCGGCAACTGAAACACGGCAATCGTTTCCGCACCCAGGGCCTCGATCTGCATGACCCTTCCCTTGAGTGCCCCGGACGGGGCACCGCCGCACGCTACGATCGTCACATTCTCCGGGCGGATGCCGAGCGTAACGGCCGCGCCCGTTTGCATCGGCGCAATCCGTTCGGCCGGAACCTCGAAGTCCGCCTCTCCGATCCTTACCTGCCGTCCGCCGGCACCGTCAGCGACGATCGCAGGCATCAGGTTCATGGGCGGATTACCTAGAAAGCCCGCAACAAATGTGTTCTTGGGCCGACGATAGACATCGAGCGGCCGGCCCACCTGCATCACGCGCCCACCGTTCATGATGCAGATCCGCGTACCCAGCGTCATCGCTTCGACCTGATCATGCGTCACATAGATCATCGTTGCGCCCAGACGCCGGTGGAGGTCCGCAATCTCCGCCCGCGTCGATACACGCAAGGCCGCGTCGAGATTGGACAGCGGTTCATCGAACAGGAACACCTTGGGATCGCGCACAATCGCGCGCCCCAGCGCAACGCGCTGCCGCTGGCCGCCGGACAGGGCGTGCGGCTTGCGGTCGAGCAGCGTGTCCAGTTCGAGCGTTTCCGCCACAGACTGAACACGGGTTTCGATCTCGGCCTTGGCGACCTTTCTGCGCCGCAGGCCGAAGGCCAGGTTGTTCTTCACGGTCATGTGCGGATAGAGCGCGTAGGACTGGAACACCATGGCGATGTCACGGTCCCTGGCGGGAACATTGTTGACGACAGAGTCATCGATCGAGAGGTGACCTGCACTGATCGATTCAAGCCCGGCAATCATCCGGAGCGTTGTGGTCTTGCCGCAGCCCGACGGTCCCAAAAGGACCATGAACTCCCCGTGGGCGATATCCAGCGAGACGTCTTCGGCCGCAGGCGCGTGGCCCTTGGCATAGATCTTCGTCAGCCCGTCCAGGGTCACTGTTGCCATGCCGCGCCTCGCCTCATTTCACCGCTCCTGCGGTCATGCCCTGGATGAGTTTTTCGGAAAAGAAAGCGTAGACCGCGATTACCGGCAAGATGGCGATCATCAGCCCGGTGGCGATCATCCCGATGTCCTCCTGCGTATCGCCGATAAACCTCTGGATACCCAATGGCAATGTCCGATTGGCCTCGTCGGTGATCAGGACGACGGCGAACAGAAACTCGTTCCACAGAAGAATGAAGTTCAGGATGATCGTGGTCGCGATCGCCGGGAAAGCGATCGGAAAGGCAACCTTCCAGAAGATTTCCCAGTCGGAGTAACCGTCCATGCGGGCTGCATCGAACAGGTCCGACGGTATCCGTGCGAAGAAGCTCTCGAGAATGTAGATTGTCAGAGGCAGTTGAATGGCGACGTAGACCAGGATCAGACCGAGCTTGGAATTGTAGAGCCCGTAGCTGACAAGGATCTGGAACAGCGAGATGATCGTGATCTGCGGCGGGAAGATGATGGTTGAGAACAGGATGAAATAGATGATCCGGTTCAGCCTGAACTTGTAGCGCGCGAGGCAGTGCGCGGCCATGGCGCCGACAACCGTGAGGATCAGGACAGCCGCAATGACCACCTGCGCCGAGTTTGCAAAATAGATCCCGTAGTTGGAGTTGAACCAGGCATCGGGATACTTCTCGAAGTGCATCGGGTCCGGGAAGGCAAAGTGATCCAGATGGATCTCCGTGGTCGTCCGAAGCGACAGCATGGCCGCCCAGACGAACGGTCCGGCCGCGAACATGGTGTATCCGCAGAGGATCAGGAGTATCAGCGAGCGTTTGATAGCCGTCATCGCAAAGCCTCAGTACTCGAGCTTTTCCCGCAATCGGAACAGCCAGGTCAGGCCGAGCACGGCGGCGAGCACGATAACGAACCAGACCGCGGCAATCGTCGACGGGTATCCCAGATCGAATGTCGACCACTCGAAGGCCCGCTTGTAGACGTAGGTCGACACGGTTTCCGTCGACCACAGCGGATTGCCCTTGGTTGTGATCCAGACGAGGTCGAAGATCTTCATCTTCCCGATAAAGGACAGAATGATCAGGTTGAGCAGCGTGGCCCGGACCAGGGGCAGGATGACGTAGACGAGCTTTGCGCCCCAGCCGCAATAGTCGAGCTCCGCCGCCTCGATCACCTCTTTGGGCAGCGAATGCAGCGCGGCCAGCATCACCACCATGTTGAACCCGACCCACATCCAGCTTGTGACGAATATGAGCGCAGGCAATGCTGTTTCCGGTTGCCCCAGCCAGGGGCGCGCAAGATCTTCAAGGCCGATGGCGCGCAGCCCGACGTTTATCGGCCCCCAGTCGTAGTTGTAGATCCACATCCAGAGGATGCCGACCACGATGTATGACATCAGCACCGGCGTGAACCAGGCCACGCGGAAAAACCGCGCGCCCGGCACCTTGGCGTAGAGTGCGAGCGCCAGAAGTGTTGCGATTGTGACCTCGATGAGGGGTGACGTTCCGGCCCAGATGAAGGTATTGCGGACCGCTTTCCAGAAGATCTCGTCCTGGACCAGTTCGGAATAGTTGGCGAGCCCGATGAACTCCTCGCGCCTGGGCAGCACCTTGTGAAAGCTGTTCCACAGCGTCCGGAATGCCGGATACGCGGTGAGCGCCATATAGACGGTCAGTGCCGGCAGCAGGAATGCGATAATCGTGCCCCACGGCATCCGGACGTCCGCGTCCGCGTTCTGCAACCGATGTTCACCAGCCATGATACGGGCCCACCGCGTCAGGAAATGGAGATGGCTCCGAAACTATAGCCCGGAGCCATCGCCAGGGAGAAAACAGCTTCAGTAGGAGGCTGCCATCTGTTTCACCGCGTCCTCAACGCTGATATTGCCGGCAGGCAACGCGTTGTTCATGACCTGCGTAAAGACTTCCTTCGGCTTGCCGGACATGACCTGGATCGGGATACCGAAATGGTACTTCCCGCCCGCATTGGTCTTGGCGATCATGCTGAAGTAGTCCGCCGCGCGCGCATCCTTCATTTTCGAGGGATCGGCCTTGATCCCCGTCTGCACCTTCACGTTGTCGAGCCACAGATTGCCGACCTCGGGCCTCAGGAATGAACCGAAGAAGGCGATCACCTGATCCTTGTGCTTGCTGTCCGCGTTGCCGACATAGCTGCCGCCGACTGCAATCGTGCGGCATTCGTTGCAGGCGGCACCCGGAACGGCCGGGAACTGCATGATCCCGAGCGGGAATCCGTCAGGCTGGCCGCCCTTGTCGGGCGTGTTGAAGGCGCGTGAGGTGTACCAGCTTCCGTTCAGGAACATCAGCGCACCGGGCTTGGTATGGAAATAGATGTGCGCCTCGGTGAGCTTCATCGTCGTGAAGGTCGGCGGCAGCATGCCGGCGTCGGTCAGACCGCGCAGCCAGTTCAGCGTGTCGACGACGCGGGCATCGGTCCACGGCAGTTTGCCGGCAAGCAGGCTGCTGTAGTCGGCGACGCCCAGTTTTTTCAACAGCGCCTCGTGAACAAGATGCGCGCCCGGGAACGGACGGTCACCGACACCGAGCGACATCGGCGTGACGCCCTTGGCTTTCGCCTTCTTGACCATGTCGAGGAAGCCGTCGGAAGAGAGCTGCAGGTTGTCGGGGAGTGAAACGCCCAGATCCTTCAGCTTGTCCTTGTTGTAGTAGAGCTCGACAGTCCACGCTTCGAGCGGCAGGCCGTAAGGCTTGCCCTTGTAGGTCCAGGCTTCCTTGGCCCAGGGCTCGACGGCATCCCAGTTCAGCCCGGACAGGTCCAGAAGGAACCCGTTGTCCATATACTCAACCTGGTCAGGCTCCGCATAAAAGATGTCGGGCGCGGTCCCTGCCCTGAGCGCTGTCTTGAGCGCGGCGTAAAGCGCATTCTTCTCGTACCAGGTCGGCTTGATCTTGACGTTCGGGTTCTTCGCTTCGAAGTCCTTGATGGCCGCCTCGACGAACGAGCGTTTCGGCACTTCCGCGGCCCAGTGGCTCCAGAGCGTGAGTTCAACCTGCTGTGCGGCTGCCGTGCTTGTCCATGCGCTGACGCTAAGCACGGTGGCGGCAAGCGCGGATAACAATCCTTTTCGCATTTGGTCCTCCCTTTCCCGTCCGCGCAGGCGAAGTCAGACGCGCGAACTTCCCGGCCCGTTTACCGGGCCTTGAAGTGACGCTAGTGAATTCCAATATATTCGTCAATAATATTATCAATAATTATATTGAGCGGCACCAGAGCACGTGTCACTATGAATGAACCGTGTTATGGAAAACCCATGAAGACTGACAGCAAGCCATTGGATTCCGCGCGAACTGCGACCGACACCGATGTCGCAGTGACAGAGCTCGTGCGCAGTCTGGAATTCGATATTCTGTTCGGCACTCTCCGTCCCCGTGAGCGCCTCGTTGAAGATCCGCTGATACAGAAATTCGGGGCCAAACGGCATGTCGTCCGGCAAGCCCTGAATGAGCTCGAACGCATGGGGATCGTCGTTCGCGTCCCGAACCGGGGCGCCATGGTCCGCGACTTCACGGCAAAGGAGGTCGAGGAAATTGCCGAGATCCGCGAAACGCTCCAGCGACAGGCGGCCGAACGCATGCGGTTGCCGGCACCGCCGGATCTGATTGATCGTCTCGAGGGCGCGCAGCACCGGCATGACGAGGCCGTCCGATCAAGAGACCCGCGCGCGATCGACGACGCAAACGAGGCGTTTCACAGCATATTCTTTGACGCCTGCGGAAACCGGCATCTCTCCGACGCCATTGCGCACTATGCCTACCTGTCCCGCGCAATGCGACTTTATCCGCTGGTCGACCCCGCCCTCCTCGAGACCTTAAGGGCAGAGCACTGGGACATGATAGAAGCGCTGCGCAAGGGCGACCGGAAGACACTCAAACGCCTTGTGGTCGACCACATACAGCATTCAAAGAAGATCTACCTGGACGTCCGGCAGTCGCTTGAGACGGCCCCGGCCTGATTAGTCCGTGCCCGAGATATCACCGGAAATCATTCTCTTTTTCGGCGACAGCATCGTCGCAGGCATGGGCGACATCGAGGGTGTCGGGTGGCCCGGCCGTCTTGTCGGCCGGGCGCGGGAGAACGGCCGCACGGTGGTCACCTACAACCTCGGGATCAACGGCGACACCGCTGCCCACGTCGCGGCGCGGTGGTCGGACGAACACCGCCATCGCTGTCCGGAAGGCTTCAGTGCGGCGACCGTCTTCAGCTTCGGCCTGAACGACGCGACACGCGAAGAGGACGACTCGATCCGTCTGGAGCAGGACGCGTCGGTTCAGACGGCGAAGGACATGCTCGCCCTGGCGAAGGACCTGGGACCGGTTCTCTGGGTTGGACCGACGCCGATCGACGAGACGACACAGCCGTACAGGTCATCGGCCGGCCTGTTGCGAACCAAGAGCAATGAACTCACTGCCAAATACAACGCCGCCTATCTGAATGCTGCGGCAGACCTGTCGGTCCCCTACCTCGATCTCTACACAGCGCTGTCGGATGACCCGGCCTGGATCGAGATGCTCACTGACGGCATCCATCCCGGCAACAGAGGGTATGATCGCCTCGCGGAGGAAATCGGCAGTTGGGACGCGTGGCGCAGTCTTATCGGTCAGTCGTAACCTCGACCGCCCCTGTTCACTCCTCAAGCCCGGCCTTGCGTAATCCTTCAAGCAAATGTTCAAGATCGTCAGGCGCCGCGTTCCATTTCTCGAATTCGGCGCGCGGTGACAGTTCAGGATTCAGCTCGAACGCCCGCTCGAGCGATGCCGCGGCCCCGGGCCAGCCTGACTGCGCTTGCGCCGCCGCGGTCAGCATGTGTACCCAGTAGAATTCCGGCATGGCGATCCGTTCCAGATAAGCCAGGGCTTCGCCGTAGTTCTTCTCATCGTAGTGGTAACGCACGGACGCGAAATAGTACCAGCCCGGGTGCAGCGGATTAAGCGCACGTGCCCGTAGCGACAGTTCCTGTCCGCGCTCGAATTCGCCCATGAAGGCAAAGTAGTGGCCGATGTCGGCCAGGGTCTCGGGATCGTTCGGATTCAGACTGAGGGCACGCTCGGCTTCCGCCTTGAATTTGTCGTTCTCGCGCCGGAAGAAATGGACGATCGCCAGCCAGCAGTGGGCATAGGCGTTCTGGGGATCAAGCTGAACGGCCTTCTCGGCCATGGCCAGTGCCCGTCCGATCGGATCGGGTCGCGGATTGGCATCGAACCGGTGTTCCGCCAGATAGACATTGGCCAGCAGCGCATGCGCATCAGCGTAGGTAGGGTCCTTCGCGACGGCCGTTTCCAGAAGTTCGCGCGCTTCGGCGTGCATGTCTGAACTGAGCGTGGACGTGTAGCGACGGGCCCGCAGCACGCAGTCATAGGCATCGAGCTCGGCCGGGCTCTTCTTCAGCGCCCGTTGCAAGGCGACGTCCTGAATCTTCACGCCGAGCGTCGCCGCGATTGTCCGCGTCACCTCGTCCTGAACGGCAAAGATGTCCTCCATCTCCCGGTCGAAACGATCCGCCCAGAGATGCACGCCGGTGGCACCGTCGATCAGTTGCACCGTGATCCTCACCCTCCCGGCGGCACGCCGGACGCTGCCTTCGACAATGTAGCCGGCATTCAATTCGCGGCAGATCTCGGCAATTCCGGCAGCCTTTCCCTTGAACTGGAAAGTCGATGACCGGCCGATGACCATCAGATCGCGGAACCGCGAAAGGTTGGTGATGATGTCTTCGGTCAGACCGTCGGCGAAGTATTCGTCGACGTCGGCACTCATATTGGTGAGCGGCAACACGGCGATCACTGGCACATCCGGCCGGGCGGCCGCCTGATTGCCTTGCGCCGGCGGCGGGGCCACGTCCGTGCTGCCGTTGACGGCGTCCGCAGCGGTGCCGGCACCGGGCTTCCTGACATCGGCCATGAACTGAAAGCCTCGTCCGCGGATGGTGCGGATGTAGTTTTGACTGTCGCCGGAATCACCCAGGGCCTTGCGGGCGGACTTTACGCAGCTCGAAATCGTGGCATCGGAAACGACCCGTCCGTTCCAGACGCCATCGACGATCTCACCCTTTGCGACGACCCGCCCGGCATTGCGCGACAGGAAGCAAAGCAGGTCGAACACCAGCGGCTCGATGTGGCATGCCACTCCGTCGCGCCGCAGTTCAAACCTGTCCGTATCAAGTTCGAAGTTATCGAACTGAATCAGCATCCCGTCCTCGACCGCCCGTTTCCGTTCAGCCTACGGCACTTGGCGAATTTGATCCAGATTTCAAGGACTTCTGAAATCTCCGGACTTTCCCCGGCAAATCTGCACGAAATCCCCATGAAGCGTTCAAGCAGCATCGCTCCGGATGGCCGATATCAGGTTCACACGGTGCCGGCGTCCCGTTTCGGTCAATGAAACATCCGGCGCCTCCGCACTTTCAACGGGAAAGGAACCAGAACATGAACGCGATCACCGAAATTGAACAGGCCCCCGACTACACCGCCATCAAGACCAAGCAGAATGCGGCGTGGTCGTCCGGCGACTATGCGAAAATCGGCGTCACTCTTCAGGTCGTCGGCGAAGACCTCGCCGAGTCGATGGACCTGGCGCCCGGCGCCTCGGTTCTCGATGTCGCCGCCGGCAACGGCAACGCGACCCTGGCCTTCGCCCGCCGCTGGGCCGACGTCACCTCGACGGACTACGTTGACGGTCTGCTTGCCCGGGGGCGGACCAGGGCGGAAGCCGAAGGCCTCGACATCACGTTTCAGATTGCCGATGCCGAAGACCTTCCGTTCGGCGACGCGTCATTCGACGCCGTCGTGTCGACTTTCGGCGTCATGTTCACGCCGAACCAGGAACAGTCGGCAAGCGAGCTCCTGCGGGCCTGTCGGCCGGGCGGCAAGATCGGCATGGCGAACTGGACACCCGCGGGCTTCATAGGCCAGTTGTTCAAGACGCTCGGCAAGCACATCGCCCCGCCGGCCGGCGTCAAGTCACCGGCGCTCTGGGGCAGCGGCGACTGGCTGAAGGAGACCTTCGGTGGTCAGGCGCAGTCGGTGAGCATCGTGCCGAAAAGTTTCATCTTCCGCTACCACTCGCCGGACCATTTCGTGGACTTCTTCCGCACCTTCTACGGCCCGGTGCACAAGGCCTTTCTGGCACTGGACGACGACGGACAGCACGCTCTGTCACGGGATCTCCACGACACGATTGCGCAATTCAACACCGCATCCGACGGGTCGATGCGCGTGCCTTCGGAATATGTCGAAGTGATCGTCACGAAGAAATAGCCGTCAGAAAGACAGCGTACTCATTGCCCCCGGCGATCATGCCGGGGGCTTTTCGCTTCCCGGTTCGGGCGAACGGGATGAATTCCATCACAGCGTCCAGATCCGGACCGGCTCGTGGCGTCCCCTGATATCTTCGGAGGCACCGCCCTGCAGGCCATCGAGCACTTTGGCCGCAACGTCTTCGTTCACAGCCTTCCGGACCGCGGCCACCAGGTTGTCGCTGACAACAGCCCGGCACCCCACGCTGCGCGTAAGCTGTTCGAGCCGGCTCGCCACGTTGACGGTGTCCCCCAGAACCGCGAATTCCAGGCGCCGCTCCGTTCCGATGTCGCCGACGACGACGGGGCCGTAATGAATGCCGACCGAGATGCCGACCGGGTCTTCGCCCTCGTTCGCGCGGCTTGCATTCCACGCGTCGAAGGACTCAAGGATCGTCCGGAGGGCGCCGAGCGCATTGGCGGCATCGTCAGGTCCGGTTTCAGGCGTCCCGAATGTGGCCATCACTCCGTCGCCGATGAACTTGTCCAGCGTGCCGTCGTGTTCGAAGACAGCACTTTCGAGTCTTGAGTGTACTTCCCGGAGAAATGCGATGACTTCCGTCGGCGAACGGTCCTCGGACCAGCGGGTAAAGCCGACAATGTCGGCAAAAAGCACGGCAACATTCTGCTCGCGGGTCTGGGAAAGCGGGGCGTCCATGCTTGCCAGACGGTCGACCATCGTCGGCGGAAAGTAGCGGGCGAGATTGCCGCGCTCCCGTTCCGACGAGACCTGCCGCATGACCAGCTTGCGCGAACGCTCCACGATCGTCGCCAGAAGTCCGGCGACGATAAGCAGAACGACCACCTCCTGCACGCGGAACCCGAGGTCGACGTATGTCGGCGCAAGGATCGCCGCCAGAATCTCGCCACGGGATGCACTCTCGTCGACCGAAATGGTCGTTTCGGGCAGCATGACGATCAAAAGCGCGCCCACCGACCAGGAAATCGCGCCAATGACACCGCCCCAGAGCATCATGCGCGGGCGGTAACTGAACGCAAGACCGCACAGCAGAACGAAAAAGTAGATGAAATTGCCGGTGCGCAGTTGCATCTGCGGCACCGTAATGACCTCCGCAAACGGGTTCGGCAGAAGCAGCGTGACGCTCAGCAATGCGAAATCGACCGCGACAAAGAGATATTCGAGCCATCGCCGCATCAGCCCGCGTTTCGTCAGCCAGTAATTGATCAACCCGAACAGCACGAAGACCGCGAGCAGGCCGTGGTAAAACAGCACCTCCGGAAACGGGACGACAAAGGCGAGCAAGGCGGCGATGGACAGGAGCGAATAAGTGCGCCCCCGGATGGCCAAAACCTCCCCTTCGCGTTCTTCCGCTTCGAACGCCTTGGTCAACCGGCGATCGGCGTCAGTGTCCTGGCTCTGAAGCGCAAGCGACTGAGCTGCAACTCCGCCTGCCTGTTGTTGCTTCATCAGAGTGCCCCTCCAAAACTGGTTGGTTCTCGACGTCTCGCTCAGGGTTGTGCTCGGCCTGCCGGAGGCACCGATTCATCAATGAACCGGATGATTTCGCGCCACAATTCACCGCCGAGAGCCATGTTGTGCTCGCCATCGGGAATTTCGATCATGCGCTTGGGTTCCTGCGCGCCCTTGAAAAGCTGGCGGCCGGATGTGATCGGCACCACCCGGTCCCGAACACCGTGCACGATGAGGAGCGGTGAACGCATATCGGCAACCACGTCTGCGGAGCGAAACTGGTCCTTCATCAACAGACGCACCGGAAGCCACCAGTACACGGCCGCGCCGACATCCGCAGCGGACGTGAACGGAGATTCCAGAACGACCGCGCCGGGCGGTGTTTGCGCAGCCAACTGCACGGCCACGCCGGTCCCCAGCGACTCGCCGTAGAACACCATCCGGTCGAAGGGGACATCCACTTTGCGAAGGTGGTCGACCGCCGCCCGGCCGTCCATCAGAAGACCGGCCTCCGTCGGCGTGCCCGTGCTGCCGCCGTAGCCGCGATAGCCGGCCAGCAGCATCCCGTACCCCGCTTCCACGGCCAGTTTCATGCGATCCGCACGGTACCAGAGGGCACCGCCATTGCCGTGAAAATAGACGATTGTCGGCTTGCCCGGGCGGGCCGGCGCGTACCACGCCACGACCTTTTCGCCATCGGCAGTAACCAGCGTCAGCTCTTCGGCATCCGCCACGCCCGCCTGTTCGGGCGCCAGGCGCCTCTGGTCGGGGATGTACTGCAGCTTGCGCTGAAACAGGTACATCAACACCACGATGCCGGCATAAATCAGCACGCCGTAGAACAGAATGTTCTTTACCGAATCCATAACCAGATACTGCTATTTTGCTTCGGGTTCAGACTTCGCGGCATACTGCCGCAGCGTCGTCTGGACAGCTTTCGAAAAGCCTTTGCGGCAACCATGTTAGCGCAATAAGTCACCCGATTCTGAGTGGGACCTTGAACCGATGCAAAATGTGACAGACCGCCCTGCCCGCAGTGTCTGGACCGCCATGCGCCGCGGCACCGCCTGCACGTGCCCGAGTTGCGGCAAAGGCCCGCTTTTCAACCGCTATCTGAAGGTGGCGGACACCTGCTCAAACTGCGGCGAGGCCCTGCACCATCATCGGGCAGATGACGCACCGCCCTATTTCACGATCTTCATCGTCGGGCACCTGGTTGTACCGCTGACGCTCTGGACGGAGCGTGTATGGCAGCCCGAGATGTGGGTTCACGCTCTTCTGTGGATTCCGCTTGCGATCGTCATGACGCTCATCATGCTGCCTCTGGTCAAGGGTGCCGTCGTCGGTCTTCAGTGGGCGCTTTACATGCACGGCTTCGAATACGCCGCGCAGGAAGGCGACCGTCCGGAGCCGCAACTCACCGCGGAGGCGCAGGCCGTGCCGACAGCGTCGGAAGCGCGCTGTTAAAGCGAATTTGGCTCAGACTGGTCCGAAAAACTCAGATCCCGTTTAAGGCAGCTAACCGGCTTTGACGGCAGCGAGATGCTGCGGGAAATCAGAGCTGTTCATCAGTGCCTTGCAGCGCTCGAAACGGCCGGTCGAATAGGCCCAGAAGTCCTCGGCCGGATTGTCATTTGCGTGCTGTATCAGGCCCCAAAGCGTCCACAGCAGATCGCACATCGCCTTGTAGATGACCATGCGGCCATACTGCGCCGCCGTCGCGCTGCCGTCGAAATAGGCATCCATCATTTCACGGTCCTGCTTGTCGCTGAATCCGGCCTCGACCGAAAGGTCGCCCAGATCCCAGAGCGGATCGTTCATTCCGGAATACTCCCAGTCGACGATCCACATGCGCGAGCCGTCGTCGAGAAAGTTCTCGCAAAGCGGATCGCAGTGACATGGCGCAAGGGCGGCCGGATGCGCGTCGAGCGCCGCGCGCACGTCTTCCGCCTCCTTGAGCACGTCATGATACCCTTCCGGAAATTCGCAGTCCTTCTTGGCGAGGACACCCAGATATTCGTCGATCATGCTGAAGAGTTCGAAACGGAACTCGAACGTCTCGCCGGACTGATGCAGTTGCCGGAACGCACGCGCGGCACGCGCCGGCGATCCTTCCCTCGTCTTGAACAGGTCCGGTGTCATGGTCACCGCATTGTCGATGTACCGGGTCATCATCACGCCGCTCCGGGCGTCGCAGTAAATGACCTCAGGGCTGACGCCGGCCACAGCGGCGGCCCGAGCATTGTGCGCCTCGACAGCCCGGTCGATATATTCCTCCGTTCCCTGGCCCGGCAGCCGAAGACACGCGCTGTCGTCGTCCCAGTCGAGCCGGAACACCAGGTTCGTCAGTCCGCCGAGGCGTTCGATCTTCACGCCCGCAGGATCCACCTCGTAGAACATCGGCAGGTTGATGAGCATTTCCCGTGCCTGTTCGGTGCCGTCACTCATTCCTGATCTCCTTATGATTTGAGGCGCGCCATGCCCGGATCGTATAGCGTCCGGACCGTTCTCACCGCCGAATGGGGCTCGCCAAATGCCTCGATCTCGAACCGGGTTTCGCCGGCAATATCTGACGGCAGGTATCCGAAGGCGATGGTCTTGCCGACCGTGTATCCATATCCGGCGCTCGTCGTCAGGCCAACGACGTTTCCGTCCTGCAGTATCGCCTCACCGCCGTGGAACGGCGAAAAGCCATCTACGGTGAAGGTGCACAATCGTCGCCCGGCCCCCTCTTGCCGCGCCCGTTTCAGCGCTTCACGGCCGATGAAGTCACCCTTTTCCAGCGCAACGCAGAAGCCGAGCCCCGCTTCGTAGGGCGTATAGTCCGGCCCCACCTCACCGCTCCAGTAGACATAGCCCTTCTCGAGGCGCAGCGACTCGATCGCCTTGTAACCGGCATTTACGACACCGAATGGCTGTCCGGCTTCGAGCAGCGTGTCATAGACGTGCACGGCGACATCCACCGGCATGTAGAGCTCCCAGCCGAGCTCACCGACATAACCGATCCGCGCGGCGCGCACCGTAGCCAGACCGATTTCGATGTCCCGAACGGCGAGGAAGGGAAACGCGTCATTGCCAAGATCGCCAGGCGACACCGCTTGAAGGACGTCGCGGGATTTCGGTCCGCAGATGTTGAGAACCGCGTATTGCGACGTGACCTCGGTCATCGACACCGAACCGTCGTCCGGCATGTGGCTTCGAATCCAGCCTCCGTCACGCACACCGAAACCGCTGCCGGTGACAATGAAAAAAGCCTCTTCCCCGGTCTGCATGATCGTCAGGTCGGCCTCGATACCGCCGCGCTCGTTGCAGAGCTGCGTGTAGGTACATTGCCCCGGACCGCCGGAGAGGTCGTTGGCGGCGAGCCGTTGCAGGAAGTCGAATGCGCCGGGACCCGATACTTCGAATTTGGAAAACGAACTCTGATCGAAAATGGCGACGGCTTCGCGGACGGCCTTGTGCTCGCGGCCGACGGCGTCAAACCAGCCCGGCTTGCCCTCGAACGAATAGGAGACGTCACTCTCCTCACCGTCGCGCCGGAACCAGTTTGGCCGTTCCCAGCCGAACTTCGAACCGTAGACCGCCCCCTCCTCCATGAGCCGCGCATAAAGCGGACTGCTCCGCAGACCGCGCGCCGCCTGAGCCTCCTCACCCGGCCAGTGAATCTGGTAGTAACGGGCATAGGCCTCGATGGCCCGTTCTTCCAGATACCGGCTGTTGGCATGATGCGGTCCGAAACGGCGCGCATCGAACGACCAGAGGTCCATGCCCGGATCGCCTTCGAGAATCCAGTTGGACATGGCCGCGCCCGCTCCGCCGGATGCGGCGATGCCTGCCGTAAACCCGCACGCCACGTAGAAATTCCGGAACCCCGGCGCCAGCCCCATGATCGGCTCGCCGTCCGCCGAAACCGGGATCGGACCGTTGATCAGGGTCTGGATGCCGATTTCGGCGAGAACCGGCAGGCGTTCCGTGGTCGGCGTCGCGATCTTCTCGAACCGGTCGAAGTTGGAGTCAAAAAGCTCGCGGCCGAACTCCGGCGGCGGACTGCCGCCCCAGCAACCCCGTGTTCCCTCCTCCCATCCGCCGATGGCAAAGGACCCGACATCCGGCTTGAGATAGAAGTTCTTGTCCGGATCGCGGAGCGTCGGCAGTTCGGGGCCGAACTCGAGCGCCTTCTCCGTGACGAGGTACTGGTGCTCGACGACGCCCGCCGCAAGCGGCACGCCGGCCATGGCGCCAACCGGCTTCGCCCAGAGCCCGGCGCAGTTGACCGCGATCTCGCAATCAAAGGTGCCGTGATCCGTCACCACCTGTGTGATCCGCCCTTTGTCGGCCGAAAGTCCCGTTACCTGCACCCCTTCGCGGATCGTCGCGCCGTTCGCGCGCGCGCCACGGGCATAAGCCTGCGTCAGACTGTAGGGATCGACATAACCGTCAGAGGGAATGAACGCCGCCCCGACGACACCCTCCTCGCTTATGAACGGGAACAGATCCCTGGCCTCCGCGCCGCTCATCGCGTGAACCTCAAACCCGAAGCTCTTGGCCTGTGTCATCGTCCGCCGGATTTCGCTCCAGCGCTCAGGCGAGGACGCAAGCCTGAGCGAACCGACCTTCTTCCAGTCGATCGCCTGGCCTGTCTCCTCTTCCAGGCGATCGAACACCGCCACGCTGTCCTGCATGAGACGGGTCAGGTTGCGCTTTCCCCGCAATTGGCCGACCAGCCCTGCGGCGTGCCAGGTGCAGCCATGGGTGATCTGCGCCTTCTCAAGCAGCAGCACGTCCTTCTCGCCCGCTCGCGCCAGATGATAGGCGAGCGAACATCCGATCGCCCCGCCGCCGATTATGATGATCCGAGCCTGATTGTCGGCCATCAGTTCGTCCTCAGCACTTGATGCGCGTCATCTTCGGGTCGTAGAGAACGCCCGGTTCGTAGACACAGGGAACCCGCTCGCAGGCGACCTCAAGCTCGTATGTTCCGGATGCCAGATAGTCGTCTGTCACGCCGCCATTGGCATTTCGCACATAGCCGTAACCGATATTCTTCGCCACCGTGTAGCCCCAACCGCCACTCGTCAGCCAGCCCGCCGGCTCGCCATTGCGCAGGATCGTCTCCCGGCCGCTCAGCACGACGGCCGGATCCTCCACGGTGAAACAGGCGAGGCGTTTTTGCAGCGGCATCGAACGTTTCTCCGTTGCCGCCTCCCGGCCCAGGAAAGGCGTATTCGTCTTGAGTTTCACGGCCCAGCCGAGACCCGCCTCGAACGGCGAATCCGATGGCGTGATATCGGCACCCCAGGCCCTGTACCCCTTCTCCAGCCTGAGGCTTTCGATTGCCCGATACCCTGCATTGGCAAGCCCCAGCGGCTCTCCGGCTTCCATCAGGGCATCATATACGGGCCCGAGGGCGGCTATCGGCATATGCAGTTCCCATCCCAGCTCGCCGACATAGGTGATCCGCAAGGCGCGCACCTCATGCCCCGCAATCCCGATTTCGCGCCATGTCGCGAAAGGATGCGCTTCGTTCGAGACGTCGTCGCCGGTCACACCGGCCAGAATGTTCCGGGCCTGCGGACCCATCAGCGACAGCGTGCCCCAATCCTCGGTAATGTCGGTCAGCGTGACATCAAGGTCCGGTCCGAAGTTCTGCCGGATCCATGCGCCGTCATGGGTCCGGAAGCCCGTGCCGGTCACGATGTAGAAGGCGTCCTCGGCAATCCGCGCCACGGTGAGATCGCACTCGATGCCGCCTCGCGAATTCAGCATTTGCGTATAGACAAGAGAGCCGACCGGCCGGTTCACATCATTTGCGCAGATCCAGGACATGGCCGATTCGGCATCGGGTCCGCGCACCTCGAATTTTGCGAACGAGCTCTGATCGAACAGCACGGCGCGCTCGCGTGCCGCCCTGTGTTCCTCACCGACGGCGTCAAACCAGTTCTGCCGCCCGAAGCTGTAGACATCGACCGGGTCTTCGCCGTCCCGTGCGAACCAGTTGGGCCGTTCCCAGCCGAGTTTCGAGCCGAAACAGGCGCGCCGTTCGGACAACCGGTCATAGAGCGGCGATTTCAGGTGGGACCGGCCTGTTTCATATTCCTCCGCCGGCCAGGCCATCGTGTAGTGCTTGCCATAGGCTTCCAGCGTGCGCTCGCGAACCCAGGCGTCGTCGCGATGCAATTCCGAGAACCTTCTGACGTCCACTGTCCAGAGATCCATGGGCTGCTCGCCATGAACCACCCAGTCAGCGAGAACATTGCCCGCACCGCCACCGGCGGCGATGCCGAAGGCGTTGAAGCCCGCACCGACGAAGAAATTCCGGACCTCCGGCGCCTCGCCCATGATGAAATTCCCGTCGGGCGTGAACGATTCCGGACCGTTGGTCATGGCCTTGACCCCCGCCGCCTCAAGGGCCGGCACCCGGATCAGCGCCTGCTCCATGAGCTGCTCGAAGTGGTCCCAATCATCCTCCAGCAGCGAGAACTCGAAATCCTCGGGAATGCCGTCGATCGCCCAGGGGATGGGATTTGGCTCATAGCCACCCATGACCAGACCGCCCACTTCCTCCTTGAAATAGATCAGTCGATCCGGGTCGCGCAGCGTCGGGAGATCCGACGCCACGCCTTTGATCGGTTCGGTCAGCATGTACTGGTGCTGCACGGACTGCAGCGGCACCGATACGCCGGCGAGACGGCCGACCTCCTTGGCCCATTGTCCCGCGCAGTTGACAATCTTCTCGCAGCGAATGGCCCCCTGACTGGTTGTCACGCCGGCAACGCGCCCCTCCTCGACCGTTATCCCGGTCACGCGGACATTCTCGAGAACCCTTGCCCCGTGCATGCGCGCACCCTTGGCAAGAGATTGCGTGATATCGGAGGGATTGGCCTGCCCGTCGGTCGGAAGAAACGCCGCACCGACGACATCGCTCACATCCATCAGCGGCCAGAGCTCCTTTGCCTCTTCTGGGCTGAGCAGATGCATTTCAAGCCCGAAACTGTGCGCCGTGGTTGCCTGCCGCTTGATCTCGATCCAGCGTTCCTCGTTGCACGCCAGTCGCAGGCCGCCGTTGCGTTTCCAGCCCGTCGCAAGCCCGGTTTCCTGCTCAAGCGTGTCATAGAGGTCGACGCTGTACTTCAGAACCCGCGTGATGCTTGCCGAGCTGCGAAGCTGGCCCACAAGACCGGCTGCGTGGAACGTCGATCCGCAGGTCAGTTTGCCCCGCTCCAGAAGAAGCACATCCGCATTATGGTTCTTCGCCAGATGATAGGCGGTCGAACACCCGATAATTCCACCGCCGATCACGATAATCTCGGCCTGTGAGGGCAATCCGTCGGTCATTGAGAATCCCCGTTGAAAGCCGCGAACGCTGCCCTGTACCGGGCAAGGTTCTCGGCCGTGTATTCCGCGTAGTCGAAATCGAGCTCCGAATGGATCTCCGAGACCATGCTCCACATGGTTTCCCTGAGCAGGGAGGCGCACTTCATGGCGTCATACTTGCGAAGCAGCCCGGCGTCCGGCGGCGACCCGAAATAGAGCTCCAGCAGACGTGTCTCCTGGTCTCTGGAAAATTCGTTGTTTGAAGCCAGATTGCCCAGATCGAACAGCGGGCTGTTGAACCCGGCATAGTCCCAGTCGATCAGCCAGAGCCGCTGGCCATCGTCGATGAAGTTGGCGGCCAGCAGATCGTTATGGCCGAACACGATCGTGGTTTCACCGACAGCCTGCTCCAGCCCTTCCGCGTTGCCGAGCAGATCCGGGAGCATGTCGATGTGACGACTGCCGCCCTCGACGAGCGTATGGCCGTAATCCCTCAAGACATGAAACACCCAGAAGGCAAGTGCGGGACCGCGCAAATGACGGGGCACATCGGTGTGACACGTCTTCAGCAGCGGCACTATGCGCTCAAGCATGCCCTCTGCACGAACATCCTCCGCCGTGAAGGTGTGCCCTTCGATGAAGCGCATTACGATGGCGCCCGGTTCGCTGTGCACGATTTCCGGCGACAGTCCGGCCCTGAATGCGGCACGGCCCGCCGCCCGCTCGTTGGACCGCATGACCTGATGGATCGGAATGTCGTCTCCGATCCGGACGACGAAAGTCTCGCCCCGGTCGGAAACCTTGAAGTTCGTATTGGTGATGCCGCCATCCAGCGGTTCGGGCTCTACAGGTCCGGACCAGCAGGAAAGGCCAAGCACCTTGTCGCGTGCGTCAGTCATTCTCAATTCTCCAGTCCCAGCCGGGCGCGCATGCGGCGCGCACCCGCCGTGATCAGACGGTCGGCGATGATTGCAATGAAGGCCACGCACAGGCCGGCGACGATGCCGCGGCCGCTGTCTGCCTTGGTCAGCGCGATATAAACCTCCTGTCCGAGATCCCGGGTGCCGACCAGGGCCGTGATGACGAGCATGGACAGGGCCAGCATGATGGTCTGGTTGATGCCGAGCATGATCTCGGGCAGCGCCAGCTTCAGCTTCACCTTGCGCAGGAGCTGGCCCGGCGTGCATCCGGAGACGATCCCGGCCTCCAGCAACTGCGGATCCACTCTCTGCAGGCCCAGCGCCGTGTATCGGATCGCCGGTGCGATCGCGTAGGCGACGACGGCCACCATGGCCGAGAAGTCTCCCACCCTGAACAGCATGACGACGGGCATCAGATAGACGAAGGACGGCAGGGTCTGGAGCGTATCGATGACGACCTGGACCACGCGCCAGAGCCGTTCGCGGCTGGCGGCGGCAATACCGATTGGAATGCCGATGAGGCAGGCGATGGCGACCGAGATCCCGCACAGGTAGACGGTGACCATGGCCTTCGGCCACAGGCCGACCGAGGCGATAAACGCGCTCAGCACCCCGCACAAGGCGGCGAGCCGGAGTCCGCCCAGCGTCCAGCCGGCCAGCGCCAGCAGCGCGACAACCCCGATCCACGGCAAGGAGAGCAGGAACCGCTTGAACGGGATGAGCACGTTCAGCAGCAGAGCGTTCTTGAGCCCTTCGAGCTGATCGAAGAAATGCACGTTGATGTACTTGACGAGATCGGACCAGAACCCGCCTGTCGTCACGGTCCAGCTTTCCGGAAAGCTCTGGAACGCGGGAACGGCAAGACCCGCGAGGCCACAGAACAGGACGACAACCACCGCGATGCTCGTATAGGGGCGCCGCTGAAGGATTGTCGTCTCGATGCCCTCGTCGTGTGCCGGAAGGGCCTTGGCGGCATAGGCCTGGCTCAACCGGTCGAGCGCGATCGCCAGCACGACGATACCGACACCGGCCTCGATGCCCGCGCCGATGTCAAGACGCCTGAGCGAGCTCAGCACGTCAAAGCCGAGTCCGCCTGCTCCGATCATCGAGGCGATGATCACCATGTTGAGCGAGAGCATGATGACCTGGTTGAGGCCGACGACGAGCGCCGGTTTGGCCGCCGGGACAAGCACCTTCCAGGTCATCTGCCGCCGTGTACAGCCGACCATGTTGCCAAGGTCCAGGATTTCCGACGGAACGTTGCGCAACGCCAGCATGGTCACCCGCACCATCGGCGGCATGGCATAGATGATGGTGGCGATCATCGCAGCGACGGGGCCGAAGCCGAACAGGAAAAGGATCGGCACCAGATAGGCAAACACCGGGATTGTCTGCATCAGGTCCAGAACCGGTGTGATCAGCTTTTCGACCCACCGCCAGCGGTAACCCATAATCCCGATCAAAAGGCCGCCGAGCGCACCGAACGGCACCGCAATGGCGATAGAGGACAGCGTCACCATGGCGCTGTTCCACTGCCCGAACACGGCGAGATAGCCGAAGCAGCAGCCCACGAGAGCGGCGAGCCGCCAGTCGCGAGCGTGGCGGCCCAGCAGGACGACGATGACGATGACGGCGATCCAGCTCAAGGGCGGCAGCATTTGCACCGCATCCGAGCCTTGGCCCCTGAGAAGTCCAGTGGAGAACAGGCTGGTCGCGACGGTAAGCGGTATGTCGAGCAGCCACGCAATGCCGCGCGTCAGCTCCTGGAACGTGAAAAGCCCGAGATCGGCTTCGTTCAGAAGCCAGTCCATGAACTCCGAGATTTCGGCACGCAGCGGAATCCGCCAGTCGCGCGGATAGCGTAGCGTCCAGGGCGCGAGCTGTTTGCCGAACAGCCAGAGGACGAAGCGTTGCGCCGCCGGCGACCAGCCACAGCAATCCGGTGGGTGTCAGAAGCACCCGCGCCATCCGGGGCATACGCCCCTCGACCGGCCTTGCCGGAGGTACCTGTAGCCCCGCCTCGCTCATGTCCGGAAGCTCTTAAGTCTACTGGTGTACAAGGACGGCAACGACATCGTCGCGCGCGACCTGGCCGACCTTCTGGCCCGTGCCATCGACCACCGCAATCGGGCAGTCCGCATCCAGCAGGTCCGCTCCAATGGCGGAAATCTTGGAACTGACTGAGATTTCGCCCGAGAATCGGGACGCGCCAGGATCGAGCGGCGTCATCACCGAACCCACCGACATCACCTTAGCCCGGCTGACGTCGCGGGTAAATTCAGCGACATAGTCGGTCGCCGGTGCCGTCACGATTTCTTCCGGTGTGCCGACCTGATCGACCGCACCGTCTTTCATGATGGCAACGCGGTCCGCGAGCCGGATCGCCTCGTCAAAGTCGTGGGTAATGAAAACGATCGTTTTGCGCAAAACGCTCTGCAGGCGCAGGAACTCGTCCTGCATCTCGCGGCGGATAAGCGGATCAAGCGCGGAGAACGGCTCGTCCAGGAACCAGAGCTCCGGCTCGACGGCCAGCGAGCGGGCAATCCCCACCCGTTGCTGCTGTCCGCCCGACAACTCGCGCGGATAGTAGCCTTCCCTGCCCTGAAGCCCCACGAGTTCGACGACCTCCGCGGCGCGGGCTTCACGCACCTTGCGGTCCATGCCCTGCACCTCGAGCGGAAACGCGACGTTTTCGAGGACGGTCAGATGGGGAAGCAACGCGAAATGCTGAAACACCATGCCCATCTTGTGGCGGCGGATCTCGATCATTTCCTTGTCGGATGCGGTCAGCAGATCGCGGTCGTCGAACAGGATCTCGCCGCCGGTCGGCTCGACAAGACGCGAAAGGCAGCGGACAAGAGTCGACTTGCCCGATCCTGACAGGCCCATGATGACGAAGATCTCGCCCTCGGCGACCGTGAGATTGACGTCACGGACGGCCGGAATGAGACCGGCCTCCCGGATTGCGTCCATGCCCGGATTGCCGCCCGACCGCCCGAAAAAGCCGTCGGCGTCGGGGCCGAAGATTTTCCAGAGGGATTTGCAGACAAGCTTTGCGGCGCCATCAGTCATCGATCGCCAGCCGGCCTCTCGTTTGGGAGTGGAAGAACAAACAGCCCGATTGCGGCCGCGGGAACGATGCCCGCATCACCGAACCCACGACCTTTCGCAATGCACGGGCCTACTGGATCCACGCCTTCCAGCGCGACTCGTTCTTGGCCATCCAGTCGGCAACCACTTCCTCGACTTTCTTGCCGTCGAGGTCGACCGCCGAAACCATGGCACCCATCTCTTCATTGTTGACATTGAACTTGGTGATCGCCTTGTGCGCACCGGCCCACTTGTCCTTCACGCCGGCCCACGCGACTTTCCAGATCGGCCCGCGCGGCTTGCCGCAGTCGTACTTGGCCGACTTGTTCACGCCCCATGCCGGGTCGTTGTAGCAGGCGGCTTCGTATTTCGGGAACTCGACCCACTCGCCCTTGAATTTCACGGGCGCCCAGTGCGGGGCATAGACCCAGAGCAGGATCGGGGCTTTGCGCTGATACGCTGACTCGAGTTCGGCGAACAGGGCTGCATCGGTGCCCGCATGAACGACTTCATAGTCAAGCTCGAGCGCTTCGGCCCGTTCGTCGTCAAAACCACCCCACGTCACGGGACCGCCGAGATAGCGACCCTTCGGCGCCGTTTCGGGGATCGAAAACGCTTCGGCGCAATCATTGAGGGCTTTCCAGTCCGGCAGGCCGGGGCACTTTTCCTTCATGTAGGACGGGTACCACCACTCCTCGATGGCCTGCATGCCGGTTTCGCCGAGGTTCTCGACCTTTCCGGTCTTGGTCGCCTCATCCATGGCGTCGCGGCCGGTGGTTTCCCAGATCTCCATCGCTACATGCAGATCGCCCGACTTGAGACCGGCGAACTGGGCAATGTAGTCCGCCTGGACGTACTCGATGTTGTAGCCGGCTTTCTTGAGCACTTCGCCCATGATCTTGGTCGTGACAAACTGTCCCGTCCAGTCGTGGAGCGTCAGCTTGATCGGGTCGCGCGACTCGACGTCGGCCTGAACGGTTCCGCCGGCCAGTCCGGCAAGGGCAAGCGACACGGCCCCGATCATTGCGCGAGAGAATTTCTTGTTGAGCAGCATAAAAATGCCTCCCTCTGAATAACGGCAGAATGCACCGCAAACCCTTGTTTGCCGGGCTCTGATGCATCCGAACCCCCGATGAAAGTCTCCGACCTGCTCGACCGCATGTCAACAAGGAACAGCCGCAAAATTTGGTTTTTTATGGCTTTTTGGGATTCTCTTTGTGAGTTTGTACTATATTCTCTGTCAATAGATGCACACTATTGTGGTAATTGCCGGCAATTGGAGAATCGCGTTGCGCCATTCCAAACGACACGCAGAGATACTTTCCATCGTTCGCGAGGAAGGCACCTGTGCGATTTCGAAGCTGGCCGACCGGCTTGGGGTGTCGCTGGAAACAATCCGGCGCGATGTTCGCCCGCTCACACAGTCTGGCGCACTCCTGAAGATGCATGGCGCGGTGACGCTGCCGTTCCAGGTCGGAGAAGCGCCTTTCGAACGCCGTATGCGCGAGAACGCTGATGCCAAGCGTGCGATCGCCAAAGCCTGTGCAGCCCGCATCCAGGACGGTGACTCGGTCATGCTCGATACCGGCACCACCACGAGTTACCTCGCACGGCAGCTGTTGCGCCGCCGCGACCTCACCGTCGTGACCAACTCGTCCGACATTGCCCGGACGCTCGCCACCGTCAACGGCAACAAGGTTTACATGGCCGGCGGCGCCCTGCGGGGCGACAACGGAGCGGCCTTCGGAAGGTCGGCGATCGATTTCGCCAGCCAGTTCCGGGTCAAGTTTTCCATCATCACGATTGGCGCCATGGACGCGGAAACCGGGCCCATGGACTTCGAACTCGACGAAGCCGAGTTCGCCAGCGTGGTCCTGTCCCGCGGTGAACGCTCGATCATCGTCTCGGACAGCAGCAAATTCGCGCGCCACGGCCTGGTCAAGGTGTGCGACCTCGAAGCCGTCGATCTGCTGATCACAGACGCCATGCCCCCCGACGACCTCAGGCAGGCGATCGGCCGGACGGAGATGGAAATCGAAATCGTGCCCGTAACCGATGTGAGCGACAGCGCATCCGCCGCCTAGTTGGCTCATTTCCATCGATTATCTGGACACGACCCCGCGCAATTGGCATTGTCCGGCCCGACAGTGAACCCCGGTACGCCAGCAATGAACGACCAGACCGACAAGCTCAAGCGATACGCGGACAGTCTGAATGCGAAAGAAGGAAAGGTCTCCGACCCCCGAATTCGCCCCAAGGACGCCGCAACCCTGCTCGTCGTGAAGCGCGACCCGGATGCGGTTCGCGTTCTGATGGGCCGCCGCCACGATGCGCACAAGTTCATGCCCGGCAAGTTCGTCTTTCCCGGCGGCCGGGTCGACCCGGGTGACAGCCGCGTCCGCCCCCTTACGGAGCTGAGCAGTCCGGTCGAAGACAAGCTGCTGAAGCGGATGCGCGGCCGCCCGAGCCCTGCCCGCGCCCGTGGCATCGCCATGGCGGCTCTGCGCGAAACATTCGAGGAAGCCGGTCTCATTATCGGCGAACGGCCCACGGTCGCGGCCGTCACCCGATCCAGGGGCTGGAGCGATTATCTGCGGACGGGAGTCCAGCCGACCCTCCACAATCTGCATTTCATCGCGCGGGCGATTACGCCGCCCGGCCGCACCCGCCGGTTTGATACCAGGTTTCTCGCGGTTGAAGCTGATGCGATCCAGGGCGACATGCACGATCTTTCGGGCGCGTCCGACGAATTGCTCGATCTGCATTGGCTGACGATCGCGGAGGCACGCCGGCGCGACATCCCCCAGATCACGGCCACGGTCCTCGACGAGCTGCAGAAACGCCTGATAACGCCTAAAGGCCTCGCCAGTCCGGCCCCGATACCGTTCTATTACATGCGCGGGTCGGAATTCATGCGCGAGGAGCTCTGACCGCGGCACCGGTCGGCGCTTGACACGGCCACAAAGCTGAGTAGTGTGCGCGCAGTTTATGCGTCAGCATTTGCCGCCGCGATTGCGCGGGTCAGGCCATGGACTGACGGTTCGGACAAGAGAGACCTGCGATGGCAAAGCCCACCACTGTCAAAATCAAGCTCGTCAGCACTGCAGACACCGGCTTCTATTACGTAACGAAGAAGAATTCGCGCACGATGACCGATAAGATGGTCATGAAGAAGTACGACCCGGTTGCCCGCAAGCACGTCGAGTTCAAGGAAGCCAAGATCAAATAAGGTCCAGGCCTTCCGGCAAAAAACAAGGCACCGCCCGTTGCGGTGCCTTTTTTGATTCCAGATCTACGAAAATGGCCTTAAGCCGCTGAAATCACGCGATTTCACAAAGAAAAACAGGCCGGGTCCTAGCACCCGGCCTGTTTTTTACCCCATCCCTCCGACAACAATCACGCCAGGTGGCGGATAGTCGCCCGAAAAAGGTGGCCGACTTGCAACGGCAATCACGAGGAGGCCACTCCAGCCAATCGCAAGCCGGCCCAACCCTACGGGACCCAGGAGATGCGGCGGACCTGAGCATTCCGCAGGGTATAGATGAAGACGAGAATTTGGTTCGATCCGGAAAGTCATAACGGCGTTCGCCGCAGAGAACTTCGGGTCGATCCCGTCCAATGTTTAACGCCCTGATCGCGAATTTTTCTTCGCGAAGTGTTTTGTTGAAGAAACACTAGCTGAGGTGGGGACAAAATCAATCAGAACGTGCCCTGGGAGGGCCGCGAATACGATTGGTAGTAAACTGTTAACCTTAACTAATCACAGGCAAAATAGGGATGCCGGCCCTTTCCCGGACCGGACCCGGCTGTGTCTGTGAAGGTCGGTATCGCCGCTCAGGCGGCGTCTGCCACGACGCGGTTGCGGCCGTCTCGTTTTGCCCGGTAGAGCGCCCGGTCGGCACGCTTGAGGATCGTGTCGGCGGTGTCTTCGGCGTCTTCCAGCGCCGCCACACCGATGCTGATCGTGATGTCCAGCGTCAGACCGGTGCTCGAAACCGGGAACGGTTCCCGGCCGACGGTCTGGCGGACCCGTTCGGCGATGCTGTAGGCGCGCGCCATGTCGGTGTCCGGCAGGACGATGACGAATTCCTCGCCGCCGAGGCGGCAGGCCATGTCGATTCCCCTGATGGTCCGGCGTATACGCCGCGCGAGCTCGCGCAGCACATCGTCGCCGACATCGTGACCGTGCGTATCGTTGACCGTCTTGAAGAAATCGATGTCCATCAGCAACAGCGAAATGGACTTGCCGCGCTGCGCGGACGTCGTCACCAGAGTGTTGAGGTGACCTTCCATGTAGCGCCGGTTGTAAAGGCCGGTCAGTGAATCGGTGACCGCCATTTCCATGCTCTGTGCCACATTGGCCCGCAACTGCTCCGCGTAGCGGCGCTTGCGCAGTTGCGTGCGGACACGCGCCTTGAGCTCGTTCTTGTCGATCGGCCGGGCGATATAGTCGTTCACGCCGATATCAAGACCGCGCAGCATGCGGCCGGAATCCTCCGGCTCCACGATGATCAGGATCGGGATGTTCCTGGTCCGGTCAAGAGAGCGCAACTGGGAGCAAAGGCGCAGCCCGTCGAATTCCTTCAGGCTCAGGCTGACGAGAATGAGATCCCATTCCTGCTCCGCGGCTGCGAACAGCGCGGCTTGCGGATCTCCGGCCACCTCGACCGAATGCGCATCGCCGAGCGAGTCCTTGATCCTTTCGACAGATCCGGTGCGGTCGTCCACCAGCAAGACCTTGCCGGAGATCGAGCTCAGGGCATCGAGCTTGATCTCGTCCTCGATCAGGCCCATCCGCTCGCTGGTCGATGCCCGCGACCGCAGCTCATCGGTCAGCATCTTCAGCCGCACCAGGCTCTTGACCCTGGCGAACAGCGCCGTGTCGTTGACCGGCTTGGTGAGGAAATCGTCGGCCCCCGCTTCCAGACCGTTGACCCGGTCGCTCGGTTGATCGAGCGCGGTGACCATGACGACGGGGATATGCAGCGTGACGGGATTGGCCTTCAGCCGGCGGCAGACCTCGAATCCGTCCATGCCCGGCATCATCACGTCCAAGAGAACGATGTCCGGCATCGAGCGCTGCGCGACCTCCAGCGCCTCGGCGCCGTTCATCGCGGTAATGACCTCGAAGTATTCAGCCGTCAGCTTTGCCTGAAGCAGCTTGACGTTCGCCAGAATGTCATCAACCACCAACACCCTAGCCGTCATTCGCCTTCTCCCAGGAAATGCTGAACCGTTTCGAGAAACGTTGCGACCGAGATCGGCTTGGAAATGTAGGCTTCGCAGCCCCCTTCCCTGATCTTCTCCTCATCACCCTTCATCGCGAACGCGGTGACCGCGATCACCGGAATGGATGCCAGGGTGTCGTCCTCCTTAAGCCACTTCGTGACTTCGAGTCCGGATACCTCGGGGAGCTGGATATCCATCAGAATCAGATCCGGCATATGTTCCCGGGCAATTTCCAGTGCCTTGAGGCCGTCACGGGTCTGAAGGGTCTTGTAGCCATGGGCGTCGAGCAGATCATGAAACAGCTTCATGTTCAGTTCGTTGTCTTCGACGATAAGCACGGTCTTGGCCATCGTGCTCTGCTCTCCGTTGCCGGAACCCGTTCCTGCTTCCGTGACTGAGGAACCTAACATGTCTCGATACTCTCGGAACCGTAAGATATTTGGCGAAAACTTACGGAACGCTCTCGCACAATTAGAAGGTGCAATTTGACGACAATTAGGTAACCAACATCTTAACCATTTAGTATTGTGATCGAGATTCCGGCGGGTGAAATACTACAGCGTTAAAACGGTATGAAACAAAAACAACTCTCGGTTGAAGAAGCCGAGACTGTCGCAATCAATGCGGTGCGATTCCTGGCTGGAGATCCGGAACGTCTGGAACGATTCGTCGCGCTGACCGGCCTGGGGCCGGCTGACATCCCGAACCTGCTCGGAGACAGGTCTTTCCTTTCCGGTGTTCTGGACCATCTATTGTCCGACGAAACCCTCCTCTTTCTGTTTTGCGAGGACGCAGGCCTGGCACCGGAGATACCGTCGACAGCGCGCATGCGACTCGACCACCCTTAGGCTGGATTGCCGCAATGACCAATCTCGACAGCTCCGTTGCCGAACAACTCGACGAACTCGACCTTGCGCCCGACCGGCCCTTGATCATCTGCGATGTCGACGAGGTCATCGTCCATTTCATTCGCGGACTCGAACGTCATCTCGACAGGAACGGCTACTGGCTCGACGCGTCGAGCTTCGCCCTGAACGGCAATATAAGGACTCACGACGGTGACGAGCCGGCCGATACGGAAACCGTCGGCGACCTGTTGTTCGGCTACTTCGACGATCACGTCGCGGAAATGGAGATGATCGACGGTGCACGGGATGCCCTCAAGGCCCTTGAGACACATGCCGACATCGTCATGCTGACCAATCTTCCGCCGCGATACCGCGACGCGAGAATCCGCAACCTGGACGGTCACGGGTTCGATTATCCGGTCATCGCCAATGTCGGACCGAAAGGGCCGACGGTCGAGACGATGCTCGCGGGTCACACCGAAACGGTGATCTTCATAGACGACAGCCCGAACAACCTCATCTCGGTCGCTGCGCACACGCCTCATGTGGACCTGGTGCATTTCATGCAGGACCCGCGCTTTGCGAAAGTCGCGCCTCCGGTGGACGACATCCTTCTGCGGTCGGACAACTGGACCGACACGCACGCATTCCTCGACACGCACCTGAGGATTGCCAACGGCACGGGAATCCACCCCGCGCCCGGCCCGTGATAGACTGGACGCTCCGTACAGGCTCAGCGACCTGCGGGATTGAACGCACGCCATGACCGATCCGGAAGAGAATGCGGGTTTCTGCAGGGACTGCCTTGCCGCATGCGGCAGCGAGCAGCGCTGCCGGACCTGTCACAGTCCGCGCCTGCTCCGGCATCCGGAGCTTGAACGGTTGTCAATCGCGCATATTGATTGCGACGCCTTCTATGCAGCGGTCGAGAAACGCGACGATCCGTCGATCCGCGACCAGCCCGTGATCATCGGCGGCGGCCGCAGAGGCGTGGTCAGCACCGCCTGTTACGTCGCCCGCATTCGCGGTGTGAAGTCGGCCATGCCGATGTTCAAGGCGCTCAAGGCCTGCCCGGACGCGGTCGTGATCAAGCCGAACATGGAGAAATACAGCAAGGTCGGCCGCGAGGTGCGCGAATTCATGCGTGCGCTCACGCCCCAGGTCGAGCCGCTGTCGATCGACGAGGCCTTTCTCGACCTGACGGGCACCCGCAGACTGCACCAGCGCAGCCCCGCGCGGACCCTTGCCGATCTCGCCCGGCGGATCGAGAACGAAATCGGCATCACCGTCTCGATCGGCCTGTCCTACAACAAGTTCCTCGCCAAGGTCGCTTCCGACCTGGACAAGCCTCGCGGATTCTCCGTCATAGGCGCGAACGAGGCGCTTGAATTCCTTCAGGCCCAGCCCGTCGGCCTTATCTGGGGCGTCGGCAAGGCGTTTCAGCGCAAGCTCTCGCGCGACGGCATCCGAACGATCGGAGACCTCCAGGTGATGGAAAAGAACGTCCTGCTGGCCCGCTACGGTACGATGGGATCGCGACTGTTTCACCTCGCCCGCGGCGAGGATGACCGTAATGTCAATCCGCACGGGGAAGCCAAGAGCATCAGCGCCGAGACGACGTTCAACACAGACATTGCCGATCAGGGCGAACTCGAACCGATCCTGTGGAAGCTGTGCGAAAAGGTTTCGCGACGCGCCAAAGCCTCCGGCCTTGCCGGAGCGACGGCCGTTCTGAAGCTCAAGACGGCCGATTTCAAGACCCGCACCCGAAACCGGACCCTTGAGTCGCCGACCCAGCTTGCCGACAAACTGTTCAAGGCCGCGCGGCCCCTGCTGCAGAACGAAACGGACGGCACGGCCTTCCGCCTTCTCGGGATCGGCTTGTCGAACCTAGTGAGCGACGCGGAGGCCGATCCAGGCAACCTTCTCGATCCCCTGGAGGGCAAACGTGCCGAGGCCGAACACGCCATGGATCTTCTGCGCGAGAAATTCGGCAGGGAGGCGATCGAAAAGGGGATCGGCTTTACGTCAAAACCGAAGACGTCGTCCCGTCCTACGGACAGTCCGGAACGTCAAAAACCTCCAGACCCGCAAGATTACCCTTGATGGCAAAGTCGCCGTAGTTCAGCAGGAGTTTCGCGGAAACGCCGTTCTCGAACATCGTGAAGCTGACTTCATGGCTCGGCGTCTGTTCGCCGCCGGCGGGCTTGGCATCTTCGAAGAAACTGACGGTCACCGGCCATGCCCTCAATTTGCCGAGCGGCTTTGCGGTTTCGCCGGCCTCCGAGAGGTCGGACTTACCGGGCGCTCTTTCCCGGCCGATGAATGTGGTTGCGTTGTAGATCTTCTTGCCGTCGGTGCCGTCGAAGACCACGCTGTTGTCGATGTTCTTCCCGGAAAAGGCCGCTTCCATAATGCGCTTGTTGTGTTCGCTGGGGAACACGACTTCCGGCGGCAGCTCGAATTGCTCGTCGGCCGGTGCAGTAAGGAACGCCGAGCCCGACTTCTCGCCGTCTCCGCGCACGGCACGCCCCTTGGTCTCCTCGCCGAGCTTGCTGTTGAGGTATTGCCGGGTTCCGAACCGGAACGACTTGCCGTCACCCGACTCCCAGGACGACGACCGGATATCGGTCACGTTGACCTTGCCTTCATTTGTCGCGAACCGGGTGACGATGCGGGACGTGATGGCAAATCCTTCACAGGAGGATCCGTTGATCTCGAGCACGAGGCGTCCTGTAACCGACGCTATTCCCGATCGGTCCGACGCCCGGTCAAGGGCGAGATCGTACACGGCGCGATGCGCGACGATCGTCGGCGCAGCATAAGCAGCACTGGCCGACACCAGTGTCGCCAGGAGCAGAAAGGTAGATCCGAGAGAGGAGCGTGAGGAGAATATGGCCATGCCGTCCTTCGTCATGATTAAATGTTCAGCCCGAGCAAGAGTGTTTGGGTCCCGCATCAATAGATATGTTATCGAATCCCGGAAACCAGTGCGGGTTTCTTAGGTTCGGATTCCAACAAAAATGAGGCACTTGACCGATGTCCGCTGACACCAGCAAGCCCCCCAAACTCGTTGTGACACGCAAACTGCCGGATGCGGTTGAATCGCGCATCTCCGCGACTTATGACGCAACGCTCAACCCGGACGATACGCTGTTTACCCCGCAGGACCTGGCCAGTCAAAGCCAGGGCGCGGACGCGATCCTCGTCACGCCGACCGAAAAGTGCCAGTCGGACTTCCTCGAGGCGCTGCCCTCGTCTGTCCGGATCATCGCCACGTTCTCCGTGGGATACGACCATATCGACGTGGCTGCGGCAGCAGCGAAGGGCGTCACCGTCACCAACACACCGGATGTCCTCACCGATGCAACCGCCGACATCGCCATGCTTCTGATGCTGGGCGCGGCGCGTGGTGCCTATTGGGGCGAACGCATGGTGCGGACCGACAGCTGGGGCATCTGGACGCCGACGGAGCCGCTCGGACACGACGTAACCGGCCGTCGCCTCGGCATTCTCGGGATGGGACGCATCGGCCGCGCCGTCGCCAGGCGCGCGCGCGGCTTCGACATGGAAATCCATTATCACAACCGCTCCCGGCTCGACGCCGGCGAAGAACAGGGCGCCACGTTCCACGACACGCCCGAAAGCCTACTGGCTCATTCGGATTTCCTGTCCATCAACTGCGCATCGACCGATCAGACCCGAAACCTGATCGACGAGGAGCGGATCGCCCTGATGCCCGACGGCGCCATCGTGGTGAATTCCGCTCGGGGAGACATTATCGACGACGATGCCCTTATCGCGGCGCTCAAGAGCGGCAAGCTTGCTGCTGCCGGACTCGACGTCTTCAAGGGAGAGCCGAATATCGATCCGCGCTACCGCGATCTCGACAACGTTTTCCTGCTTCCACATCTCGGCAGCGCCACGCTCGGCACCCGGGACGCCATGGGCATGCGTGCCGTCGACAATCTCGACGCTTTTTTCGCGGGCAACACGCCCGGCGATCTTGTCACGCCTTCCTGAGGACAAACCTGCAATTGGCGATTCCAATACCGCTGCAATCCCGCTAGGGTCGCGCCGAACTTTCAGCCGCCCATTCGGCTGTTCCCGACAAAGAGGAGTCACAATCCATGAGCGAGATCGAAACCCGCCTGAGCAATATGGGCATCACCCTGCCGACACCCGCCGCGCCGGTCGCCAACTACGTGGCTTATACCATCAGCGGCAATCAGGTCTTCGTGTCTGGCCAGGTCTGCTTCGATCTGGAGGGCAATCTCGCCTATCAGGGCACGATCGGTGCAGATCTCTCCGTCGAGGACGGCGTTCAGGCGGCACGTCTTTGCGCAATCAACATCCTGGCGCAGATGAAAGCGGCTCTGGATGGGGACCTCGAGCGCATCGCTCAGTGCCTGAAGCTCGGCGGCTTCGTCAATGCGGTTCCCGGCTTCACGGATCACCCGGCTGTCATCAACGGGGCATCCGATTTCATGGTGGAAGCCCTCGGGGATCGTGGCCGGCACGCCCGCTTTGCGGTCGGGGCCGGGAGCCTGCCGCTGAACGTGGCCGTCGAGGTCGACGCGATATTCGAGATCCGCTGAACCGCGGACCGGACAACGCCAGGCTCTGCGGATAAGAACATGCCGGATCTGAGCTGGCTCACCGCCCGGCCGATTGCCCATCGCGGCCTGCACGACATCGCCAACGGCGTAGTGGAGAACACCGCATCCGCTGTGCAGGCGGCGATCAACGGCGACTACGCCGTAGAGGTCGACCTGCAGCTCACGGGCGATGGTGAAGCGGTCGTGTTCCACGACGAGACCCTCGACCGGTTGACCGAAAGCACGGGCCGCGTGGCGGAGCAGACAACGCCGGCGCTCAAGGACGTCGCTTTCAGAGACTGTGCCGACCGGATCCAGACGCTCGACGAGCTGCTCGATCAGGTGGCGGGCCGGGCCACCCTGGTGCTCGAGCTCAAGAGCCTCTGGAACAACGTCGGAGCGCTGGAGCGGCGCGTGGCGGATGTCGTTTCCGGATATTCGGGACCTCTCGCCGTGATGTCGTTCGACCCGCGTTCGGTTGCGGCAATGCGTGCGTTCAGGCCCGATCTGGTGCGCGGCATGGTCGCGGAACATTTCCCGGCAACCAAGGAATGGTCCCGTCTCACGCGTATGCAACGGTTCCGGCTGCGCCACCTGTTGCCGGCCTACAGGTGCAGGCCGCATTTCATCAACTACCACGTCAAGGCCCTGCCCGCCCTCGCCCCGGCGATCGCGCGCGCACTCGGGCTGCCCTTGTTGACCTGGACCGTCCGGACACCCGAAGACCGCGCTATGGCCGAAAAGTGGGCAGACGCCATGGTTTTCGAGGGCTTTAGGCCGTGATCGCCTTGCCCGCTGGCTCTCTCTGCCTATCTGGGATACCAGAATTTGGGGAAACAGGCCCGGGAGCCCATGTCTGACACCGCCACAGCCGTCGTCCGTGTCGAAACCGAGATGAAAGACATCCCGGCAGCCCAGTGGGACGCCTGCGCCAACCCGGAAGGCCAGGCATACGATCCGTTTGTCAGCCATGCCTTTCTCTGCGCGCTGGAAGAAAGCGGATCGGCCACGGTCGGCACCGGCTGGCTGCCCCAGCACCTGGTGCTGCAGGGCGAGGACGAAGCCGCAGTGGCCGTCATGCCCTGCTATCTGAAGGACCATTCCCAGGGCGAGTACGTTTTCGATTACGGCTGGGCCGACGCCTATGAGCGCGCCGGCGGGCGTTATTACCCCAAGCTTCAGGCCTCCGTGCCTTTCACGCCGGCCAGCGGACGTCGCCTCCTCGTCGGCGACAAGGGAAACGCGGAAAACCTGCGCTCCATGCTGCTGAACGCCGGCATCCAGCTGACCCAGAGGATCGGGGCGTCATCCCTGCATTTCACCTTCATGCAAAAGGAGGAATGGGATCAGCTCGGCGATATCGGCCTCCTGCAGCGCACGGACCGCCAGTTTCACTGGATCAACAACGGCTACGACAACTTCGACGATTTTCTGGGCGAGCTCGCATCGCGCAAGCGCAAGGTCGTGCGCAAGGAACGGCGGGAGGCCCTGGCGAGCGACGTCGACATCGAATGGGTCACCGGCTCGGACCTGAAGGAGGATCACTGGGACGCCTTCTTCCGGTTCTACATGGACACAGGTTCGCGCAAGTGGGGCAGTCCCTATCTCACCAGAACATTCTTCAGTCTGGTCTCCGAGACCATGGCGGACCGCATTCTCCTCATCATGTGCAAGCGCAACGGCCGGTACATTGCGGGCGCCCTGAACTTCATTGGCGGCGAGACCCTGTTCGGCCGGTACTGGGGCTGCACCGAGCACCACCGCTTCCTGCACTTCGAAACCTGTTACTACCAGGCCATGGATTTCGCGATCCAGAACGGCCTTTCCCGGGTCGAGGCCGGCGCGCAGGGTGAGCACAAACTGGCACGCGGATACATGCCCACCCTCACCTACAGTTCGCATTTCATTGCCGATGCCGGGCTGCGTGAGGCGGTATCGCGCTTCCTGATTCAGGAACGCCACTACGTGAAGCAGGAAAGCGAAGCGCTTGCCCACTACGCACCGTTCCGCAAGTCCGGCGCACATGATTGCTCTTGACGCCGCCCGTCGTCCCTGGGAACCATCGGCCCAGCGGAACGCAGATTTGAGAGAGGGCAGGCCATGAGCTACGACGACGACAACATCTTTGCCAAGATCCTCAGGGGCGAGATCCCCAGCCACAAGGTCTACGAGGATGACGAGGCCTTCGCCTTCCTCGACGTGATGCCGCGATCGCCGGGCCACACGCTTGTTATCCCCAAGGTCAAGGCGACAGGCCTGACGGACATCCCGGAAAGCGACCTCGGCAGACTGATGGCCTGCGTTCAGAAGCTTGCGCCCCTGGTTGTCGAGGGCATCGGCGCTCATGGCTTCATGCTGCAACAGTTCAACGGTGCTGCTGCCGGTCAGACCGTGTTTCATCTCCATATTCACATCGTGCCGCGCTGGGAAGGTGAGCGCCTTAAACCGCACGGCACCGAAATGGAAGATCAGGAGGTGCTTGCCGCGAACGCCGGCAAGATCAGAGCTGTGGTAGACTCGCGCCTGGGTTAGCCGGAGCAAAAGGCCGAGACAGTCCGATGACCGAACCTCAAATCCTCGAAAGTGTCGACGCGCTGGCCGGTGAAATCCCGGACGGCTCCAGGATCGCCATCTTCAAGGATTCCGGCGTGCCCATGGCAGCGGTCCGCGCCCTGATCCGCCGTAACGCCAGGGATCTGCATCTGGTTACCGTGCCCACCGGCGGCATGGGTCCGGACATGCTCATCGGCGCCGGTTGCGTCGCGACGGTCGAGACTTCCGGCGTCACCATGGGGGAATTCGGCCTCGCCCCCTGCTTCGTGCGCGCAGTGAAGTCCGGCGCGGTCGCCATCAAGGACGCCACCTGCCCCGCCGTCTATGCAGGCCTGCAGGCCGCCGAAAAGGGCATACCGTTCATGCCGCTGCGCGGTCTCATCGGTTCCGACATCCTGGCCAACCGGGAAGATTTCAGGGTAATCGACAACCCGTTCGCGCCGGGTGACAGCATTGTGGCCCTGCCGGCCATTTCGCCGGATATCGCCGTCATTCACGCCGCAATCGCTGATCGTTTCGGAAATGTGTGGATCGGGCGCCAGTCCGAACTGAAAGTCATGGCGCATGCCGCGCGCAGGACGTTTGCTACGGTCGAACGCATCACCGACGACAACATTCTCGTAGACGAAACCCTGGCCGCAAATGTGATCCCGGCGCTCTACGTCGCCGGTATCGCCGAAGCCCCCGGCGGCGCCAGGCCACTCGACATGCCCGGACACTACGAGGCGGACAGAGAGCATCTGGCCGACTATTGCCGGCGTGCGGCAACAGAAGACGGGTTCAGAACCTATCTCGACGAGACGGTCTTGGCAGCACAGGCAGCGGCAGAATAGTGCCTGACATCCGCCCTGAGGAAATCATGATCGCGGCCATCGCCGGCCTGCTCGAAGGGATCGGCCATGTCGCCGTCGGCGTGCTGTCTCCGATCCCCGGCTCGGCCGCCCTGCTGACGCGGGCGCGCTCGGGCGCGCGGGTCTCGATCATCGGCAGCACGTCTCCGGAATTCAGAACCGACGGCGGCGTCGACATCTTTGACAGCGCCGGTCAGGGCCGCATTGACGCCTTCTTCCTGAGCGGCGGCCAGATTGACGGCCAGGCGAATATCAACCTGACCGGAATTGGCGATTACCCGGAGATGGATGTGCGCTGGTCCGGGGCGTTCGGGTCCGCCTACCTCTATTTCATGGTGCCGCGCGTGATCCTGTTCCGAGAGGAGCACACGCGCCGGATCTTCGTGCCCAAAGTCGACTTCGTCAGCGCACCCGGCACCAGCGAGCCCGGCGTCTATCGGCCCGGCGGACCTTATGCCCTGGTTACGGGCCTCTGCACGATGATGTTCGACCGCGAGAACGCCCGCTTCCGCCTCGTCAGCGTCCATCCGGGCCATACGGTCGAGGAAGTGCGCGACAACACCGGATTCGACTTCGACGTCGATGACAATGTGCGTAAGACGGAGGAGCCGGACTCCGATACTCTTGCGCTTATCCGCGGGCCGGTCGCCACGTCGATCGCAAACCCCTACCCGGCGTTCGCCAGAGAAATTTTCGGCATCTAACCGCAAAAGTATTGTCGAACGTAGGCCGGCATTAACCCACGCATCAAAAAAACTAAGCCGTCACATCAATTTGTTTTGCTTCAAATACCGCGTTAGCGGCCTATATCCTTACGGAAAGTGCATGACGGAGGGAAATGTCCAATGTCGCAGACCGCTCGAACAGCCACAGACCTGGCCACCTGCGATCCTATCTGGGACTCGATCCGGGCCGAGGCGCATGACATGGCCCGCAAGGAGCCCGTTCTTGCCGGGTTCCTCCATGCCGGCCTCTTGAATCACGACCGTCTGGAGCACGCCCTGAGTTTCCACCTGGCCCAGAAGCTGGAAGGCAACGGCGTTTCGGCGATGCTGCTGAGACAGACTTTCGACGAGGCATTCGCGGCAGATGCGGACATCGGGGCTGCCATCCGCGCCGACATTGTCGCCGTGTACGAACGCGACCCCGCCTGCACAAACCACCTCGAGCCCCTGCTCTACTTCAAAGGTTTTCACGCGCTGCAATGCCACCGCATCACGCACTGGCTGTGGCATCAGGGACGCAAGCCCCTGGCGCTGTTCCTTCAGAACCGCATTTCCGAGGTCTTTGGCCTTGATATACACCCGGCGGCACAGATCGGCCGCGGCATCATGATCGATCACGGCACCGGCGTTGTCATCGGTGAAACAACGGTGATCGAGGACGATGTCTCCCTGCTGCAGAACGTGACGCTCGGCGGTACAGGCAAGGACTCCGGCGACCGGCACCCGAAGGTCCGCCGCGGTGCCCTGATCTGCGCAGGCGCGAAGATTCTCGGCAATATCGAGATCGGCGAAAACGCCAAGGTCGGCGCCGCTTCAGTGGTGCTCAAGGACGTGCCACCTCGTTGCACGGCTGTCGGCGTCCCGGCACAGCTTGTCGGCACGTGCTGCGATCAGCCCTCGCGCCTGATGGATCAGAGTCTGCCGGAACTGTGGGAGCGCACGAAGGACACCAACCCCTTCACAGAGTCCCGATAAGGCTTTCAACCCCCAGGAAGACCGCTACAGCGGCCGCGACACCGCCCGCAATGGTCCGGCCTGCCAGATAATAGCCTGCGACGCCTGCGGCCAGCGCCAGCAGACGGCTGGCCAGTGCCGCGTCGGCAAGATCGCCGGGCGGCACGACGGCCATACGGACGACGAGCGCGGCGATCAGCGCCGTCGCCACGGCTCGCACCCAGTCAAGCGTGGCACTCCCGACTTCGAGCCGGCTGGCATAGACCACCCCCAGAAAGCGCCACACGAACGTGGCGCCCGCGCCGGCGACAATGATCATGGCGACGTTCGACAGGCTGCTATCCATGATTGCCTCGACGCGGCTTGAGCCGTCCCAGTGCGAAAGCCGCCGTCCCCCCGATCACGCCCGCGAGCACCAGATCGAAATCCGGAACCAGGACATGGAACGCACCGAACAGGGCGGCGCCCAGCGCAACACTCCAGTAGTCGAGCCGGTCATGTGCTGCCGCCAGCAGTCCGACCAGGAAATAGGCCGGCGTCAGGAAAACGAGGCATGCCGCCAGCAACGGCGCGAGCTGCCCGGAGAGGTAAAAGCCGGCGCACATCATCAGTAACATCCAGCTCATGAAAGTCGAGCCGAGCCCCAGCATGAAGGGGAGCCGTTCGGGCGTTTCGAGCGACGGAAATGCGCGCCGCGATTCGAGCCATACCGTCGCCGCCGTGAAATGGCCGATCAGGAAATACAGAAAGCGCGGCCGCCCCGGCACGGTCATGTCCGGCAGGATGGCAACAACCATGGGCATCAGACGGACGGCGGTCAGCGTGACGGCAAACGCCGCCGTCAGGAGCCCGGCTCCCGACCCCATCAGGCTGGTGAGCACAACCTGCCCCGGCAATTGCCAGATCAGCATGGTCATCAACAGGCCATCGGCCACGGCGAGGCCGCTCGCCTCGACTAGCGCGCCAAACCCGATAAACGACGCGGAGAGGACAATCCCGCCGGTGCAGACCGCTGCGCGCATGCCCTTCCGGTAGGCATGCCAGTCAAATGGTAATGAGGTCATGGCCGGCCGCGTCGCGGCCGGCCGTCTGAGTCAGAGATCCTGCCGTCAGTCGACAAGAAGCGGGACCTTGGGCACGGATCCGCCGCCGCCCTTGCGGCCGCGGCCGCCTGATTTGGGCTTCGGCTTCGGAGACTTCGGCTTGCCCTTGCCACCGCCCGAGCCGCCCTTGCCCTTCGGGCTCGGCTTCTTGGGCTTTTCGGCCTCGCGGTCGAGATACTCGAATGCGATCTTCTTGGCTGCGTCCTCGTCTTCCTTGACGACGACCTTGACCGTACCGCCGCTGAGCAGCTTGCCGAACAGCACTTCGTCGGCCAGCGGCTTCTTGATGTGCTCCTGGATGATCCGGGCAAGCGGACGCGCGCCGAACCTTTCGTCATAGCCGTTTTCCGCAAGCCAGTCGTTGGCCTCGTCGGAAAGCTCGATCGTGACATTCCGGTCCTGCAACTGGGCTTCGAGCTGCAGCACGAATTTCTCGACAATCCGGTGAACCACCGGGCGCGGCAGGTTGGAGAACCCGATCGTGGCGTCGAGCCGGTTGCGGAACTCCGGCGAGAACAGCCGGTTGATGGCTTCCTCGTCGTCGCCTTCGCGCTTCTTCTGCTGGAACCCGATCGGCGGCTTGGCCAGATCGGCCGCGCCCGCATTCGTGGTCATGATCAGGATCACATTGCGGAAATCGATGCTCTTGCCGTTGTGATCGGTGAGTTTGCCGTGGTCCATGACCTGCAGAAGGATGTTGAACAGGTCCGGATGGGCTTTCTCGATCTCGTCGAGCAGCAGTACGCAATGCGGATGCTGGTCGATACCGTCGGTCAGCAGACCGCCCTGATCGAAGCCGACGTAACCCGGAGGCGCGCCGATCAGGCGGGAGACCGTATGGCGTTCCATGTATTCCGACATGTCGAAGCGCAGCAGTTCCACACCCATGAGCTCGGCGAGCTGGCGGGCGACCTCGGTCTTGCCGACACCGGTCGGCCCGGAGAACAGATAGCACCCGATCGGCTTTTCCGGCTCGCGGAGACCGGCACGGGCGAGCTTGATCGCGGAAGACAGTGCCGTGATCGCCTGATCCTGGCCGAAGACGACACGTTTGAGATCATCTTCCAGATTGCGCAGCACGTCCGCGTCCGACTTCGACACCGACTTCGGCGGAATCCGCGCCATTGTTGCAATGGTTGCCTCGACCTCCTTGACGCCGATGGTTTTCTTGCGCCGGGAGTCCGGCAGCAGCATCTGGGAGGCGCCGCTCTCGTCGATCACGTCGATGGCCTTGTCGGGCAGCTTGCGGTCGGAGATGTAACGGGCCGAAAGCTCGACCGCCGTCTTGATGGCGTCGTTCGTGTAGCGGATCTGATGAAAATCCTCGAAATAGGGCTTGAGGCCCTTGAGGATCTTGATCGCATCCGGAACGCTCGGCTCGTTGATGTCAATTTTCTGGAACCGGCGCACCAGCGCCCGGTCCTTCTCGAAATGATTGCGGTATTCCTTGTACGTCGTCGAGCCGATGCACCGCAGCGTCCCTGAAGACAGCGCGGGTTTCAGCAGGTTCGAGGCGTCCATCGCGCCGCCGCTGGTGGCGCCCGCGCCGATTACCGTATGGATCTCGTCGATGAACATGATCGCGCCGGGATACTCTTCGATCTCCTTCACGACCGCCTTCAGCCGCTCCTCGAAATCGCCGCGATAGCGGGTCCCGGCCAGCAAAGCGCCCATATCGAGCTGGAAGATCGTGCAGTCCGTGAGCACCTTCGGAACTTCGCCATTGACGATCTGGCGCGCCAAGCCCTCGGCGATCGCGGTCTTGCCGACACCCGGCTCACCGACGAAGAGCGGATTGTTCTTCTGGCGGCGGCACAGCACCTGAATTGTACGCTCGACCTCCTTCTCGCGCCCGATCAGGGGATCGATCTTGCCGTCGGTCGCCTTCCGGTTGAGGTTCACGCAATAGGCTTCGAGCGCATCGCCCGGCTGGGCGCCCGCCTCCTCGGCCTCTTCGGTCTGTTCCTCTTCCACGCCCCGGGCCGACTTCGGCTCCGATGCGCCCGGCCGCTTGGCAATGCCGTGACTGATATAGTTCACCGCGTCGTACCGGGTCATATCCTGCTCCTGCAGGAAATACGCGGCATGGCTCTCGCGCTCCGCAAAGATCGCGACGAGCACATTGGCGCCGGTAACTTCTTCGCGGCCTGACGACTGGACATGGATCACGGCGCGCTGGATGACACGCTGGAATCCGGCGGTCGGCTTGGAATCGTCATCCTCGTCGACAATCAGGCTCGCGAGTTCGCTGTCGACATAATCCTCGAGATTCTTTCGCAGCACATCAAGGTCGACGTTGCAGGCACGCATCACCGACGCCGCGTCCTGGTCCTCGATCAGGGCCAGCAGCAGGTGTTCCAGCGTTGCGTACTCATGGCTGCGCTCATTGGCCAGGGCCAGTGCGCGATGCAGTGCGTCTTCAAGGCTGCGAGAGAATGTAGGCACGACTCGGTGTCACTCCTTTTCCATGGTGCACTGTAGAGGATGCTGGTGTTGACGCGCAAAGTCCATAACCTGCGTCACTTTGGTTTCCGCAACCTCGTAGGTGTACACGCCGCATACTCCAACACCCTTCTGGTGGACATGCAACATGATACGGGTCGCATCTTCGCGACCCTTGTTGAAGAACCGTTCCAGCACATGGACAACGAATTCCATGGGTGTGTAATCGTCGTTCAGAAGAAGGACCTTATAAAGGCTGGGTTTCTTCGTCTTCTGACGCGTCTTGGTGACAACACCCGTGCCGTCGCGGCCGTCCTCATCGCGACCGTCATCGTCGTCGCCGGACATTCTAGTCAGCACACCCCACATAGCCTTCTCGAAATTCACGGCGAAGTTGAATCCATCGACCATTAGAACAGATACCCGATAATATAAACTTTACGGGCGAAATTTCGACCGTTTGGACGGCGCAAAACCCGACAATTCACGACAAAAAACCCGGCGCGGAACCGCGCCGGGTTTCTACAACCAGAAAAAATGTTCTGGAGCGTTACGACGCCTTCTTGGTCGCAGCTTTGCCGACGATTTCGGCAAACTGGCCTTCGAACGGCTTGTAGGTTTCCTTGGCAACGTTCATGTACAGCTCGCCCATCTTGCTGAGCTGGCCGACATAGCCTTCGTATGCCGACTTGGCGTAGTCGCTCTGGATCTCGAAAGCCTTGTCGAGCGACTTGGCGGCGGCGGCCTTCTCGACCACTGCTGCGCCTTCCTCGAAGGACTTCTTCGAGAAGTCGGCGAATTCGGTGGCAATCGTCTGCAGGCCCTTCGTGAAGGCAGTCGCGCTTGCAACAGAAGCGTCAAACTGGGTTTTGCCGATTGCCTGGAACTCTTCGAAATTCTTCATCATCTGACTGTGTCTCCGTATGCCTTGGCACCGCTGGGGTAACGGTAATTGCCTGAATTTGTCTATGAGCGCAGATATACGCACTGCACAAAAAATGTCAAGGAATTATTTTGCACCGCACAATGAGACTTTCAGTCCCATTTTCGAAGCAACGATTCTTTTACTGTTTGGTAAGGGAACGAGGTGATAATGGGGGCTGGTTCGAGTATGGCAGGGTACCGGTTGCAGGGTCCGATTAGACGCAGATTTCAGGGACTTTTGCGTCAAGCGAACAGGATCAGGCTACCGCAATGTATCGAGGGACCGACCGGGAAGCGGATGATTAACGCCGCCGCCCGGAGACGACAAGTCCCAACGATCATTCCCGACCACGAATCCACATCTCATTGCGCGGTGCAACACGCCGCGAAGGCATGGGTTTGAGGCAGGGCAGACACGTATGGCGTATACAGGTGCAGTTTCACTCTTCGCAAGACGCTTCTCCTACAAATCTGCGGTATCGCGACCTGTTCATGTGCTGAAAGGACTCGCGCTCGCCGTTCTGGCCATTTCGGTGGTGGCCACGGCGAATCCCGACCCGGCCTCCGCCCGCTCGAAATACGCATCCATTGTCGTCGACGGACATACCGGCCGCACGGTGTTTTCAAGGAACGCGGATTCCCATCGCTACCCGGCCTCGCTGACGAAAATCATGACGCTTTACATCGTCTTTGAGGAACTTGCCGCGGGCCGGCTCAAGAAATGGTCAAAACTGAGGGTCTCGAAGCGGGCGGCCGGCATGCCGCCTTCGAAGATCGGTGTGAAACGCGGCCAGACCATCAGGGTCAGCGACGCGATCAAGGCTCTCGTCACGAAGTCGGCGAACGACGTCGCCGTTGTCGTGGCAGAAAACATTTCCGGCAGCGAGCACAAGTTCGCACAGCGCATGACGAGAACGGCGAAACGGCTCGGCATGAAGCGTACCCGCTTCCGCAACGCCTCCGGTCTGCCGAATCGCGGTCAGGTCACGACGGCGCGGGACATGGCGCGGCTGGGCATCCGCATCCAGCGCGACTTTCCGCAGTACTACGGGTACTTCAACACCCGGGCCTTCAAGTACAGAGGCCGCACGTACCGCTCGCACAACCGTCTGCTGGGACGCTACAAGGGCACCGACGGCATCAAGACCGGCTACACCCGCGCATCCGGATATAACCTCACGTCGTCCGTGCGCCGCGGCGGCAAGCATCTCGTCGCTGTCGTCATGGGCGGAAAGTCGGGCCGCAGCCGCGACCGTCACATGCGCAAGCTGCTGACAAAGAACTTTCCGAGAGTGGCCGCGCGCCGCAACAAGCCGAAGAAGCGCCTCGCCCGCATCCCCATACCGGTCGCAAAGGCTGAATCCGCGAGCACACTGACCCGGGCCGACATGGCACCGCCGTCAGGCAAACTCGGCGCACCGGTCGTGATCACCAAGCCGGTTTCAGGCGATCCCCTGGACGTCGTTGCCGCGAACCCGGTGCCTCTGGCGAACCCCGCGAGAACTCTGGATACCGGTACAGTCGGCAAGGATGAGTCCAAAATCGGCGAAGCCCAGGAAGTAACGGTCGTCAAAACCGTCTCCGCAGCCCGTCAACTTCCGGAGACCAGGGAGGAGTACCGGGGAGACGGCAGCTGGTCGATCCAGATCGGAGCCTATTCCCGCAAGCAGGATGCCCAGCGCCGACTGACGACCGCCAAGAAGACCGGTGTCAGGTCACTGCGCGGAAAGAAGGCGATCACGCTGGCATTCTACAATGAGGACCAGGTGATCTATCGCGCCCGCTTTGCCGGCTTCAATCGCAAGACCGCGCGCCGCGCCTGCAGCGCCCTGAAGCGCAAATCCATAAAATGCTATCCGCTCGCACCGTGAAGACGTCAGGCATCTCCTAGGAGAATGTCCTTGGCCTCATTGATCTTGCTGGCCAGATAGTCGGAACCGCCCTGATCCGGATGATACTGCTTCATCAGTCGCCGGTGTGCCTTGACGACGTCGTCCCGCCCTGCCCCCGGTCGAAGGCCCAGCACCTCGTGTGCTTCTTCGACGGTCATCTTGCCGCCGCCGCCACCGCTTCTGTCGCCGGCACTCTGACGGTTACTGAATGCCGGGTCTGACCGCCAGTCAGGATGCGCACGGTCGAGGAAAGCCTCCAGTACCGCGCTGCTCTGATCACCCGCACGAATGCACTCGTCATGCAGCAGGGCCAATTGCGCCTGGTCCAGTTCGCTTATCCGCATACCGCGGAACTGACCGTCAATCACCCTGCCTTCCATTGAGCCAGACTCGTGGTCGAGCAGCATTTCGATCATGCGCGTCTTGACTCTCGAGGTCTGTCCCGAGGGGCCACGGTCTGTGTCGAACGTATCTGCCGGCCCTCGCGACCATCCCGCGAACGGCGAACCGGGACCAAGAAAGGCGAACGCCGCAGCCAGCACCCGCCGCGCCAGGTGGAACCGGCCGGTCAGAAAAAAGAACAGGCCGGCAAGGACCGCAAGCGCGATCCCGACAGGCTTGGCCCGCCTTGCGAGAACCTTGGCATCGAGTTTCACGAAGATGTTGGCCGCCATGTAGCCGACCAGAAGGAGAATGAGACCGAAGAGAATGAAACGCATGGGGCCGCGGTACTATTTCATCTGGCTCAACAGCAACTGCGCCTGACCGCCCCGCTCTGCGGAATAGTCCTGCAGCGCCTGGTGTCCGCCCGCAGCATACACTGCGACCGCCGAAAGCAGCTCGCGCAGCTGGGCCACGGAACCTTCGTCGAACCTGCAGAAAGCGCCGCCGGTCAGCCTGGCGATTTCCCGGAACGCCCGTTCCGCCATAGCGTTACGGCCTTCCTGGAACATGAACACCGGAACGCCCAGCAATCCCAGCTCGCCGGCGTGGTGGCACAGCCTGTCGACATCCTCCTCCATGCAGTCTCCCACATAGATCACGGCATTGACCTTTGCCCTGTCGGTCTCTTTCTTGACGTGTTTCAGCACACGCTCGATCTTGGTATGGCCGCCCCGGCAATCGACCTGGCTCATGAGGTGGGCCAGCTGGTTCGCATCCGCGACCCACCGGCTCGCCCGGCATTCGTTGAAACCGCGAAAATAGACCAGTTGGACGTCGAGACCACCGATGCGCGATGTTTCTTCGAACATCTCGCCCTGGATCTGGCATGCCGTGTCCCAGGTCGGCTGACGGCTCATGGTTGCATCCATGGCGAAGATCAGGCGGCCGCGCTCGCCTGTCCGAAGCGGCTTCGGCGCCGCGCGAACCTGAGCCAGAAAGGCGTCGACCTCGTCGTCGGACGATGTGACGGCCTTGCCGTCTCCCTGGGAAACCGGTGTTTTCGCGTTATTGGACATTGACCCTTCCAGCCTGTGCCGCTCTTCGCGCCCGGCGGGCGAAGGATGCTGCTCCCATACTACAATATATGGAACACTTCTTGGGCGTGGAAAAGGCGTTGATGTCCTACTGCGACAAGCTGACGGCGGCTCCTGCCGCCTCCGGAGGCGGCGGCGTTTGCTCGGCCAGCCGGAACGGCAGCCTGAGGGTATTGAGCAGAGCCCGGACCTCGATGCGGGCAGCGAGATGCGACATCGTAACCTCGACCTCGGAATCGTCGTCGAGAATGTCGAACAGGGTCAGCCCCCGGGGGAACAGTTCCCTGAACACCACGCGCTCCGACAGACCGGGCGCAATGCGGAAATCCATCTCGTGGGACATCGCGCGCAACGCGCTGTCAACGCGCCGGTTATTGTTCGATCTCAGCGGCGAGAGACGGTTGCGCAGCACGACCCAGTCGATCGTGCCGCCGTCCACGGCAAGCCTGCGTTTGCGGCTGTGTTCTACCATGCCGCTGTACTTGGACTTGCTGTTGACCCGATATTCCTCGCCGTTGACCACGCCCAGCACGTCGAAGTCGAGGAAGCTGTCATTGATCGGTGTCACCAGCGTATCGGCCATCGAGTGACCGAGCCGCGACAGATAGTTATCGTTGCCGGGCGCATCAATGATGAGGAAATCGCAGGTATTTTCCAGACTGCTGACGGCTTCGGCGAAGGCCGCGAATTCGCCCTCGTCGTCCTTTTTCAGGTGCGTGTCCGGCCCCAGCGTCACTGTATGATGTTTGGGTATGAGCAGAGGCTTTCCGCTCGTTTCCGCCCAGATTCTGCGATTTTCGACATATCGCGTCAGCGATTGCTGCCGGCTGTCGATATCGATCGAGCCGACCGACTTGCCGGCCTTGAGCAGCGCGACGATCAGGTGCATCGCCGTGGTTGTCTTACCGGAACCGCCCTTTTCGTTACCGAGAACGATAACATGCGACGTGGCGAAGTGTCGTTTGCCTACATTGATTTGCATTTAATGCATCTCGCCCTTTTCTTTGCCGAAAAGGAGTGGCCACAATGCGGCAAAACCACCAACAGGAACTCGTTCACATAACTATGCAACGCACACACTTCCTTACGCAACTAAGACGCTTGTCACCGATCACTTCGAGATAGTTCACCACTGACGTTGTGACGATAATGGGCAACCAAGAGTTTTTCTGTGGCGGAATTGTGGAGATAATGTGGCCGAACAAATGGCTATAACCTCTTGTCTTCAGGGCAGAATATGCTTGTCTACAACCTTAGCGCGATACCTGCCCGGCTTTCCAATATAGACTGCAGGGATCACAGTTTCATGGCAACGCAGCAGCCGGACGACTCGCGTCAGAAATGACAGACCGCATAGCAATCGTAAGAACAGCGGCCGACCTGAGGGCAATTGTCCGAAACTGGCGGCGCCAGGGTGAACGGGCTGCCCTAGTTCCAACGATGGGAGCACTGCACGACGGTCACCTGTCGCTGGTCGATGTGGCGAAGACCCATGCACAGCGCACCGTCGTCAGCATCTTCGTCAACCCGAAGCAATTCGCGCCGAGCGAGGACTTTTCAACCTACCCACGAGACGAAACGAAAGATCTGGACAAACTGGCCGCGCGCGGTGCCGATCTCGCGTTTGTCCCGGGGCCGGAGGAAATGTACCCGCCGAACTTTTCGACGTCGGTCGCGGTGTCGGATCTCACTGAAATGCTGGACGGTGCATCACGCCCGCACTTCTTCGGCGGCGTGGCGACCGTCGTTGCAAAGCTGCTGATCCAGGCCCAATGCGACTGCGCCGTCTTCGGTGAAAAGGATTACCAGCAACTTCTCGTGGTTCGCCGAATGGCCCGGGATCTCGACATCCCCACGGAAATCATCGGCGCGCCGATCGTACGCGAGCCTGACGGTCTCGCCATGTCGTCACGCAACGCCTATCTCGACGAGAACGAAAGGCAGATCGCCGGACAACTCAATGTCGTTCTGCGCAGCACGGCTGCGGCAATCAAGGAAGGCGCCGAAATCGAAGCCGCGCAGGAAGCAGGCCGCCGACACCTTCAAAACGCCGGCCTCAACAATATCGACTACTTCGAGCTCCGTGACGCCCGGACTCTCGAAGAGCTGAACGGCACCCTCGACCGGCCGGCAAGGCTCTTCGTGGCGGTCATGCTCGGCAAGACCCGCCTCATCGACAACGTGGCGGTTGAACCCGATCTCTGAGCCAAGTGCCGGTACCCCCCTCACCGGCCGGTGTCATCCTCTTCGCGCGGGGTCACGAGTGCGAGCCCGAGGATCATGGCCCCGAGCGCTCCCCAGACCCACAACGAATGCGTTTCCCCAAACAGCGCAATGCCCCAGGCAACGCCGGCCAGCGTCACGACGTAAGCCGTCTGTCCCGCAAAAACCGGGCCGGCATAGGTCACCAGGTAGACGAAGGTGCCGTAGGCCAGGACATTGATGAAGGCCATTGCGACAATCGCCCATTCGATGACTGTCCATGGCCATGCAAACGTGAATGAACTGCCGGTCATGAAAACGATCGGCGCGAGAACAAGCATAGCCGCCGCCATCATGCCCAAGAGGACCGTGAATGCGTCGCTGCCTTCCGGGCGGCGCATGGCGATATACGCATTCTCTACCGCGTAGCACGAGGCGGCGAGAACGCCGGCAAGAACCCAGATGACGGCGCTGCGGTCCGGCAGGCTCGAGTCCGGAACCGCAATCATCAGGATCGCCGCCATGCCGCACATCAGGCCGAGCAATTTGGCGATCGTGTACCGTTCCAGCCGGAAGATGAGCGCAAACACGAACGTCAGAAGCGGCACCATACCGACGGTGATGGAAAGCACGCCGGCGGCCACATGCTTCGCTGCATAGAAGAACAGGGTACCGGGAATGGCGGTGCCGAGCATGCCGCAGACGAAATAGAACTCCAGATGCCGCCGGTCGAACGGCATGCGGCGACGGCGGCCGAACACATAAGCCGACAGCATCACCACGCCAAGAATGCCATGCCACAGCGTGATCCCGAGGGGATGCGCGCCGCCTTCCGTTGCAATCTTGGCCAGCGAAAACGTAGCACCCCAGATGGAACCGATGCCCACCAGCAGGCCCCACGCCCAGAACCGGTTGACCACCCGTCCCGTGGTTCCGGCTGCAACGCTCGGCTTGCCGTTCAGCGCAAGATTCTCTGGTTCCCGTTTCATCGCCGTTCCAGGTTCGGTTGGAGACCGAAACTACCTCATCTGGCGTCTCACGGGCCGGTCGGGGAATCAAGCCGAATCGTGCGGCGGGCGGCATCGGCCGTGATGCCGGACTGGCCGAACGGTCCTGGATCAGGTGAACTTGCGAAACATCTTGGTCTGGTCGAACAGATCCTCAAGGCTTCCCATGCGTTCCCGGGTGCTGTCCCAGGTTTCGGTTTGAACCGCCGCGATCACGGCTTCGACGATGAAGAGAGTAACCACAGACGAATCCCATGCCGACGGCGCCTCGATGCGGCAATGAATGCTGTGCTCCGCGTGCTTGGCCGCGGGCGAACCCCACTGGTCCGTGAACAGCACCAGGACGATCCCTCTGGACTTCGCCATCTTTGCAAGCTGGAGGATGTCGCGTTCGTAACGGCGAATGTCGAACATCACCAGTACGTCACCGGGTTTCATGTTGAGCACGTAGTGCGGCCAGGTGTTCGCATTCGACGCCACCTGCGTCATGCCGTTACGGATCACATGCATATGCGTAAAGAAGTAGTCCGCCAGCGACCGCGTGATCCGGCCCCCGACCACGTAGACTGACCTGTCGAGGTCACACAGCAGCTTGACCACCGCATTGAAGTCGTCGGGGTTAAGCTGACGCAGGGTCTGGCGCATGTTCTCCATCACCGCATCGGCGAAACGGTTCAGGATATGGGTATCCGGTGCGTTTTCGGCCCAGCGGTCGTGTTTCGCGATCGGGTTGGAGATTGTCTCTTCGAGTTCCGCGCGAAGCGTCGCCTGCATTTCGGGAAAGCCCTGAAAGCCAAGCTTCCGCGCCATGCGCGCAACCGTCGGTGTCGACACGTCCGATGCCTCGGCGACAGCGGTGATGCTGCCCAGCCCGGAAACCGGGTAGTTCTCCAGCAACACGTTCGCCAACTGGCGCTCGGCCCGGGTCAGGCTCTCGAACTTGCTGCGTATGCGCTCGGCAACCGTAATGTCCTGTCTCCCGCTGATACGGCGACCGCTTCGCCAAAGCCATTCCGGGTGTTCAATCAAATCGCGACTGAAGAATTTGCGCCACCCGTTGAACAGCCGAAGAGATTGTTACAGAAAGAGTCTTGACAGACAATTGTCATCTGAAAAGATATGTTCAACGAGGGAGGGGAACGCGTTTGACATCCGGGGCTCATACGATGGCAGACCGGCGTTCCGCCGATGATGTGGTCAACATCATCAACCCGTCGGGCAAGCACGACATCCTTCTTGTCTGCGAGCATGCCTCCAACGCGATCCCCGCGGACCTGAAGAACCTCGGCCTCAGTGACGAAATCCTGGAAGACCACATTGCCTGGGATCCTGGCGCACTGGCGGTCGCAAGGAGCATGTCGCAAGACCTGGATGCCACAGTGGTCGCCCAGCGAATCTCCAGACTGGTCTATGACTGCAACCGCGCTGCCGACGAGCCGAGCGCGATCATCGAGCGCAGCGAAGTTCATGACATTCCGGGGAACATCGCCCTGTCCGACGCCGATCGGGTGGCACGGAGACGGCGCGTCTATGAGCCGTTTCGCGATACTCTCGCCGACTGCATCGATCAGAGGATCGCGGCGGGCGGAGCGCCTCCCGTGATCGTCACGATCCACTCTTTCACGCCGATCTACAACGGCATCAGACGCGAGCTCGACATCGGCATCCTGCACGATCAGGATGATCGCCTCGCCAATGCGATGCTGGAAATCGCGGCCCTGGATGATGCCGTGGTCACGCTGCGCAACGAGCCCTATGGCCCGCAGGATGGCGTTACCCACACCCTTGTCGAGCATGCGCTGTCGCGCGGTTTGCTCAACGTGATGATCGAGATCCGCAGCGATCTGATTGCTGATCCGGACAGCCAGAAATCGATGGCGGCCCGGATGTCGGCGTGGCTGTCCGCAGCGCGCACGCTTCTGATCGACCGGACGCAGACCGAGGCGGCCAAATGAACCCGGCAGCTTTGCCAAAGGAAACGGGGATGAAGGACTGACGATGCCCAAGGCCGTGAAGACATACGTGCGCTGGGTCGACTCGATGAACAAGGTCGTGGGTCTGTTCGCCATGTACCTCATCTTCGCGATGATGGCGATCCTGCTCTATTCTTCCTTCACCAAGGCATTCTTCATTCCGCCGCTCTGGGCGCTGGAAATGGCGCAGTTCACGATGGTCACCTATTACCTGCTGGGCGGCGGTTACTCCATGCAACTCAACTCGCATGTCCGCATGGACCTGCTCTACAGCACGTGGTCCGACAAGACCAAGGCGATGGTCGACGCCATCACGGTCCTGCTACTGATCTTCTATCTCGTGCTTCTCCTCTACGGCGGCCTCTCCAGCACCCAGTACGCCATCCAGTACAAGGAAACGAGCTACTCCGCCTGGGGGCCCTATATGGCCCCGGTCAAACTCATCATGACACTCGGTGTTTTCCTCATGCTGCTTCAGGCAATCGCCACGTTCTTCAAGGATCTGGCCAAGGTACGCGGAGAGCCGCTGTCATGAGCTATGAACTCATCGCCATCCTGATGTTTTCATCGATGATGCTCATGCTGCTGACGGGGCAGCGTGTCTTCGGCGCCATCGGGTTCGTCGCCGTTGTGGCCGCCCTGCTGCTATGGGGCGACGGCGGTTCGGAGATTGGCTTCAGCGCGGCCATGAAACTGATGAAATGGTATCCGCTTCTGACCCTGCCCCTCTTCGTCTACATGGGTTACATGCTGTCGGAATCCGGCATCGCCGACGATCTCTACCGCATGTTTCACGTCTGGATGGGCCCTCTGAACGGCGGGCTTGCCATCGGCACGATCGGTCTCATGGTCGCCATCTCGGCCATGAACGGGCTGAGCGTCGCCGGCATGGCCATCGGTGCCAGCATCGCCCTGCCCGAGCTTCTCAGGCGCGGCTACGACAAGATCATGGTCACCGGCGTCATCCAGGCCGGCAGTTCTCTGGGCATTCTCGTGCCGCCCAGCGTGGTTCTGGTGCTGTATGGCATGATTGCCCGCCAGCCCGTTGGCCAACTGTGGCTGGCCGGTGTGTTTCCGGGCCTCCTGATGGCGACGCTGTTCATCATCTACATCGTCGTGCGCTGCAAGCTACAGCCGCACCTCGGTCCGGCGTTGCCGAAGGAAGAGCGGGACGTAAGCTGGGGCGAGAAGTTCAGGCTGCTGCAGGCGGGCATCCTCCCGCTCGTCATCTTCTTCTGCATGACCGGCCTGTTTCTGATGGGCTACACCAGCCTGGTCGAGAGTTCGGCGGTCGGCGCGGCCGCGGCAACCGTTGCCGCCTTCGTCAAGGGCCGGCTCACCCGAAAGGTGCTGCATGACACCGTGACCAAGACGCTCGGCATCAGTTG
>CBDHYJ010000027.1:0-37458 GCA_965275905.1 Hyphomicrobiales bacterium | reverse complement strand
AGTTCGCCCATGTGCTTCAGCACCGGCCGGGGAACAAAACCGTCTGTTTCCCATTGTTCGCCGTTGGGTTCGACTTCTTCGCGAACGAAGCGCCGCACCTGATCGCGCAGCATTTCATGCTCTTCTTCGAGATACGGGGAGTCCAAGGCTCATCGCTCCTGTCATGAACTGACAATTCGATCAATTATCTTTGGGAGTTTATAGCGGCTCGCGGGGCCGTTTGCGATAGACGACACGTCGCGAGCGGCTGAATAGGACACTCACAGTTCGGTCAAAATCGAAGCATTACGACAGAGTCCTTGTCATGTTTTCAGCTGGATTCCGGCAACCTTCAGGCTTGAAATGACACCCCACCCCAGACTTGGTCCCGAACTCCTCCTTCTGGCCCTCCTCGCGCTCCTGTGGGGATCGTCCTATCTGTTCATCCGCATCGCGCTGGATACCATTCCGCCTGTCACGCTGATCGCGGTCAGGGTCACGATCGCCGCGGTCTTCCTGCTTGGCGTCGTCGCCCTGCGTGGCGAGAGATTGCCACGCGACCCGAAAACCTGGCGAATGCTCCTGGTTCAATCGTTCCTCAACAGCATCGGCGCCTGGACGGTACTGGCCTGGGGGCAGCAATTTGTCGACAGCGGGCTCGCCAGCGTTCTCAACTCGACATCCCCGATCTTCATCTTCTTCATCACGTTCTTCCTGACGCGTCACGAGTCCGTGGGCTTGCGCAAGCTGCTCGGGGCCTGCGTCGGGGTAATCGGGGTTCTGCTCATTGTCGGTCCCGACGTACTCGGCGGTCTCGGTCAGCAGGTCGCGGCCCAGGGCGCAATCATTCTGGGAGCGATCCTCTACGCGGGCGCTGCGATCTACGGCAAGAGGTTCCCCCATCTGTCGCCCACCGTCGTCGCGGCCGGAACCATGATCTGGGCGACCGTCTGCCTTGTTCCGCTGAGCTTGCTGCTGGAGCAACCGTGGACGATCCGGCCATCCGCGCCATCGCTGGCATCGGCGCTTGCGCTGTCGATCGCCTGCACCGGAATTGCCCTGCTCATCTACTTCCGGCTTGTCCGCACGCTCGGATCAATGGGCGTGGCAAGCCAGGCATACCTCCGCGCCGGGATCGGTGTCTTGCTGGGGGTCATTGTCCTTGGCGAAACGGTAACGCCGCTGATCGGAGCGGGACTTCTCGCAGCCATCTTCGGTGTGGCCCTGATCAACTTCCCTGAGCGGAAAAAGCCAGTACCGGCGCCAACGCCGGGGATCAGGTCAGAGGGATCATGACATGCCTGGCGAATGCCGGCCGTTCGGTGAGGGCCGCGTACCAGCGCTCAACGTTCGGCAGGGACGGCCGTTCCAGATCCATATTGAAGTACCTGTAAGTGGCCGCACCCACGGGTATGTCGGCGATCGTCAGACGATCGCCAAGCACGAAGTCCCCGCCCGACAGTTGCCCGTCCAGTATGGCGAACGTCTTGCCGAGCTGCTCATTGGCGGAATCCTGGATCGCCTTGTCCTGATACTGCGGCGCATTGCGGATCAGGGCCCAGAACAGGATCGTCAGATTCGGATGGATCGACGTGATCTGCCAGTCCATCCACTGTTCCGCACGGGCGCGTTCGTACGGATCGACCGGACACAACCCGCCCATGTCATGGGTCGCCGCGAGGTAGCGCACGATCGTGTTCGACTCCCACAGCGTCCGCCCGTCGACCACCAGCGTCGGAACCAGGCGGTTCGGGTTCATGGCGCCGTACTCCTCCGTGTCGAGGCCGCCGAACGCTCCGCCGAGATCGATCCGCTCATGATCGAGGCCAAGCTCTCCCACAGTCCACATCGCCTTCTGCACGTTGATCGAATTCGGCCGGCCCAGAATCTTCAGCATGTCGTTTCCCCTCGTATCCGCCTGTTCCCCGTCAGAAGTTCTCGACCCAGGGCCGGAGCTCTATTTCCCACGCCCAGATGCTCCTGTCCTGTCTCAGGACATCGAGGTAACTCTGCGCGATGGCGTCCGGACGCAGCATGCTGTCTGGCCGGTCGGCCGGCTCGCTGCGGCCAGGATTGAGGATACCCCCGTCGATCACGAAGTGGGCGATGTGGATGTTCTGCGGATGCAGCTCGCGCGCCATGCTCTGTGCCATGCCGCGCAGGGCGAACTTGCCCATCGCGAATGGCGCGGACTGGGGATAACCCTTCACACCGGCCGAGGCGCCGGTGAACAAGATGGCGCCCTGTCCGGCGTCGACCATGCGTTTCGCGGCCTGCTGGGCGACCAGAAACGCTCCGTAAGCCGTAATGGCGATTGCCTTTTCGACATCGTCCGGATCGAGTTCAACGAATGCGCCCCGGGTCCTGAAACTGGGGTTGTAGACAACCACGTCAGGCGTCGCCGAGGCCGCATCGAGGTCGGAGAAAAGATTCTCGACGTCGGCCCTGTCCGAAGCATCGCATGCATAGGCGGTTGCACCGGTTTCCGAACACAGATCGGCAAGCTTGTCCGGATTGCGCGCGGCAATCGAGACGGACATGCCTTCCTTTGCAAACAAACGGGTCAGCGATGCACTCAGGCCCGCGCCGGCGCCGACGATGAGAGCGGATTTGTAACTATGAGTGGTCAAGGCAACATCCTCGCGTGATAGGGCAAAGGGAGGGAAACGATATCAGACTAAAGGTAGCGCGAAACGTCCCTTCGGCTACCGGCCCGGCCTGCGTTCAGGAACGAATCCTGACGGCTTCGAACATCTCGGGCGTGTCGACGTCGGTAAGAACTCCGTCATCGTCGACAGCAACCTCGCACAGCCGGTCCTCGTACACGCCGATCAGGTGTTTCGCACCGACATCGCCCTTGACCGATGCCATCTCATCGAAAAACTCGCGCGCCCAGAGCGTCGGATTCCCGCGCCGTCCTCCGGTGACTGGTACGCAGATTGACCGGCTCTCCTGCGGATCGAAGGCGGCGATCAGCTTGTCGATATGGTTGGCAGAAATGTTGGGCATGTCGCCGAGACAGACGATCGCGGCATCTACATCGCCGCCGACGCCCGAAAGCCCGGCGCGCAACGAGGTGCTGATGCCGTCCGCATAGTCGTCGTTCTTGACAAACCGCACGGCAACGCCCGCGAGCGCTTCTTCCACACGGGCCGCCTCATGGCCGGTCACAACGACAATGTCACGGACCTGCGACGCCTGCACGGCTTCCACCACATGGCGCACCATCGGCTTGCCGGCAACTTCCAGCAGCAGCTTGTTCTCCGGGCCCATGCGGGTCGAACGGCCAGCCGCGAGCACGATCGCCGCGACATTCGGGAGTTTCTTGACGGCACTCTCCTTCGGCTTGTCTCGCGGCTGGGGCCGGGTCGCGATTTCCTTGAGCAGTCCGCCGACGCCCATCGCCGCGATGTCCTCGGCGGAGACCGGCAGATCCGCCATGAGCCGTTGCAGAACCCAGTCAAAGCCATTGAGTTTCGGCGAACGCGCGCAGCTCGGAACGCCGACGACGGGATAGTCTCCGATATGGCCGAGCATCAGCAGGTTCCCCGGGTCGACGGGCATGCCCAGATGATCGACCTCACCGCCCGCTTCGACGACGGCTGACGGGATCACGTCCTGCCGGTCGACGATCGCCGATGCGCCGAACACCAGGATGGGTGAAAGACCCTTGACGTAGAGGCTCTTGATGGCGCCGGCAACCGACCCGGTGTCGTGATCGCAAACGACAGAGCCGCCGATCTCGCCGCTCAGGCCCTCAACACGTTCGGCGACCGCATCGCGGGCCTTGTCGATCAGACTCTCCTTTGTCCCCGGCAATCGCGTCAGAACCAGCCCGACTGATTTGGAGGTCAGCGGTGTCACGTCAATCGCAGGCGACCCGGCGGTCATCTCGAGTGCGCGGTCGAGCCTCTCGCGGGTTACCGAAAACGGGATGACCTTCACGGTCGCCAGCATCTGGCGTTCATCGACAAGGTCGTGCGCGGGCACCGTGGCGACCGTCAGGCTCTCGTGGATCGCGTTGATCCGGTTGATACGGGCAACATCGATCTTTGCGACACCACGGCGTCCGGCAAAGATGTTCGCCCGGCCGGTGAACGGTTCAGCAACGATGCCGAGACGCCCGGCAAGGGCCCGGGCAAGCATACCAGCCGCCTCATCTTCGCCGATATCCCCGTCCTCGAACTGTGCCGCCATGACCGTCTCGATCCCGGCGGCGCGCAGGACATCGATATCTTCCTCGCTGAGCACCCTGCCCTTTTTGAAGACGCCATTGTCATGCCGGATGGAATGACCGAGCAGCGCGCCCGGCGCCTGGTCCAGCGGAATCAGGCCGAACTTCATGCCGCCTCGCGCTCGCGCAGCCGGGACGTGATTTCGGCCAGTATGGAGATCGCGATCTCAGCCGGGCCCTTGGCCCCGATATCGAGGCCGATCGGAGCATGGATACGGTCTATGGCATCCGGCGAAACGCCCTCGTCACCGAGCCGGTCGACGCGCCGGCCGTGCGTTTTCCTGCTGCCCAGAGCGCCGACGTAGAAGGCCTGCGATGCCAACGCCAGCTTGAGCGCCGGATCGTCGATCTTGGGATCGTGGGTCAGCGCCACGATAGCGGTCCGCCGGTCAACACCCAGTTCATCCCATATCTCATCCGGCCATTCGGCGAGCACGCTCGCACCGGGGAAGCGGTCGTCGGTCGCGAACGCGCCGCGCGGATCGACGATCGTCACCGCATAGCCCAGCATCTCGGCCATCGGTGCCAGATGCTGTGCGATGTGCACGGCCCCGATCATGATCATTTTCAGCGGCGGATTGTGAACGTGAAGGAACACCTCCCCGTCCGGCGTCTCGACCGTTCGGCTCTGGTCCGTCTTGAAGACCTGGCCCGCGGGTTCCGCCAGTTCGCCGGCATCATCCAGATTTTCCGGATAGATCAGCGTCTGTGTGCCATCCGAAAGCCTGGTCGCAACGATCACCGGCCGCTTCATCGCGCGGTCTTCGAGGACCTGATTGAGCACGTCGCGGTTCATGTCCCGGTCAGGCGCCCCCAAGCGGTTCGACAAGGATCCTGATCGTGCCGCCGCAGGCGAGACCGGCCTCCCAGGCGGTTTCGTCCGACACCCCGAACTCGAGCACTTTCGCCTTGCCGCTGCCGATAACATCGATCGCTTCGGTGACCACGGCCCCTTCGACGCAGCCGCCGGACACCGAACCCACGAAATTGCCTTCGCCGTCGATGGCAAGCTGACTGCCGACCGGCTGTGGCGCGGAGCCCCAGGTCTGGATCACGGTCGCAAGCGCCACCGTGCGGTCTTCGTCGACCCACCGGGCCGCTTCATCGAGAATGTAACGGTCGGCACCACTCATGCGTCTTTCCTTCGCTCTGGTGTGTAGAGGACCATCAGGCCACCGCCTTCAGCCACTCTCGCGGATCGCACGTGCGGTCCCGCGAACGTGTCAGGGCGACAACAAGGTCCTCCAGACTTTCAAGATTGTGCACCGGCCGGAATTCGTCAACATGCGGCAGCATGGCCTTGATGCCCGATGCCCTGGCTTCAAAGCCGTCGAACCGCAGCAGAGGATTGAGCCAGACCAGGCGCCGGCACGATCTGTGGAGACGCGACATCTCCGATTCCAGAAGTCCGTCGACCTCGCGGTCAAGCCCGTCCGAGATCAGCAGCACATAGGCGCCCTGCGCCAGAACACGCCGCGACCAGTGCAGATTGAAATCATGCAGACAGGAACCGATCCGCGTGCCGCCCGACCAGTCGGTGACGATGTCCGAGACCTTGTCCAGGGCCACATCCACGTCCTTGGTCCTCAGATAGCGCGTGATGTTCGTCAGGCGCGTTCCAAACACGAAACTGTGGATCCGGTCGCCGTCTCTCGTCAGCGCATGGAGAAAATGCAGGAACATGCGGCTGTACCCGCTCATGGATCCCGATATGTCGCACAGCACGACGAGCGGCGGCACCCTTACGGACTGCTCTTTCCACTTGAAGCTCGTCATCTGACCGCCTGAACGCAGGCTGGCACGGATCGTGGCCCGCATGTCCGCCCGCTGTCCGTGGGGCGACGGACGGAAACGCCGTGTTGCGACGGTCGGCATGGCCAGCCTGAGCCGTGCGATCGCGGCCCGCGCCTGCGCCTGCTCATCCGGCGTCATCTGCTCGAAATCCATCTGCCGCAGAACTTCCCGGTCCGAGAATGTCATCGTCGCGTCGATCTCTATATTGGGATCGCGCTCACGCTCCGGAGGCTCGAAATTGTGGCCCTCGAACAGGGCCTTCGCCAGACGGGTCTGGCCGGCCTTGGGCCTCTCCTGTTCGCCGCTGCGGGCGATCTCCGGCATCAGCATGGACATCATCTGCTCAAGAAACGCCGGCTTGCGCCAGAACATGTGGAAGGCCTGATCGAACAGTTCGCGCTGGTCGCGGCGCGTCACGAAAACAGCGTGCAGCGTCCAGTAGAAGTCCTCCCGCTTGCCGATCCCGCCCGCTTCGACCGCGCGAATGGCATCGAGAGCGGTACCGGGACCGACAGGCAGGCCGGCCCGGCGCAGGATGCGCGCAAAATGCATGATGTTCTCGGCAAGCCGCCCGCCTTCATGATCGATCAAAGGCATCGCCCGCGCTCGCCCGGCTAATGTGCCGCCGCGGCCAGATCGGCGCGCACTTCGTCAAGCAGCCGCTTGGCTTCGCTGCCTTCCAGACGCGCAATATCGTCCTGGTACTTGAGCAGAACACCCAGCGTGTCGTTGATGGTCTCCGGATCGAGCACCATCTTGTCGAGCGTCGACAGTGCGGTCGCCCAGTCGAGCGTCTCGGCAACGCCGGGCAGTTTGAAAAGATCCTCGCCGCGCAGCGCCTGTACGAACGCCACCAGTTCGCGCGACAGCCGCTCGCCTGCTCCCGGAACCTTCGCGGTGACGATCTTCAGCTCGCGCTCCGCATTCGGATAATCGACCCAGTGGTAGAGACACCGGCGCTTCAGGGCGTCATGGATTTCACGCGTCCGGTTCGACGTGATAACGACGATCGGCGGTTCGGCAGCCTTGCGCGTCCCGATCTCCGGGATCGTCACCTGAAAGTCAGACAGCACTTCTAGCAGGAACGCTTCGAAGGCTTCATCCGTACGATCCAGTTCATCGATCAGGAGAACGGGTGCACCGCCGTCGTCGCTCTCCAGCGCCTCGAGCAAGGGGCGTGTGATGAGGAACTTTTCGGAGAAGATGTCTTCGGACAAATTGTCCTTCGCGGTATCGCCGCCCGCTTCGGCCAGGCGGATCTGGATCATCTGGGCCGGGTAGTTCCATTCGTAGACCGCCGAGGCGACATCAAGTCCCTCGTAACATTGCAGTCTGATCAGGCGGCGTCCGAGAGATTGCGCCAGCACCTTGGCGATCTCGGTCTTTCCGACGCCCGCCTCGCCTTCAAGGAACAAAGGCCGACCCATCGCAAGACTGAGATGCAGGACGGTCGCCAGCGCCCGGTCGGCGACGTAGTCGGCCTCGGCCAGCAGTTCGGCAGTCTCGTCAATCGACTTGGGTAAGGCGCGCGCCATGAATCGAGCTTTCTGTGAACCGGAAGAATTCCCCGGAACTTAAAATAGCAGCCCGCGGGCCATGGAAAAGACCCGCGGGCTGGAACTTTCGTCGGGTGCCGTTGGTCAGGCGCTGGCCTCGACGGCACGGCGGGCCATCACGTTGACCAGATGCGCCCGATACTCCGCGGACCCGTGCAGATCGCTGTTGAGATCATCGGATGAGACCGAGATCCCGGAGATTGCATCGGCGGAATAGTTGCCGCCGAGCGCCTGCTCCATGTCCCCGACGCGGAACACGCTCGCGCCGGCACCGGTCACGGCGACACGCACGCCCGAGCCTGTTTCGGCCACCATGACACCGACCAGCGCGTAGCGGGACGCCGGATTGTCAAACTTGGCATAGGCCGCGCGCTGCGGCACCGGGAAGCTCACCTTGGTGATGATCTCGCCCTCTCCGAGTGCTGTATCGAACATGCCGGTGAAGAAATCGTCCGCCGAGTGCGATCCCGTATTGGTGTGGATCGTCGCGCCGAGACCGACACAGGCCGCTGGATAGTCAGCTGCGGGATCGTTGTTGGCGATCGAGCCGCCGATCGTTCCCCGGTGGCGGACATGCGGATCGCCGATATTGCCGGCAAGCGCCGCAAGCGCCGGAATGGCGCCCTTGACGTCCGCCGACGAGGCGACTTCCGCATGCGTGACGCCGGCGCCGATCGACACCGTGCCACCGTCAACCGAAATGCCCTGCAACTCGGCAATGCCTGAGATGTCGACCAGATCGGACGGGCTTGCCAGACGTTGCTTCATGGTCGGGAGCAGGGTCTGTCCGCCCGCCAGAAGCTGGGCGTCGCTGCCCGAACCCAGGAGAGAGGCCGCGTCAGCCACTGAAGCAGGACGGTGATAGTTGAAATCATACATGGCGTTTCCTCTCGCTCTTACTCGGCCGCTTCAGCCGTTGCATTGTCCTGAATGACCGACCAGACCGTGTTCGGGCTTGCCGGCATGGCGACATCAACCACGCCGAGCGCATCGGTGATGGCGTTCATTACCGCCGCGGGCGCAGCGATCGCTCCGGCCTCGCCGCAGCCCTTGATGCCCAGCGGATTCGACGGGCACGGCGTCTTGGTCGTGTCGACACCGAAGCTCGGCAGATCGTCCGCGCGCGGCATGCAGTAGTCCATGTAGGAACCGGTCAGCAGTTGCCCGGCGTCGTCATAGACGCAGCCTTCGAGCAATGCCTGCCCGACGCCCTGCGCGATACCGCCGTGAACCTGCCCCTCGACGATCATCGGGTTGATGATCTCGCCGAAGTCATCGACTGCCGTGAACTTCACGATCTCGGTCACGCCGGTGTCCGGATCGATCTCCACTTCGCAGATGTGACAGCCCGCCGGGAAGGTGAAGTTGGTCGGGTCGTAGAACGCCCCCTCCTTCAGGCCCGGCTCGATTTCCGAACTCGGGAAGCCGTGCGCCGTGTAGGCGTTGAGCGCGACTTCGGCGAAGGCCATCGACTTGTCGGTACCGGCGACCGTGAAGTTGCCGTCGTTAAACTCGATGTCCTGTTCGGAAGCTTCCATCAGGTGCGCGGCAACCTTCTTCGCCTTGGCCTCGATCTTGTCGAGAGCAACCGAGATGGCCGACATGCCGACAGCACCGGAGCGCGACCCGTAGGTTCCCATGCCGAACTGAACCTTGTCGGTATCGCCGTGCACGATCTCGACCTGGTCGATCGGAACGCCCAGCCTGTGCGACACAAGCTGCGCAAAGGTCGTTTCGTGCCCCTGGCCGTGGCTGTGCGAGCCGGTCAGAATCTCGACATTGCCGGTCGGGTTGACCCGGACCTCGGCGGACTCCCAGAGACCGACGCCAGCGCCGAGTGAGCCGACCGCCGCCGACGGTGCGATACCGCAGGCCTCGATATAGGTCGAGAACCCGATACCGCGCTTCTTGCCGCGGGATGCGGCCTCGGCCTTGCGGCCTGCGAAGCCGGCATAATCGGCGATCTCCATTGCCTTGTTCAGCGAGGCTTCGTAATCGCCCGCGTCGTAAGTCATGATGACCGGCGTCTCATGCGGGAACTCGCGGACGAAGTTGCGCTTGCGCAATTCGCCAGGATCGAGGTTCATCTCCCGCGCTGCGGTTTCGACCAGACGCTCCACCACATAGGTCGCCTCGGGCCGGCCGGCGCCGCGATAGGCATCGACAGGCGCGGTGTTGGTGTAGACCGCGTCCACCTCGGCATAGATGTTCGAGATGTTGTACTGACCCGACAGCAGCGTCGCGTAGAGATAGGTCGGCACGGACGACGCGAATGTCGAGAGATAGGCGCCCATATTGGCGATGGTCTTGACGCGCAGTCCGAGGATCTTGCCCTCGGCGTCGAGCGCCAGTTCCGCACGGGTGGCATGGTCACGGCCGTGGGCATCAGCCATGAAAGCTTCAGCCCGCTCGCCGGTCCACTTGACCGGTCGGCCGACCTTCTTGGCGACCCAGACGCAGACTGTTTCTTCGGCATAGATAAAGATCTTGGAGCCGAATCCGCCACCCACATCAGGCGCGATCACGCGGAGTTTGTGCTCGGGCGCGATACCGACAAATGCCGAGAGAACCAGCCTCGCCACGTGCGGGTTCTGGCTCGTCGTATAGAGCGTATAGCCGCCGCTGCCCTTGTCGTAGTCGCCTATGGCAGCCCGTGGCTCCATGGCGTTCGGGATAAGCCGGTTGTTCACCAGGTCGAGCGACGTGACGTGCGCCGCCGACGCGAACGCCGCTTCCGTCGCCGCCTTGTCACCCAGTTCCCATTCGTAAACCGTATTGTTCGGCGCTTCGTCGTGCACCTGCGGCGCGCCGCTGTCCTGTGCCGATCCGACGCCCGCAACAGCATCGAGGACATTGTAATCGACCTCGACCAGTTCCGCGGCGGCCTTGGCCTGCGCCTGGGTCTCGGCCACCACGACAGCGACATGATCGCCGACGTAACGGGCCTTGCCCTGCGCGAGGATCGGGTGCGGCCCCGCCTTCATGGGGCTGCCGTCTTTCGAGTGGATCATCCAGCCGCAGATCAGCCCGCCGATCCCGTCGGCAGCGACGTGCTCGCCGGTGAACACACCCAGCACACCCGGTGCGGCTTCCGCCGCAGACGTGTTGATTCCGTTAATGGCCGCATGCGCGTGCGGTGATCTGACGAAATACGCGTAACTCTGTCCGGGCAGAGAGATATCGTCTGTGTAGTGCCCCTCACCCGTAATGAACCTGAAATCTTCCTTGCGACGCACCGCTGCGCCAACTCCGGTCTCGCTCATGTGCCAGTCCTTCCCTTCCGACGCAGCGCCTCAGCGCATTTCCTTGGCCGCGGCCGCGATGGCCTTGACGATGTTGTGGTAGCCCGTGCAGCGGCAGATATTGCCTTCGAGTTCCTCACGGATGGTCGCCTCGTCGGCATCCGGATTCCGGTTCACAATGTCAACTGCCGCCATGATCATGCCGGGCGTACAGAAGCCGCATTGCAGGCCGTGATGCTCGCGAAATGCTTCCTGCATCGGATGCAGGTCACCGTTGCTGGCCAATCCTTCAATCGTCGTGACGTCGCTGCCCTCGTTCTGCAGCGCCAGCGTCGTGCAGGCCTTGACGGCCTTGCCGTCGACGTGAACCACACAGGCTCCACACTGACTCGTATCGCATCCGACATGCGTCCCGGTCAGACCGAGGTGTTCGCGCAGATATTCAACGAGAAGCGTACGCGCCTCGACTTCTCCGGACACGGATTTACCGTTGACCGTCATACTAACGGTGGGCATGGATTTCCTCCTTTTGGTGACAGGCACAGACAGCCCGCCCGAATTGACGCTATGCGATTGTTCCGCAGAGAGATGCCGCGCATTGACGCCGTTTGATTGTTGTTATGCAGAAAGTGTTGCGCCTGAAGCTGTCATGGTCAAGCCCCGGCGGCCATTTGCACCGCCCGCCGGAACAGGTTTCTCAGATGCCGGGATGCTCGCCCACGGGAAATTGAGGATCCGAGTTGCAGTTTCATCAGCGAGGCTCGTGATCATCCGGGGTCGCCGCTGATATGTTGCAGACCCTACGGAAAGAAGTCGGCTGACAATCGAATTAATCGACGTGAGTCACCCTATTTCACCCTTCCGGGTCTTGAATATGGCAACACTTTGTCCTCATATTCCAACAATGGCTAGGTCGTTCACCGGCAATTCGCTGACGCGATGAGCCAGACCGGTGTCCAACGGCCCCTGAGTTTTCGGGCGACAGGCCCAGTTTGGAGAGGCTTTGAGCAGAACGATGGTCGGTACAATGACGAAATCAAGATCCGCTTCACATGCACGCAAATTCGCTGGCGCGGCGGTCGCCGCGGCCGGCTTCGCCGCTGTCATGGCAGCAGGAAGCGTGTCGGCCCCGTCTACTGCTCATGCCGCGGTGAATTGCTCGGCGAGCGGCTTCATCGACAAGATCGGCAAGGATCTGTTCTCGGCCGCCCGATCAGGTTCTCAGCGCAGCTTCAAGCGGGTCATCACCCGCTATGCGGACACGCCGACGATCAGCCGGTTCGCGCTTGGCCGCTATCGCAAGTCGCTGCCGAAGAAGGACGCCAGGAACTACCACGACCTGGTCAACGACTTCGTTGCAAAGCTCATGGCGGAGAATGCAGCCCAGTTCCAGGGACAGCGCTTCGAAATCACGCGTTGCCCCGAGAAGAACAAGCGAGTTGCGGTGACCAGCAAGCTGCATTCCAAGAAGCACGGCGTTCGCCCGGTTGTCTTTCGCCTGGTCAAGGCCGGCAACAGCTTCCGCATCCAGGACGTCAATGTTCATGGGGTCTGGCTGGGCGTGCAGCTGCGGTCAAAGTTTACGTCGGTGCTGAAGAAGAACAAGGGCGACATCCGCCGCCTTTATGCCTTCCTCGCACCCGACCGGAAAGACCTGCAGCCCGTCGGCGGCCAGTAATCCGGCCGCCCGGCAGGGTATCTTCATGAACTTGCCGGGCTATGCCCCGACGATGTTGTGCTCCGGTCCGAACGGAAAGCCCGTGATGTTTTCCGCGCCCTCTTCGTTCACAACGAGGATGTCGTGTTCGCGGTAGCCGCCTGCTCCGGCCTCGCCCTCCGGGATCATGATCATCGGTTCCATCGAAATCACCATTCCCGGCTCAAGCTCCGTCTCGACATCCTCGCGCAGTTCGACGCCCGCCTCGCGACCGTAATAGTGGCAAAGCGTACCGAAGGAATGGCCGTAGCCGAATGACCGGTATTGCAGCAGGTCGTGGGACCGGTAGATATCGTTCAGTTCGGCCGCGATTTCGCCGCATCTGGCGCCGGGCCGGATCAGCTCGAGCCCGCGCCGGTGCACTTCGCAATTGACCTCCCAAAGCCTGATGTGATCGTCGGATGCGTGCTCGCAGAACAGAGTTCTCTCGAGCGCCGTGTAATAGCCGGCAATCATCGGAAAGCAGTTGAGGCTGAGGATGTCGCCCGCCTGGACCCGGCGCGACGTGACGGGATTGTGGGCTCCGTCCGTGTTGATGCCCGACTGGAACCAGGTCCAGGTATCCATCAGTTCGGCATCCGGGAACCGGTGCGCGATTTCGCGGATCATTGCATTGGTCGAGGCCATGGCGACCTCATGCTCGGGCACATCGGCCCGCACCGCGCGGACGCAGGCCTCGCCGCCGACATCGCCGATCTGCGCGCCGTGCCGGATCAGTTCAATTTCCTCTTCCGACTTGACGGTCCTCATCCACATGGTCGCGGCACCAACGTCAACGAACTCGCGGTCCGGAAAGGCATCCGACAGCGCCGTCTTGAGCTCCAGCGAAACGTGATCAAATTCGATACCGATCCGCCTTGCACCTCCCAGCAGATGCGACGCTGCGTACAGGAAATTGTCCTTCCGCCAGTCGGTATAGGTCACGTTGTCGCCAAACGTCCGGCGATAGGGCTGACCGCCGTCGATACCGGCTGAAATGGACGTGGCCTTGTCATGCGTCACGACATATCCGTAGCGCCGGCCGAAGGCGCAATAGAGGAAATCCGCGAAATAGTTGACGTTGTGATAGGACGTGAACAGGCAGGCATCCAGGTCCTGCTCGACCATGTGACGCCGCAAGGCATCATGGCGGCGCTCCATTTCCTCATCGGAGAATGTTGGTTTCGCCTTGGCACCATTGTGCCGCGTCACCGTTCTGGCCATCTCGTTCGACATAACCCGCTCCTCCGTTCCGGATTGAATATGAAACGCCGCGTCCGGAGGGCTCCGTCGCCCCGGACGCAAGACCAGTTTGTTCCGGGGCGCGTTCCGATGTGGGCGGTTCGCGACAGGGCAGCGTCGTTTTTGGGAAAGAGGTCTTCAGCGCGCGGCGCCGAACGCGGTCAGGACAGGGCCGGACCGATGATTTCGCGCAGCAGCTTTTTCTTCATCGCGTCGGCATAGGCCGCGTAGTCGTTGGAAACGATAACGAAATGTCCGGGGCCGCCGATGATGTAGCGATTGAAATACTTGTCGAGCGTCTGGACCTCGTTGAGGATCGCAAGGCCGTTGATCGTGATGCCGAGCGCAGCCACCTCGTCGCGCATCACGATCGGATTTCCGCCATTGTTGTTGCGTCCGTCGGCGGCGATATCGATAACCTCGCGGACACCGACAATCGGGCTGGACCGCAGAATCTGGGCACCGAACCGCATCATGGCGGTGATCGACGTCCCGCCATCGGCAAGAAGCCGCGGAAGCGTGGCGAGGTCTTGAGCGAATTCGTCGGCATCGCCCTCACCGGCAATGATCGTCCACGGAACGCCGATGCGCTGATTGCGCGCGTCCGACCACTGCACCACCGTCACCGCAATGCGGCCATACGGCCCGTCCTTGATGGCCTTGATGACGTCGGGATCCCTGAAGGCGCGGGCAAGACCCTGGATCTGAAGCGCAAATTCCCTGTTGTCGACGCTGTAGGAGCAGTCGATCCCCAGCACCAGCTTCAGATCGACTGTCTGACCCTGCGCGCGCAACGCATGTCTCGCCTCGGGGATGAGGCACAAAAACGCCGCGATGAGTAAAATAAATACAGGCTTCAAGGTCGGGGTTCCGCAAGCTTTTCGATGCAAATGGTACCACCCGGCACGCGCGCTGTCCCCATTCCAGAATGAATCAGCCCGGACTCATTCCGCGCAACCGCTCCGACCGGCGCCTCAGCAACTCGACTGTCGTCAGCAGAATGATCGAGATCAACACCAGGATCGTGGCGACCGCGAGGATCGTCGGACTGATCTGCTCACGAATGCCCGAATACATCTGGCGCGGGATGGTCCGCTGCTCGAATCCCGCCAGGAACAGGACGGCGACGACCTCGTCGAAGGACGTGATGAAGGCGAAAAGCGCGCCGGAAATGACACCCGGCAGAATCAGCGGCATCACGACCTTGAAGAACACGGTCTGCGGCGGCGCGCCCAGACTCGCTCCTGCCCTCATAAGGCTCCGGTCGAAGCCGACGAGCGTCGCGGTTACGGTGATCACGACGAACGGTGTGCCGAGGGCCGTATGAGCCAGGATAATGCCCGTATAGGTCTGCGCGAGTCCGACATCTGAATAGAAGAAATACATCGCCGCAGCGGTGATCACGAGCGGAACGATCATCGGCGATATCAGAAGCCCCATGATCGCGCCCTTGGCCGGCATGTTCGACTGGCTCAGTCCAAGTGCGGCGATCGTTCCCAGCGTGGTCGCCAGCAGAGTCGCCCAGATCGCGATGAAGAAGCTGTTCCGCATCGAATGGACCCACTGGCCATTGTTCCAGCTGTCCTGAATCCAGGCCCAGCCGAACTCCTGGTTGGTGTTGACCATGCCGTTCTTGAGAATGTCCAGATACCAGCGGAGCGAAAACGCTTCAGGATCGAGCGACAGCATCCCGGGCGTGAACGTGAAGTACGGTTCCGCGTTGAACGACAGCGGAATGATGATCAGGATCGGAAGAATCAGAAACAGGAAGATCAGAGCGCAGATCACCCGGAACGTGTAGTACCAGAGTCGCTCGAACGGGCCTGCATATGCCGGAACAGCCATCGTTACATCCTCACCCGAGTTTCATGTTGTCGATGCCGACAATGCGGTTGTAGAGCCAGTACAGGACCAGCACGCTGGCCAGCAGCATGGCGCCGAGCGCCGCAGCGAGGCCCCAGTTCAGCGACTTCTGCATGTGGAACGCGATGAAGTTGGAAATCAGCTGCCCCGTCCGGCCGCCGACCAGAGCAGGCGTGATGTAATAACCGATCGCCAGAATGAACACGAGAACCGAGCCGGCCCCCACGCCAGGCAGCGTCTGCGGCACATAAACCTTCAGGTAGGCCCTGACCTGGGTCGCACCCAGCGATCGTGCCGCCCGCATGTAACTCGGCGGAATGGTCTTCATCACGCTATAGAGCGGCAGGATCATGAACGGCAAAAGGATATGCGTCATGGCGATCACCGTGCCGGTCTGGTTGTAGATCATCTGCAGCCGGCTCTCGTCGGATATCAAACCGACGGCGACCGCTATGTCGTTAAGGACACCCTCCGTCTGAAGCAGTGCAATCCATGATGTCGTTCGGACCAGAAGCGACGTCCAGAATGGCAGCAACACCATGATCATGAGCAGGTTGCTTGTTCGCAACGGCAGCGTCGACAGCAGATAGGCCACGGGATAGCCGAGTATGACGCACAGCACCATCACCAGCCCGCTTATCCAGAACGTTCGCAGGAACAGGGGTATGTAGATCTGCCGGTCCTCGGGTTGCATCACGAGATTGCCGTCGACGTCGAGCTTTCTGTCGAGACCGGCGTAATAGAAGTTCATCGTGTACGGCTCGACGACCCGCTTGATCGTCACCCAGATCTCACGCTCGCCCCACCGGCTGTCCATGTTGATGAGGGCTTCCTTGTAGGGACCGGCCTCGATGCGCCCGGCGCGTCGGGCGGACCGCGTGAACAGGCTTCTGGTTCCGGGCAACTCGTAGTTGATGCGCGTTGCGGCCTTGCCGATCGTCGTGTCCTTGCGCGCTTGCACAAGGTCGGCGACCGCAGCCTGGAAAACTTCCTCCGGCGGCAGGTCCTGGCCGTCCCATTGCTGGATGGCTTCGGCGGTCTGGCTGAAGATCTGGCCGAATTCGGGGCTGCTGATGCTGCGGTAGAGCATCACCCCGATCGGATAAAGGAATGAAACGAGAATGAATACGCCCAGCGGGGCGACAAGCATCAGTGCGCGAAGTTTGCTTCTGCGTGTCGCGCGCGCCAGTTTCAGCTTCAGCGGAACGCCATCCTCGGCTTCGAGGACCGTCTGCGACTGCATCGGTTGCGAACCCAAGGTCGTATCAGCCATTGTCCCCGTTCCCCGCCGTTCTCGTGGTCGCCGCAACGGCCCGTTATCCGCCGCCGCAGCCAAGTAGATCGTTCAAATGATTGGGGCGGGCGCTGAACGCCCGCCCCTCTCTTTTCGTTATTTCGCCAGCCAGGCGTTGAACCGTTCGTTCAACTCGTCCTGACGGTCGGCCCAGAACTCGAAGTCGTTCTGCACGACGTTCTTGAAGTTCGCGGGCGCGGTCGGCATATGCGGAGCCATGTCGACGCCGGCCGTGGCGTGCTTGCCGATCAGCGGGTTCGAAGACTTGCGTGCCGGACCATAGGAGATCCAGGCAGCCTGGTCCGCCAGACGCTGCGTGTCCGTCGAGAACGAGATGAACTTCAGCGCTGCTTCCTTATTCTTCGATCCTTTGGGGATCACGAAAAGGTCAAGGTCGAACACCTGACCGTCCCAGACGATCTCGAACGGCTTCTTCTCTTCGGCGACCGCGTTGAAAATACGGCCGTTGTAAGCAGTCGTCATCACGACTTCACCGTCGGCCAGGAGCTGCGGCGGCTGAGCGCCGGCTTCCCACCACACGATGTCTTTTTTGATGGAGTCGAGCTTCGCGAACGCGCGATCAACGCCTTCCGCAGAACCGAGAACCTTGTAGACGTCGGCAGCCGGAACGCCGTCGGCGATCAGTGCCATCTCAAGGTTGGCCTTGGGCGACTTGCGCATGCCGCGCTTGCCGGGGAACTTCGAGGTGTCGAAGAAGTCCGCCATGGTTGCGGGCTTGCCCTTCACCTTCGTGGAGTCGTAGGCGTAGATCGTCGACCAGACGATGCTGGCGACGGCGCAATCGGTCAAAGAACCTTCAATAAAGTCCTTTGTCGCCGGCGTTCCGTCGGGAGCCGCCGGAAGGATGCTGTGATCAATCTTCTCCAGCAGACCTTCGTCACAACCGCGCACGGCGTCCGAAAGCTCAACATCGACAACGTCCCACGTCACGTTGCCGGCTTCGACCTGGGCCTTAACCTCGGCCAGACCACCGTTGTAGTCTACGGAATTGATCTTGATGCCGGTCTTGGTCGTAAACGGCTTGTGATACGCCTCGATCTGGCTCTTTGTATAGGCACCGCCCCATGAGACCACACTAATCGCGTCAGCGGCCACGGCGACGGACGCCATGCCGAAGACGGTCGCGGCCACCGCAGCGGACAGTCCATATTTATAGGATTTCCTCATACTTTCCTTCTCCCTACTATTACCGGCGACACGGTCACCAACTGACTTTGCCACCCAATGTGAGGTCGCGGCTGAATACCTGCGGCGTCGGCCGAAACCTCGTCTCTTGATGTGGCCTTCCGCTGCTGCGGACAGCCACATCATTTCCCCCTCTTCCACACCCGTTCCGGTGCGGTTTCCAATTCACGCCGACATTGGGTCGAGCGCGCGACAATCTGCGGTTTGCCAGCCGACCGTTGCCGACTGACCCTCTTCCAGGATCTTGTGGCCGGCCTTGTTCGGCACCTTGACGATGAAATCGTCGTGCCCCGCGACCGTCATCCGGGTCCGGATGTGATCGCCGAGATAGATAAGTTCCTCGATCCGCCCGTCGATAACATTCGGGACGGATCCGGATTCCGGGTTGATCTCGACCCGTTCCGGCCGCAGCGAAAGCTGTGTCTTGCTTCCCTCGCCGGAGATATTGACCGCCAGCGCGTGAACCTCGGAGCCGTCCTCGATCGCAACCACGCAGTTCTCGCCGTTCATGCTCTTGACCGTGCCCTGCAGCCGGTTGTTCTCACCGATGAACTGGGCGACGAAACTGTTCTCCGGCCGCTCGTACAGGGTGTCCGGGCTCGAAAGCTGCTGGATCACGCCGTCATTGAAGACCGCAATGCGGTCGGACATGGTCAGTGCTTCGGACTGATCGTGCGTCACGTAGACGACGGTAACGCCCAAACTCTCATGAATGTGCTTGATTTCGTACTGCATCTGCTCTCGCAGCTGCTTGTCGAGCGCGCCAAGCGGCTCGTCCATAAGCACGAGGTCAGGCTCGAAAACCAGCGCCCTCGCAACCGCGACGCGCTGCTGCTGACCACCGGAAAGCTGAGCCGGCCGGCGGCCGCCGAAACCGCCAAGTTCGACCATGTCGAGCGCCCGCTTGACCTTCTCGTCGATTTCCGCCCTGCCCATTTTCCGCACCTGCAGCGGAAACGAGAGGTTTTCGGCGACCGTCATGTGCGGGAAAAGCGCATAGTTCTGAAAAACCATGCCGATCCCGCGCTTGTGCGGCGGTCGGTTGTTGATGGGCTCGCCATCAAGATAGATTTCGCCGTGAGTGGTTGTTTCGAAACCCGCCAGCATCATCAGGCAGGTCGTCTTGCCTGAGCCGGACGGGCCGAGCATGGTAAGGAACTCACCCTTGGCAATGTCGAGATTGAGATCTTTTACGACGAGCGTCTCGCCATCGTAACTTTTCTGAACCCCCTGAAAACTTACGAACGCACTTTCCGAATCAGCTGTCATTTCACCCTTGCGCCCCGACACTGCCCGTTATCAATTCACGCACCTTTTCGGTGTCTTGAGCAAGTGCCGGTTGATCCCTCATTTCTGCCGGGCTGATCATAATTCCCCAAAAGCCCCAATTACAACGATCTTATGACACACTGCTTCCTGCTGCACCGCAATACCGACACCCATTTGCCCTCAAGCGACCTGCATTTACGTCGCTGCAGGCGCTATACCGGCACCCTTATGCCGCTGCCGGCGGGCCAAAAAACCACCGAATTCAAGGCATTCTGCCTCCGGCGCATGCGGGAGCGGCCGCAGTGCCGGACCGCGACAATAGCCGTGCGAAAACAGCACCGCTCGCGGTTTTTGCGCTTATGATGAATGCTGTTAGACATGTCGTCCACGCCTCGACCGGCACCAAGCGAGTGAGACCGTGCAATGAACATCGATTGGGAAAAAGAGTACAACAACCGCGCCCGCGTGCCGGAGCATCCGGAGATCATTACTGGATGGCAGGAATCGGCCGCCGCATTCCGGGACCGGACGGCCTGTGAACTCGACATTGCGTACGGACCTCAGGAACGCAACAAACTCGACCTGTTCATGCCGCCGGACATTGATGCCGACGCGGATGACACGCCGCTTCACATGTTTATCCATGGCGGCTACTGGCAGGCATTGGACAAAGACCATTTCAGTCACGTCGCGGCGGGATTGACGCAGCGCGGCAGAATTGTTGCCATACCGTCCTACAGTCTGTGTCCGGACATCGATCTGCCCGGCATCGTGTCTGAAATGTGGACCTGCGTGACATACCTGTGCCGCCGGTTTTCCAGATCGATGACCGTTTCGGGCCATTCCGCCGGCGGCCATCTCGTTGCCGAGTTGCTCGCCACCGACTGGACGCAGATTGCCGACGGGTTACCCGACATGCCGATTACCAAGGGCGTCGCCGTGAGCGGGCTTTTCGATCTTCGCCCGCTGTGCCGCACCTCGGTCAACGACAAGCTCGGCCTCGACGACACCCGGGCCATGGCGGCAAGTCCGGCCTTCAAGATACCGCGTCCCGGCATTTCCATGCTGACCGCCGTCGGCGAATTCGAGAGCAGCGAATTCCATCGCCAGTCCGCTGTCATCGCCGATGCATGGAAACCGCATGGCATCGACGTCGAGCACATGATCATGCCGGACACGAACCACTTCACCGTGCTCGACCCCTATGCCGACAAGGACAGCGCACTGGTGTCAGCCTGCCTCTGATTTTCGCTCTTGCCTGACATAACGTCAGTCACGGTAGTGTGACGTCAGTGTCATTTCGGCAACGGGTCGCAGCCAACCATATGGTACTATCTGAATGTCCCGGCGCACGCGCCGCCGGGCGGGTGCGCGAAGGTACTCCATGACAGATACAGCTAAAGCTCACACGCTGAGGCAGAAAGTGTTCACCGGACCTCTCCTGAACTGGGTCCGCCGCATTCTGCCCACGATGTCCGACACCGAACGCGAAGCGCTGGAGGCCGGCAATCCCTGGTGGGATGCCGAATTGTTCTCCGGCCGCCCGGATTGGCAGAAGCTTCTCGACCTTGGGCCCGTCGAACTGACCGACGAGGAGATCGCGTTCATCGACGGGCCGACCGAAGAATTGTGCCGGATGCTCGACGACTGGCAGATCACCTTCGAGCTTCGTCGCCTGCCCGATGAAATCTGGGACTTCATCAAGAAAAACGGCTTTCTGGGGATGATCATCCCCCGCGAGTATGGCGGTCTGGGATTCTCGGCTTCCGGACACGCCGCGGTGATCAAGAAGATCTCGAGCCGGTCGATCGCTGCCGCCGTCACCGTAATGGTTCCGAATTCGCTCGGCCCGGGCGAACTGCTGATGGAGTACGGCACCGAGGAGCAGAAGAACCACTACCTGCCCCGGCTCGCCGACGGCACGGATATTCCCTGTTTCGGCCTGACAAGCACGGAAGCCGGTTCGGACGCCGCCTCAATGGTCGACCGCGGGGTCGTCTGCTACGGCACGTACAACGGTGAAGAAACGCTTGGCATGCGGGTCACCTGGAGCAAGCGCTACATCACCCTTGGCCCTGTAGCCACTCTGCTGGGCCTCGCCTTCAAGCTTTACGACCCGGACCATCTGCTCGGTGACGACGACGAACCCGGCATTACCGTTGCGCTCGTGCCCACGGATACGGCTGGCGTGGAGATCGGTCGCCGGCACCTGCCCGCCATGCAGGCATTCCAGAACGGCCCCAACTCCGGCACCGATGTGTTCATCCCCATCGACTGGGTGATCGGCGGCCGGGAGCGGGTCGGACAGGGCTGGAAAATGCTGGTCAGCGCTCTGGCCGCGGGCCGGGGCATCTCGCTTCCGTCACTCAGTGAAAGCGGCACGAAGGCGGCCGCGCGCGCGACGGGCGCCTATGCCCGGATTCGCCAGCAGTTCGGCATTTCGATCGGCCAGTTCGAGGGTGTACAGGAACACCTCGCCCGCATCGCTGGCCAGGCCTACATGATCGACGCGGCCTGCCGGACAACGACGCGCGCCCTCGATGTCGGCGAAAAACCGGCGGTCATCACGGCCATAATCAAGGCGCAGGCAACCAATCGCCTGCGCGATGTCATCAATGACGCCATGGACGTCCACGGCGGCAAGGGCATCTGCGACGGGCCGCGCAATTATCTTGGCAATGCCTACCGGGCGGTTCCGATCGGCATCACGGTCGAGGGGGCGAATACGCTGACCCGCAGCCTCATGATCTACGGTCAGGGCGCGATCCGGTGCCATCCGTTCCTGCTGACCGAGATGATGGCGGCACAGAATCCGGACAAGTCCGAGGGCCTGAGGGAATTCGATAAGGCCATCGTCGGGCACATCAGGTTTCAGATCAGCACCTTTGCCCGGTCTCTGTTCCACTCCTTCACCGGTGCGCGCTTCGCCGCCTCCCCCGTCGACGGACCCACGGAGATCTACTTCCGGGAGGCGAGCCGGGCTTCCTCCGCCTTCGCCCTGATCAGCGAAGTCTCGCTGGTGCTGCTGGGCGGTGAGTTGAAGCGCCGCGAAATGCTGTCAGGGCGGCTCGCCGATATTCTGTCGGAACTTTACTTCCTGAGCTGCGTGCTCAAGCGGTTCGAAGAAGACGGACGCCCCGAGGCGGATCTGCCCCTGGTTCACTGGTGTTGCCAGACCAGCCTCTACACGATCCAGGAGCGTATGGATCAGGTCCTCGACAACTTCCCGTCGCGGATTGCCGCCTGGCTGCTGCGCGCCACCACATTCACCTTCGGATTCTACCGCGACCTGCCTTCCGACGAGCTCGTACAGGAGTGCGCCGCCCTGCTGCAGGAACCTTCGCCCACACGGGACAGGCTGACGCAAGGCATATTCATCGGCGAAGGCAACGATCCGCTTGCCATGCTCGACCGGGCTCTTGTAGAGGTTATCGCCCTCGAACCGATCGAGCGGAAGATGCGGAAGGCCGGCACCAGAACTGTCGAAGACGCCCTATCAGCCGGCGTGATTGCGCCGGACGAAGCGGAGCGGATTCGCGAGAAGAACAGCCTGGTCCGGGAGATTCTGACCGTCGACGACTACGATCCGCAGGAGATCGCGCCGCGCGCCGGCGTACCGCGCAACAAGCCGGCGGCCCGCCGCGCTACGCCCAAACCGGTTGAAGCAGGAGAACCGACATCGCAAGGCAGCCAACCAAAAGAAGAAGTCCGCGAGCCAAAGGTCGCCCAGTCTTCCTGATAGACGGAGCGCGCACGCCGTTCCTCAAGGCCGAAGGCCGACCCGGACCGTTCACGCCTGTCGACCTGGCCGTGCACGCCGGCCGTCCGCTGCTGCTGCGTCAGCCGTTCGCGCCGGATGCGATCGACGACGTCATCCTCGGATGTGTGAACCCGCATCCCGACGAAGTGAATCCCGGCCGCGTCGCTGCATTGCGGCTGGGCTGCGGAGCCCAGACACCCGGCTGGACGGTACAGCGCAACTGCGCATCCGGCATGCAGTCGATCGACACGGGCTTCCGTTACATCGCTGCAGGCAATGCGGAACTGATCCTTGCCGGAGGTGCGGAAGCACTCAGCCATGCCCCGCTGCTGTTCTCGAACCGTGCGGTCAATTGGTTTGCTGATCTTTACGGAGCCAGGTCGGCCCTTGCGAAACTCAAGGTCTTTGCGCGATTGAGACCGTCCCTGTTCGCCCCCAGCATCGGGCTCCTGCGCGGTCTCACCGACCCGGTCGTCAAACTGAATATGGGGCAGACCGCCGAAGTTCTTGCCCATCAGTACGACGTGACCCGCGAACAGGCCGACGCCTATGCAGTCGAAAGCCACCACCGCCTCGCCCACGCCCACAAGGAGGGCTGGCTGGGGGAACTGGAGCCGATGGTGGGCCGGAAGGGCGAGGTATTCGACTACGACACCGGCGTGCGTCCGGAAAACTCGATGGAAGCAGTCGGCAAGCTAAAGCCCGCGTTCGAGCGGCCCGACGGCAAGGTTACCGCCGGCAACAGTTCCCAGATAACCGACGGAGCCTCCTGGGTGATCCTGGCGTCGGAAGCCGCCGTGGAGAAACATGGCCTCGAACCCATGGCCCGGATCGTCGACTGCGAATGGGCCGCGCTGGATCCCACAGTCATGGGTTTCGGCCCCGTTATTTCTTCCACACCGCTTCTGAAGCGCAACAAGCTGAAGCGCACGGACGTCGGCGCCTGGGAGATCAACGAGGCCTTTGCCGCCCAGGTCCTCGCCTGCCTCCGCGCCTGGGAGGACCCGGATTTCTGCCGCAACATCCTGGAGCTGGACGACGTCTTCGGCACCGTCGACCAGTCGATCCTGAATGTTGACGGAGGCGCCATCAGCTTAGGCCACCCGGTCGGCACAAGCGGAAACCGCATCGTCATTCACCTGATCCACGTCATGAAACGCCTGGGCGCACGCTTCGGTGTCGCCACGGAGTGCATCGGCGGCGGTCAGGGCGGCGCCATGCTGCTGGAGGCCGCCTGACATGGTCAAGGGAACCGACACCCAGGTCGCAGCGCTCGAGAACATCGCGGTGGAGAAGCTGGATCTCGGCAGCCCCGCACCGGAAGACGTCCGCGGGACCGACCAGTTCAAGCACTGGCGCTGGCACATCGACGGCGATGGCTATGCTTGGCTGATTTTCGACAAGGAGAACGCGTCCACCAACACGCTGTCGGAAGACGTCATGCTGGAGCTCGATGGCGTACTGGACATTCTCGAAAAGGAGCCGCCTGAAGGCATCATCCTGCGCTCAGCAAAGGAGAACGGGTTCGCTGCAGGCGCCGAGATCAGCGACTTCGAAGGCCTGACCGACGAACTGGAGATCGTCAACCGGATCGAGATCGGTCTCGGGTTCTTCGAGCGGCTGGCGCGATTCCCGAAACCGACGGTCGCCCTCGTGCACGGATTCTGCCTCGGCGGCGGTCTGGAACTGGCGCTTGCGTGCCGCCACCGCATCGGGCGGGACGACACCCGGGTCGGCTTTCCGGAAATCCTGCTCGGCCTGCACCCGGGGCTTGCGGGCACATGGCGTTCACTGCGCCATATGGAGCCCGTCGGCGCGATGAAGATGATGCTGACCGGCAAGACCATGCGGGCAAAGCCGGCGCATAAAGCCGGGCTGCTGGATGCCGTCGTGCCCGAACGCCACATGCGCGCCGCTGCGGTTCGGGCGCTCACCGACAAGATCAAGGTCGCCCGCCCGGGCCTCAAGGGTGCTCTGCTCTCGGCCGCGCCCGCCCGCACTTTTATAGCCAACATGATGCAGAAGCAGACCGCCGCCAAGGCGCGTGAGGAGCACTATCCCGCACCCTATGCGCTGATCGATCTCTGGAAACGGTTTGGCGGCGACTCCCGCGCGATGCAATACGAGGAGACGCGTTCGTTCGCCCGGCTGCTAGCCGGTGACACCGCCCAGGAACTGGTGCGCGTCTTTTACCTGCGCGAACGCCTGAAAGAGTACGGCAAGGGCATCGAACACAATATCAGGCACGTACATGTTGTCGGCGCGGGCGTCATGGGCGGCGATATCGCAGCCTGGTGTGCAGCACAGGGCTTTTCGGTTTCCCTTCAGGACCGGGAGGCAAAGTTCATCGGTCCGGCGATGAAGCGCGCCGACAAGATGTTCCAGCGCAAGTTCAAGCATGAGGGCCGCGTCCGTGCCGCGCTGGACCGGCTCATGCCGGACGTGAACGGATACGGTCTGGCTCAGGCCGATCTCGTGATCGAAGCCGTGCCGGAAGACATCGAGATCAAGCGCAAGGTCTACGAGGCGGCAGAGGCCGGAATGCGCGAAGACGCGATTCTCGCGACGAACACATCAAGCATTCTGCTGGAACGTCTGAGCGCGACGCTCGCCCGGCCCGAGCGCTTTTTCGGGCTGCACTTCTTCAATCCCGTTGCCAAGATGCCGCTGGTCGAGATCGTCACGCACGGCGTTCTGGAAGACGGAATCCGCGACCGCGCTCTGGCCTTCACCGCGGCCATCGACAAGCTGCCTCTCCCGGTCAAGAGCGCACCGGGCTTCCTCGTCAACAGGGCGCTCACGCCATACCTGGTGGAGGCACTGACCTGCCTCGACGAAGGGATCAGGCCCGAGGTTATCGACGAGGCGGCGCTTTCCTTCGGAATGCCCATGGGACCGATTGAACTGGCCGACCAGGTCGGTCTCGATGTCTGTCTCCATGTCGCCAAGGTGCTGACCCGCGATCTCGATCATCCGTTCCCCGACATTCCCCAATGGCTCGAAGACAAGGTCGCCAAGGGTCACCTCGGGCGCAAGTCGGGACGCGGCCTCTATCAGTACCGCAAGGGCAAGCCGCGCAAACGTGCGGTCAGCGGAACCGCGGACCCAGGTCTCCAGGACCGGCTGATTCTGCCGTTACTCGACAGTTGCGCCGCCTGCCTGCGCGAAACGGTTGTCGAGAGCCGCGACGTCACGGATGCCGGGATCATATTCGGCACCGGCTTCGCGCCATTCCGCGGCGGCCCCATGCGATACGCCGAAATGCGGGGCCTGGACGATGTCATCAAATCCCTGGAATCTCTGGAAGATCGCTACGGTCCGAGGTTCAAGCCCGACCGTGCGTGGGCAAAACTTCTGGAATATTGAATCGGAAATAGCCATATCGAGGCCGACTGCCCGGCTCCGGTTCATCTTGGGTTCATGCGGGTTGGTCTTTTTTGCTGCACATAATGGGGGGCTGAGCAACCGCATGTCGTGCAACGCAAAGCAGATTTTGGATTGGTCCGATGCCCCAACGCAAGCATACATCAGCCGCCGGACGGCAAATTGGTAGTTCACTTCTGACGGTTCCGGTTCTCGCCGGCATTGTCGTACTGACCGGTGCCACGGCGGCGTCGGCGCAGTGGGGCTATCGCGACTATTACGATCCCTATCGTTACGACGACGGTTATGGCGACTACTACGACCCGTACCGTTACGACGACGGCTACTACGACCCTTACCGCGACCAGTATCTCCCGCGCCGGTATCAGCGGCAGAGGAAGAGATACCGCAATCCCAACCGGAACCGGCGGCGGACGGTCCAGCGCCAGAAGCCGGCAAACATCGATCTGGCGGTGACATCTTCGCATTTCCCAATGAAAACTGCACTATCAGCGGAGCTCTGCACGGTCGAAATCCAGATTACCAACAACGGGCCGAAGCAATACAAGGGGCCGCTGAAAATCCGCAATCAGCTTCTGGCAAGCCAGCAGCTCGGGCTCAGCGGCATCGGCCCCCAGGGCTGGGAATGCCAGCAGCGCGGCAGCGACACCTACTGTCAGTTCAAACCCGGCGGATTCCAGCCCGGTCAGACCATTTCGCTGGAACTTGCGTATCAGATGCCCTCAGAGGCATTCATCGGCGAACTGAAGAATTGCACCAGCATCCAGTGGGGCACGGCGCGCCGCACCAACGCGTCCGTTGCGCAGATACAGCGCGCACTGGCCGGGAACGGCTACAATCCGGGCCCGATCGACGGCAAGCCCGGCCGCAAGACCCGCGATGCTATCCTGCGCTACCAGCGCGATAACGGCATCCGGGCCACCGGAATTCCCACCAACAAGTTCCTGAATCGCCTGTTCCGCGACGAAATGACGGCCGGTCTCGACCTTAACAAGAAAAACGACCGCGTTTGCTCCACGATCGGCACCCCGCAGGACGAGCGCTACGCGGACGAGCAGCAGCAAGGCACGGACGGGCAGCCGCAGGACGCGGAAGCCCGTGCTTCCGACGCGGAGATCCCCTCGCAGGATGAGCCCGCGCAGCCGGCCGCTACCGCACGTCAGCAAACGGATGAAGAACAGCCGGAAGACCCCGCCCGCCGGGCCAGAGCCCCCGAGGAAGAGGGTCCTGATCCGACCGAACGCATAACCCGGTCTGTCGAAGAGCAGCCTGAGGCCGATGAAACGCCGCCCAAGAAGCCGAGCCGCCAGACCCGGGATACCGAGGAAGATTCGGATCCGACCGAACGGATAACGCGCTCCACCGAAGAGCAACCCGCAGCCGAGGAAAAACCCCGCGAGAAGCCGCGTCAGCAGGCCCGGAAGACCGAAGAGGGTCAGGATACGGCAGCGGAACAGCCGAAGAAGAAAGCCCGGCACGGCAAGGCGCTGTCCCGGTTCCATCGCAAGAACAGCTCCGATCTGCACAACAGCGCGACATCGGAACTGGAAGGCGGTCCGGAACCTGAGTCGACCACCACCAGGAAACGCGACCTGCCGCGGGTCCGCGTGCCTGTCGAAGAGACGGAAACGGCGAAAACGACGGATCCGAAGGACACGCAGGCGACCCAGCACTTGAAATGGAAATCCGATTTCCACAAGCGCTACAAGTCTCAGTTGCACGAAAAGAAAACCTCGGAGGCAAAGGTCGAATCCGGGACCCTCGCGCCGCTCAAGGAGGCACACGCCAAGGCCAAGTCGGACTTCCACAAGAAATCGAAGTCCGAACTGCATGCGAAGGCGACGTCAGGCGCGATCTCGCAGCATGCCAAGTGGAAGTCGGAGCTTCACGAGAAGTACGGCTCCAGGCAGCATGACAAGGCCACGACGCAGCGCAGCAGCAGCCACGACAAGGGAACGTCCGCGTTCCATCAGAAATACAAATCCGTGCAGCATGCCAAGCAAACGACTAAGCTGAGCAAGGTCCATTCAAAGGACGTGTCGCGGGTGGTGCACAGCAAGGCCAAGTCGGCCATTACCAATCCTGATTTCCAGGGCGAGGTTCACAACAAGGGCCTGTCGAGCTTCCACAAGAAGTACACATCGAGCGCGCACGACAAGAAGATAACGAAGGCACCGATTTCAGCCAGTTCGCAGTAGCCGAGGAATAACAAGGATAAGAAGATGAAAAGCTCCCGTATGGCCGGAACGATGAGACATATGGCCTGCGCGGCCCTCGTTGCCGTGGCCGCGCTTGCCTCAGCGGGCACGCCGTCTAACGCCGAAGCGGCCAAGGGGGCCGCCGCCGGGCCGGACAAAGTGCTGCACCTGAACCAGGGCTATGTCCGGGAAGTCGCCGCCGACCGCGGCATCGATCCGGAAAACCTGATGTCGGTCTTCTCCTTCGTGTTCGGCAATCTGCCTGAGAAGGTCACGGTCTACCCGACCGAGAACTACTTCTACTTCCGGTTCTTCCACGATGGCGTCCGCTGGGCCGGCAACATCCGCTTCGACATTATCGACCGGGACAAGGGTGCCGTGCACTTCGCCTATTTCGAAGCGGCGACCGCCTGGATGGAAGACGGCGAAAGCAAGTACAGGACGCTGGGGCCGGACGACGGCGTCGTCCTGACAAAGAAAGGCAAGCTCGCCTACGACCTCGCCTTCAAAGGGCGCACGGTCCGCTTCGATCTGGTCGACCTGGCCGGCGTCAAGCCGCCGGAACACGCCGTACGGAAGTCCGAGATCTACCTGGGCCCGGTCTATGACGAGTCCGGGATCGAGTTCTTCCTGATGTTCGACAAGGAGTACAAGACTTTCCTGTACGTCCTCAACGAGAACAAGAAGGTGGCGGACCGCCTGAGCATGCTGCCCGCCGCGCCGGATATCCTGATCGGCCGGAGAACCGGCTTCGCCTATTACCGCGACGCCAAGGCCGGCCGCAAGATTCTCATCGGCGTGCACAGCAGCAACGTCGCGGAGAACACCTATTTCGACGGCCCCTTCGACCAGCTCCCGGACAATTTCCTGGATCGTGAGACCTTTCGCGGATCGATCGAGGCGGCCTATCCGGACATCAAGGGTTCAATCGACGATTTCGGCAACTTCAGCGGCGGCGAAGGACGCTTTCTGATCAACCCGTACAAGGTCTATTCGCAGCCCGGAGAGCTCGCTGTCGTGTCGGAATGCGCAGCCAGCGCAACGAACGACAAGGACTACTACGACTGTTTTCAGCCTGAAGAATAGTCTATATTTTTCAATCGGTTATTGCTGATTGACGTAGGGGATCCCTGACACTCGGGGGTCCCTTTTTTGTTCCCGAAACGGCATAAATTATGCGTCAATTGTTTACCACCTGCCGCATTCAAGGGATCAGGCGCTTCAATTCCCTGTGAGCGTCCCCATATCAGCCGTGGTGAGCCTGGAAACAGGCGGTGGTGTTGGATCTCAGAACGGACGATTGCGGCCGAGGTGCCGTGGTCGGCAACGTTTTAAATGGAGAATCCAATGTCACGGTATCTCAACGTTTCCGGGAATCGATTTCCCACTTTTCGAAAGTTCGCTCTGGCAACAACGGCGACCACCTGCCTTGCCCTGACCGCAGTGTCGGGCCAGGCGGCGGCTGCCACTCTCGCCACGGGCGATGCGGTCGTCACCCGCTTCTCGGGCACGGTCACCACGCCCGGTTCCGAGGAACGCACGATCGACGTGGAAGGCATCGTCGCAACCGCGCTCGGCCTTCAGAACCCCGGCTTCGTCGCTGACGGTCGCCAGCTTCTGAACGAGTCGCAGAAGCTCCAGATCACCGCCGGTGAAGTCGGTCAGGTGTTTGGCATCGCGATGGACGACGCCCAGCCCGCCAACATCTATCTCACGGCCACGTCAGCCTTCGGTCTGCACCGCGATGAAAGCGGCGCGGGCTGGATGGACGGCATGTGGGGCGCTGAAGGCGGCCCGGGCACCATCTACAAGCTCAACGCCCAGAACGGCTACAAGCCGGAAGTCTTCGCCAACATCACGCTCAACGATCGTGAGAACACCGGCGCGGCTCTCGGCAACATCGCCTTCGACGCCGCCAACAAGCAGCTCCTGGTGACCGATCTCGAAACCGGAACGATGCACCGAATCAGCGTTGAAGACGGCCGCGAGCTCGGCACGTTCGATCACGGTACGCAGGCGCGTGCCGGATTCTACGACGTGCCGAACGAGACCTGGCAGGCGCTTGACCCGGTTGCCTTCGACCCCGCATCGTCGGCTCAGCTCGGCGAATGCGACAAGGCCGGAGACGCCGCCGTCGGTGCCGGCAATCCGTCATGCTGGAACGTCGCCGACTTCCGTCGTCGCGTCTGGGGTGTCGGTGTCCGCACGGACAGCGAGAGCGGAGAAACCCGTGTCTACTACGGCATCTGGGGCGCGACCAGCCTCGGCAATGACGATTGGGCCGGCGCGGGCGACGATGCCAAGAACTCCGTATGGTCGGTTGCCCTCGGCGAGGACGGTTCGTTCCAGACCGAAAGCGCCCGCCGCGAGTTCATCGTTCCCGGCTTCTTCATTGATGAAGACAAGATCGAGAAGTTCGGCGAAGCGGGCCCGATTGCGGACATCGCGTTCTCCCGTGACGGCAAGATGCTGATCGGCGAGCGCGGCGGTCTCCGCAATCTCGGACTGTCGGAGCCGGAGGCGTTTTCCAATCCGTACCAGTCGCGTGTCCTGCAGTATGCCAAGACCGAGGACGGCACCTGGCAGGCCAAGGGCCGCTACGACGTCGGATTCGATGACCGCAAGGACAACGGCCGTCCGCACATCCGTGCACACGCCGGTGGCGGTGTCGACTTCGGTTACGGTTTCGACGAAAACGGCAAGCTCGACGTGAAGGCAAAGGATGAGACCATCCTGGCCGCCGGCGACGGCCTCTGCTCCGAAACGGGTCCCTGCTTTGACCCGGAGACCCAGGAGCGGACCGACACCAGCCGGGTCGACGGCGTTCAGATCTCGCCCGAAAGCGAGCTTTCTGAAGTTTCGCCGGCTTCCGCCTACCAGCCCTATCCCGAGGGCGGCCAGGCTACGGAAGCGGACGCCCCCGCCAAGTCCTACATGGTCGATCTCGACATGAGTGCCCAGGGCTCCGCCGAGCCTGCCGGTGGTCAGGAAGATCAGTCGACCTACCCGGGCGACGTCGAGGTCTACCGCGTGGCCGGCGTTACGACGCCTCCGGTTATCGCGATCCCGACGCCTGAAATCGTGCCGGACGGCGGCAGCTTCGTTCCCCCGGTGACAGTGGACATTCCGGAAGACGACTTCGTTCCTCCGGTCTTCCCGCTGCACTACAAGTGGGAGTCGAAGTTCCATCTGAAATGGAAGTCGCATCAGCACAACAAGGCAACGTCGAAGCCCTTCCCGATCCATTTCAAATGGAAGTCCAAGTTCCACAAGAAGTGGAAGTCGCATCAGCACAACAAGCTGACGTCGAAGCCCTTCCCGATCCATTTCAAATGGAAGTCCAAGTTCCACAAGAAGTGGAAGTCGCACCAGCACAACAAGCTGACGTCGAAGCCCTTCCCGCTGCACATCAAGTGGAAGTCCAAGTTCCATAAGAAGTGGAAGTCGCATCAGCACAACAAGCTGACGTCGAAGCCCTTCCCGCTGCACATCAAGTGGAAGTCCAAATTCCACAAGAAGTGGAAGTCGCATCAGCACAACAAGCTGACGTCGAAGCCGTTCCCGCTGCACATCAAGTGGAAGTCCAAGTTCCACAAGAAGTGGAAGTCGCATCAGCACAACAAGCTGACGTCGAAGCCCTTCCCGCTGCACATCAAGTGGAAGTCCAAGTTCCACAAGAAGTGGAAGTCGCATCAGCACAACAAGCTGACGTCGAAGCCCTTCCCGCTGCATTTCAAGTGGAAGTCCAAGTTCCACAAGAAGTGGAAGTCGCACCAGCACAACAAGCTGACGTCGAAGCCGTTCCCGCTGCACATCAAGTGGAAGTCCAAATTCCACAAGAAGTGGAAGTCGCATCAGCACAACAAGCTGACGTCGAAGCCCTTCCCGCTGCACATCAAGTGGAAGTCCAAGTTCCACAAGAAGTGGAAGTCGCACCAGCACAACAAGCTGACGTCGAAGCCCTTCCCGCTGCACATCAAGTGGAAGTCCAAGTTCCACAAGAAGTGGAAGTCGCATCAGCACAACAAGCTGACGTCGAAGCCCTTCCCGCTGCACATCAAGTGGAAGTCCAAGTTCCACAAGAAGTGGAAGTCGGCCCAGCACAACAAGCGGACTTCGAAGCCCTTCCCGCTGCACATCAAGTGGAAGTCCAACTTCCATAAGAAGTGGAAGTCGCGCCAGCACAACAAGGCAACGACCCGGCCGTTTGGCGTAAAGCCAGTGCACCAGAAGTGGAAGTCCAAGGGCTACCACCACAAGCAGACCTCGCCGCTCCGCCCAACCCACAAGAAGTGGAGGTCCAGGCAGGCCAAGCCGCAGCACCTGAAGCGCCTCTCGCGGCTGCACAAGAAGCCGGTGCACGCCAAGAGCATCTCGCGGCTGAACAAGAAGCCGGTACACGCCAAGCGTATCTCGCGGCTGAACAAGAAGCCGGTGCACGCAAAGCGCATCTCGCGGCTGAACAGAAGGCCGGTGCACGCCAAGCATATCTCGCGGCTGAACAATCGGGCAGTGCATGCGAAGCGTATCTCGCGACTTCGCAATCAGCGCAAGCCGATCGTCCGGCGCCAGCTGAACACGACGCGGTTCAACACCAACCGTCGTATCCAGCGCAACACGGCCCGTCCGATCTTCAGGCTGAACTGATCATCGCGACATAACAACAACGAGAATGCCGGCTGCAGATGCAGCCGGCATTTTCATTTGGCGCAGCATATCCCTGAGCCTACCAGTCGAGGCGGCGGCCCTCGGCGTGCCAGAAGCTTCCCGTGTCAGCCATCGTCAGGGCATCGATACGCGCAACGATCCCCTTGGCCGCATGGTCGGGCGCAACCGTGCCCTGGTAGTTGGTCATATCGGTGGCCACATAACCCGGGTGGAGCAGCATGACGGCAACGCCGTCCTCTTCCAGATCCCGGGCAAGCGAGACGCCGGCCATGTTCACCGCCGCCTTGGAAATCCGGTAACCGTACATGCCGCCGGTCTCGTTCTCCGCAATCGAGCCGAGAATGCTGGTGATGATGACCAGCTTGGAGTCGTTCGTCAGCAATGAACGCAGGGCGTCCGTCACGATAAGCGGACCGAGCGTGTTGGTTTCGAACTGCCACTGGATCGCCTCGAGATCGAGCTCGTCAAAATCATCCCGGGCCAGAACCCCGGCGTTGTTGATGAGGACGTCGATCGGGCGCCCGTAAAGCGCTGCGGCAATGCGGGCCATGGCGTGGGGATCGCAGACATCCGCATCATCGTGCACTTCGACATCGAGCGCATCCAGCACAGACGACGACTCGCGGCAGAGCGCAATGACTGTATCACCGCGATTTGAATAGAGCGTGCACAACGCCAGACCGACGCCGCGGTTCGCGCCGGTAATGACAACGGTCGCCATGGTTCCCCCTCCAACGGCGTAATTGACTGCCGCGGAGAATAATGAGGCTTATTGCCCCTGTCTTCCAGACAATTGAGGAAGGCCGGAAAAAATACTCAGGCCGCGCGCCCGATTGCTTCCCGTGCCATGTCATCGGCAACGACCGACGTCGCTACGCCACGCTGAGACGCGCGGTCGAAGATTTCCATCACCCGGCTCTCGATATGCGCGACTTTCTCGTCGACTTCGGCTTCGGTGACCCCGCCGCCAAACTCCGCGGCAACTGAGATGATGCCGCCGGCATTGATGACATAGTCGGGCGCATAGAGAATGCCCCGCTGCCGCAGCCGCTCGCCATCCTCATACTCCAGCAGTTGATTGTTCGCGGCACCGGCCACGATCTTGGCCTTGAGCGCCGGAATTGTGCCCGCATTGATCACACCGCCGAGCGCGCAGGGCGAGATCACGTCGACATCCTCGGTCAGCACCGTCTCCGGATCGACCGGGGTCGCACTGAACTCGTCGCTCACGCGCTCCACGTTCTTCTGATTGATATCGGCCACGGAAATCTCGGCCCCCGCATCCGACAGCAGCTTGCAGAGGTGATAGCCCACGTGGCCGGCGCCCTGCACGGCCACTTTCAGGTTGTCCAGATCGTTCCGTCCGAGCGCCCGCGCCGCTGCTGCCCGAATACCGAGGAACACGCCGTAGGCGGTCTTTGGCGACGGGTCGCCGCCGGCCAGGCCGTCCTTGCCGGCAAGCCCGCTGACGAAGCGGGTCTCCTCCGCCACCGACCGCATGTCTTCGACACTGACGCCGACATCCTCGGCGGTCAGATATTTGCCGCCGAGACCGTTGACGGCGCGGCCGAATGCCCTGAACAGTTCCGGCGACTTTTTCGTGTCCGGCACGGCCATGATGACCGCCTTGCCGCCGCCATAGGGAATGCCGGCAAGCGCGTTCTTGTAGCTCATTCCCTGCGAGAGACGCAGCGCGTCGGTCAGGGCCTCTTCCTCCGAGTCATAGGCCCAGAGGCGGCACCCGCCGAAGGACGGACCGAGAAATGTGGAATGGATCGCAATAAACCCTTTCAGCCCGGTATCCGCGTCATGAAACGCGTGAACGGCTTCGTGACTGTCGAACGCTGAATTCGAAAAGACCGCCATGGCAGTTTCCTCCTTGCCCGGCACGAAATGCCTGAATCGCGGCCGTTAACACGGCCTGTTTCCTGCCTGTAAATATAGGTTGTATCGGCCGAAACAGGGTTGCGAAGTCAGCGTAATGCGTTGTCACTTGCGAAAGATTGGATTCCGATTTGGAAATTTATGACTCAAACACATCAAAGCGCCGTGAAAGCGCGCTGGTTAACCGAATCAGTGGTTTCAGGTGCGTTTGGCGGCGCAGCCAGCGGGATCAGACCGGGAACCAGTCCGGGTCCTCGATGCCGCGATAGGCATCGCGCAGGGCCTCACCCCACTGCTTGCGGAGGCCCATGAAATAGGGATCGTCCTCGTCGATGCGCTTGCGCAACGCCACCTCAAAGGCATCCGCCCGGTAAACGAAGGCATCGACAGGCATGCCGACCGAAAGGTTGGACCGCAGGGTCGAATCCATGGAGATCAGGCTGAGTTTCAGGGCGCTGCGCAGCGTGGTCTCGTAGCGCATCGCCCGGTCGAGAATCGGTTTGCCGTACTTGTGCTCGCCAAGCTGCAGATAGGGTGTCTCAACCGATGCCTCGATGAAGTTGCCCGCGGAATAGATCTGGAACAGCCGAGGCTGCTCGCCCTTGATCTGACCGCCAAGCAGAAGCGAAACCGAAAAACTGGTGCTTTGCGCCTCGATCTCGCGGCCGTCGGTGTTGTACACCGCCCTCACGGTCTTGCCGACGGTTTGGGCTGCACGGAACATGTTGTGGGTCGTCATGATGTTGGTATCGGATTCCGCCATCTCCTCCTCAAGCAGGCTGACGACTTCCTGGGAGATGGCGAGGTTTCCGGACGACATGAGACAGAACACGCGATCGCCCGGCCGTTCCCAGATATCGATCTTCGAATAGGTCGAGATCTGGTCGATGCCCGCGTTGGTCCGTGTGTCGGACAGCATGACGAGTCCGTCACGCATCAGAAGTCCAACGCAATACGTCATCTGGTCAAATTCCCCGCTCTGCCCTCAATAGACGGAATCACTGCGCCTGTGCACGCTTTTCTGAGTGTTCTATCCGGACCTCGACGTCAAGCGATTCTCCTCCGCCCGATCGCCGCATGCCGCGCACCGGGCTGGCGTCCATATAGTCAAAGCCGATCGCGACGCGCACGTAGGCATCAGTCGGGCAGGCCCGATTCGCCACGTCGAAACCGATCCAGCCGACGCCCTCCACATGGGCTTCCGCCCATCCGTGGCCGGCCTCCATGGCCGCGGATCCGTCATCGTCCCACATGTATCCCCCCACATACCGGGCCGGAATTCCGCACAACCGGGCGCAACACACGAAGGCATGGGCGTGGTCCTGGCAAACACCCTTGCCGAGCGCGAGGGCATCGGCAGCGGTTGACGTAATCTCGGTCTGGCCCTTTTCGTAGTCGATCGCGTCCCGCACGGCGTTCATCAGCCGGTGGGCGAGATCGAGAGTTTCGCCACTGCCCTTGCGGGCATCGGCGGCAAGCGCGATGAGGGCCTCGTCAGGTTCGGTCAACGCTGTCGTCCTGAGGAACATCCGCGGGTGCAGCGGTTCCGGTGCTCCCCGGATAATGGCGTCGGTGTACGTCGTTTCAACGACACCACGGGCCCTGATCGTCACCCCGTCATGCGGAAAGTCCCGGGCGTATACGTGCACCATGTTGCCGAAGACATCCGGTCCCTCGGTCATGACACCGGCGGGCTCAACCGCAATCGTCCAGTCGATCACGTTCTGGCCCTCGAAAATCACGGGATGAAGGTGCAGGCGCTGGATCGAATAGGTTGCCGGCTCATCGAACTGATACCGGGTTTCATGTTCGACTTCGATGTGCATCTGGAGGTGTACTCAACTCAGATAGCTACGATGGATTTCTTCACTGAGCGCACTGTTACGGTTGATGAACTCGGTAAGATATTCGTGCAGCCCGGCCTCGAAAATCTTGTCGATCTGACCGAACTTGAGCTCAGAGTGCAACTCTCCGACCAGCCTGTGACATTCGTGACGTTCGCCATACATATCCGCAAGCAAGGCAAGATTGTGGTCGATGGTCCGCAGGCAGGTCAACAGCGAGCGCGGCAGTTCCTGACGCAGGATCATGAATTCCGCGATCCGCCACGGCGTCAGGTCGTCCTTGTAGACGAAATGAAAGCTGCGATTGGCCGAGACCGCACGCAGAACTGCGGTCCACTGGTAATA
>CBDHYJ010000026.1:0-58386 GCA_965275905.1 Hyphomicrobiales bacterium | reverse complement strand
ATCTCCGTCGCCTCGCGCAACACGGCAAACGCCCGGTCGCTCGCCCGCGCGAGATCGGCGCTCGTATCGAGCGGCAGGCCGGATTCGAACATCGCGGAATAGAAGGCCGGCTCGGATTTGGCGAAGGCCAGATAGGCCTTGCCGACATTCTCGAAAGCCCGCATCGGGTTGGGTTTGCCGTCATTCCAGGCCTTTGTCAGATCTGCCTCGAAGCGTTCGAATCCGCGCAGAGCGACATCGGCCATGAGCGCGTCGCGGTCCTTGAAATGCCGGTAGGGTGCCGCCGCGCTTACGCCGGCAGACCGCGCGGCTTCGGCAAAGGTGAAGCCCGACGGCCCCTTTTCCGCGATCAGGTCGAGTGCGGCCCTGATCAGCGCCTCGCGCAGATTGCCGTGGTGATAGCCGCGGCGCCCCTTGCCGCCATGTCCGGACCAGCTCATGTGAACGGCTTTTACATGGATTCTCGTCCCAATGCAGCCGGAAAGGGGGTTTGCAGACAATTGCCGCTACTTCCCATCGTGTCACCCTCGTGCTCGACACGAGGGTCTGCTCACCGCATGAAGATGCTCGCGTCAAGCCTGTGCCCGCGAAGGCGGGTACGCGAGCATGACATGGGAGTGTTTACCGGAAGCCCGCCAGGGCTGTCCGGGACCGTTCCGGATCGAAGCCTGCGTTCGGTACGGCCCCGGATCTCGCTGACGCTCGTCCGGGGAACGACAGACCGGGCTCATCGCCCGGTCCCTTCCCGCGCCCTACGTGCGCTTCCGCGGCTTGCCTCTGGCATCGAGCGAGCGGCGCACCTCCTCGCCCTGATCGTCGGTCCAGTAATGCCGCCCGAAAGCCTGGCGCGCCAGCGCCTCGGCGAAGCGCCGCCGCCGCGCCTGCTCCGGTGTTTCCGGGACGGGCTCACGCCCGGCATCGCGACGGCCACGGCCGGCCGCCGGGCCCTTCTGCTTCTCTGTCATGGATCTCTCCACTTTTCCGAGAGGAACCGCCGCGCCCGCCAACGCGGACGGCCGCGGCTCCGGACGCACGTCTCCCGTGGTCCGGAGGCATCTCGAAAATGGAGAAGGGTGTGTCGCTAGGACGGGGGATATGGGGCTGTTCGCGCCATGACCCTGACATAGGGACCGGCGGCGGCGATGTCAAATTACGGGGTGGCGTTTCCCGGACGCAATGCAGCGTGAAACGCTGCTCCGCAGATCCGGGATAGTTAGTCGTTCGGCTATCCTACCCATACCGTCGTCCCCGCGAAGGCGGGGATCCAGAGCAGTACGGTACTGCCTTTGATTACCGCTTCTGGATTCCCGTCTTCACGGGAATGACGAAATGGAGTTAGGCCGCCTGCGTCGCCGCCGCACGCAGGCGTGTGCCCTTAGGGTCGAAGGCCGGTTCCGGCGTGACGCGGCCCTTGAAGCGGACGCGGGCAATGTCGACCTCGACTTCCGCGCCCTCGGACCGGGCGTCAGCTTCGGCGATGTCAGCGATCGCCACGGGCCGCCCGACCCGGTAGCCGAACGCCGCGGAGGTGGTCTTGCCGGCGATCCGCCCGTCGCAATAGACCGGCTCGTTGCCGAGCGGCACTGCGTTTGGATCGTCGAGCACGATTGAGACAATGCGGCAGGCCTCGCCCTCATCGCGCTGGCGCAGCAGCGCCGCCTTGCCGGTGAAATCCGTATCCCAGCCGACTGCGAATCCGAGACCGGCCTGGAGCGGCGAGATATCGGTGTCGAGGTCGTGACCGTAGGACAGGAACCGCTTCTCGATGCGCATCGCCGTCTGGGCGAACAGACCCGCCGGTTGGGCGCCCTCCTCGAACAGCGCGTCGTAGACGCCGCCCGCGTTCTCCGCCTTGCAGGTGATCTCCCAGCCGGCCTCGCCCACATAGGAGAGACGCACGGCCCGCACGTGCGCGCCGGCGATATGGGCGGGACCCGCCTCGAAATAGCGCAGGGCGTTGAGCTCCCGCGCGCCGGCGGCCTCGATGATGCGCGCGGCGTCCGGACCCATCAGGCCGATCACGGCATAGTCTTCCGTACTGTCGGTCAGGGTGACGCGCTCACCGTCGACGTGGCGCCGGAGCCAGGCCACGTCCCGGCGGATGGCGCCCGAGCCGACAAAGAGGCGGTAGTGGTCCCCGGCAATCCGGATGGCGGTCAGGTCGCTTTCCATGCCGCCGCGCTCGTTGAGCATGGCGGTATAGATCGCCCGACCCGGCGCCCGGTCCATGTCGTTGGCGCAGACCCGGTTCAGGAACCGCTCGGCATCCGCGCCCTCGACCTCGATCTTGCCGAAAGTCGACTGGTCGAAAAGGGCCGCTCCTTCGTGGGCCTGTGCCACCTCCGTGCCGACCTGATCGAACCAGTCCGGCCGGCCGAACGTCATGGCGGGCTCGGCGGTCTTGCCGAAATAGAGCGGCCGCTCCCAGCCATAGACCTGGCTGAAATGGGCGCCGGCTTTAAGCCACCGGTCGTGCAGCGGTGTCGGACGCAGGTCCCGCGCGGTCACCCATTGCCGGCCCGGATAGGTGATCTCGTAGTGCTTGCCCAGAACCTCGGGCACCCGCGCAGTGAGAGCATCAGCGGAGTTGAAGCAGTCCGGGAAACGTTTCGGATCGGCCTCGTGCAGGTCGGCGGGCGGCATCCCGCGAAAGATGCTATGCGCCAGCGCCATGCCGGCTCCGCCGCCGGTCGCCACGCCGACCGAATTCATGCCGCAGCCGAGGAAGAGCCCGCGCGTCTCCGCCGTTTCGCCGAGCAGGAACGAGCCGTCCGGCGTGAAACTCTCCGGCCCGTTCAGCAGCGTCTTCACCTCCGCGGTCTCCAAAGCCGGCAGGCGGTGCAGCGCATTGATCATCATCGGCTCGAAGTGATCCCAGTCTTCCGGAAGAAGCTGGAACGCGAAATCCTCACCGAGGCTTTCCGCCGCGATCGGCTTTCCCATCGGCTCGAAGCACCCGACCAGAAGCCCGCCGGAATCGTCGCGGATATAGAGGTGGCTGTCATGGTCGGACAGCGTCGGCATGTTGCCTTCGATGCCCTCGACGGGCTTGGTCAGGAGATAGAAATGCTCGCACGGCCAGACCGGCACGGCGGCGCCTGCCATGGCGGCGGCCTCGCGGCTCCACAGGCCGGTGCACAACGCTACGGCGTCGCACTTCACGGGCCCCCGCGTGGTCTCGATGCCCCTGATCCGGCCGCCTTCGGTCAGGATACCGGTAACGCCGGTGTCCTCGAAGATCCGCGCACCGCGCGACCGGGCACCCTTGACGAGTGCGGCGCACAGGTCCGACGGACTGACCCGCCCGTCATCCGGGGACCAGACGGCACCGATCACGTCCTCGGCGTTCATCAGAGGCCAGCGCTCTTTCGCCTCACCGACGGAGATCGACTCGGCCCTGACACCGAACAGGTTTGCGAGCGCTTCCTGGCGCAGGATGTGCGTCAGCCGGTCCTCAGACGTGGCAATCGACAGCGACCCCTCGTTGATCCAGCCCGTCGCCTGCCCGGTCTCTTCCTCAAGCTGCGCATAGAGCGACACCGAATAGCGGATCAGGTCGGTGAGATTGCGCGTCGAGCGCAGCGCGCGCACCTGTGCCGCCGAATGCCAGGTCGTGCCGGAGGTGAGCTGGTTGCGTTCCAGGAGGATGGCGTCGCTCACGCCCTCCTTCGCCAGGTGATAGAGCGTTGAGCAGCCCATGACACCGCCGCCGATGACAACGACGGAGGCTTGGGAGGGAAAGGCTTCGGAGGCGGCCATGACCGGGACCCTTGGAAAACGTGAAACAGGGGCTTGCCAAATTGTGTTACAAATGTTTCAATCAATGAAACAATACGAAACATTTATATCAATTCTTGGGGCGGGTCGAGGTGAATAAATGGCGACGGCACACAAGACACCGCTGCTGAGCGACATTGCCGCCCGTCTGTCCTCCCTCAGTCCGCAATTGCGCCATGCTGCACGGTACATCCTTGATCATCCGGACGATGTCGCCATGCATTCGCTGAGGGCTATTGCCCGCAGCGCGGGCGTGACACCGCCGACCATCTCCAGGCTTGCCCGCGCGCTTGACTGCGAGAATTACGAGCAACTGCGCGATCGCTGCCGGGCGGAGACCCGCCGCAGGCGCGTGAGTTTGTCGGACAAGGTCGCGGCCCTGCAGAGCCGCGGGGCCGGCACCGCGAGCGACGCTCCTTTCGTGATCGATCAGGCCCGGGCCGCCGTTGCCAATATTGAGACCATGCTGTCGGCACTCGACATCGGGGAGCTGCGACGGACCTGCGACCGCCTCGCCAAGGCACGCTCGGTCACGGTGATCGGCACCATGAGTGCGTCGGCCCTGGTCGACTACATTGGATACATGGCCGACATGGCTCTGCCGGAGTGGCACTGCATCACGGATCCGGGCGCGGCCGGCGCGGCGCGGCTGGCCGGCCTCGGCTCCCGCGACGCCGTCATCGCCATCACATTCGAGCCCTATGCCAGACGGACGGTGGAAGTCACGCAGCTTGCCGCCGGCCAGAAGTGTTTTGTCGTCGGCATCACGGACACCGCATCGAGCCCGCTGTGCCGCGTGTCCGACTGCGCGCTGCTGACGGCGACGCAAAGCCCGCAGTTTTTCCCGTCGCATGTTGCGGCGATGGTGCTGCTGGAAGCGCTGATGGGCATGCTGATCAGGCGCGGCGGCAACACGGTCGCCGAGCGCGTACGGACGATCGAGGGCACCAAGAAGGTGCTGGGAGAGAATTGGGAGGACGCCGCGTAAGGGAATTGTCATAACCCGCCGCCATATCCGGACCCAATTTTGATCTTGATGTGCTATGGCGGACCGGGTGATCCTTCGTGTTGCTTCAAGGCACGTCAAAAAATCAAAGAGAGTTTAGAAGAGAGAGAAGAGGGAGACGTTATGAAGTCGAGTATTTTGAAGACAACCGTCGCCGCCGCCGCGATGCTGGGCTTTTCGGCATCCGCAGTCTACGCCGCGACCTGCACCAACGATGTCTGGAAGAAGGTCATGTCACGCGGCAAGATCGTGGTCGGCGTCAAGGCCGACTACAAGCCCTGGGGCTTCCGGAATGAAAGCGGCGAGATCGTCGGCATGGAAGTCGACATGGCCAAGGACGTGGCCGGCGCCATGGGCGTTGAGCTCGAGGTGGTCGCCGTCCAGTCGTCCAACCGCATGCAGTTCCTGGAGAACGGCAAGATCGACATGATGATCGCCACCATGTCGGACCGCAAGGACCGCCGCAAGATCGTCGGCATCACCCAGCCGAACTACTACACCTCCGGCACCAACGTGATGTCGCCGAAGGCCGTCGGCATCAAGAACTGGGCGGACCTGAAGGGCAAGCCGGTCTGCGGCAAGCAGGGCGCGTTCTACAACAAGATCGTGACCGAACGGCATGGCGCCAAGGTCGTCGCCTTCACCGGCAACGCCGAAGCCAAGCAGGCGCTGCGTGACAAGAAGTGCATCGCCTGGGTCTATGACGATTCGTCGATCATGTCTGACCTTTCGTCCGGCAACTACAACGACTACGAAATGCCGCTCAGCAGCGAGGACGACAACCCGTGGGGTCTGGCCGTACCGCTCGGTGAGCTGAACTGCGTGTTCGGCAACTTCATGTCGGGCATGACCTACAACTGGCACCAGTCCGGCCGTCTGATCGAGCTGGAGAAGAAGTGGGGCATCCAGCCCACCGCTTACCTCAAGGCGCAGAACGAGCGCTTCAAGGACTGGCTCGCAGGCAAGTAAGAGAGCCATCATTACCGGTCAGGGGCGCTCCGAGCGGGCGCCCCGGCCACCCGGTCAAGGGGACCGGATCCTGATCCGCAACGAGGGGTGCGGGGCCGATGATAGAGTCCATCCAGACGTTCTTCCGGGAGCTGGCCGAGACCACTCCCAAATGGAACTTCATCTTCTTCTACGACCCGACGCAGTGGGACAGGGTCGTCACCGGCCTCTGGGTCACGATCCAGCTTTCCATCGTCTGCGTGATCCTGAGCGTGATCATCGGCATTGTCGGCGCATGGCTGCAGGGCTCGCCGATGGTCATCCTGCGCAACGTGGTGCAGGGCTACATCCAGTTTTTCCGCAACACGCCGCCGCTGATCCAGCTTCTGTTCTTCTATTTCGCGCTCGGCCAGTTCACGCCGACCTACTCGCCCGACGGCTGGCTCGAGGTCCCGATCATCTCCAATGTCGGCTGGGCGATCATCTCGCTGTCCTTCTTTGCCGGCGCCTTCAATGTCGAGATTTTCCGCGCCGGCATAGAGGCCGTGCCGGACTCCACCAAGGAGGCGGCAGAGTCGCTCGGCATGTCGCGCCTGCAGACCTACCGCTACGTGGTCCTGCCGCTCGCCTTCCGGGTCTGCCTGCCCGCGCTCAATAACAATCTGGTCAATCTCGTGAAGACCACGACCCAGGCCATCGCCATCGCGGTGCCCGAGCTGCTCTACCAGATGGTCAGCATCTACAACGACTATTCGACCGCCCAGTACGCCTCCATGCTGGTCCTGTTCGTCGTCTACATCGTCCTTGTCGGCATCCTCGTCATCGGCATGAACCGCTGGGAACGCGGCATGCGCATTCCGGGGTACGGCGCATGACCATGAAACAGCGCGCCATACCCGGCCTCACCGCCGCCGCAACGACCGACCTGCCGGTGCTCAAGCCATTCCGGGCCGTGCCCGCAGGAGCCGCCGACGATCTTCTGTTCAGCCGCTGGATCGCCTCGCGGCCGGCCCTGATCTTCGGCCTGCTGCTCGGTATCGCCACACTGTGGCCGATGGCGGCCCTGGCGCAGAGCAATTACACGCTGGGCCAGGCCTTCGACGCGCTGTGGCGCTGGATGCCGTTCCTCGTCACCAAGGGCTTTGGGCTTAATGTTCTGATCAGCTTCCTGACCATGGCGATCGGGACCTTTGCCGGCGTCGTCCTCGGCCTGTGGCAGATCTCGCCCCACAAGTGGGTCAGCCGGTTTGCCTGGTTCACGACCCAGCTGTTCCGCAACTCGCCGTGGCTGGTGCTGCTGTTCATTGTCATGCTCGCCTTCCCGTTCGAATTCTCGTTCGGCTCGCTGGTCATCAAGATCCCGGACTGGATCAAGGCCGTGTTCGGCCTGTCGCTGCCGATCATGGCGAACATCTCCGAGGTCGTGCGCGGCGCCATCCAGTCCGTGCCCACCGGCCAGTGGGAGGCCGCGGAATCACTCGCCTATTCGCGCCGCCAGACCCTGTGGAAGATCATCCTGCCGCAGTGCTTCAAGCGCATGATCCCGCCGTGGATGAACTGGTACGCCATCCTGACCATGGCGACCCCGCTGGTTTCGCTGCTCGGTGTCGAGGAGATCGTCACCCTGTCGCGCCAGGCCATGGAGGGCGAGGACAACCACCCCGAGCTGCTGATCCCGTTCTACGGCTTCAGCCTCGTCATCTTCTTTGCCTACTGCTATCCGATCGCGCGCTTCACCATCGCGCTCGAACGGCGCTTCGCCGTCAAACTGTGAGGGACCCTGCCAATGTCTGAAAACGGCTGGACACCGGACCAACCCATGGTCAGCGCCACGGACGTGCACAAGTCCTTCGGCGAACTTGAGGTCCTCAAGGGCGTCTCGATGGACATCATGAAGGGCGAATGCGTCTGCATCATCGGTCCGTCGGGCTCCGGCAAGTCGACATTCATCCGCTGCATCAACGCGCTCAACGACATCCAGAAGGGTTCGATCCTGGTCGAGGGCCAGGAGGTGCACGACCCGAACCTCGACAAGCTGGAACTGCGCAAGAAGGTCGGCATGGTGTTCCAGCAGTACAACCTGTTCCCGCACAAGACGGCGCTTGAGAACGTCATGATGGCGCCCGTCCTGGTGCTGAAGGAGCCGAAAGAAGAGGTCGAGGCCCGCGCCCGCGCGCTGATCAAGAAGGTGCGGCTCGACGGCAAGGAGAACAGCTATCCGGGCGAGCTCTCGGGCGGCCAGCAGCAGCGCGTCGCCATCGCCCGCTCGCTCGCCATGCGCCCGGACGTCATGCTGTTCGACGAGGTGACGGCAGCACTCGATCCGGAGACGGTCAAGGAGGTGCTGGTCACGATCAGGGAACTGGCCGAGGAAGGCATGACCTGCATTCTCGTGACCCACGAGATGGGCTTTGCCCGCGAGGTCGCCAACCACATCTACTTCACCGACCGCGGCATCATCGTCGAGCACGGTCCGCCGGCGACCTTCTTCGACGACGCCAAGGACCCGCGCACCAAGGAGTTCCTCAGCCAAATCCTGTGACGGGCTGCACAATAGTTATTTCTTCCTCGGGCCCGGCCCGAGGATCTGCGATGGAATGATCAGATGCTCGTGTGAAGCCTGTGCCCGCGAAGGCAGCTACACTGGGGCGAAAACAGCACGTTTCCCGGATTTGACCCGGGACCCCTTTACACCCTCCTCGGCCCGCAGCGCGGCCAATAGGGCCCGGGTCGATGCCCGGGGAACGCGGTATGGAGATTGCCTGCACTTCGTTGTTCGTCATGCCGGACAAGCAAAGCGCGATCCGGCATCCAGCAAGAAACTCCGATTGTTGCCTATGCCGCTGGATCCCGGCTCAGCAGCGCACCGCTTACGCGCTGCGCAGCATCCGGGATGACACCGAGAAGTTCCCGCCTGCGCTTCAGCGACCTGTGTCATCCTTGGCCGGGCTCAATCCTTCAGTCTCTGCGCGAACCGGAACCGCGATCAGGACGCGGTGCCCATGGCTGTCGGCGTGGCGCCGCCGTCGGCATAACGGTCCTCGCCGTCCGGTTTCAGCCACCGCGCGAGGGCGACACCGGCCGCCACGAGCGGTGCAAACGGGTGGTGCGGGTAGGTTTCTTCGAATGTCTTTTCGACGACTGTCGGCGTCCTGCTCATGGCCCAGCCTCCGTAATTCCGTGGGATACCAGATACCAATGATATAGTGATTTTTGTGCACTGCACAAGAGCAGTTAGGCCGAAAATCGCCAAAATCGTCTGAGTTTTGTGCAATGCAGCTATGCATCATGCGCATACCAGCTACGCTTCCCGGGTCATTGGTGGGCTCTGGCCCTCCGGATAAACTGCAGCATTCCGGCATCGCCGTCGCACCGGCATTGCCGCGGGCCGCACCGGGCCATTGCAAGGGGCTTGATGAAAAACGCACTGCTTTACCTGGCGGTCGTGCTCGTCTGGGGCACGAGCTGGTTTGCCATTACATTCCAGCTCGGGGTCGTTCCGGTCGAGGCGTCGGTCGCCTACCGCTTCATCATCGCCGCCATCCTGATGTTCGGCTGGGTCATCGCGCTCGGCCTGCCGCTGCGTTTTTCGCTCAGAGACCATGGCTTCATCGCGCTGCAGGGCGCGCTGATCTTCTCGACCAATTTCTTCCTGTTCTATCTCGCCGCCGAATATCTCACCAGCGGCCTGCTCGCGGTCATGTTCGCCACCGCATCTGTTCTGACCATGGCCATCAACAGCCTCTACCGGCGCCGGCTTCCCCCGGCGGCCGGGTTGCTCGGGGCGGCGTGCGGCGTGGCCGGCATCGCCATCATCTTCTGGCCCGAGGTTGCCAGCATTGCCTCGACGCCGGGCGCAGGGACGGGGCTCGCCCTCGGTCTTGCAGCCACGCTCAGCTTCGCCTTTGGCGGCCTTGTTTCCGCGCGCAATCAGGCCGCCGGCCTTTCAGTCCGCGGCTCGACCGCCTGGGCCATGCTTTACGGCGCGCTGCTGCTGTCGGCCATGGTCGTGCTCCGCGGCGCCGAATTCAGCTTCGAGTGGACCCCGCGCTACATCATCTCGCTGGCCTACCTGTCGGTGTTCTCGTCGGTGATTGCGTTCGCCTGCTACTTCGCCCTGCTCAACCGCATCGGCCCGGAAAGCGCGGCCTACGCAACCGTGTTGTTCCCGATCGTGGCGCTCACGCTCTCGACCGTCTTTGAGGGTTACCAGTGGACGATCCCCGCCGGGCTCGGCGTGGCCCTGACTTTGACCGGGGTGGTTCTGGTACTCAGGCGGTGAAACGTGTTTCCCGGACGCGAGGCAGCGCGAAGCGGTGCTTCGCAGATCCGGAACCGTGTTTCCCGGAAGCCCGGACGGGCTATCCGGGACCGTTCCATACTCAGGCTTCAGATCGTTACGGCCCCGGCCCGCGCTCCGCGCGTCCGGGGAACGATGAATGGAAAGCCGGCAGCCCCCCTCAGTCGATTGCGGCTTCGGGCGAGTCCTCGGTGATCTCCGGCTCCGGGAAGGTCGGGTAGACGTCGAGCGACCGGCCCATCTGCTGGACCAGCGCCAGCACGCTGTCGATATAGGGCGTCTCCACGTTGACCAGCCGGCCCATCTCCTGAACAGAGGTGAGCAGTGCGTCGATCTCAAGCGGACGGCCCTTTTCCAGGTCCTGCAGCATGGAGGTGCGGTGGGCGCCGACACGGGCCGCACCGTTGATCCGCCGCTCCACGTCGACCCGGAAATGCACGCCTATCCGCCGGCCGATGGTTTCGGCCTCCAGCATCATGTTGCGCGACAGGGTCCGCGTGCCCGGATCGGTCGCCACGATGTCGAGCGTGGCGCGGGTCAGGGCCGAGATCGGGTTGAAGCAGAGATTGCCCCAGAGCTTGAGCCAGATGTCGTTCCTGATCTCAGGCAGGACGGGTGCCTTGAGGCCGGCCTCTTCGAGAATCTGCGAAAGCTTCTCGACCCGCCCGGTGATCGAGCGGTCCGGCTCGCCGAGCGAGAACCGGTCGCCGTAGACATGCTTGATCACGCCGGGCTCGGTGATCTCGGTCGCAGGATAGACAACGCAACCGATCGCCCGCTCCGGCCCGATGGTCCGCCATTGCCGGTCGTCCGGGTCGACGCTCTCGATCCGCAGGTTCGCGTACTGGCCCTCGAAGCCGTAGAAATACCACCACGGCACGCCGTTCTGTGCGGTGACGACGGCAGTGTCCGGCCCCAGCAGCGGTGTCATCTGCTCGGCCACTTCCCAGGCCTGATGGGCCTTGAGCGACACGATCACGTAATCCTGAGGGCCGAGTTCGACCGGGTCGTTCGTGGCGTTGACCCGGGCGACCTTCTCCTCGCCTCCGATCAGGAGCTTGAGGCCGTTCTCCCGCATTGCCTCAAGATGCGCCCCGCGCGCGATCAATGAGACGTCGGCGCCCGCCTGCTGCAGCAGGACGCCCAGATAACCGCCGATCGCGCCGGCACCGTAAATGCAGATCTTCATAAGCCTATCCTCGACTCTGGCGTACCGCTGTCAGACGGCCCGCCCATTTTCTGTCCGCATGAAAACAATCTTCGCCCGTGCGTGCACCGGCAAGGTCCAGACTCGGCGGATCGATGGAGCCAGCTTGGAGGACCGGATTACTCTGCGGCGTCGCGAAGAACCGGTGCCGCCGCCTTGACCTCCGGGTCGACATGCGCCTCGAACTTCTCGAAGTTCTCCTGGAACATGTGCACGAGTTTGGCCGCCTGCTCGTCATAGGCCGCCTTGTCCGCCCACGTTCCGCGCGGATCGAGCAGGCTGTCGTCAACCCCCGGCACCGAAACCGGCACCTGGAATCCGAAGAACGGATCCGTCCTCATGTCGGCTTCGGTCAGACTGCCGTCCATGGCAGCGTTCAGAAGGCCGCGCGTCGCCCTGATCGGCATCCGGCTTCCGGTGCCGTAGGCCCCGCCGGTCCAGCCCGTGTTGACCAGCCAGCAGGTTACGTCGTGCTCGGCAATCAGGTCGCGCAGCAGATTGCCGTAGACGCTGGGGTGCCGCGGCATGAACGGCGCGCCGAAGCAGGTCGAGAACGTGGCCTGTGTGCCGGCCACCCCCTTCTCCGTGCCAGCGACCTTGGCCGTGTAACCGGACAGAAAGTGATACATGGCCTGGCTCGGCGTCAGCCGGGCGATCGGCGGCAGGACGCCGAACGCATCCGCCGTCAGCATGATGATGTTCTTCGGATGCGGCGCGATCCCGGTTTCCGACGCATTCGGAATGAAATGCATCGGATAGGCGACGCGGCCGTTTTCGGTCAGCGAGCCGTCGTCGAAATCGGGAATCCGGCTCGCCGGATCGACAACCACGTTTTCCAGCACCGATCCCCAGCGCTGGGTCGTGGCGTAGATTTCGGGCTCGGCTTCGGCCGAAAGACGGATCGTCTTGGCGTAACAGCCGCCCTCGAAATTGAAAATGCCGTTGGGCGACCAGCCATGTTCGTCGTCGCCGATCAGCGTGCGCGAGGCGTCCGATGACAATGTGGTCTTGCCTGTGCCCGACAGGCCGAAGAAAAGAACCGTGTCGCCTTCAGCGCCGACATTGGCGGAGCAGTGCATCGGCATCACGCCCTTGGCCGGCAGCAGATAGTTGAGCACGCCGAACACGGACTTCTTGGTCTCGCCGGCATATTCCGAACCGCCGATCAGAACGAGACCCTGCGCGAAATCGGCCGCAATCACCGTTTCGGACCGTACGCCGTAACGCGCCGGATCGGCCGAAAAGCTCGGCAGGTTGATGATGGTCAGGTCGGCGTCGAAACCCTCAAGTTCGCCCGCCTCCGGACGGCGCAGCAGGTAGCGGATGAACAGCGCATGCCAGGCGAATTCGGTGATTACCCTGACGCGGATCCGATGCGCCGGGTCCGCGCCGCCGAACAGCTCCTGTACGAACAGTTCCCGGCCCCTGGCGTGCGCAAAAAAATCATCCCGCAGGGCGGTGAACCGTGCGGGATCGATTGATTTGTTGTTGTCCCACCAGATGGTAGCGTCGGTATTGTCGTCGCGGACCGTGAATTTGTCCTGAGCGGACCGGCCCGTGTGCACCCCCGTCGTCACGGCCAGCGCACCGCCGTCAGCGACAACGCCCTCGCCCCGTTTAATCGCCTCTTCATAGAGTTGTGCCGCCGAGTAATTGAGATGGACGGGCCCCAGATCCGTCAGTCCCAGTTGCTCAAGGGCGTCGATCTTGATGTGAGAGTCCATAGGGTCCACATCGCTCCCTGTTTACATTTCCCGCCACGGTTGCCGTGGTCATGTTCTTGAATGCACCCTTACCGTACAGTCGGCAGCCCGCCTGCTGATCTGTAAGGTGTCGCATCGGAAGTGTGATTGAAAATTCGGTCGCTTTCCACAAGCAATTGCCAGAAGTGCGCTGTCCTCTACACCGAACCGGGGTCGAAGCTCAATGCGATTTTGGTCTATTTCTTCCAGACCATGTGTCGCATGAACTTTAGTCGGCGCCCGATGGTCGCGCTCGCGACCGGGCCGGTCAGTGCGAGATCAGCACAGGAACGGTCATGTTCTGCAGAATATGGCGCGTCACGCCGCCGAACAGCATGCCGCCGAGCTTGCCGCGGCCGAATGCCCCCATGACCAGAAGATCCGGTCCGGTTTCCGCGCAATAGTTGAGGACGGCCTGTCCGACCGAGGTGCCGGACGCGCTGAGTGAGACCATCTTGGCATTGATCCCGTGGCGTTCCAGATGGGCGACGATGTCCATTTCGTCCGGAACCGCCGCCGCACCCGCATCCTCGCCGTCAATCGTGACGACATCGAGCCGCTTCTTGGTTTCCAGGATCTGCATCGCGTCGCTCAGTGCCCGCGCCGCCGACCGGCTGCCGTCCCACGCGACGACGGCTTCTTCCGAAAACGGCCGCACCGCAAGCCCTTTCGGAACCACGATGACCGGCTTCCCGGCCCGCGTCACCAGATCTTCGGGCTGCACCGTGCGCCCCTCGTTGCCGAAGGCATGGGTGAACTGACCGATCAGCATGAGATCGAAGTACCGGGAGAAACGGGGCAGCAGGATATTCGACTGCCCCTGGGCCGTGACCCACTGGCTGTCGCCGGTGAATTCCGCCTCCGCGAGCTGGGCCCGGAAACTCGCCTCGATCGACTTCTCCACTTCCTGTTCGGCTTCCTGCATCCGCCCGAGCACGTCATCGGGAATCCAGCGCCGGATGTGGCTTTCATAGGTTTCCGTCCGAAAGATGTGTACGCCCGTGATCGAGGCGTCGTACTTCCGGCTCATCTGCACCGCAAGCTGCACTGCCTTCTGCGAGGCATCATTGCCGTCATAGGCTACGAGCAGGTCCTTGATCGCCATCGGTTAATTCCCCTGTTTGTCTTGTAACGGATGCTGTCTCTTCAGCTTGCCCTCAAAAAGAACGGCAGCATTGATCTCGGTCAGCCCGGCATAAGGAGCATCGGCCGTCATCCGGCAACGGCCGCGCGCATGGTCTCGCCGACCACCTGGGCATTTTCGGCGATCACCACGCCGGCCGATTCGAGCGCCGCGATCTTGCTCGCCGCATCACCGCGTCCGAACATGGTGAGCGTGCCCGCATGGCCCATGCGCCGCTCCGGCGGCGCATGACGCCCGGCAATCAGCGCGACGATCGGCTTTTCCGACTGCCTGCCCTGCAGATACTCCGCCGCCTCCTGCTCCTCGGTGCCGCCGATTTCCCCGATCAGGACGACGCCCTCCGTGGCGGGATCGGCAAGAAAGAGTTCGAGGCAGTCGACAAAGCCCATGCCGTGCACGGCGTCCCCGCCGATGCCGACCGTGGTCGACTGGCCGAGGCCTGCTGCCGTCGTCTGTGCCACGATCTCGCTGGTCAGCGAGGCCGATCGCGAGATGATGCCGATCTTGCCCGGTCTCTCGTTGACCGACGACATCACCCCGAGCTTGCACGCGCCGGGCGTCAGGACACCCTGCGAATTCGGCCCGACCAGAAGCGTCTCGGACCCGTCAAGTGCCGCCTTCACGCGGACCATGTCCAGCACGGGCACGCGCTCGGTGACGCAGACCACCACACCCATTTCCGCCTCGATCGCCTCAATCATCGCATCGGCGGCACTCGGCGCCGGGACAAAAATGATGCTGGCATTGGCCTGTGTCGCTTCCGCCGCTTCCCGCACGGTGTCGAAAACCGGCAGGTCGATGTGGCGCGTGCCGCCCTTGCCGGGACGAACACCGCCGACCACCTTCGTTCCGTAATCGACCGTGCGGCCGGTATGAAACGTGCCCGCCCGCCCGGTCATGCCCTGGCAGATGACCCGTGTGTCTTTTCCGACGAGAATTGCCATCACCGGGCCTCCTTACCGCTAAGATCGACCGCCCTGCCGACAGCATCCGCCATGTCGCGCGCATCGACATAGTCGACACCGCAATTGTCGAGGATCTTGCGGGCATAGTCCGCGCTGTTTCCGGCAAACCGTACCACCATCGGGATAGTCCGGCCGGTCCGCCGCACCGAGAAACCGATGGCCTCGGCGACCGTGTCGCACGGCGTCATGCCGCCGCCGTGGATATTGACCAGCAGCGCCTTCACGTGCGGATTCTCGAGCACCAGGTCCAGCCCGCGCGCAATCTGCATGCTCGTCGCCGTGGTGCGGATATCCATGAAGTTGGCAGGATCGCCGCCGGCGTCCTGCAGCAGGTCGTGCGTGGCCAGCGCCAGACCGGCACCGTTGACGACCACGCCGATATTGCCCTCCATCTGCAGGAAGTTGATCTCGTGCCGCTGCGCTTCGAGCTCGGTCTTGTCCTGCTCGTCCTCGTCGCGCAGGGCGGCCAGGTCCGGATGCCGGAACAGCGCATTGTCATCCAGCACCATCTTGACGTCGAGCGCCAGCAGGTCGCCGTCGGCGGTCACCGCGAGAGGGTTGATTTCGATCAGGCTCGCGTCGAGGTCGACGAAGGCCTCGGCGACGGCCTTGAACACTGCCGCCGCCTTCTCGGCGGTAGCGCCGAAGATGTTCAGCCGCTCCGCAAAACCGGCAAAATCAGCGTCGGCCAGGGCGGAAGGATCCAGAAACAGCTTCTCCAGGATGTCAGGATCGGCGGCCGCCCGCTCCTCGATGTCCTCCCCGCCTTCGGGCGATCCCATCAGGACCAGCTTGCCGTGTTGCCGGTCGACGAGTGCTGCGAGATAGATGTCTCGCTCCGAGGCAACGGCCGCCTCCACATAGACGCGGCGTACCGGGATTCCGGCCGGCCCGGTCTGATCCGTAACGAGATTGCGGCCCAGAAGATTTGCCGCGATCGCCCGCACCGAATCCGATGTCGCGGCAAGCTGGACGCCGCCCGCCTTGCCCCGTCCGCCGGCATGGACCTGGGCCTTCACGGCGGTCTTACGCGCGCTGACTTCGCGGGCGATGCTTTCAGCCTCCTCCGGCGTCCAGGCAACGCGTCCCTCGGGCACGCGCACGCCGTAGCCGGACAGGATGTCCTTGGCCTGGAACTCGTGCAGATTCATGACCGTCCTCCCATTTTTTTCTCGGATGCCGTGTAATTATATCGCCGTGCAACCGAGACTTCATCAGACGTGAAATTGCCCGGATTTTCAATGATTACACGCTATTAGGGCGTGGTGTGAAACATTCTGGTATACAATACACCAAGAACCAACTCATGTCGAGATGCCACAAACTGGCCATCATCTTGAGAACTATGGGCTCTGCCGTCCTGGGCTGGGTGTTTGGGCTTTGCGACGGTTTGCAGTATTGCGTCAGTGACAACCGGGACAATTGTCTTGCCGGGCCGCGGCCCGGGATGCATCGAGACAAGCACCGCCGGTGCACCGGTCGCGCTGTTCTGCAAACATTCCATCAGACACGAAAAACCCCGCAATGGTGTGGGTGCGCACATGTACCCAAAAGAAGGGAGAATACAAATGTACTCAATCAAGCGTCGCTTATCGACGCTCTGCATGGCGGTAGGCTTCGGCGTCGCCTCTCTGGCATCCGTCGGTACGGCCAGTGCCGCGTGGACACCGAAGAAGCCTGTGGAGTTCATCATCATGGCCGGCACCGGTGGCGGTGCTGACCAGATTGCCCGTCTTCTTCAGGGTCTGATCGAGAAGAAGAAGCTGTCTCCGCGGCCGTTCATTCCGATCAACAAGCCGGGTGGTTCGGGTGCCGAGGCTCTGCGTTATCTCAAGGGTAAGTCGGGTGACGATCACACGGTTCTGGTGACGCTGAACTCGTTCTACACCACGCCGATCATCCAGAAGGATCTTGGCGTCGACATCTCGACCTTCACGCCGATCGGCCGCATGGCGCTCGACACGTTCCTTCTGTGGGTGAACTCGGATCAGAAGGACATCAAGGATCTCGCCAGCTATGTGAAGGCCGTCAAGGCTGCCGGCAAGAAGTGGAAAGTCGGCGGCACCGGTTCCGGTCAGGAGGATTCCATCCTGACAGCCATGATGGAGAAGGAGTTCGGTTACGAAGTGACCTACATTCCGTTCCCTGGTGGCGGCACGGTTGCGAAGAACCTGGTTGGCAATCACATCGACTCCACGGTCAACAACCCGGCCGAGCAGAACGAGTTCATGCGTGCCGGCAAGACCAAGCCGCTGGTGCAGTTCACGCCTGAGCGCATGGCCGCCTATCCGGACGTGCCGACCGCCAAGGAGCTTGGCCACGACATCGTCTACTTCATGCAGCGTTCCATCAATGGTCCTCCGAACATGTCGAAGGAAGCCCAGGAGTGGTACATCAACCTGTTCAAGACGCTGTTTGACTCCGAAGAGTGGCAGAAGTTCTGCAAGGAAGATGGTCTGACCTGTGACGAGTGGGTTGCCGGCGACAAGCTTGCCGCGTTCCACACCGAGCAGGGCAAGCGCCACAAGGATCTGATCGACGCCGTCGGTGCGGCCGCGATCACGGGCGAGTAAACGCCTAATTGCTGCGGGGAGCAGGCAGTGTCCGAAAAACGCCTCCTCCCCGCAGTGTTCGTTAGCCCTGAATTGTCACATTCTCGAAATCCGCATCGATCGGAGGAATCGTATTGGGTACACCAGGGTTCGGCATGGCATATTGCGAGCAACAGTGTTTTTGGTATACAAAACACCAATCGAAGGGGGTTCTTGCTCGCGGGTCGAACCGGGAGGCGTCAGACAGATTGCGGAGCTGGTCAGATGACCCAGAACGTACTGAAAGTACAACCGATAAAGGAAGAGCTCAGCCTCAAGGCGCGGATTTATGACGCGCTCAAGACCGCGATCATGAACATGGACATCTATGACGATGGCGCGGAGTTAAGGCTGGACGAACGCGCCCTGTCAAATCAGTTCGGCATCAGCCGGACGCCCTTGCGCGAAGCCCTCGCCCGGCTCGACCAGGAGGGTCTTGTCAGAATCGAGCCGCGCCGCGGCATCTACATCGTCCGCCGGTCCAAGGCGGAAATCCTCGACATGATTACCGTCTGGGCCGCGCTTGAAAGCATGGCGGCGCGCCTGATTACCACCGAGGCCAGCGACGACGAGATCGCATCGCTCCGCAAGATGTTCGTGACCTTCGAGAACCAGGGCGTGCTTGGCCATATCGACGAGTACTCCGACGCCAACATCAAGTTTCACCAGCGCATTATTGCGCTCAGCAAATGTCCGCTGATCGCCGAATTGACGGAAAAGCTCTTCATGCACGTCCGTGCGATCCGTGCCAAAACGATCTACGACGAGGACCGGGCGGGCCGTTCCATCGTCGATCACATGCACATCATCGAGGCCCTTGAGGCGCGCGATACGGAATTGGCGGAACGGCTTGTCCGCGAACACACGCTCAATCTGCGCGCGCATGTCGAACGCCACGTCGACCTCGATTAGGACGGGGCGGCGGAGTTGTGGAGTACGGTTTGCGGCACATTGCGATGCAGAGTTTTGATCGCTTCGCCGCGACGGCAGTTTCGGCCGGCCATTCCGGCGGCTTGCCTGTCGGAATTGGCTTTTGCCGGGCGCCGATACGGCCCCCGATGACAAATCTCACGCTTGCCATTCATCGACACATGCGATACGTTTTTCTGGTTTGGTATACCATATACCAATACGCGCGCGCAGGGGGCCCGCAATGGACCGACCAGTGTGTGCAACAAGCAAATGGAAAGCGCCGTACTGCAGCTTGATCTGCCTGGCCGTTAGATGCGCCTCAGATTTCTAAGCAAAACAGGTGCTTCCAGTATCTGGGAGGAAATTCGGATATGCGAATAATCAAAAAATCCCTCATGGCGGTCGCGCTGACGCTCAGCGTCGGGGCTTTCGCGGTCGGTAGCGTCACCCAGCAGGCCAGTGCCGCGTGGACACCGAAGAAGCCTGTGGAGTTCATCATCATGGCCGGCACCGGTGGCGGTGCTGACCAGATTGCCCGTCTTCTTCAGGGTCTGATCGAGAAGAAGAAGCTGTCTCCGCGGCCGTTCATTCCGATCAACAAGCCGGGTGGTTCGGGTGCCGAGGCTCTGCGTTATCTCAAGGGTAAGTCGGGTGACGATCACACGGTTCTGGTGACGCTGAACTCGTTCTACACCACGCCGATCATCCAGAAGGATCTTGGCGTCGACATCTCGACCTTCACGCCGATCGGCCGCATGGCGCTCGACACGTTCCTTCTGTGGGTGAACTCGGATCAGAAGGACATCAAGGATCTCGCCAGCTATGTGAAGGCCGTCAAGGCTGCCGGCAAGAAGTGGAAAGTCGGCGGCACCGGTTCCGGTCAGGAGGATTCCATCCTGACAGCCATGATGGAGAAGGAGTTCGGTTACGAAGTGACCTACATTCCGTTCCCTGGTGGCGGCACGGTTGCGAAGAACCTGGTTGGCAATCACATCGACTCCACGGTCAACAACCCGGCCGAGCAGAACGAGTTCATGCGTGCCGGCAAGACCAAGCCGCTGGTGCAGTTCACGCCTGAGCGCATGGCCGCCTATCCGGACGTGCCGACCGCCAAGGAGCTTGGCCACGACATCGTCTACTTCATGCAGCGTTCCATCAATGGTCCTCCGAACATGTCGAAGGAAGCCCAGGAGTGGTACATCAACCTGTTCAAGACGCTGTTTGACTCCGAAGAGTGGCAGAAGTTCTGCAAGGAAGATGGTCTGACCTGTGACGAGTGGGTTGCCGGCGACAAGCTTGCCGCGTTCCACACCGAGCAGGGCAAGCGCCACAAGGATCTGATCGACGCCGTCGGTGCGGCCGCGATCACGGGCGAGTAAACGCCTAATTGCTGCGGGGAGCAGGCAGTGTCCGAAAAACGCCTCCTCCCCGCAGTCTTCACAAGAACAAAGGCAGGAATTTGCAGTCGGCGGCGCGGAAGCGTCTGCAGCCACAGGGACCGGCATGCCCGCATCACGTGAAGCGCCAGTTCCGGCACGACTGTTTTCGAGGAAACGTTCATGACTGTTCGACAGGCAGAACTGCTGATGACCATAGCGACCATTCTCGCGTCGCTCGGGCTGATGTGGTCGGCGACTGACGGGCTTGCGATCGGCTGGGTGCCTGAAAAAGGGCCCGGCTCCGGTTACTGGCCGTTCTGGCTCTCATTCGGAATGCTGCTCTGCGCGATTGCGACACTTGTCCGCTGGTTTACGCGTGCATCGCCCGAATCGCGCTCGAATGAGCCTTTCATCGCCGTCGGCGCCGGGACCGTGGTCGCGACGACTGCCGGCGCGCTGCTCGGGCTGCTGATCGCGATCCACCTGGTCGGTATCTACATCGCGTTGTTCGCATTTCTGCTGTTTTACCTGAAATTCCTCGGGCGCCATGACTGGCCGATCACGATTTTTCTCGTCGGCGGTATTCCGGTCGGAATCTTCGCACTCTTCGAGTGGGCACTTCAGATTCCGCTGCCTAAGGCGATAACCGAAGAGTGGTTCTATCCGGTCTTCGAAATCATGTACGGCACCAACTACTTCTGGATGTGCATCGTCGGATCGTTTGCATTTCTCGGGGCGGTTTCGCTCACCATTCACAAACTCTCGCAGAACAGGTAGCGGACCATGGAAACCATCCTCGCATCACTGGCCGGCGGCCTGCTACAGGCTCTGGAGCCGCTCAATCTGGCGATGATCATCATCGGGTGCACTGTCGGCCTGTTCGTTGGCGCCATGCCCGGACTGGGCTCGGTGAACGGCGTCGCGATCCTGCTGCCCATCACATTTCTCGTGCCCCCGACCGCAGCGATTATTTTTCTCGCCGCGGTTTATTACGGCGCCATGTATGGCGGAGCGATCAGCTCGATCACACTGGGCATACCAGGGGCTTCGACCGCCGTTGCGACCGTTTTCGACGGGCGACCTCTGGCTATGTCCGGCAAAGCCGACCAGGCATTGACTGCGGCCGCGATCGCCTCATTCATCGGCGGCACGATTTCGGTCGTCCTGTTCACGCTTTTTGCTCCGCCGCTGGCCGATTTCGCTCTGAAATTCGGACCGCCCGAAGAGTTCGCGCTCATGGTTCTGGCGTTTGCGACGTTCATCGGTCTTGGCGGCGACGATATTCCCAAGACGATTTTCTCGATTCTCGTCGGCCTTGTGCTGGCAACCGTCGGCCTCGACATCATTTCGGGCAAGCCGCGCCTCGTGTTTTTCGATATCCCCGGCTTCCTGAATGGCATCAACTTCCTGGTTCTGGCGATCGGCATCTACGGCATCGGCGAGATGCTGTGGACGCTCGAGACCACCCGGGGCAAGGTCATCGTGCACAAGGTCAACATGTCCATAGCCGGATTTATGAAGAATGTCCGGGCCGTGAAGACCTATATAAAGACGACGTCGCTCGGATCGGTTCTCGGCTATTTCGTCGGCACCCTGCCGGCGGCAGGCGCCACGCCGGCGTCGTTGATGTCCTACGGCATTGCAAAGACCTTTTCGAAGGACCCGGATTCGTTCGGCAAGGGCAATGTTGCCGGTGTGGCCGCGCCGGAAGCGGCAAACAACGCGGCGTCCACGGGGTCAATGCTGCCGATGATCACGCTCGGCATTCCGGGCTCTCCCACAACGGCGATCCTGCTTGGCGGAATGATCATCTGGGGCTTGCGTCCCGGCCCGTTGCTTTTCACCGAAAACCCGGACTTCGTGTGGGGCCTGATCGGATCGCTCTATGTGGCCAATCTCTTCACGCTGCTGATCAATCTTGCCTTCATACCGATTTTTGTCCGGGTGCTGACGCTGCCTTTTACGATCCTCGCGCCGGTCATCTTCATACTCTGCATTGTCGGCGGCTATGCGCCGACGCAAACCATGCATGACGTGTGGCTGATGCTTTTGTTCGGCATCGTCGGCTACCTCATGCGGAAACTGAACTACCCGGTGGCGCCGGCCGTGCTGGCCATCGTTCTCGGCCCGCTTGCCGAGCGATCGCTTCGCCAGTCTCTGCTGGCTTCGCAGGGCGATCCGATGACCTTCATTGAGCGTCCGATTTCGGCGGTCTGCATAGCCATTGCCGTCGCACTGATGCTCTACCCGGTCTTTCGTGCCTGGCAGAAGCGCAATAGCGGCGGCGCGAAAGCCGGCGAGACGGGGAACTGACGGATTTGGGATCGTCGGCCCGGCGCACGGTTGCCCGCGCCGACGATCCGTAGAATGAAACAGACAGGCTGGCTGCGGGCGTGACCGCATTCGTACGGACAGGAGAATCCGGCAATGCCCACAAACGCGGCGCTCAAGCCTAAAGGAACGAGGAAAGAGACATGTCCGAAGCACTGGCCCACGACCTGACCGACGGCGACGGGAGCGCCCCCGAGGCCCAGGCACTCACAGACGGGTTCCATCTCGTCATCGACGCGCTCAAGCTCAACGACATCAACACGATCTACGGCGTGCCCGGCATTCCGATCACCGACCTCGGCCGCTTCGCACAGGCCGAAGGCATGCGCGTCCTGTCGTTCCGCCACGAGCAGCACGCCGGATACGCGGCAGCGATCGCCGGTTACCTCACCCAGAAGCCGGGTATCTGCCTGACGGTCTCGGCTCCCGGATTCCTCAACGGACTGACGGCTCTGGCGCACGCCACGACCAACTGCTTCCCGATGATCCTGATCAGCGGCTCGTCGGAGCGCGAGATCGTCGATCTTCAGCAGGGCGACTACGAGGAGATGGACCAGCTGGCCGTCGCCAAGACCCTGTGCAAGGCGGCCTACCGCGTGCTCCACGCCGAAGACATCGGCATCGGCATTGCGCGCGCCATCCGCGCCGCGGTCTCCGGCCGTCCCGGCGGTGTCTATCTCGACCTGCCGGCCGCCCTGCTCGGCCAGACCATGGACGCGGCCGCCGGCGCCGATTCGCTGGTCAAGGTCATCGACGCGGCCCCGCGCCAGCTTCCGGCACCGGAATCGGTCGCCCGCGCGCTTGAGGTCCTGAAGGGCGCCGAGCGCCCGCTCATCATCCTCGGCAAGGGTGCGGCCTACGCGCAGGCCGATGACGAGATCCGCGCGCTTGTCGAGAAGAGCGGCGTGCCCTACCTGCCCATGAGCATGGCCAAGGGCCTGCTGCCGGACAACCATCCGCAGTCCGCGGGTGCTGCCCGCTCGCTCGCGCTGAAGGAGTCCGACGTTGTCATGATGATCGGCGCGCGCCTCAACTGGCTGTTGTCCCACGGCAAGGGCAAGACCTGGGGCGACAAGCCCAAGAAGTTCATTCAGATCGACATCGAACCCAGGGAAATGGACTCCAATGTCGAGATTGCGGCTCCGGTGGTCGGCGATATCGGCTCCAGCGTGTCGGCCCTGCTCGACGCCATGGGCGACGACTGGTCGGCACCGCCCGCCGACTGGACCGACGCCATCCGCACGAAGGTCACGACCAACGTGGAGCGCATGGCGCCGAAGCTGCAGAACAACAACGTGCCGATGGACTTCCATGGCGCGCTGGGCGTCCTGCGCACGGTGATCAAGGACCGGCCCGACGCCATTCTGGTCAACGAAGGCGCCAACACGCTCGATTTCGCCCGCAGCATCATCGACATGTACAAGCCGCGCAAACGGCTCGATGTCGGCACCTGGGGCATCATGGGCATCGGCATGGGCCAGGCCATTGCCGCCGCGGTCGAGACCGGCAACCCGGTGCTCGCCGTCGAGGGCGACAGTGCCTTTGGTTTCTCCGGCATGGAGATCGAGACCATCTGCCGCTACAAGCTTCCGGTCTGCGTGGTCGTCTTCAACAATAACGGCATCTACCGCGGCACCGACGTCAACCCGACGGGCGGCGACGATGTTGCGCCAACCGTGTTCGTCAAGGACGCCCGCTACGACAAGATGATGGAGGCCTTCGGCGGTGTCGGCGTCTACGCGACGTCACCCGACGAGCTCAAGCGCGCAGTCGAGGAGGCCATGGACTCCGGCAAGCCGACCCTCGTCAACGCGGTGATCGACGAGAAGGCCGGGACCGAGAGCGGCCGCATCGGCAACCTCAATCCGCAGAGCGTCGTGGCCAAGAAATAACCATCTGAAACGGAACAACACTTCTAGATCTACAGGAGCGCACAATGACAGCTCTCGAAGGCGTCAAGATCCTCGATTTTACCCACGTGCAATCCGGTCCCACCTGCACCCAGCTTCTGGCGTGGTTCGGCGCCGATGTCATCAAGGTGGAGCGCCCGGGCGTCGGTGACGCGACCCGCAAGCAGCTTGTCGACGTCGAGGGCGCCGACTCGCTTTACTTCACCATGCTGAACCACAACAAGCGCTCGATCACGCTCAACACCAAGAACGAGACCGGTAAGGAGGTGCTTGAGCGGCTGGTGAAGGAGTGCGACGTGCTGGTGGAGAACTTCGCACCCGGCGCGCTCGACCGCATGGGCTTCGGCTGGGACCGTATCCAGGAACTGAACCCGCGCATGATCATGGCCTCGGTCAAGGGCTTCGGCCCGGGTCCCTACGAGGACTGCAAGGTTTACGAGAACGTCGCCCAGTGCGCCGGCGGTTCTGCCTCGACCACCGGATTTCTCGACGGCGTGCCGACTGTCACCGGCGCCCAGATTGGCGACTCCGGAACCGGGCTGCATCTGGCGCTCGGCATTGTCACCGCGCTCTACCAGCGCGAGAGGACAGGCCGCGGCCAGAAGGTGCTGGCCGCAATGCAGGACGGCGTGCTTAACCTCTGCCGCGTCAAGCTGCGCGACCAGCAGCGCCTCGACGCGGGCCCACTCACGGAATACAGCCAGTTCGGCGAGGGCATTCCGTTCGGCGACGCCACGCCTCGCGCAGGCAACGACTCCGGCGGCGGTCAGCCCGGGCGCATCCTCAAGTGCAAGGGCTGGGAGACGGACCCCAACGCCTACACCTATTTCATCACCCAGGCCGCGGTCTGGCAGAAGATCTGCGACGTCATCGGGACGCCGGAATGGAAGGAAGATCCGGACTATGCCACGCCGCCGGCCCGTCTGCCGCGGCTCAACGAGATCTTTGACCGCATCGAGCAGTGGACCATGACCAAGACCAAGTTCGAGGTCATGGAGATCTGCAACCCGCTCGACATTCCGGTCGGCCCGATCCTTTCCATGAAGGAAATTGCCGAGGAACCGTCGCTGCGCGAGACCGGGACCGTCGTCGAGGTCGACCATCCGGAACGCGGCAAGTATCTGACCGTAGGTTGCCCGATCAAGCTGTCGGATTCCGAGGTGGAGGTGGTCCGCTCGCCGCTTCTGGGCGAGCACACCGAGGAGATCCTCACCGACGTGCTGGGCTATGGCGGCGACGATCTGGAGCGCGTTCGCGCCTCCGGAGCGATCGGCGATGTGAAGGCGGAAGCCGCCGAGTAGGCGGCACCGCGAACCGGACAGGACGGGAGTTGAAGCGGGCCGTCACAGAGCCCGCTAGTGGGAGATACTGATGCGTCTAATCGTTATGGGCCAGCAGGCCTTCGGCCAGGCAGCCCTGGAAAAGATCCTCGAAGCGGGCAAGGATGAAGTGGTCGCGGTCTACTGCGCCCCCGACAAGGAGGGCCGGCCGGTCGATCCGATCAAGCAGGCCGCGCTCGACAACAACCTGCCGGTCTACCAGCCGGCCAACTTCAAGGACGAGGAAGTCCTGGAGGAAATGCGCGGACACGACGCGGACCTGATGATCATGGCCTACGTGATCATCTTCGTGCCCGAAGCCGCGCGCGACATCCCGAAGATGGGATCGATCTGCTTCCACCCCTCACTGCTGCCGCTGCACCGGGGACCCAGCTCCATCAACTGGCCGATCATCTGGGGCTCGACCGAGACGGGCCTGAGCTGGTTCTACCCGACCGACGGCCTCGACGAGGGCGAGATCCTGCTGCAGAAGCATGTCGACATCGGCCCTGACGAGACGCTGGGCGACGTCTATTTCAAGAAGATCTTCCCGCTCGGCGTCGACTCCACGCTGGAGGTCATCGAGGCGTTCCGCTCGGGCAACCCGCCGCGTGCGCAACAGGACGAGTCCAAGGCCACCTACGAGAGCTGGTGCCGCAAGGCCGACGCCGAGATCGACTGGTCGAAGCCCGTGGCCGACGTCTACAACCTGATCCGCGGCACCAACCCGCAGCCGGGCGCCTGGACGACCCTGAACGGTGAGGAGCTGAAGATTTTCGACAGTGCGAAAATCGACGGCGGCGACGGCACGCCCGGCACGGTCGTCAATGTCACGGACGAGGGTTTCGAGGTGGCAGCCGAGGGTGGCCGGATTCTGGTCAAGAGGGTCCAGCCGGCTGGCGAAAAGAAGCTGCACTGGCCGGACTACCGGGACCGGGGCGCCATCGCCCAAGGTACTGTTCTGGGCGGATAATCCGCCCTTTTCACACCATCGTGCGCATGCGCCGTCGCACCCGGACCAGTGGTGCCGCAAATGGGCCAATAAGGGCCCGTTTCCCGTGCGATAGAACGGCCAACTGACCATCGCCCAGCTTATACTCAGGGGAGCAGGAATATGCCCAAAAGCGATATCGAAATTGCCCGCGAAGCCACCATGCGGCCGGTCGTGGACGTCGGTGCCGACAAACTCGACATTCCGGCCGACGCGCTGCTGAATTACGGGCCGCACAAGGCCAAGGTCTCGATGGATTACATCGAGTCGCTCGCCGACCGGCCCGACGGCAAGCTGATCCTGACCACCGCCATCACCCCGACGCCGGCCGGCGAAGGCAAGACCACGACCACAGTGGGCCTTGGCGACGGTCTCAACCGGATCGGCAAGAAGGCCATGATCTGCCTGCGCGAGCCCTCTCTCGGCCCCTGCTTCGGCATGAAGGGCGGTGCGGCCGGCGGCGGTTACGCCCAGGTCGTACCCATGGAGGACATCAACCTTCACTTCACCGGCGACTTCCACGCCATCGGCATCGCGCACAACCTGCTGTCGGCCCTGATCGACAACCACATCTACTGGGGTACGGAGCCGGCGATCGACTCGCGGCGCGTGGCCTGGAAGCGCGTTGTGGACATGAACGACCGGGCGCTGCGCGAGATCACCAACTCGCTCGGCGGCGTCGCCAACGGCTTCCCGCGCACCGACGGCTTCGACATCGTCGTGGCGTCGGAGATCATGGCGATCTTCTGCCTGGCCAAGAACCTCGACGACCTGATCGAACGGCTCGGCCGCATCGTCGTCGGCCAGAACCGCCAGCGCGAGCCGATCTATGCCAGGGACGTCAAGGGCCCGGGTCCGATGTCCGTGCTCCTGAAGGAGGCCATTGCCCCGAACCTGGTGCAGACGCTGGAAAACAACCCGGCCTTCGTGCACGGCGGCCCGTTCGCCAACATCGCGCATGGCTGCAACACGGCGATCGCCACCAAGGCTGCCCTCAAACTCGCCGATTACGTGGTCACCGAAGCCGGTTTCGGCGCCGACCTGGGTGCGGAGAAATTCTTCGACATCAAGTGCCGCCTGACCGGCCTCAAGCCTGACGCGGCCGTCATCGTCGCCACCGTGCGTGCGCTCAAGATGCACGGCGGGGTCGCCAAGGATGATCTCGGCTCCGAGAACGTCGAAGCGGTAAAGGCCGGCTGCGAGAACATGATCCGCCACATCCGCAACGTGAAGTCGTTCGGCGTGCCGGTGACGGTCGCGGTCAACCAGTTCATCACCGACACCGACGCCGAGGTCGAGGCCGTCAAGGCCGCCGCTGAGGCCGAAGGCGTCAAGGCCTTCACCGCGAGCCACTGGGCCAACGGCGGTGCCGGCACCGAAGATCTCGCCCAGCATGTGGTCGGTCTGGCCGACAGCGGCGAGGCGAATTTCGAGCCGCTCTACCCGGACGACATGTCGCTGCGCGACAAGGTCAAGACCATCGTCCAGAAGATTTACGGTGGCGACGACATCTCGTGCGACGGCGCGATCGAGAAGCAGTTCGAGGACCTGCAGAAGGACTACGGGCACTTCCCGGTCTGCATGGCCAAGACCCAGTACTCGTTCTCGACCGACCCGGACAAGAAGGGCGCGCCATCGGGCTTCACCGTGCCGATCCGCGAGCTCAGGCTCTCCAACGGCGCCGGCTTCATCGTTGCCGTCACCGGCGCGATCATGACCATGCCGGGCCTGCCCCGCGTCCCCGCCGCGAACAACATCTATCTCGGCGAGAACGGCCAGATCGAAGGGCTGTTCTAAAGATACGTGCGTTCCCCGGACGAGCGCGCGCCCGTCCGGGGAATACAAGACTGTTTCCCGGGCACAGACCCGGGACCCATTTACACCCTCCTCAAGCCGCAGCGTCCGCCAATGGACCCCGGTTCGGAGGCCGGGGAACACGAGAGAATTCGGACGCCTCACCCGCTTGTCCCATCGGGACGAATATGCTTTAGCTCTGTCCACGGAATCGAGGGGGAACGCGCCATGAATGACGACCTGCCCGCGGGCATGACGGTGATCGAGATGTCGGGTCCCGGCGGGCCCGAAGTGCTGGTGCAGGGCGCGCGGCCCCTGCCCGAGCCGGCGGCAGGAGAAGTGCTCGTCCGCGTCGCCTATGCCGGCGTCAACGGCCCGGACATGATGCAGCGCAAGGGCCTCTATCCCCCGCCGAAGGGCGCATCGGACCTGCTCGGCCTTGAAATTTCGGGTGAAATCGTCGCCTGCGGCGCCGACGTCTCCGGCTGGTCGGCCGGCGACAGCGTCTGCGCGCTCACCAACGGCGGCGGTTACGCCGATTACTGCGCCGTCGACGCCCGCCACTGCCTGCCCCTGCCCGCAGGCCTGAGCCTGCTCGAGGCGGCGTCAGTCCCTGAGACCTATTTCACGATCTGGAGCAACGTCTTCATGGGGGCCGGCCTTTCCGCCGGCGAGACCTTCCTCGTGCATGGCGGCGCCGGCGGTCTCGGCACCACGTCGATCCAGCTCGGCAAGGCCATCGGGGCGACGGTCATCGCCACGGACTCGCCCGACGACCGCTGCGCCATCTGCCGCGAGCTCGGCGCCGACCTGGTGATCGACTATGCGGAAGCCGACTTTGTCGACATCGTGCGCGGCGAATTCGGCGGCGCCGACGTCATTCTCGACATCGTCGGCGGCGACAACATCGCCCGCAACATCAAGGCGTCGAAGCCCGACGCCCGGATCATCCAGCTCGCCTTCAACAAGGGCTCCAAGGTCGACATCGACCTCATGCCGGTGATGCTGAAGCGTCTGACCTACACCGGCTCGACCTTGCGCAGCCGGACGCCGGAGAACAAGGCGGAGATCGCGGCAAGCCTGCGCGACAATGTCTGGCCCATGTTCGCCGACGGCCGCCTGAGGCCGGTGGTCAACGCCACGTTCCCGCTCTCAGACGCCAGTCAGGCCCACGCCATGATGGAAAGTGCTGCCCACACCGGCAAGATCATGCTCGAGGTCGCGGGCGGCTAGAGGCCGGCTCTCCGGCAACGCTTCAGAACCACATGTCCTTCACCGTCCGGCCGTCACGCGGAAGCTCTTTGAAGCTGTCGTGTCCCTCGAAGTGACGGATCGGAATCTCGCTGATCGGTGAAAGGTCGGACGTCCGAAGATTTACGGCAGCCCGAACTCGCCCGTGTTCATCGCCGATGGTAACAACGTAGTGCGTCACACACCCGCAGGTGGCGCAGAAGTGGAAATCGATGTCCCCGCTGTCGTGCCGCCGATAAGCCGTTGTTCGCCCGTTCGTCTGAATGTCATCGCCGATGTACCCGTAGGCCCACAAGGCCCCGTAACGCCGGCATATTGTGCAATTGCAGGCCGTGGCCGACTTCGGCAATGTTGCGAGTGTCCAGCTGACTTCACCGCAGTGGCACGTTCCTTCCAGCATTTACGAGGCTCCTCTTTGGGCACTGACGACGCATCGCAACGCGATACAACAGACACGCTGCCGACTGCCGTGCATTCGTCAAGGTTGCCGCCATCCGGTGCTGACTACGAGCTTATGGGTCGACAGGTTGATCCTGAACACTCTTCTACTTGATTCCCGCGCGCATGAAACTCTGGACGAACTGGCGCTGGAACAAGAGGAACGCGATCAGGAGCGGGCCGGAGGTCATCAGCGTGGCAGCGTTGATGATCGACCACTCGATACCGGAATCGATGGCCGAGAAGACGCTGAGGCCCACCGTGACAGGCCGGGTCTCCACCGAGTTCGTGACGATCAGCGGCCACAGGAAATTGTTCCAGTGATGGCTGACCGAGACCAGCCCGTAGGCAAGGTAGGTCGGCTTGGCGAGCGGGATATAGACCCGCCACAGGATCACGAGAAACGACGCCCCCTCGACGCGGGCGGCCTCGTCGAGCTCGCGCGGCACGGTCATGAAGGTCTGGCGTAACAGGAATATGCCGAAGCCCGACGCCACGTAGGGCAAGGCGATGGCCGGGATGGTATCGACTAGGTCGAGCAGGCGCATGGTCCGGTAGTTCTCGACGATGAGAATGTCCGGCATGACCAGGAGCTGCAGCAGCACCAGCGCGAACAGGACCGAGCGGCCCGGGAATTCGAACCGCGCAAACGCGTAGGCCGCGAGCGTGCAGAGCAGGAACTGGCCCGCCAGGATCATCGTCACGAGGATGAACGTGTTGAAGAAATAGCGCGCGAACGGGGCCGCGTTCCAGGCGGAAATGAAGTTCTCGACCGTAAGCGGCGCGAACAGCTCGAACCGCGCCTCGTAGGCCGCCGGGTGGATCGCGGTCCAGATCGCGTAGGCCAGCGGCAGGAACCACAAGAGCGCCAGCACCCAGGCGCCGGTCGTGTTGAGCGCGCGGTCGATATCGAACCGGCGCCCGGTCATCGGTAGTGCACCTTCCGGTCGAACAGGAAGAACTGGCCGATGGCGAGCACCGACAGCAGTATCAGCAGGATCACGGTCAGCGTCGCGCCGTAGGCCGTGTCCCAGAACTTGAAGGCCGTCTCGTAGATATAGAACAGCAGCAACGAAGACGCGTTGTCCGGTCCGCCGTCGGTCAGGATGAAGATGTGGTCGACCAGCCGGAACGAGTTGATCACCGCGTTGACGGAGACGAACAGCGTCGTCGGCATTAGCAGCGGGAAGGTGATGCGCCGGAAGATGGTCCAGCGCCCGGCGCCCTCGATCTGGGCCGCTTCCTTGAGCGCAGGCGGAATCGACTGCAGCGCCGCCAGGTAGAAGATCATGAAGAACCCGGCTTCCTTCCAGACGGTCACCACGATGACGGCATTGAGTGCGGTGTCGGGGTCGCCCAGCCAGTTGGTGTCCGACCAGCCGAACAGGCTACCGAAGATCTGGTCGAACAGCCCGAACCCGGGCGTATAGAAGAACAGCCAGATATTGGCGACCGCGATCAGCGGCAGCACGGTGGGCGTGAAATAGGCCATGCGCACGAAACCACGGCCCGCCAGCTTGTCGTTCACCCACAGTGCCATGACGATGGCAAGCGCGATCGAGGCGGGGATGGTGCCGAGCGCGAACCAGAGATTGTTGAACAGCACCTTCCAGAAGATCGGGTCGTCCAGCAGCCGCTCGTAGTTTGCGTCGCCGACGAATTTCGCCGCCCGCCGCCCCCTTGGCGTCGAATAGAAACTGTTGATGAATGTGGCGATGGCCGGAATGTGCGTGAAGGCGAACAGGAACACGAGAGCCGGCAGCAGCAGCAGCCAGCCGTAGATCCATTCCCTGCGTTTGATGCTCACGCCCCGAAGCCTCACCCCATCACCGGCCGGTCAAACCAGATTGTGCGAAAACGGATACGGGACGGCGGTTGCCCGCCGCCCCGCCGATCGTGTCAGCGGTACTCCTTCAGGACCGCGTCTGCCTTGGCCTGAGCTTCCTCAAGCGCCGACTTGGCGTCCTTCTGGCCCGTAATCGCTGCCGCCAGCGCATCGTTGAAGATGCGGGTCACGCGCTGGTTCTGGTAGGTCGAAAGCTCCGCCACGGCGTGCTGGAGCTGGTCGCGGGCAACAAGCGCCGGCGGGAAGTCGTCCGTGTAGGCTTTCATGGTCGCCGTATCCCAGGTCGAGGGACGTGGTGCCACGTAACCCGTGGCGATCGTCCACTTGGCGGACTGCTCCGGCGCCGTGATCCACTTCACGAAGTCGACCGCGGCCTTGGTCTGCTCTTCGGACGCACCCTTGAACAGGTAGAAGTTGCCGCCGCCGGTCGGAGCGCCGCGGCGCTTGTTGGCCGGCAGCATGGCGACACCGAACTCGAACGGCGCGTTCTTGCGCACATTCGTCAGGTTGCCCGTGGTGGTCCACATCATCGCCGTCTGGCCCTCGAAGAAGGCCTTGGGCGTGGCGCCCCACTCGATGATGCCCGGCGCCATGATCTTGTGCTTCTGGCTAAGGTCGACCATGTACTGCAGCGCCTCGACCACCTTCGGGTCCGAAAAGTTGGTCTTGTTGCCATCAGCGTTGGCAAGGATCACATCGTTCTGCGTGGTGAAGCCCTGGAACAGCCAGTACGGGAACCCCGATGACGGAATGCGCACGCCCCACTGGGTGACGTTGCCGCTTGAGTCCTTCTTGACCAGCTTCTTGCCGAACTCGACCATCTCGTCCCAGTTCTTGGGCGGAGTTTCCGGGTCGAGACCGGCTGCCTTGAAGGCCGCCTTGTTCCAGTACAGCACCGGCGTGGAGCGCTGGAACGGGATGCCGTAGGTCTTGCCGCCTGTCTGGCTGTTTTCCATGAAGGCCGGGTAGAAGCCCTTCAGCCATTCCTTGTCTTCCGCCGACGTCAGATACTTGTCGAACGGGATGATCAGGTCCTCGTCGATCAGGGTGAACATGTCGACCGACAGGATCACCGAGAGCTGGGGCGGGTTGCCGCCGCGCGACGCCGTGATCGCCTTGGACACGGTGTCCTGGTAGGAACCGGCGTAGACGGCATCGATATTGACGCCCGGGTTTGCGGCGACGTACTCGGCCGTCAGCGACTTGATGGTTTCAGCCGCCTTGCCGCCCACGGCGACCGGGAAATAGAACTGCAGGTCAACAGCCAGGGCCGATGCCCAGGTGCTCACCGAAAAGACCGCCGCTGCGGCAGCCCTTAGAAGCGTTTGTTTCAGCATCACTCTCTTCCTCTGTTTGGCCCCCCGCGGATGGCGCGGCAGGGTTTGCATCCGCCTCCACGGATGCAACGCTCAGGACCGCAATTGCGGCCCAATCTCCGTAATCAGATCGTCGCGGCGCTCCCCCGTGGCGCCGTCGAAGACATGCAGGTCGTCAATCGAGAACGAGACCCGGACATCCTCGCCGACAGGCAGATCCTGCGTGCCTTCCGCGCGCAGCTGCAGCATCTCTCCGCCAAGTTCACAGTCGATCAGGGCGTCCGCGCCCAGATATTCGACACTCTTCACACGCGCGCCGAGCGGTCCTTCCGGGTCGAGCCGCAGGGCCTCCGGTCTCAGTCCGATATTGCAACCGGCATGCGCGCCGTTGAGCGCGAAAGCCGACCCCGGCAGCACATTCATGGGCGGCGTTCCGATGAAACGGGCGACGAACGGGCTCGCGGGCCGCGAATAGATCTCGCGCGGGCTGGCCGCCTGCTCGACACGTCCTTCGTTCAGAAGCACGACCTGATCGGCCATGGTGATGGCCTCGACCTGGTCGTGGGTCACGTAGACCATGGTGAAGCCGAGCTGGCGCTGCAGGCCGCGGATCTCGACCCGCATTTCGTGGCGCAACTTGGCATCGAGATTGGACAGCGGCTCGTCCATCAGACAGACCGGTTTCTCGGCGATGATCGCCCTGCCGAGGGCCACGCGCTGCTGCTGGCCGCCGGAAAGCTGCGAGGGCTTGCGGTCGAGCAGAGCGGAAAGGCCGAGCAGATCCGCAACTTTCCTGAGCTTTTCGTCCCGCTGGGCAGGCGGCACGCGGCGCACGCGCAGCCCGAAGATGATGTTCTCGGCGACGCTCAGATGCGGGAACAGCGCGTAGGACTGGAACACCATCGACAGGTCGCGTTCGGCCGACGGCAGGTCCGTGACCGTACGCTCGCCGATCATGACGTTGCCGCGGTCGGCCGTCTCAAGTCCGGCAATCACCCTCAGGGTGGTGGACTTGCCGCAGCCCGACGGGCCCAGCAAAACGGTGAAAGAACCGGCCGGCACCGAAATCGAGAGATTGTCGACGGCGACGCTGTCACCCCAGATCTTGGAAATACCCTCAAGTTGGATCGCACTGCCCTCGGCCGGAAAGTCCATGGCATCCGACATCAGCTCTTGCCTCCCCCGTTACAGACCACCGCCTCTCGGCCGGCGTCCGCGAGCAGGCCGGCGATCGGTCCCGGCAGCGGCTGGTCGCAGAATACCCGGTCAACGTCAGTGATATGACCGCCGCGCACGTGGGCCCCACGGCCGAATTTCGAATGATCGAGCACCAGAAAGGCTTCGCGGCAGTTCTCGAGGATCGCCTGGCGGGCGGTCACCTCGTCCTCGTGGAAATCGAGCAGCGTGCCATCCTCCTCAACCCCGGCGACCCCGAAAATGCCGAGATCGAGCTTGTAGCTTGCGAAGAAGTCCTGCGTTGCCGGCCCGAGCACGTCGCGGTCGCCGTGCCTCAGGCGCCCGCCCGTGATCGTTACCTGGAACGATGCGTTGCCGGATGCCGCAAAGGCGACGTTGAGATTGTTCGTGAAGACACGGAGGTTCCGGTGCCGGGTCAGTGCCTGCATGACGATCTCGGGCGTGGTCCCGATCGAGAACGCGATCGACGCACCGTCCGGGACCGAAGCGGCGACCCGGCCGGCGATCAGACGCTTTTCCGGAAGGTTGAGGATCTGGCGCGTCTGGTAGTGGACGTTGCCCGCCGGCGCCGGCGGTTCGACGCCACCGTGAGTCCGTCGCAACACACCGAGTTCGCAGAGACGATTTACGTCGCGGCGGATGGTCTGTGTCGTGACGTCGAACCGCTCGGCCAGGGCTTCCACGGAGGCAAAACCCTGGGACTGGACCAGATCGGCGATTTCTTCCTGCCGCCGGGAGATTTCAGGCTGACCATGCATGGGACGGTCACCAATCCGCGCTCTGTTTCAGACAACCCTGTTCACATACGCCGATGATTTCTGGGGCGGAAACCTCGAATTCTGGCCGTGTCCCCTGCGATTCACCGGTCATTTCAAACTGACGGTCCTACGTTCAAATGAAAGCTTATTGACATTCATATGAACATTCAATGACGGTGACCGATCGGCACCGTCACAACGGTGCCGTGGCTGCAGCGCAAGCCCGTAAATCTGAACCGCCAGACAAAAATCGCCCGCCGCGTCACAACCGGCGTCCCGGGATCGTCATTGGAGTATCACCCTCTCAATGACGGAGTTCGACAATGAGCAACACCAGTGCAGTCAACTATGAAAAGGAAATGCCGGACGCGCTTCGGGCCATGGCCGATGTCCACAAGGCGTTGGATACCCATGGGTTCGATCGCACGATCATCCACCTCGTGAAGCTGCGCGCCTCGCAGATCAACCGCTGCGCCTTCTGCGTCAAGATGCACACGCGCGAGGCACGCGAGGACGGCGAAACGAGCGAGCGCCTCGACCGGGTCATCGTCTGGGACCAGGTCTCGGACTTCAGCGAACGGGAACAGGCAGCACTTGCCTGGACCGAGGCGCTGACGGAACTGAAGCACGAAACCGATTTCGGCGCTCTCAGGGCGCGGCTGCGCGAGCAGTTCTCCGATACCGAGATCGGCGTCCTCACCGCGGAGGTCGGCATGATAAACCTCTGGAACCGGATCGGCGTATCGCGGCATTGACATGATGAACGAAGGTGACATGCAGGTTTTCGAGGAGGCGCGCCCGCGCCTTCTCGGTCTCGCCTACCGCATTCTCGGCTCGCGCGCCGATGCCGAGGACGCGGTCCAGGACACGTTCCTCAAGTGGGAGCGTGCCGAACGCCGGCAGATCGAGAGCCCGCCATCGTGGCTGACCACCGTCTGCACCCGCCGCTGCCTCGACATCCTGCGCTCGGGCGAGCGGTCCCGCGTCGACTATGTCGGCGCCTGGCTTCCCGAACCGGTCCAGACGGCGGCCGAAGGACCTCAGGAAAAAAGCGTCGAGCTCGCCTCCTCGCTCACCACGGCCTTCATGATGATGCTGGAGCGGCTGACGCCGCGCGAGCGGGCAGCCTATCTGCTGCACGACATTTTCGACATGCCCTATCCGGAAATCGCGGAAACGCTGGAGGTCCGTGAGGACGCTTGCCGCAAGCTCGTGTCCCGCGCCAAGGCGCATATCGACAGCGGGCAGGTCCGGCATGTCACCCCGGTCGAACAGCAGGACCGGCTGCTGGCGGCATTCCGGAACGCCGTCTCGTCAGGCTCGGCCGCGGAACTCGCCTCCCTGCTGTCAGACGAGGTCCGGCTCACTGCCGACGGCGGCGGCAAGGTGCCCGCCGTGCGCCGCGCACTGGTGGGCAAACCGGAGGTAACAGGCTTCATCGCACGCCAGTTGCACGACTTCTGGGCCGACTTCGGATGGACGATCATCGACATCAACGGCACCAGGGGTCTTGTCCTGAGCCTCGACGGCACCACCACGTCGGTCGTCACCTTCGGCTATGACCGGACGGGGTCGGCAACCGACATCTTCATCATGCGCAACCCGGACAAGCTCTCGCGTCTCGACCCGGTCGCCATCCACTGAATCACGTCAATCGCACTCACGAGAAGGAGGACGTTCCATGCGTCGCTTCAACAGAACCCTCATTGCAGGAGCCCTGACAGCCATGACCCTCGTTTCACCCGCCACCGCCGGCGAGACCGGTCCCTCGCTCGCGATCGTCAATCCTGACGGCCTCTGGGACCCGGCGCCTGCCGGCTTCAGCCACGCGGTTGTCGCCTCGGGCGTGTCCCGCATCGCCTTCATCGCCGGTCAGGGCGGTGAGGACAGGTCGGGCAGGCTGTCGCCGGAATTTGCCGATCAGGTGAAGCAGGCCTACGCGAACCTGCGCACGGCCCTGGACGCGGTCGGTGCAAGACCCGGTCAGGTGACGCGCATCACCACATACGTGGTCGGCTACGACCAGTCCATGCTGGCGGTCATGACCGAGCACATAAAGGCGACCTTCGGCGATGCCCTGCCCGCGCAGACGCTGGTGCCCGTGCCCCGCCTCGCCCTCGACGGCATGCTGTTCGAGGTCGACGCCACGGCAGTGCTGGAGTGAGCAACCCATTATCAAAGTGTCATCCTTGGCCGAGCGACAAGCGAGGCCGAGGATCCATTGGCATTCACTTCAGTCTGACGATCAGATAATTGGATCCTCGCCGTCGCGTTGCTCCGGCAAGGATGACAGACAGGGAGGTACCGCGTGCGGCCACGCCCCGGCACCCCCAAGTCAGTCCGCGGACAACCCGGCCGCCCCGCGGCAATAGAGCCCGTACACCGCCAGATGCACGGCAACCTCGTAGTCATGGCCATCATCGCGGGCTTCCTCCGTCGGCTGCCGCTTGATCACGATCAGCGTGTCGTCACTCTCGAAGAACACGGCAACCGCATCGGCGATTTGTGCCTCGGTCAGCACACGATGCCACGGCGTCCCGCTGAACAGATCGGAAAAGAACGCCCAGCGTTCCCTGTCGTCCTCGCCCGCCAGCAGGATGATCAGGAGCTTGTGGAGGTAGCCGCGCTGCCTGATCGCCTCGACTTCCCATTTGAGCCCTTCGGTCCAGCCCGGGATCATGACCAGCAGCAAGGCCTCGTCGAGATATTTCCCGAGGCCCTCTTTCCAGCCTTCGTCGCCAAAGTATTTCCGTCCGAACGGCCCCTCCGCCAGCCGACCCGGAGTGCCCGCGGCAACGCAGGGACCGTAGACGGCAAGCGCCTGTCCGATCGATCTTTCCAGCGCCTCGTAGAAGCGCCCATGCCGTTCGCCGAGTTCGTCCTGAAACGAGCGCAACAGGATGATGGGCGGGCGCGGGTCGCGCGCTTCCATGTCGTCGGCCTGCGGCCTTCCGATCAGGCGCGCCGCGAACAGCTGGTCACGCCCCCATACGAACAGCTTCGACGGCAGGCGGAAGGCCAGATAGAGCGCCGCAAGCATAGCGACAATTCCGGCGAGTTTCCGCACCGAGAAGGCGTTGTCTCCTGTATCGAGCAGCGGAGACACGACGTAGTGCGCCGAAACGTAAATCACGGCATAAACGAAGGCGAAATAGAGCACCAGGGCGCCCAGCCCCACGAGACGCGTACGGTGAAACCGCGCCCGGAAGGATTTTTCCCGCACCAGCGGCCGGCGCACACGATTGCTGAGCAGATACAGCGCGCCGCATAGCCCGAGCACGATGAGCAGCCCGCGATCGCCGTCGAACACGGGATGCATGCGCGCCCAGAACGAAGTCTGGCCGAACAGTTGCCCGGCGAAGAGAACGAGGGCGGCAATGCGCATGGACCGCGAAATCAGGCGTGCGCGCGTCGGATTGAGACCGCCGGCAGTTTCTGTCCGCTCTCGAAATCCGTGCACCGCCCGCCACAGTTGGCGCAGGGTCACGTTGAAGTAGGGAACTTTGCGGCCTCCACCGGAACGCCGCGCCCAGTAGAGATTGGGCAGAGTGAGCGGACGAATGAAGGTCAGGGCAAGCGAAATCATGGCACCGAGAGCCCAAACTCCGATCACGCCGACAAACAGCCGCAACAGCAGGTCCGGCAGCACCGACAGAACGCCCTCGTTTGTGACCTGCGACCAGGTTCCGGTGACAAACGGGACAACCCAGGGATCGGAGTACTCCGTGGCAAACAGAAAGCAGGCGGACACGATCAGCGTCAGGAGGACAATGTCGCGCCGACGCCCGCGCAGGAACCGCCCGGTCATGCCGATGGCCTGCTCGGTCACGTCCGAAATGTCGATATAGACGACGGTCTTGTCTGTTTCCTGCCCAGCCATCCTCGATCTTCCAGCCCGGCAGCCGCCCGGTTTGGGCTGATTGTACTGGGATTGAGCCACCATTGTTAGCAGTGGTGGAGTTGGCCGCTGCGCCTCAGAGAATTCGTCGTCATTCCCGCCCCCGATCCGGTCGGGGGCCGGCTCCGGCGGGAATCCGAAGCACCTCAAGCTGTCATGCTCGTGCTTGACACGAGCATCTCGCTACAATGCCAGGAGACCCTCGGATCGAGCCCACTGTTGTCCGGTTTAGCATTGGAGTTGAAGTTTATACTGCCCGGGGGAGTGCGCTTGTGTTTGGTGTTTTGGCGGTCTGAACAGATCTTCGAGCGGCTTTCTCATCATGAGCATCTTGTTTGCGAGCCGTGCCAGGGTTTGCAGGCTGGGTGATGATGACCGGTGTCTTTGAGCCAGACGCAGCAGCAGATAGGCGATCAGTGCGGTAAGGATCTGGATGCGTATGGCATTAGGGCTGGTGCCCATGAAGTGTTTGATTTTAAGGTTCTGCTTGATCCACTTGAAGAACAGTTCGACCTGCCAGCGGGCTTTGTAGAGGGCTGCGATGTGCTCGGCCGGAGAGCTGAGATCATTGGTCACGAGCCTGAGGATTTTGCCTGTATCGATACCAACCTCGACGACACGCACCGGCTTGGCATAGGGGTTTTGCCTGCTGCCGGACAGCCGCTTTGACAGCCGCGCGATGACGTCCGAGACGATGGCCGTGTCGGGACCGACGTCCAGGCGTTTTATGATGTGGACCGGCGAATTGCTCTTCAGCCGTGTCACGAAGCGGCAGTCATGGGCATCGAGATCGGCCCAGAAAGCGAAGTCATAGTAAGCTTTATCAAACACATAGGTCGCCCCCGGCTCGATCGCGAAGGCCTTGGCGGGCGTGATGTCGTTGACCCTGTCGGTGGTGACCGCATAGCAGGTCGGCCGGTCGTTGCCGGGATCATAGACCACATGCAGCTTGACGGCTCCGCTGGGTGACCAGCTTTCGATCCGCCTGCCGGCCAGAATGCGCGTGGCATCGATCAGACGCAGCATCTCGCGAGGGCCCTTGCCCGGATCAAGCTGAGCGATCAGCATACCCAGCAATTGCTCGAACAGGGCAACCGGACGGCCGGCATTGGCATCGGCAAGGGTCGAGCGGCGCACCTTGGCCAGACCCAGATGGCTGTGCGTGCCCGGCACGGCATCAAGCGCGGCGGTTACGTCGCGCAGAGAACGAGCGCCCGACAACTGCGCAAACAGCATAGCCACCAAATGGCTCCAGGGATCAAGCCGGCGCACCCGGTGGCCGGCTTTGGTCTGTTCCACAAGATGTTTGAACCGGTGGCGGGGAATAAACTTCAAAAGCGCGCCAAAAATCGTATCCTGATACGGCATGGTCTGGGCTCCCAATTCGAGCTTCAACTCCGGTGTTTGTTGCAAAACCCAGTTGAATCCAGACCATGCGCCTTGTCCACAAAATCTAAACCGGACAACAGTGGATCGAGCCCGAGGGTGACATGGAATTTTGACCAGTATGATCCGCCTACTCCGGCTCCTCCGGGAACTGCTGAGCGTCATAGGGGATCAGCACGCCCTCGAGCTTTCGCGTCGTCCAGATGTGGATCGCGTTGGACAGGTCGACCGGCTTGTCGAGGCTGCCGGCCTTGATGGTGATGCTGTCGGACTCCGCGTCCCGCTCGTGCCACAGCCGCGACCCGCAGGTGCCGCAGAAGGCGCATTTCACCGTGTTGCCGCTGTCGGCCGTGCGCGTCCAGTATTTCGGCACGCCCCTGGTCAGGCGAAAGCCCATCCTCGGCATCTGCAGCGACAGCCCGAACGCCGACGCGGACTGTTTCCTGCACTCCCTGCAATGGCAGGCATAGAGCGCCTTCGGCTCTCCGAAGCATTCGTAACGTATTGCCCCGCATTGACAGCCGCCGACTCGCATTGTCCCATCTCTCTGCTGGCTTGTGACCTTCTACTCCGCAGCCTGTGCCCGCAACCTCTCAATCGTCATGCGCGGCGCGATCGCCTCCTGCTCGGTCCTGAGCTCGATGATCGCGGGTTTGCCGCAGGTGCGCGCCTCCTCGAAGGCCGCGGCAAAGTCCTCGGTCCGCTCGACCAGTGCCCCGTGCCCGCCATAGGCCCGCGCCAGCGCGACGAAGTCCGGGTTCTGCAGTTGCGTTCCGCTCACCCGGTTCGGATAGAATTTCTCCTGGTGCATGCGGATCGTCCCGTACATGCCGTTGTTCGCGATGATCGTCACCACGTTTGCCCCGTGCTGGACGGCGGTCGCTAGTTCCTGGCCGTGCATCATGAAGCAGCCGTCACCGGCAAAGCAGACCACGTCCCGGTCGGGATAGGCGAGCTTGGCTGCAACCGCAGCCGGGAACCCGTAGCCCATCGAGCCCGACGTCGGCGCCAGCCCCGTACGGTAGCGCTTGTACCGGAAATAGCGGTGCACCCATGCCGTATAGTTGCCCGCGCCATTGCTGATGATGGCATCCTCGCCCAGCGTGTCGCTCAGGTGGCGGACCACCTGCTCCAGCTTGACGTCTCCGGGCGTCTCCTCCGGCTCCTGCCAGGCCTCGTAATCCGCCCGCGCCTGTGCCGTCCACTCGGCCCAGCGCATGTCGTTGGGCGCGTTGAGCCGGCTCAGTTTCGCCACCAGCGAGGGGATCGCCGCATTGATCGCGAGGTCCGGACGGTAGACCCGCCCAAGCTCGTCGGGCCCCGGATAGGCGTGGATCATCTTCTGCTTCGGGTTGGGAATGCCGATCAGCGAATAGCCGCTGGTCGTCATCTCGCCGAGCCGCGAACCCAGGATCAGCAGCAGATCGGACTCCTTCACCCGCTTTGCCAGCGCCGGATTGATGCCGATCCCAACATCACCCGCATAGTTCGGGTGCCGGTTGTCCATATAGTCCTGGCAGCGGAACGAGGCCGTGACCGGCAGGTTGAACTTCTCGGCGAAACCGGCAAGATCGTCGCCGGCGCCGCGGGTCCAGCCGCCGCCGCCGACAATCACGAGCGGACGTTCTGCCTGCGCAAGAGCCGCCGCCACCGCCGCCGTGTCCTCGTCATCGGCACGTGCGATCACCGGCACTGCGGGCCTCGTATCCTCCACCACGGCCGTCGCCGAAAGCACGTCCTCCGGCAGCGCCAGCACGACCGGCCCCGGCCTGCCGGACGTGGCGATATGGAACGCATGGCTGATGTATTCCGGGATACGCGCGATGTCGTCGATCTGGCCGACCCATTTCGCAAGGTCGCCGAACATCTTTCGATAGTCGACTTCCTGGAACGCTTCGCGGTCGACCATGGAACGTCCGACCTGACCGACGAAGAGGATCATGGGAGTTGAGTCCTGATCGGCGATATGAACGCCGGCCGAGGCATTCGTGGCGCCCGGCGCACGGGTGACGAAGCAGATACCGGGCCGGCCGCTGAGTTTGCCGTCGGCTTCCGCCATCATGGCCGCACCGCCCTCCTGCCGGCAGACGACCACGTCGATGCCCGACTCGTAAAGCCCGTCGAGTGCGGCCAGATAGCTCTCGCCCGGCACGCAGAAGACGCGCTCAACACCCTGGATCTTGAGCTGATCCACAAGGATCTGCCCGCCGTGACGCATAGCCATGTCCGCTCCTTGATAGCGCGTGCGCGCAACAGATGAATTACGACCGGATATCTACCATTAAGGCACGCACCCGATCCACTCCGTCTTCACGGTTGATCGCATCGTCAAAGCTTGGTCTGCTGACCGATCATCCAGCCCGGCGCGCCCGCGCGGGCTTTCGCATCTCAATCCTTCCGGAGGCTCCAGCCATGATCTTCGATCACCGCACCTACACCTGCCGCTATGGCGGCGTCAAAGGCCAGTTCGCCCATTACGAGAAGAACGGCTTCGAGATCCAGACCCGGCACCTGGGCAAGCCCCTGCTCTACGCCTCCACCGACGTCGGCGACGTCAATTCCTATGTCCACATCTGGGTTTACGACAGCGCCGGGGACCGCGCCGCGAAACGCGCCGCCATGCAGGCCGATCCGGACTGGCAGGCCTATCTGAAAATGAGCGCCGAGGCCGGATACGTGACGGCGCAGGAGAACAAGATTCTGGTTCCCGCACCATTCTTCGAAATGCCCGGAAAATAGGGCGGCGCGGCTCAGTTACAGGACACCGAGTCGATCCGCCCGAACAGATGCGCGATCCGGTCAAGGCAGGCCGGATCGAGCGGTCCGGCATTGATCGAGGCAACATTCTCGCGCAGGTGAGCGATACTGCCGGTGCCGGTCAGGATCACATGGGTGCCCGGCTGGTGCCGGCAGAACCGGTAGGCGCCCTCGATGACGCTGGCGGCACCGCCTTCGCTCATCAGGAAACCGAGCGGATCGTCGCGATCGATCGCATCGCCGTCGACGAGCCCTTCGGTGACAAGCTCCGCCGTCAGTTCAGCAAGCGCCTGCGGGTCGCCGATAGCGCGCCGCACGGCGAACATGATGAGCGTACCGACATTTCCCGCAATCGACGGCGCCAGCACCCGGTCCACGGCCGACGCATTGATCACGTTGAGACCGGTCATGATGACGTCCCAGCAGACATCCCGCAGCGCGGTTTCCAGCATCCGGTGCTGGGGATCGTGGATGAACCGTTCCGTAAGACCGGTGAAGCGGATCTTTCCCGCCTCGCGCAGGCGCTCAAGTGCGGGCACCAGCTCCGAAGCGCAATAGGCGTACTGATCCGGCATGATGCCGTGCAGGTGCAGGATATCGATCCGGTCGGTGCGCAGCCGCTCGAGCGAACCGTCCACCCGGGCAATGAATTCATCGGCCGTGAGGAAATCTCCGCCGAGCTGTGACGTGCCCGGCCGCACGATCTGAATCTTGGACGATATGACGACCCGATCACGGTCCGCGCCGACCGCTTCGCCGACAATGTCCTCCGTGCCGTAGACCTGCGCCGTATCGATGAATGTGATGCCGAGATCGATAGCCTCGCGCACCACGGCGACGGAATCCACCCGGGAAGCGCCGTAGCCCTGGCCCAACCGGCTGTGCCCGCCGCAGCCGAGCCCGGCGACGGAAACGTCCAGACCGGTGCGGCCAAGCGTTACGGTGTCCATGGATCTGTCCGGATTGCCGTTGTCGATGCGTGAAACTGGCGACGCCGGCCGACGGAGTCAATCGCGGATGTCGGCATCACGTGACCTCACTTCGTCGCCACCGCGGGTGGCGTAGTCTGGCGCCGCGCCGCAATCGCTTCGCGGTGCGAGATGAATGTGGCCGCGCCCACGACCATGCCGGCACCCAGCAGCACGAACGGGTCGAGCGGTTCGCCGAAGGCGACAATGCCAAGCAAGGCGGCCCAGACGAGCTGGAGAAAGCCGACCGGCTGGGTCACCGTGAGCGGTGCCGCCCTGATCGCACGCGTCATGGTGTAGTGGCCGAGTGTCGCGAACACAGCGGTCAGTCCCAGCCAGAAGACCTCCATCAGGCTCGGTGTCTCCCACACGGCGACCGCGCCCGGCAGCAGCACCAGCGTGCAGAACACGGACAGCATGGCGACGATGACGACCGGGTCCTCGTCGTCGGTCAGGCGCTTTGCCAGCAGGAACGACGCGGCGAACAGCGGCGCGGCGGCAATCTGCGCCAGTTGGCCGGACGAGAGCTCCTGGAACCCGGGCCGCAGGATCACGAGCGTTCCCAGAAGCCCGATCGCGACCGCCGCGATGCGCCGGATATGCATGCGCTCGCCGAAGAAGATAGCGGCCCCGATCGTGACGTAGATCGGTGCGGCGTACCCCAGCGCCGTGACCTCGGCGATCGGTATCCGCGCCATGGCGAAGAACCAGAGAATGACCGCAAGACCGTGGAACAGTCCGCGCACCGCATAGATGCGCATCGACCGGGATGACGGCGGCGCCTTGATCAGTGACCAGATGATCGGCAGAAAAAACAGCACACCGATCAGATACCGGATGAACGCCGCCTCGACGGCGGGGATGTCCGTGCCGATATAGCGCACGATGCCGGTCACGCACACGAAACAGAGCGTGGTCAGAACCATCCAGCCGATACCGGCCAGAACCGGTTCGCTGCGGGCCGGTTTGGCGATGTCCATTTCCATGTCCGGAATGAAGAATTGAGGACGAGAGGTTCGCAGGTGTCGGACGGGGAAGTCAATCGCCGGTGTGGAAGTTTCCCGGCATGCGGCCGCCAATCGGGTTTGCGATGCAGCTTTTGCGCCCCGAAGCGATTGCAAACGCCGGAACTGAACGCACGTCCAGAAATGTGTTGCCACCGCCCGTGCTCATGGCAGACTTCGCGCCATGCCTGATTACATTCTCCATGGCGGCGGGGTCACCCAGTCCGCATCCGTCGAGGCGGTTCTGGCCGAGCTTGGCCTCGACTACGAGGTCCGGCCGGTCGATATCGTCGCCGGCGAACATCGCGCGCCGGACTTCCGCGCACTCAATCCGGCGGGATTTGTGCCGGCGCTGGAAACGCCCGATGGCGATGTCCTGCATGAGAATGCCGGCATCATGCTGTGGCTCGCCGACCGCCACCCCGGATCCGGTCTGGCGCCCGCGGTCGACGCACCGGAGCGCGGGGTATTCCTCACCCGCCTGATGTTCCTCAACAACGACATCCAGTCCCTGACCAAGACGTTCTTCTATCCGCACCGCTGGTCGACCGAGAGAGAAGACGCACCGAAAATCAGGGAAAAGGCGTTCGAAAACGTGCTCAAGCGCTGGGCGATCTACGATAACTGGCTGGCGGAAAAAGGGCCCTATGCGCTTGGGGACACCTTCACCATTGCTGATATCTACGCGACGCTCTGGGCGGCCTACGGCCTCAGGGAACTCGACGATATCGTCAGCCGCTGTCCCGCCGTCGCCCGCTGTTCCGGACTGGTGCTCGGCAGGCCGAAAACAGGTCCCGTTATCAATTCGGTCGTCTCATACCTCAAGGCCTGGAGGGACTCCCGCGCAAAAGGGGACTACGACAGGATCTGAAGCGTGGCGGGCAAGACACCTCTAAGTCATGCCCGCGCAGGCGGGCACCCAGGGGCGTCTTGCAATAGACAGCGTTGTTCTGCACTGGATTCCCGCATTGGCGGGAATGACGACCAAAAGGGCCGTCCCGCTTGATCCTGATCGATCACTCTCTCGCCGAGGTCTCCGCGGAAAACGTGGTGCTGGCGCCATAGGCCTTGTAGAGCTTGTAGACGCCTGCCGCGATCAGGACGCCGCCGATCACCGGCCGTACCCAGCCGGTCATCATGAACATCGGCAGGGAAACCGCCAGCATCAGCAGAGGCGCATAGAACAGTGCCCATTTCTTCTTGCCGCGGCTCGCCTGATAGAGCGGGAAGAAGGCCGAGAAGATCGCCACGATCAGGAAGAACAGCGACCAGGGCCGGGTCACGAACGGGCTCAGGTCGGTCGTGATGGCAAAGGCCCGCGCGAGGTTCAGTTCAGCGATATTGCCCAGCACCACGCCCAGGATCATCGGCGCCAGCGGGAAGCCGAAGTGACGCATGACGAAGCCGAGAATGCCGAACCAGAGCAGCGTCCAGAGATCGAACTGCACGTTGTTGAGCGCGAACACGCCGATACCGCAGAACCCGAGAATGACGGCCGCCAGCATGTACATGCGCACCTTCGTGACGAGCACGAACACCCTGAGCATGAAGGACTGCAGGCCCAGCATCATGAAGGTCGCGACAAAGAACGCGATGAAGATGGAATAGGCCAGCACCGGCTCTTCGCTGATGAAGGACGGACTCGGTACCACGTCGTGGATCAGTAGCGCCCCCAGCATGACCGCCGTGGTCACGTCGCCGGGAATGCCGAGCGCCATGAGCACGATGAGCGCACCGCCCTCGACGGCATTGTTGGAGCTTTCCGGCGCGATGATGCCGTCGGGCGTGCCCTTGCCGAATTCTTCCGGTTTCTTCGAGGCCTTCTTCGCCTGGTCGTAGGCGAGGATGTTTGCGATCGAGCCGCCGGCACCCGGCAGGATCCCGGTGAACACGCCGATCATGGCCGAGCGCACCACCGTGAACCAGCGTTTCGCGATTTCCGCGACCGCCCGGCGATGCTCGATGCGCGCCTGGATCGACCCGCGCTCCATCAGGGATTTTCGCGCAGTGACCGGATCGCGCACGTCGTTGAGCAACTGGCTGAAGGCGAACAGCCCGATCAGCACGGCGATGAAATCGAAGCCCTGAAGCAGGGAGTCGGTGCCGAAATTGAAGCGCGCCATGCCGACCGCCTCGTCCTCGCCGACGGTGCGCACCAGCAGGCCGACGGCGCCGGCGATCAGCCCCTTGATGATGTTCTTGCCCGCAAGACTCGCGGTGATGGTCAGCGCGAACATCACCAGCATGAAATAGTCCCAGGGGTTGAACTCGAGCCCGATCAGGGCGAGTTGCGGCGCGAGCGTCACCAGCACGACCGCGCTCAGCATGCCGCCGAAGAAGGACGACCAGACGCCGATGCCGAGCGCCAGCCCCGGCTCCCCCTTGCGCGCCATGGGGAAACCGTCGAATGTCGTGGCCACCGAGGACGGTGTGCCCGGAATACCGGTGAGAATGCCGGCCATGAGACCGCCGGACAGCCCGCCGACAAGCACGCTGACCATGGTGGCGAGGCCCTGTGAGGCCGGCATGCCGAAGGTGAACGGCAGTGTCAGCACCACCGCCATGGCGATGGTGAAGCCGGGGACCGCACCGGCGATCAGACCGCCGGCGACACCCAGCATCATCAGCGACAGGGTCTTTATGTTGGCAATCTCGGCGAAGGCCAGCGCGACATTATCAAGGATCATCGCAGCCCCCTCAGCCGAACGGATTGAAGATCACGCCGCGCGGCAGGATCACGCCGAGGCCGTAGGTGAACAGGCTCCACATGCCGCCAACGGAAAGCAGCGCGACAGCTGCGTGGATCAGCAGCTTCTCCTTGCGCCAGCCGCCCAGTACGCCCAGCAGCACGAAGACGAACGTAACGCCGCCGATCAGCATGCCGAGATAGGGAAGTGAAGCCAGGTAGGCGAAAAACAGGATGAAGCACCAAATCGGGTTACGCCAGTAGGCGATCCAGCCCATCAGGCTGTCCGGAGCGTCCTCGATCACCTTCGCCGTGGGATCCGGATCGGACCCCCGTCGCAGCGACTGCACCAGATAGATCAGGCTCAGGAGCGACAGCAGGCCGATAATGACCCGCGGCCATGTCGACGGCTTCAGCTGGCCGTAGTCCGGGACCCGGATGTCGAAGCTGGCCCAGAAAAAGACCCCGCACAAGACGAGCAGAACAATAGCGATGATGACATCACGATTGACGCGCCCCATGGCGACCCCCGCTTTGCTTCAGATGTGAGGTGGGCGCCCGGCGTCCCCAAAACGCCGGGCGTTGTTCTTGTCGGATCGGGCAGCGCTCACTGCTTCTTGTACAGACCGATCTTGATCGCGACTTCCTCGTGGGCGGTATAGGTCTTCTCGGCCCACTTCCGGAAGTCCGCAGGACCGACCCAGTTCACGTCGGTGCCCTTGGCATCCATCTGCTTGCGCAGTTCGGGGTCTTCCGCGGCCTTCTTGAAGATCTGCGACCAGTGTTCGACGACGGCCGCTGGCGTTCCCTTGGGCGCCACGATGCCGCGGTCGAGGGCGTAGATCATGTCGACGCCGAGTTCCTTCAGCGTCGGCATGTCGGGCAGATGCTTGGAGCGCTTGTCGGAGGCGATGGCGAAGCCCTTGAGCTCACCGGTCTCCATGTACTTGCGGCCCGAGGCCACGTTGATGCCGCCCATCTCGATAGCGCCCGAAAGCAGAGCCGTCATGCGCTCACGCGTGCCGTCATAAGGCACGAACTTGAACTTCATGCCGGTTCTCTCTTCCAGCAGCAGCCAGTAGAACTGGCTGGTCGAGCCGAACGTGGCGCCGACCTTGACCGTTCCGGGAGCGGCCATCACGGCCTTCTTGAACTCCTCGAAGCTCTTCCACGGCGTTTTTCCGGACGCCCCCACGATGTCCGGTGTGGACGTCAGCAGCGAGACCGTTTCGAAATTGTCGTACTGGAACGGGATCCGGCCGTTGAGATAGCTGGTGATCGCGCTCTGGTGGATGGCGAACAGGGTGCAACCGTCAGGCTTCGCCTTGGCGGCTTCCTTGGCGCCCTTGTTGCCGCCCTGGCCCGGCACCGTCACGACCTTGATCTTCGGCGTCACATCCATGTTCTGGATGGTTTTTTCGAAGATCGAGAAGATGACATGCGTGCCGCCGCCCGCTTTCCACGGCACGATGAGCTTGGCCGTGCTGCACGGAAGTTCGGCAGCGACGGCGCTGGTTGATGTGCCCGTCACCGCCAATGCGGCGAGACCGGCGAAAATGGGCGCTATCATTCTTTTCATTGACGTCTCCCTGAGTCGGTTGTTCTAAAAAGGAAATCCCTCCGAGGGTGGATTCGTAACACGAGCCGCTTCGTTTCTCAAAATCGCGGTATTTATCGAACTATTTGCCGACCGGAAAGCAACTGATCATGATCGCACCTGGCCAGAATTCCAACCCGCTCCGCCTCGGCATAGGCGGATACGGTGCCATAGGCATCGACGTCGCGCACCGTGTGGACCGGGGCGATGTGCCCGGGATGGTCGTCACAGCCGTGTCGGGCCGCAACCGCGAAAAGGCGGAAACAAACGCCGGCCGGCTGAATGCGAAGCCGTCGGTCGTCTCTCTGGGCGAACTGGCCGACCACGCCGATGTCGTGATCGAATGCGCGCCGGCAGCCGTGTTCGACGAGATCGCCCGTCCGGCCATCGAACGGGGCCGGATCTTCGTTCCGCTTTCCGTCGGCGCGCTTCTGAGCAGGCAGGACCTGATCGACCGCGCGGGCGAGACGGGCGCACGCATCATGGTGCCGACCGGAGCCCTGCTCGGGCTCGATGCCGTAAAGGGCGCGGCCCAGGGGCCAGTCGAGAGCATCACCATGGTGACCCGCAAGCCGCCGCGCGGACTGAAGGGCGCGCCGCATCTGGTCGAGAACGGGATCTCGATGGACGACGTGACCGAGCCCGTGAAGGTGTTTTCGGGCACGGCGCGGGAGGCAGCGAAGGGCTTTCCCGCCAACGTCAACGTGGCCGCCGCCCTTGCCCTCGCCGGCATCGGCCCCGACAGCACGACCATCGAGATCTGGGCCGATCCCACGGTGAACCGCAATGTTCACACCATCACGGTCCGCTCGGACGCCTCCAACTTCACCATGTCCATCGAGAATGTGCCGAGCGAGGAAAACCCGGCGACCGGCAAGATCACGCCGCTCAGCACGGTCGCCCTTCTGCAACGCCTCACCGCCACACTGGTGGTGGGAACCTGACCGCCACCCGGAGAATCATAGATCCATGTTCACCACGCGTCCCGAAATCCTCGGCACATTCGGCGTCGTCACATCCACTCACTGGATCGGCTCCGCGGTCGGCATGTCGACGCTGGAACGCGGTGGCAACGCGTTCGACGCCGCCGTCGCGACGGGTTTCGCCCTGCAGGTCGTGGAGCCGCATCTGAACGGGCCCGCCGGCGACTTCACGGCCCTGTTCCACAGCGCCGACGGCAACGGGCCTCAGGTCCTTTGTGCGCAGGGGCCGATGCCGGCGGCGGCCACGCTGGACCATTTCCGCGGGCTCGGCCTCGACACGATCCCGGGCAGCGGGCTGCTGCCTGCCGTTGTCCCCGGCTCGTTCGACGGCTGGATGCTGCTTCTGCGCGATTACGGCACCTGCACCCTGCGCGACGTCCTGGAGCCGGCGGTGGGTTACGCCGAGAACGGCTACCCCGTTGTCCCGAAAATGACCGACACGATCGTCAAGGTGGCGCGGCTGTTCAGGGACGAGTGGACGGCATCGGGGGCGCTCTGGCTTGATCGCGGCAATCCGCCGGCGCCGGGCAGCATTCACACCAACAGGACGCTTGCCGCCACTTACCGGCGCATCATCGAAGAGGCCGAGGCCCGGAGCCGGGACCGTGAGGGTCAGATCGAGGCCGCCCGCGATATCTGGCAGCGCGGATGGGTGGCCGAGACAATTGACCGGTTCGCCCGCACCGAGACCGCGCTCGACCCGTCGGGCGAAAAACACGGCGGACTTCTCACCGCGGACGACATGGCCGGCTGGCAGGCCACGTACGAGCGGCCCGCGGCCCTTGAATACGGGCGTTACACGGTCTGCAAGTGCGGGTTCTGGAACCAGGGCCCGGCGATGCTGCAGCAACTGGCCATGCTGGAGGACATGGGCATTGCCGACATGCCGGCGGACGGTCCGGATTTCGTGCACACCGTGACCGAGGTCGCCAAACTCGCCTTTGCCGACCGTGAAGCCTGGTACGGGGATCCGGCATTCGTCGACGTGCCCGCAGATACCCTGCTCTCGAAGGACTATGCCGCGTCCCGGCGTGCGCTGGTGGAACACGGCGCATCGATGGACCTGCGCCCCGGATCGCCGGACGGACGCGAACCCGACGTTTCGGCTGCCCTGGCGGCCACCGGCGATGCGGGTCCGCTTGCCGAATTCATGGGCGTCGGCGAGCCGACGGTGCAGCCGACCGGCGCGACTCAGGGCGACACGGTCCATCTCGACATCATCGACCGGCACGGCAACATGATCTCGGTGACGCCCAGCGGCGGCTGGCTCCAGAGTTCGCCGGCCATCCCGGAGCTCGGCTTCTGCCTCGGCAACCGGGGACAGATGGTCTGGCTCGACCGGACGTCACCGTCCGTGCTCGCCCCGGGCAAAAGGCCGCGCACCACGCTCTCGCCGTCGCTCGCCCTGCGGGACGGGGAGCCTTTCATGGTGTTCGGCACGCCGGGCGGCGACCAGCAGGACCAGTGGTCGACATTGCTGTTCCTGCACCATGCCGAACACGGCATGAACCTGCAGGAGTGCATCGACGCACCGGCCTTCCATAACGAGCACTTCCCGTCTTCGTTCTGGCCGCGCGGCCGCAAGCCCGGGCGGCTCGTGCTCGAAAGCCGTTTCCCGGAGGCAACGGTTGAAGCGCTGCGCGCGCGTGGCCACGACGTTTCCGTCGGCGCGCCCTGGTCGGAAGGACGCCTGACCGCTGCGTGCCGGGACGGCGGACTGCTCAGGGCTGCCGCCAATCCGCGCGGCATGCAGGGTTACGCAGCCGGGCGCTGAATCACTCCGTTCCCTGATCGAAACACGATTTACCGTTTCCGCAATGCGGGACATTTCCCGCTGGACGGCAATGCCCCCGCTTTGTCATAAGGAGCGCCGAAAAGCAGGGGATTTGCCGAAACAACAGATGTGCGGCCGCGAGGAACGCGGACGCCGGTCTTTCGGCTACGGGAGTGTGGTTCACCATGACGGCGCGCGTTCAGCACAGCGGCATCCAGATTGCCGCCGAACTCTACAACTTTGTCAATGACGAGGCTCTGCCCGGCACCGGGATAGGCGCTGACGAATTCTGGACTGCGGTCGACACGATGGTCAGGACGTTCGCCCCGCGCAACAGGGAACTGCTGGCGACCCGGGACGCGATGCAGGCGAAGATCGACGACTGGCACCGGGAGCACCGTGACGGCGCCTTCGATTTCGACGCCTACAAGGCATTCCTCCGGGACATTGGCTATCTGCTGCCGGAAGGCGATGCGTTTGCCGTGACAACGGGCAACGTGGACGATGAGATCGCGCATATCGCCGGCCCCCAGCTTGTCGTGCCGGTCAACAACGCACGATACGCGCTCAATGCCGCGAATGCCCGTTGGGGCAGTCTCTACGACGCGCTTTACGGCACTGATGCCATTGCCGAGGACGGCGGCGCGGAACGCGGCGGCGCCTACAACCCGGTGCGCGGCGCCCGCGTCATCGCCTATGCCAAGGCCCTGCTCGACGAGGCCGCACCCCTGGAGCGCGGCACCCATGCGGAAGTGACGGGGTACGCTGTCGTGGACGGCGCACTGACGGTGTTCCTGAATGGCGGGCTGACAACCGGACTGAAGGATCCGGCCGGCTTCTCCGGGTACCGGGGCGACCCGTCCGAACCCTCGGGCATTCTCCTGGTCAACAACGGGCTGCATCTTGAAATCGTCGTTCACCGCGACAGCGAGATCGGACGCAGCGATCCGGCCGGCATATCCGACGTCATCCTGGAATCTGCGGTCACGACCATCATGGACTGCGAAGACTCGGTCGCCGCGGTCGATGCGCAGGACAAGGTCCTTGTCTATCGCAACTGGCTCGGTCTCATGAAAGGCGACCTCACCGCATCGCTCGAGAAAGGCGGCAGCACGATCGAGCGCCGGCTCAAGGCCGATCGCGAATACACGGCACCCGACGGCACGCCGCTCCACCTGCATGGCCGCAGTCTCATGCTGGTGCGCAATTGCGGCGAGCTGATGCAGACCGATGCCGTGCTGGACGAGGCGGGCAACGTCATCCCCGAAGGTCTGCTTGACCTCATGATCACAGGCGTGGCAGCAAAACACGACCTCGACCGCAACGGCAAATTCAGAAACAGCCGCACCGGTTCCGTCTACATCGTCAAGCCAAAGATGCACGGGCCGGAGGAAGTCGCCTTCGTCGACGAAATGTTCGCCGCCGCGGAAGACGCACTGAACCTGGACCGCTTCACGCTCAAGATGGGCATCATGGACGAGGAGCGGCGCACAACCGTGAACCTCAAGGAGTGCATCCGTGCCGCCGCCGACCGTGTCGTGTTCATCAACACCGGCTTCCTCGACCGCACGGGCGACGAAATTCACACCGCCATGGAAGCCGGGCCGATGATCCGCAAGGGCGACATGAAAGCCGCGCCCTGGATCGCGGCCTACGAGGACTGGAACGTCGATGTCGGTCTTGAATGCGGCCTCCAGGGCCATGCCCAGATCGGTAAGGGCATGTGGGCCATGCCGGACCGCATGGCGGACATGCTCGAGACCAAGATCGGCCATCCGGAAGCCGGCGCAAACACGGCATGGGTGCCCTCCCCGACGGCCGCCACCCTGCATGCGACCCACTATCACCGTGTCAGCGTCGGCGAACGCCAGAACGCCATAAAGGATCGCGGGCGCGCGAGTCTCGACGACATCCTGTCCGTGCCGCTGGCACCGCGCCCGAACTGGACTCCTGACGATATCCAGGACGAACTCGACAACAATGCGCAGGGCATTCTCGGCTATGTCGTGCGCTGGATCGACCAGGGCGTCGGCTGCTCCAAGGTCCCCGACATCAACAATGTCGGCCTGATGGAGGACCGGGCGACGCTCAGGATCTCGAGCCAGCACATTGCCAACTGGCTGCATCACGGCGTCTGCACCCATGACCAGGTCATGGAAACCATGAGGCGCATGGCAGCGGTCGTCGATACGCAGAATGCCGGTGACCCGCTCTACCGGCCCATGGCGGACGACTTCGACGCCTCGGTCGCCTTCAAGGCCGCCTGCGACCTGGTTTTCAAGGGCCGCGAACAGCCCAACGGCTATACCGAACTGGTTCTGCATGCCGGGCGCGCCGAGGCCAAACGCACCTACGGAGCCTGAAGTCCGGCCGTAAAGTTCCTTGCGGGAACGGCACTGGACCGGATCGATTGCCGCTCACATCTCCCGTTCCACACGGCAGTGGAAGCAGTTGTTGGTCGACGAGCGCACATGGGCATAGGCGACATCCGGGTTTTCGAACAGCGTGGCGCATGTCGACGCGATTTCGGCCGTCGGGACCACCTTGCCGGTGCCGTAGAGAATGCGGTTCCGGTCGGTGTAGCCTCTGACGATGGCGGTCTCGCGGCCGAGCAGGTAGTCCGGCGTCTCCGGCCGTTCCTCATGGCGTTCGCACGGGCTGGCATGCAGGAACACCGGGCCGGTTTCCGCGTAAGGCTGAGCCTCATTGAACGGCCGATACGACAAGATCAGCATCTCGTCGCCTCCCGCGATGTACTGCATGCAGTGCCGGCACGGATTGCCGCTTCCGTCGGAGATTGCGCGTTCCGGTATCTGCCCGTTGGCGTCCGGCGCTCCGGCCTGAAGGGCACGGGCAATCTCGGTGGGCATGGCAAGAAACTTGATGGCGGTCATGGCGGACGCTCCCTTGGCTGATGCGAGGTCACCAAAGATGTGCCCTGACCGTGAGTGGAGCCACCCGAAACGTGCTTACCCTGTAACTGTCATGCTCGTGCTCGACACGGGCATCTGGCCGGCCGCAAGGAGACCCGCAGGTCAAGCCCGAGGGTGACAATCAGGCAGACTTGAATGGTGAAACCCGCCCGCCACTTTGTCGCCGCCGTCAGATCAATTCGTCGGTGCGGTCGTCGGTCTCGCCGTAGCGCGCCATGATCGCCGGGCGCGTCCCCTCGTAGACCTCGTCGAGGCCTTCGGCAATCTTGGCGTTCTCGCGCTCGAAGAGGCTGTTGCCGGCGAGATCGCTCTCGACGATGAACGGACCGAAATTTTCCACCTCCAGCACCCACATGGCCTGGGCGAGACCCAGCTCGTCGAGCCAGTGCACGTCGCGGACCGTCTTCACGCCGCGGCCCAGCAGCGCGCCCGTGCCGTAGCCGACCGTGGTCAGGTAGACCGCGCCCTGGGGCACGAAATAGCGCCGGTAATCATCCGGGTTCATGCCGCCCTTGCCGATCACGATCTTTGCGTCGGACAACTCGAACCAGCGCTCGAGCCACTTGGAAAAGCGGAACGAAGCGGTCGCGGTCACCGCGCCGAGGTCGAAGGTCCCGTCCTCGCGCTCGGCCACCGCGGGTGAGCAGTGGAAATTGACATTGCTGATCTCCGGCAGCCCTTCCGGCAGCGCAAAGCCGTCCTCGACGGCGCGCTTGTAGACGCCTTCGCGCCCCGTATAGACCACGCCGTCCAGATAGACGACCGTGCCGATCTCCAGGCCTTCCAGATCCTCCGGCTTGACCGGAACCGTCAGGCGAACTGTTTTGAGCTTTCCTGTGGCGACCATTCGACCGTCTCCCGGCGCATATAGGGGGTGAACCAGTTTGGATCCGTGCGGTATTCGACCCTGCCGTCGGCGTGGATGCGTGCGCAGGCGCGGCGCGACGACAGGCAGAAGGTGTGCACGCTCATGGGCATGCCGCCGGTATGGCAATAACCGACCTCGATATGGCAGTCGATGACCATGGATTTGCCGACGAAGCCCATCGGGCCCATGCCGATATTGTTGCCGAGCTCGATGAACTCCTCTTCGAGCGCGGCGATCTTCGGGTCCGGATTGCGGTCGCCCACCGTGCGCAGGCATGCCGCCTGCTTGCCGAGAACGACGCAGGTGTCCTTCGATCCGCCAAGCCCGATCCCGACGATGGCGGGCTGACAGGCCAGGCCGCGCTTGCCGAACGCGACCAGCGTGTCGAGATAGAACCGCTTGATACCTTCGATACCGTCGCCCGGGAACAGCATCCGGTAGTCGGTTCCGAACAGGCCGCCCTTGTGCACGGTGGTCAGTTCGATCCAGTCGCCTTCCGGTTCGAAGCTCCACTCGATCTCCGGCGCGTTGATGCCGACATTGTTGTTGTGATCGGTGCGCCAGAGGGGATGCACCCGGTTGGGGCGCAGCGGCACGCCGTTCGTGGCCTGGGCCGTGGCGCGCCGCAGCGCGGTTTCGACCGCCACCGGTCCTCCGTCGAGCGTCGCACCGTTGGCCATCTTGACGAACCATCGCGGCACGCCGGTGTCGGCGCACATGGCGCGGCGGTCTTCCTTGGCGGCCTCGTAGTTCTCGAGCATCGCCTGGAGCACGAAGGACGACAGGTCGCCGTCCTCGACATTGGCCTGCGCCCTCAGGCCTTCGAGATAGTCGTCCGGAATCTCGATCGCGGCCTTGTCCATGAGCGTTTCCGCTGTGCTTTCGACGGTCTCTTTTGAAATCATGACTGGCCCTCCATGGGGGCGGCTTCTGCGGGCATCGGCTTTTCGCGGATCAGGCTTTCGCCCGGCCTGACGATGGAGAACTCCACCGGTGCACGGTCGGCAACCAGCCGCTCACCCTTGCGCTTCACGGTCGTGAAATACGACCCTTCCAGATCCCCGGTCTCGGGGAAATCCTCCCGATAGTGCGCGCCGCGTGAATTCTCGCGCGCCTGCGCGGCAATGGCAATCGCTTCGCTGGTCTCGACCAGGCTCTGCAGGTTGAGCCAGTCGTGCCAGGTCAGGTTGAACACCCTGTCGCCGGCCCCGATGCCCGTCTCAAGCAGCTCGGATCCGATCATGCGCAAATCAGTCAGGCCTTCGACAAGACCGAAGCCCGAGCGCATCACGCCGACATAATCCCACATGGCGTCCATCAGCCGGTCCCGCAGTGCCGCGATATCGCCCTCCGGCTTGCCGAACGGGTGCAGCGCGCGGCCGATACCGCTGTCGATCTGCTCGCGATCCGGTTCGACCCATCCCGACTGGCTGGCTGCGTGCACGGCCATGACATCGCCGGCAATGCCGCCGTAGACGGTCGAATTCGCAACCCCGTTGCCGCCGAGACGGTTGGCGCCATGGACGCCGCCGGCATCCTCGCCGGCAACGAACAGGCCCTCGATCGCCGTCCTCGTGTCGACGTCGCAGATCACGCCGCCCATCAGGTAGTGCGCGGTCGGCACCACCTCGACCCGGCCGCCGGCGAGATTGAAGCCGCAGTCCGCGCAGCGCCTCACCATGCCGGCGAAACGCCTGCGCACATCCTCAGGTCCCAGATGCTTCATCTCGATATAGACCCCGCCAGACGGCGTCGTATTGCCCCGGCGCATCTCCTCGTAGATACCACGGCTGACAATATCGCGGGTCGCGCGCTCGCCGGCCTCGTCATAATCGAACATGAAGCGCCGGCCATCACCGTCAAGCAGGTATCCGCCCGCCCCGCGCAGCCCCTCCTCCAGCACCGTGCCCGTCATCCGCGTATCGGGACCGGCGAGCAGGCCGGTCGGATGGAACTGCACCATTTCCATGTCGCGCAACGAAAGCCCGGCCCGCAGCGCCATTGCGAGACCATCCATGGACTTGTCGCCCGAGGGCGTGTGATAGCGGTACATGGTCGGCCCGCCGCCCGTCGCCATCAGGACCGCCTTGGCCTGAACGAACCGGAAGTCACCGGTACGCATATCGATCATGAGCACGCCGGAGATCGTCTTGCCGGAACTGTCGGTGACGAGCGCGATCGCGCGATGATCCTCGAGCCGGTCGACGGGCGCGGCCAGGACCTGTTCCATCAGCCGGTTGATGATCTCGATGCCGGTCAGATCGCCCTTGTGCACCGTCCGGTCGAAAGTCTGTCCGGCGAACGCCTTCTGGTGCAGCGTGCCGTCCGGATTACGGTCGAAGAAACAGCCGACCTCGTTCTCCAGTTCCCGGATCCGCGTGACAGCCGTCTGGCACAGCCGCCAGGCCAA